>CAWJSE010000003.1:0-930197 GCA_963845445.1 Candidatus Melainabacteria bacterium | reverse complement strand
CATCAGTGGTTACAAATTGCTCAAGGACACGATTCAGAAGATCAAGAATGTCAGAAGGGGTGGCATGGACGCCATATGGATCTTTCTCTACTTCCAGGCTACTCGTTTGTCCTGGAGTCGGCCGTCAAGAACGTCAGCAATGATGCCGCGATGCAAGCCGCCCTCAACGACCCGGAGTGGTTGGAGCCTATTGTCGCCACGCTGGATGAGCTGACCAGGGCCGCCAAGGAGAAGGCGGAGGAGATCTTCAAGGCTGCCGATCTCAGCTTCGATACCAAAGCCGCTGCGGACCTGACCAGTTTGCAGGAGCAGTGGCAGAGCATCAAGCAGCGCATGCAGCAGATTGCTGCCCAAGGCATGCGTAGACTGACCGGCCTGGACCCCGAGGCGCAGTAAGTCGAGCGGCCGGACCTGTTCTAATCGAGGGCAAAGCGAGGATTCAGTCAAGGACGGCTGGCTTCCTCGCTTTTCTCTTTTTCTTTTTGTACTAAATGCTAAACTCGCTGTTTAGGGGGAATGGAGTTCCCCCTTTTTAAAAGACAGTAATTTTTAGTTAAGTCTCCTTCAGACGTATAATGTCCAAAGCAGGACTCCATGAAAAAGAAAAATCTCCGAAAGCGGCAGCTCAATCAAAGATTTCGCCATCGCCTCGGACAATTTTTCAAGATTTTCGTTTTAGCTGAGTCTGATCATCACCACTGGGTTTGTCGAATTGCCCGCCTAATTCAGGAGCGGCGATTTGGGGACTTACCGGGGCGCTGCCCATCGACTACTCGCTTCATGAGAAGCGTGTAGCTATTAACGCGCTTAGTGTATTCTGCATCGCTGATGCACAGGATATTCGCCAGCCAATCGAGCGTATCGTCATCAAATTCTGGGAACACCTCGGGCGGCAGCTCTGTAAGCCAGCGTCCGTAAGCAAGGCCAGACGGCTCATAGGTAATGGGTTGGAAACTGGCGTCTTGATGGCGCACCGCAAGCCCTTCGAGGTACCCCCGTCTTCGGTAACGTAGAGTAAAATGTTTCACCACCTGGCGAATCCTTTCCAATTCTTCCAAGGCGGTCTTAAGCTGCCCGCGAAAATCAGGGTCACTCTTGCCATTATTGATCAGCTCACACAGAGCCGCCACAGCTGTCAACGCCTCCTGCGGGAGCTCTTGGTCAATGATGTGTCCGTAACCAACTGCACGGGAGCCTGAAGCAGTAGACAGAAAAGGCATGGACTTTCTCCTTTGGACTTTGTCAATTGTGCGCCCACCGATACACAATCGGTGTCATCGAAGCAGACTGGCCGTGAGAGTCGTTAATGTGCAAGCGAAGCCAGACACTAGAGCCATTTTTTCAGACTGCTAAGAGCAGTTGAAATATGTTCTTAGTATTTTTAGTCTGGCTGGTTCTTGGAAGATTTTCTTTGGAGTGAATGTAGGTAATTAACCTTGCCACATTTAATGCAGCAAAATCAAGATAATTCGTACCGGTTTCAATCTTGCTCAATACCAATGATGGCTTGAAATAAATCATTTTTTATGAGATTTCTAAAATAAAAAGTCATTTGATATTAACGCTAAGTTTCGCTAAGTAAGTTTTGTTTAGATTGGCATCTAAAAATAACAAAACTGTTCTATTTTTTGTCAGGGGTGTCTTTTTCTTTCACTAAGCTGGCTACTTTAAGCTCAGCCAATTGTTGTGGTGATACCTTAGATGGTGCATCAGTCAATAAACAAGTGCCTGATTGTGTTTTTGGAAAAGCAATAACATCACGAATAGACTTGGCGCCGGCTAAAAGCATAACAATGCGATCTATACCTAAAGCAATGCCACCATGAGGTGGGGCACCGGTAGATAGGGCTTCTAATAAAAAACCAAATTTTTCTTTTGCTGCTTGCTGGTCAATACCAATTCTGCTAAATACGCGTGATTGTGTTTCTTGATCATGTATACGGATAGAACCACTGCCCAATTCTACGCCGTTAAAAACCACATCATAGGCACGTGCTCTCACTTTGTCTGGCTCGGTTTCTAACAGAGGCAAATCTTCAGGACGCGGTGCTGTAAAAGGATGGTGCATTGCTACATATTTTTTTTCTTCTTTATCGTATTCAAACATAGGAAAATCAAGCACCCAAAACATTTTGTTTTTAGTATGGTCAATTAAATTGAGCTCTTCCGCTACTTTCAGCCTCAATCGGCCTAATGCTTGACATACCACCGCATATGTACCGGCAACAATTAAAACTAAGTCGCCAGTTTTTGCTCCTGCTAAGGTTTGTAATTCAGACATTTCTTCAGCACTTAAATGCTTGTCTAGTCCGGCCGATCTTATTTGTGGCTTGCTATCAGCATCTTGCCCATAAGCTACCCACATAAGCCCTTGTGCACCAGACAATTTTACAAAATCGCGCCATTCATCCAAAGTTCGTCTGGAAACATCATTTGCTTTGCCAGGCAAATTAATGGCTCGCACAAAACCACCGCTGGCAGCCACGTCTTGGAAGACTTTAAACTGACATTTTGCTGCCAATTTAGTTAAGTCCTTTATTTCTAAATCAAAGCGCATATCTGGCTTGTCGGAGCCAAAGCGATCCATAACATCCTTAAAAGTATGCCTTGGTAGGGGCGTGGGAATATCAACACCACCGCATTTAAAGGCAGCACTGAGCCAAACTTCGGTAGTAGACAAAATGTCTTCTTCGTCGATAAAAGACATTTCTATGTCTATCTGTGTAAATTCAGGCTGTCTATCGGCACGCAAATCTTCATCTCTAAAACAGCGAGCAATTTGATAATATCGATCAAAGCCGCTTATCATCAGTGTTTGCTTAAAAAGCTGCGGCGATTGGGGCAAGGCATACCATAGTCCGGCATTTAGTCTGCTTGGTACAAGAAAGTCTCGTGCCCCTTCTGGAGTGGCTTTAGTTAAAATTGGTGTTTCGATCTCAGTGAAATTTTGAGCATTTAAGTGTTCACGAATAGTTGAAATGACTTTATGTCTAAGTCGAAAATTAGCCTGCATTTCCGGTCTTCTTAAATCCAAATAGCGATATTTAAGCCTAAAAGACTCATCCACTTGAGGCGCTTCATCTAGTTGAAATGGCAAGTTCTGGCAAGTATTTAGTAATTCAACGGTTTCTGGATAAATCTCAAACTCACCTGTTTTTAAATTTGCATTGCTGCTATCGGCAGGACGTTTCTGCACCACCCCTTGGGCGGCAATAACATATTCTGAACGCAAAGAAAGAAAAACTTCATGCACGGCTGGGTTTCGCTTGGGATCAGCGGCTAATTGCACACGTCCGGTATGGTCACGCAATTCAATAAAGACCAATCCGCCTAAATCTCGCCGGACGTGCACCCAGCCGCAAAGACGGACTTGCTTATCTAATGATTGGCTAGTAATTTGCTCACAATAGCTGCGCGGAATCTTCTTATTCAATCTAGGACAATCTCCCTTACCGGCACCATTTTAAAGGGCCCCTGTACTTGGAACAATCGTCTAGCCTTATTTGTGACGAATTACACTACTATTTGGACAAATTTCCGTATAATGGGTATGTAGTGGATGGTGAAGCCACTTAATTACTAATGTAAAAAATGTCTATCTCTCTAATAATTGGAATCATTGTTACGCTACTGGGTATTTCTTTTGCCTACCGTTGTTATCGTGCTTGCGTGTCTGGCAAGATTAACTATTGGGCAGGATTTTTACCACTTAGTATAATTTCGCTGGTTTTAATTCATACTCCGCCGCCGCCCAGCCCGGTTGTAGGAAAAAAAAGACCAGTGAATAGGGACGATCCTCCCCCCAAGCGCACCCTTATTCGAGAAGCTCAAGGGCTGTGGGTTCATTTTATTATGGGACCTATTTATTTTGCGATTGCAGTACTATTTATCGCCGCTGGCTGCGATTTAATGGGACTGCCGGGTATAGATACTTTGAATTACTTGCTTAATGGCGGCAATAAATTTGCGCCGGTAGCTATTACTTATGACAAGCGATACCATTTCCAATTTCCAATTTTTGTACGTGCTATGGAGAGGTTTGGTAAGAATATTAATACTGTCGAAATTCCATTGCCAGCCGACAAAAAGCTTTTGGACGACGGTTATGTGCAAGGAAACAAAGGGAAAACAAAGTTAGAATAGTCTCGTTCTATTTCGTTTTTTACTGTTAATGCTTGTCAGACCTAAACGGCGTGATAATATGCTAGTTTGAATATATATTGTCGATATTTTCGTTTGACCGATTTGGTTGTAAAACAGGGGTGATATTAATTGTCAGAGGTTAGAGTTGCTGAAGGAGAAAGTATTGAAGGCGCTTTGAAGCGTTTCAAGAAAAAGATTCAAAAAGCAGGAATTTTGTCTGAAATAAAAAGACGTGAACGCTACGAAAAACCTAGCGTAAAAAGAAAAAGAAAAGCCGAAGCTGCCCGGAAACGGCGTTCGTAAGGCTTGACATTACAAAAGAATATTACCGAAATATCAAAGGATTTTCATTCTTTGATATTTTTTCGGCTGTGTTTGTTTTGGGAGTTTGAACTTCCCCTGCAGTTGGAATTCACCCTTTTTGAAGGACAGTAGAAATAAAAATAGAAATGAAAAAACGCCTGGGGTCGCTGGCTAGCGAGGGTCCCAGGCGTCGTTCCGCCGATATCTGTTTACTTCTTCGCCTCAGGCCCGTCCACATCCGGCTTGTACTCGGGAGTGGGGAAGAAGGTTCGTAGGTACTTCTTGTCCCCCGACTCCATCTTGTCGTACACCATCGTTTGCAGGACTCCCACGAAGCTGTCGCGAGCGGCTTTGAACAGGGTGGTGAAGATGGTCGACTTCTGCAAACCCTTGGTGTAGCAGTCTAGGGACTTCCACCGTTCAAGAGCAGTTTCGACCTGTCCCTTCAACTTTCCCTTGTCCCTGCAAACCTGGGCGAGGTCCCGGAGATTGCGGATATCCTTCCGGATTTGCCCCACCTTGGGCAAGATTCGCTCGAGGTCGAAAGCATTCGCTGGACCTTTCAGTTGTGCTTCGATCGCCACGCACAACTTGCCGAAATCGACGTCGAATTGCTTGACACTCTTTGACGATTCGTCTTGGGGCGAAGTCGGGGCCGTCGCTGAGCCAGTGGTTCCGATCGAGGATGAGGATGCCATTGTCGTGTGCTCCGGAAGAAAGGACTTGGTAGTACTTCATGTAGTTACAGTCAGACGCTATCGGTATTCCAGACTTGCTTGATAGAAGCTAGGACCCGAGGCGTTTGCATCTATGTATTCCATCGCAGAGCGCAATGGGGATACATCAAAATCAAGCTATGGCGCCTACTGAATTATGGGTACGATCTCCTGATGAAACAAAGAAGTATTGATCTATAGTGCTACTCTTTTGGTAGTAAATGCAAGTTCTATTTAGCCCGCCCTAAACCTTTGTTAGCCAATAGTTTGGCAATATTTGTTGATTTCGCCTTTATTTGATATTTATAATTCAATTGATCAAAATGAATTTTCATTTAGATCTAGCGCGGCTCGCGTGAATAGCCGTACTTATATACGGCCACTTAGCTCAAAAAGCAAAAGAAAAGAGAGACTTTTTCTCTCATAAGAGGTTCTCTCTTTTCTTTCGCAGGTGCGATGGCAAGCCTCACTGCTCCTCTTCCTCATCCTCATCACCCTCTTCTTCGTGGTACAGAATATCAAAGCTCACTTCAAATCGGGCGGCCAGGTGAGCCGGTTCGTCTCCAAGAGCTGGTATCGTGTCGACCTCAACAAGCTCTACATGTCCGCCCCAGGATTCGCCCTCCAGGTAGTCAAATTGGAATTCGAACCAATCACCGACTTGGAGCTCAATTTGCACCCGGCATTGATCTTGCTTCTGATCAATGCGCCTGACAAGATAGAGCGTGTTTCCGTTTTGCTCATTCTCGTCAGTTGAGCAATCGAACTCCTTGATGGTGTCGGGATCAATGCCGTTGTCCACGTCGATACGGGATTTAGAGTCATTGTCCACCACCAGCGTGTTGATGACCCGGATTCCCCCAACGGTAACCAGATAAGGAGCTTTTGCTTTTAGTGGCTTTTCGATCTTGCGAACCAGAAACAGAAGCCCGTATTTATCGGGCAGGTCCGGGTGCAAGCGGCACCATGTTTCTTGTTCAAGGTCTCTGTCAAAGTCAGTTTCGGTTGGGAGCAGAGCTCTCAGCCAAAACAGCTCACTGGTAGTGCTGAATTGAACTTTCTTTGTCTTGACGCGGGGCATGCTAGCCTCCTGTTAGAGCTCTGACGCTCTAGTTGGTAATAGCCCCCGGCGGCTGGATTGCCGGATATCCGCCGGGGGCTGACTGAGTCACTGCTTGTTCCCGCATGCCCGGCAGTAAGATTCTTATGCCGCCAGGCAAGCAGCTGCAATGGTCGCTCCGTGAAGAGCGAACAATCGGTGCTCTTTGACGATGGTAATTGACAGACCCGCCAGCCATTTTTTGTCGACCGGTTCCACCGTCGAGCAGAAGCTGCTCAGGAGGTACCTGCCGAATTGGGGCCAGAACTGCTTGTTCTTGAGCCAGCCAGTGAGCACGCCTCCGAGCAGGGCGATGCGGTAATTGTCCTCTCTGAGACCATGCAGGCAAGCGGCATTTTGCAGGAAGCCCCCAAGCAGATCCAGGAAGAGGATAATGGTTGCTGCACAGACAGTGTCGGAACCAGCCAATGCGTAGCCCGTCATCAGCAAGCGGGCTTGGTGCGCTTTGGTGTCGGTCATCTCCCCTTTGACCAGTCGCTCGAGGTCGGTGGGAAGAGTGTAGCCGCCCGTTTCCACCACGAAGTCCAGCAGCTTGAGCAGCCCGCCGGCGCAAAGCACCCTGTCCCAATTGGGGGGACCATAGTGCTCGTGCCACCAGGGCAGCAGCTCCAACTGGTTGATTGCCGCGTCCGGATCGAAGCGAACGGCCAGTCGACCATGGCTGCCCTCGATCTCATCAACAACGTGACCACCTCCTTCCAGCAAGCGAAGGCGGCCGGTTCCCAGTCCACTGCCCGCTCCCGCGGCCGTGATGACCTCAATGCGCTCGCGGCTCTTTCCTGGCTGCAGAACGAATGTCTGGCGCACGGCGACCGGCTGGGTGAAGCGTTCTGTCACCAAGCCGTAGTCATTGCGAACCCTGAGCCGGGGTCTTGAGGGCAACGAGCGGCCCAGTTCATTCCCGTCGACATCGTAGAGCATGTTGTCCGAGGCTGCGGAGCGGTTTTTCTTCACCGCTGCTGCCACACCGTAAATAACGCGTGTTGGATTGAGGTGGCTGTTTTCGACCAATTCAACGAGCACTTGTGGTGGAGCAACTGTCGCTCCGAACTTTTCGCGGTACTGCACCTCAACCCCGTTCCTCGCGGGGATGAAGGTACCAATGATACCGTCGCCACCAGTGCCACCGTGGTCGATACAGCCGAGAACGTCTCCATCGGTAAGGCTGTGCTGGACTCCGTCCAGAGAGAAAAAAATAGGACCGTTCATTGTTGTTCCCTGTCGAAGTGATCTTGCTCAAGCCAGCTAGAAACGTTTCTAGCTGTCATCGAACGGAAAAAAGACAGACCGGCGATCAAACTTTCAACGCGTAAAAATCTCCTATCAAAAACTATGTTTTCGAACACACCTAACACTGTCATTAGTGAATAAGCTCAATCAAGTGGATATGTTCAAAATGTAAAATTGACCAGTGATGACATATGTGCTGAGTGTCGGTTGGTTGGCGGTTCTTAGTCGGCTTTTGCTTTAGATATTAAAGAGATTTTCGATAGCTAATAGAAAAAACGCAAATTAAAAGCTAGCGCAGCTAGCGTGAAGTTGAAAAAAGGAATCAAAATGAAAGAAGCGACTGAGACGGCGGAGCCGCCCAGTAGAATGTATAAATGTATAGATGTAAAGCTCAAGAATGACTTAAATCAACTGGCACTCTTTTCCGTCCCCAATTTCCGGGAACACTTTTTTCTGAAAATAAGCCAGGTATAAGCTGTCCGCATTGGCCGCACTTATTGCCTTTAAGATTGTATTTGCCTATTTCGTACCAGTCTCTTTCAATCAGGCCAGTCTGGCAATGTGGACAATAAGTGCTGCCACCACTTTTATCATTTACATTGCCTGTATAGACATACTTTAATCCGGCTTTAAGAGCTTGTTGTCTAGCTTTTATCAAAGTATCGGCTGGAGTAGGACCGCGATCGTTCAATCTAAAATCTGGGTGGAAAGCAGTAAAATGAACAGGCACTTCATCACCTAGATTGTCTAAAATCCAATAGCACATGCGTTCCATGTCGTCGGCATTATCATTAGCATCTGGAATAACTAAATTAGTAATCTCAAACCAAACATTACTTTCATGCTTTAACCAGCGCAAAGTATCCAGCACCGGCTCAAGATGAGACAAGGTGAGCTTCTTGTAAAACTCTTCAGTAAAGCCTTTTAAATCAACATTGGCCGCGTCCATAACCGAATAAAATTCAGGGCGTGCTTGAGGAGTTATGTAACCAGCGGTAACTGCTACTGTTTTTAAACCCAATTGGTGGCAAGCTTTGGCTGTGTCTATAGCATATTCTGCCCAGATTACCGGGTCATTGTAAGTAAAAGCAACACTGCTACAGCCGTGTTTTTTTGCCGCTTGCGCAATGTCTTCCGGGCTGGCTTTCTCACTTAAAATTTCTATTTCACGAGATTTGCTTATCGACCAGTTCTGACAAAATTGGCAGCCCAAGTTGCAACCCGCAGTGCCAAAAGATAGCACACTGGTGCCAGGTAAAAAATGATTTAAAGGTTTTTTCTCGATCGGATCTATACAAAAGCCAGTGCTTGAGCCATATGTAGTTAGGATCATTTGACCGCCTTCGTTTTTGCGCACAAAGCAAAAACCGCGGTCACCGTCTTTTAAAACACAAGCACGTGGGCATAGATCACAATAAATAGCTGGCACCGTCTCTTCAGCACTAGGGCTGCCGCTTGCTGCTCCCACCATTTGTACAGCGGGGACTTGTACGCTGTGCCAGTAGCGTCCTGGGTAAGCGGCACCGGTTTTACTTGGTTCTATAGATCCATTATTCGACATTGTTCTGACAGCTAAATCGGCTGATATTTACTAAAAGTATGCCCTTAATCGTAGGCATCCTATTGCAGTGTAACTCTTTTTAGCTTGTCCAAACTGTAATTAATGCTTCTAAGTTTGACCATGAAAGCAAAAAATTAGAAATAGTAAACAATTTAATAGCATTGCACAATGCAAACAATAAGGTTCTCTCTGCTTGCAAGATAAGTGGCGGACTATTAGTAATATTTTATAGAGAATAAAGCAAAGGAATGACTGGATAGACCACCCAAATGCTTAAAACGGCAATAAGTCAGAAATCTAATGCCGTGTCTTTATCATCATCCTTTAACTAGACAGCTTATTTAGCTAGTCCATATTTTTCAATAGCAGCTTGCCATTTATTCTGTGCTTTCAAGATCAATTCACTTACTTCGCGCATAGCACCTTGACCACCAGGTGCTTGAGTAATGAACTGCGCATAGTTTTTTACTTCACTTCTGGCATTAGCAACAACACAGGCCAAACCTACTCTTTTGAGCAAGATCACATCCGGGAAATCATCACCAATATAGGCCACTTGATTATCGCTTACACCCGACAATTGCAGAATATCTTGGTAGTTTTTTTCTTTTTGCAAATTTCCTTGACGCACATATTTTACATTCATATTTGCCGCCCGTACGTCAACAGCCTGCGATTTTCTGCCACTGATAAAACCGGTAGCAATACTGGCATCATTTAACAAGTGAAAAGCTAATCCGTCGTGGCAGTCAAAACCCTTACTTTCATAAGCACCGCCAGCAGGCTCAGGCAAATAATAACTTTTGCCATCAGTTAAAACGCCATCTACATCCATCAACAATAGTTTGATGTTTTTCGCTCTTTCTATTGCTTCTGGTATTGGTATTGTTCCGCACCACAATTTGCTATTTGATTGACTTTCACTCATTTTTTATTACTATGAGAGCTTATTACTATAAGAACGGTCGCAATAGAAAGTAGTATATAAGATATCGTGAGAAGATTTATTGTCGGCTGGAATTGCCTGAGTTATGTGCTTATTATTTTTGTACTTTGTCCTGCACTTAAAGCTCAGACACAAGACTGGTTAAATACCAAGCAAAAAAAATCAATGAGCATTAAAAAGCAAAGCGAAAATAACAGTATTCAATTAGTTGATATTGCTTCAGTAAACACCATTAATCCAAACGCAGCAATTAAAACAATTGAATTTGGCAAACCATATAAAACCATCCACTGTGACATCTTTATAGCTGGCGGTGGCTTGGGTGGAGTGGCAGCTGCTTTAAAAGTCTGGCAATTGGATCAAAAGCAAAATGCAAAAAAAAGCCTTCGCGTTGTTTTATCTGAAGAAACCGATTGGTTAGGGGGGCAGGCTACTGCTCAAGGTGTATCAGCTCTTGATGAAAATTATTTAGTTGAGAGTAGCGGATGTACGGATAACTATCAAAAACTACGCCATGCTATACGCAATAATTACAAAAGCCATCATAAATTAGCCAATAAGCCGGACAAAGAGCAAATATATTTGCCGATCAGCAATGAAAGACATCTTAACCCCGGTAATTGTTGGGTGAGCAGATTGGCTTTTGAACCAAAAATAGCACTTTCTGAGATAGACATTATCTTGTCTCCCGCCTTAGCTAGTTCGTCATTAAAGATACTATACAGGCATAAGCCTTTTCGGTTAAAGGCAAGAAGAAACTTTTTCCCCTTGCTTGTCAACAATAGCCAGCCTCTAAAATCAGTTTATCTGGTTAATCTTGATACCGAAGAACATATTTGTGTGCGAGCAAAGTTGTTTATTGATGCCACCGAGTTTGGTGACTTGCTGGCACTCTCCAATACTTCTTATAGCTCAGGCGCAGAAAGCAAAGAGCAGACAGGCGAGCCGCACGCCCCACCAACGCCTAATCCCGATAATGTGCAAGACTTTACTTATCCGTTTGCTGTTGAGTTACGCCCTGGCGAAAACCATACAATAGATAAGCCGCCCTTATACGATAACCTGCTGCAGTCTAGCCAGTTTTCTTTTGACGGTTATAAAATGTTTGTCGAGTCATCTAGAGATACCGCTGAAGGCAAACAAGAATTGCTGCCCTTCTGGACATACAGACGACTGATTGATAAAAGCTATTTTCCTGATGGTGATTATGCCAATGATATAGCTATGATCAATTGGTCAGGCAATGACGTGCGTGCGCACAATATTATTGACCAGCCCGCTCAAACCCAAGCCGAGTACCTTGCCTTGGGTAAGCTAGTTAGCCTGGGCTTCTTGTATTGGTTGCAGACAGAAGCACCACGCGATGACGGCGGTAAAGGATATCCGGAATTAGCTTTGCGACAGGATATTATGGGCACTAGCGATGGCTTCTCTAAACATCCCTATGTACGTGAATCAAGGCGTGCTCGGACAAAATATACAGTGGTTGAACAAGACATAGCCAGTAGCTTTAATAGTGGCAGTAGAGCAAAGGACTTTACAGATTCTGTGGGCATTGGACTTTATCCTATAGATATTCATGGGCACGAAGAAATTCCGGGAGCTGGACAAGCAAGCAAACCGTTTCAAATTCCACTGGGTAGTCTTATTCCGGAAAATTTTAATGGACTATTGCCAGCTTGCAAAAATATTGGCGTTACCCATATTACCAATGGCGCCTACCGTCTGCATCCTATTGAATGGGCTATTGGCGAGGCGCAGGGAGCCCTGAGCCATTATTGCCTGCGCCATAAAATTAGTCCTGAATATGTTTTTGGTGATTTAGAGACATTGCGTGATTTTCAACGCGTGCTTATAGAAACAGGCGTCCCCATTTATTGGTTCAGTGATATTTCACCAGCACATCCTGCTTTTGCCGCCGCTCAATATTTAGCCATAGCGGGCATTATGCCAGGCGGAGATAAGCATTTGCACTTTTATCCTGACGCGATCATCTCAGCGAAAGACGCTGAATATGCCTTGGCAAAATTATTTCACAATGAAAAAGCAAAAATAAAGGGCAAAGAAAAAATGTCTATTGAAATAAGTGAAAATGGCGTTATGTCAAAGCAAACACAGACATTGCTCAGCCGTGCACAATTTGCTAATTGTTTGTATTCAATCACTCAAGTTAAAAATCTTTTTGGTACAAAATAAAAAATTAGTGAGAAAGTCCGATCCGGATATCGCTACCCGGATCGGATCTTCGATTCGGACATGATGCGAAACTAGGCCCCATTGCTACTTGAGGCCAGTGGCGCGCAGCCTAGTTCACCCGTCTCGCCCGGTCTCTTCAACAAGGCGCGCGAGCCCGAGCAGGAATGGACCTGCTATGGGGTCATTGACGTAGTCGCCGAATTCGCGGTCGAAACGGCCTGTCCAACAGTCCTGCACTGTGCCTGGACGATTGAGGTCGATTTCGGTTGCGAACAGGGACGGTGCGTAAAAGAACACAGTATGGGCGGATGATCGCATTAGCGACCCGTGAAAACCCGTGTGCAGGGCCACGGTATAGCTGGCAGGCGCCTCCTGCACATTGATCAAACGCATCATGCGCCTCAACTCACGCTGCCGGTGCTCATCCTTATGCTTCAACATCTGTTCATAGCTCATGCGCAGTGGCTTCTGGTCGTGCGTACCCCACATTGTTACGCTGTTGAGGGGGTAGCCTGACATTGAAGGGTAATCGTCTCCCTCAAGCGGTTCCCAGTGCGGAATAATGATCCGTGCTGCCCCCAGCTCGTCCAGGGTCGGCCGAACATAGTCTGGTACCACACCGAGCGCCTCAAAGAAGACGTCGATGCCAAGCTCCCTTGCCATGGCCATGATCGCCGCAGTTCTCCTCCTTCCTTCCAGCCTGTTCAGCTCCCTGTCCTCCACCGTGTCATCCCCACGAGGGATAAACTTCGGCAGGTGCCCTCCTGTCAATTGAAGCACTTCATCGCGGCTGAGCTCAAGCAACATCTGGTCTGGACCCGGATCCAATGGCAGGCACCACTGCCGGTGAAGCCCTAGCTGGTGATCGAATTTGAAGCCATGAAAGTACCGGGCGTGGCTTGCGATGCGTCTTCCCCACCATGCCAACACCTCTTTCTCGCGTTCAGTCCAGAGCGGTACCAGTCCGCCCCAATTCTGCCCGATGAGAGCGAGAAATAAATTGCCCACGAATTCAGGCTCAGCTGGCGCTCCACCTGACCAATCTGGCCAGAAGAGATCTCGGTCAGGACCCCAAAGAGCCGTACTCCGCCGGCTCATGCTATAGGGGATGTCACCGAAAAGTTGGATGCCCAGCCGTTCAGCATGAGCTTTGACTATCAGCCACTGGTGATCGGCAACCCCTTGCACATACTCGTGGAAAGCGCGGTTTTTCTGGATGGCCTTCCTCTCAGGGCTGTCGAGTTCGTCAAGCCGGCGTTCTGCTTGCTCATAAGTAGTGGCGCCGGGCCATTGCCTGAAGTCACAATGGTGGTGCTGCTCCATCAGCACCCGGAAGAGGGTGTACACCCTCAACCAGTCCTGATTGTCGGTGACGAAATTCCGCTGCCGACAAACAAACTCATGCTCCTCTGGGGGACAATTCGTCTCGAGCTGCTCGAATGCCCGCCACAGCGTGGTCATATTCAGCCCGTCGACGATCGGGTAGTTAACGCTTCCACTGTTGAGTCCCTTCTTCAGGAAGGGATGGTCATTGAGGAAGTGTCCCTCCTTGGTGAGCCCAGGTATCCAACCTGGTTCCATGTGCAAGTGTCTGGGGCAGAGGGCTCTGATATCTATCCCACTATACGGGCTTGGATCAAAGCCACTGTCACCATTAGGAAGGATGCCAACTGCGCCGATACGATGATCGGCGCAGAAGTCTAGCACCTTGATTAGTGCTGCTGTGGTACCGATACCGTGCCCGCCGGCCAGCATGGAGACCGGAACCAGCAGACCGAGTTGCCGACGCATGTGCTTCTGCATTGGGAAAGCTCCTGTCCGATGTTGTGATCAAAACACCTGAACCGTGTTCGACCCGTACCAAACAACTCACAATCGGTGAATCCTCACTGCCTTGCGCTCCAGACGAGCTCAGCATACTCTCATCTTGCGTTTCTCCTTAGGCAAAGAGTGAAGATGCAACGGACTTATACAGCCCGTCTCCAAGGGTCGTAGCTCAACGATTGTGTAGCTCTCCCACTGAGACCTTGACCAGCAACCGGCAACATATGAATTGGTGGCGTGCTTTGCTAGTAGCTGGTAAAGGTTCCTTCTGACATCGAAATTGGGAGACCCTTTTAAACTAGATAAAATAACGAGGCAAAAGCAATCTTGACAATATTTTATATAAACTTGCTCAGCATTTAATATCTTTGGCCGTAAAAAGCTTTAGTCGATGGTACCCAGATACTTAGAAAAATCAGCGCTCTTTTTATTAATGACAAGTAATGCCAAATACAATTCTAAAAAAGACCCAACAAACCTAGCGCAGCTCCGCCAGCTTATGGTCGTGAATCGCTAATACAAATCCTAATTTTCGCTCTGCTCTATTTACCCATAGCTCATATAGCATATAAAAATCCAACCAATTGAGAAAGGTATTAAAAAACATATTGTCGCTGGTACTATTTTATGGTACTATTGGCAGATGAACAAAAAGCATCGTGCGACATTGGCTAAAATATTTGCTCGACCGGTAAATAGTTCAGTGAAATGGTCAGATATTGAGTCCCTATTTATCGCATTAGGGGCCGAAGTTAGTGAAAGAGAAGGTTCACGAATAGGCGTTTTTCTATTTAATGAGGTTCGAGTATTCCACCGTCCACATCCATCACCAAATACGGACAAGGGCGCTATTGTAAGTATAAAAAAATGGCTAGAAAGCCACGGAGTAAAACCATGAAGAATGTGATTGAGATTGATAAACATAAAGCCGTAGTTTCTCTGGATCCAGAAATTGGTATGTTCCGAGGAGAATTCCTAGGTTTAGCCGGTGGTGCTGATTTTTATGCTAAAAGTATTGATGAGTTAGTTAAGGAAGGACGCAAGTCGCTAAAAGTCTTTCTGGACCTATGTAAAGAAAAGCAGATTCAACCGTTCCGTGAATTCTCAGGACGGTTCAACTTACGGCTTGATCCTGCAGTGCATGAAACAGCAGTGATTGCGGCAGCCGCCGAAAATAAAAGTCTAAATGACTGGATTGCCAGTGTAATCGAAACAGCAATTCACCCAACTTGATCGCATGCCGAAGTTGGATTTGTGCTGAGCCCTTCTCCAATAGCTTCTGCCTTCCATTGCTTACATGCTGACTTATCGCCATCTTCATAGAAAATAAAAAACCGCCGGGAGAGAAGAGGTTTTCTCGACCCCCCGACGGTCTTGTCTGAACTGACCACAAGCAATCTTGTTCTATGGGGCATTCCCTCTCGGACGAGCCGGTCGATAAGCAGTCTCATGAGGGCGACTTGAACTTCGACGAAGCATAATCATCTTGACGCGAGCTCCGCTAAGTTGCAAAGCGGCATTTGATAATGTAAAACAGCTCAAAATCATAGAAATTTTCTTTAATGTCGTTAGTACAGTAAAAGGGATTAATAGCCATCTTGCAAAGAACAAGAGCTTCTCCAATTGAAGTCTTACTCCAAGTGGCATGTCCGACGTATATTGACTTCGTTTGGAAAAACTTCCATAGTGAAATCAATATTGCCCCCTCTCCAGTCTGCGTAGACTCCTACTGAAAGAACGAAAATTGCGCTTAATGAATGTTTTCCGGCGGCCACAAAGGTGGTTCGGCGACATACATCTGGCGTGGCTATTGCGGTAGGTTCACGAGTGGCGGGCAATTGAGCCTCGAATTTTCCGCCTGAAAGGATCCCCCCATGTCCAACCAGCTTCTGACCACGTCTCGCGACAAGGCCATCAGCCTTCGATCTATGCTCAAGGGCGGAGCCCAGCTCATCCTCACGGAGGCAACTCCCAGGGAGCTTCATATCACTTCCACGCTAAAAGAAGGAAAGCGGCCTTTCGGTTTTCTCCGCGATGCGCCGGTGCACCAAGTCTATATGGACGGGCACCCCGTCTGCGAAAGCCGCTTGGCGCAAAACTTTGACCTGCCCATCCTCACTGCCAAATTCTCGAGCGGCGAATCTATCGTGGTGGCTGAGCGCGCCACTCCTTTAATAGGAGCGGGATTGCCGGGCACCACTCAAAGGGTGTCTTTGGTTCTCCCGGGCTTCAGCGAAAAGAAGGAACGGTCCTTCAATTTCGCGGGGCTGGCAACCCTACCGATTGGCACTGCCGTGCTGGTGTCTTACCCCTTCCAACGGGTAACGGACGCGGAGGGCAGAGAATGGCTTACCGATGGCGATTTGGTGGCCTTCCCAGTGCAGCCCCCCGCAAAGGAGGAACGCTTGCAGTATCCCTATGCCCTGGTTCCCCTGGGGTATTGGCAGGGATTTTGCCATTCTCTGAAAGGCAAAGTCATTATCAACGCCCACGCCCTCCTGCATTTTGCTATGGACTATATGCTGAGCGTGCGCAAAGACTTCCATTGGATTCTCGACGAGTATGGGGAGGAATATCTCACCACGGGCGAGTATTTCCTAAGACCGAATGCTCGTCCGCATATCATGCGCTGGAGTCCCAGCGGCGACGGGGGTATCGACCCTAGCTCACTTGTCGAAGCGAAGCTCGAGCGACAGATGTCCGACATTTTTCCCGAGCGCAGGCGGGCTTTTCTGGACAGCCTGGTCGGCCTTACAATCAACAATTTCCATCCCTGTCTGGTGACTTTTCATCAGACGGTCCCCTTCCGCTGGATGACGGACGCAGCGACTGGCTCTAGATGGCTGACCAACGGATTTAAGAAGCTGCCTGCCGGTCGTGATCCGGAATCCTGGCTGATTTCGGACAGCATCCCAATGGGATTCTGGGACACCTTCACCGCCGGCCTGGAGGGGCTGACTATGGACGAGATCCGGGACTATGCCCGCCAATACGCCAGCGACATCGTGGGGGTCTTCCGTTGGGTTACCGAAGGCGATAAGCGGTGGATGGCCAACGGCCAGCCTGGCTGTTCCCTGCCCGAGGCATGTCCTCGAGGAACCGAATGGCAGAATTACCGGAGGCTGGTCAAGAAGGCTATTGAACCGCGCTATTGGCCGCTTTACCTGGCGGCATTGGAGAATAAGCCCCTCGGCGAAGTGCTCGATATTGAGCCGCAGCGACTCATCCGCGAGGCGCAGGAAGCCCGTCCACCAGTACTCAATGAGCGGCAGCGACGAGTGCGGGCAGTGATCGCCAAGCTCTGGACAGGAGGCGGACGGTGCGAGCCGATTGAAGTCGGTATCGGCCTTCTTTTCCCCGTCAATCGTGAGGATGAGCTGGGCGACTGTTCGGTGGTCGATGTCCCCCAAGACGATGTTTCAATATACGCCTTTGAGGACGCTGAGGAGGCTAGGACATTTGCCCGCGAGGGCATTCCCCGCAGTGAAATCCGCCGGTTCCAGTGCCACATCGACCACATTGGCGACGACTGGGATGACGAACTGGAATGGGTGCTGCGCCATGTTCGAGCCAGGGACTTCAAAAATCCCGAGCGTTGGCGGCGCCCGCCGGTGTCGTAGAACCATGCTCATCCGGGAAATCCTGTTATCGTCACCGCTGGGCAAGGACCCGAAGACGCCACTAGCGTTTTCGGGTCCTTTTCTTTTTTTATTTGTGGTATGCCGCTATGGTTAATCTCTGAAGCTTATAAAAACAAGGGGCATTAGGCATAAAGTTGATGTCAAGAAAAACCTCCTCTGACTGCTTAAGAGTGAGACAAAATATTTGAGCTTGGCAATAAGGTACTTTTTACCTATTAGTACTGACTATAAGCAAATAAAGGCAAGAGCTTAGTTTAAGTAGCCCTAACTTGTGCATTTATGGACTTGGCTTAGTGTAATATCTGTTCAATATTTTTTCTGTGCAGTCATTGAATCTGCACTTCTAAATTTCACATTGCCAATTTGCAGGTAATAAAAAATGACTCAAACAAGCACTGTTCAAATTTCCAATAGCTTATTAAAGAATCCACCCAAAAATGTAAAATGCCCAAGCTACGATCGCGCCGCAACCAGTGAAGGCATTCTACACATAGGTGTTGGTGCTTTTCACCGCTCACACCAAGCTCTATATTTAGACGAAGTTCTGCAGTCGGGAGTAAAAGATTGGGCAATTTGCGGTGTGGGCATTATGCCGCAAGATGCGGCTATGAATAAGGCTCTTAATGCTCAAGACTGCCTATATATGCTAGTTGAAAAAAGCGGAGATAAAAGTTCAGCACGCATAATTGGTTCTTTAAAAACTTATATTTTTGGCTATGAAAACCCGGAAGAAGTTTTTAAAAAAATGGCTGACTTAGCTATTAAAATTGTTACTCTTACTGCTACTGAAGGAGGATATTATTTTCATCAAGGCAGCGGAGAATTAGACCTCAATCATCCCGCTATAAAAAATGACTTAAAGAATCCCAATAAACCACAAACAATTTTTGGCTATTTGGCCCAAGGTTTAGAACGTCGCCGCAAAGCGGGTGTGCCACCTTTTACAGTATTGTCTTGTGACAATTTGCAAGGCAATGGTCAGGTGGCAAAACGCACCTTGCTTACTTTCTGCAATGAGAAAAACAAAGAACTGGCAAAATGGATAGAGCAAAACGTGGCTTTCCCCAATTGTATGGTGGACCGTATCACGCCGGCTACTACAGATGCTGAGCGCCAATTTGTGCGTGATACTTTCGGCTTAGAGGATGCTTTTCCAGTAGTTGCTGAACCTTTCAGACAATGGGTAATCGAAGACCATTTTCCTGCCGGTAGACCAGCTTTAGAAAAATTTGGCGTGCAATTTACAAAAGACGTAGCGCCATACGAAAAAATGAAAATTCGTTTGCTCAATGCCACCCACTCAGCTATGGGCTATTTAGGCTATCTATGCGGATATAGATACATTTATGAAATAGCGCAAGCGCCTGAATTTATTCCCTATCTGCAAGACTTGATGAATATAGAAATAACGCCCTTAGTTGGAAATATCTTTGGTGTAAATCTTGCTGAATACAAAAAGAGCCTGATGGAGCGCTTTGCTAATGAGACTATTAAAGATCAAGCTCTGCGCATTTGTATGGATGGTTCGGCCAAAATGCCTAAATTCATTTTGCCGTCTATTGCTGAACAATTAGCAAAAGGCGGGCCCACTCAAAGATTGACATTATGTGTGGCTAGCTGGATACGCTTTCTTTATGGAACAGACGAGCAAGGCAACGAAATACCAATTAACGATCTACAAGCGGAAAAATTGACTGCCATAGTCAAAAAACACAAAGAAAACCCAATACCTTTACTTGAGCTGACAGACATTTTTGGCGATCTTGGCAAAGCAGAAAAATTTGTTAAAGAACTGGAAATGCTACTCAAAATGCTATACGAAAAGGGTGCTCAAGAGACACTGAGATACGTAAGTTTGTAGCTTATAGGCTGTCCCAATAGAGCACCATGCTGTTTGGAAGAGTGAGGTTTTGCAGGCCTGAACTTACTAGCAAACCTTAGTTTGTTCGTCAGAGCTTGCATTTTTGCGGGATTTTGAACTTTTGCCATCTGAAAAGCGTTTTACCTAGAGTAGTAGCCAGTCAGAAGTAACCCCACGTGTTTATGTTACTTCTGATAGCTCCAGCCAGCAGGGTCGCTCAGCTGTCTTTCCAATCTGAACCTGACAATAATGTACAATAAGAAAATACAATTAATTGCTAGCCTTAGAGTTATCTCTAAACTAAAGAAAAAGCATAACGTGGTATTAGCTGAAATTGAAGAATGCTTTTACAACAGAGACGCAGAGGTGTTGGAAGACTTACGATCTAATCATATGACCAATCCACCCACTCTGTGGTTTATTGCCAAAACAAACAGTGAACGACTATTGAAAGTGGTGTACATCCAACGAAAAGAATTTGTCTACGAGGTAAAGACTGCTTATGCGCCAAACTACCAAGAAAAAACAATCTATCGTAAATTTGCCTCCCGCATATGAGTCCTATGATGATACTGAATTATGGGAAACCAGACAGTTGGGGGCTTCCGAAGAGTATGCGCGTGCTGTTCCTGAAAAAAGAACAAGACAAATTGACAAAGCCATGGGCATAGAATCTGTTCTTGTGCGCATGCCCAAAGGGCTTGGCGATGAACTAAGAAAACTAGCAAAAAAAGAAAAAATGGGCTATATGCCATTTATCAGAGAGGTCTTGGATAAATACGTTTGCCAGGTACTTTCAACTAAGCAGCGCAAACAACGTAAGGTTGGGTAATAAAAAACTGTGCAGCAATGCCCGACAGCTGAGTCCAATATTTATCACCGTGTTCAGGAGCAAGGTCAATAGAAAATAAAAAACCGTCGGGAGCGGAGAAGTTTTTCTCGCCCCCGAACGATTTTGGCCAAACTAATCACACCCCTCACCCCTCCGGCTCTGGACGACCGCCGGGGTAAAGCGCGGCGTAAGCCCTCATGATGAAGGCGTAAGACGAGGGGTTGAAGACGCGCACGAGGTCCTGATAGGCGATGTAGCCAGGCTTGAGCTTGAGGTCCTGGACAATGCCCTTGGCGAAATGGGCCGAATTGCGCCAATCGCATGGCTTATTCAAGTCGGTGACGGGAATCGATATACCCGTTGGGATTGTAGTGCCCAGTTTCTCTGCCACCCTGGTGCAGAAATCGGGGTGCAGGAGCTGGATCTCCAGCGACTGAGGGGATTTGCCGGGCACCGATACTGTCAAGACAGGGGGTTTGCCATCTGCGGCATAGATCAGCCTTACGCCGGGAGGGATTCCCTCTCGCTCGAGACTATCGACAAGCAGCCCTAGGAGGGCGATTTGGACTTCGATCATCCTGGCGACTTCCGCCTTGGCGATCCAGTCCAGCCATTTCTCGGCTTCGCCCTTGTTAATCCTCATGGTTTCTCCAATTAAGGATGAAGGGAAAGCGGAACGTGCGAACACCGGTTCGAACGTCCCGCACGTTGATTCATGTGGATTGCCTGTCGGGCCGCTGCAGGGTGCGCGCGCCTTTCAGATAGTCGGCAAAGCATGGAAGAGTCAATCGCTTACGATATGACGGAATGCCCAGAATCTAGAACCAGGGCACAGGGACGGGTATTCTCCCGCCAATACGAACTGCGCCGGCTCGTCCTCTTCGATGGGTGTGGACTCACCCGGGTGGCCGAGTCCTGGATACAAGGTATCCGGCTTATGGTGACTCACACCGGAGGTCTCCTCGACGATCGAGGTCTCGACGATCATTGCTCCCGGGTAAGTGTCAGCGCCGGGGAGGTGAAGTGTGGTCAACTGGTAGGCGAGGCCGCACGGTACGGTGACGGACTTTCCTCCCTCGAAAGAAACCAATCCATCTGTGGTGTTTGGTGCCGTGATTTGCCGGGAGCGGCCATCTTCGAAGATCTGCACGGACATGTCTTTCAAAAGTTTTGCCCAGTCGGGGGTCGGTTTGCTGAACTGAGCCACGAGGCACACGTACCCGTTGGATGGGCAGGCTTGCGAGAGGTCCGTGACCCGACCGGGGTGGACCATGTAAGGAGTGCTCTGCCCCACATTCAGCCAGTGGAAATTCTTCATACTGCATCCCACCATTGAGGTGGCCTTGATGCAGCCCACCTCGTCCAGGGACGGGCCGTGAAGCAGGAAACTAATCATGACGCTGTCGCCCATCGCGCCGCCGAAGTCGGTGGCCTTCCATCCGAGGCCGGACCGAACGATGTGGCTATATCGCCCTGTGTGGTCGCTGGATAACTTCTCTGTCCAGCGTTCTGGACCCCACGTCGCCCAGTCAGGCAGTGGCGGGCAGTTGGGGTGACTGAGCGCTTGGGTGATGGCCGCGTTGATTGCACCACGACGCATGATCTTTTCTCCTTGCAGCATTCACAATACCAGTCCTGTACAGTCGGCACGCCGAACTGCAATTTCTAATATTGGGAAAGCTTTCTGGGACTCTGGTTGAGAAAGGTAAATGCTGAGGGAACGCCTATACCTTGGCAAAACAAGCGCTTCAAAAACAATATACAAAGGTATTAATCTAAGCTAACTAAAAGATACGCTCATTCTCTGTATGCATCTTTGCAAGGGTTTGTTCTGCAGGTTCTCAACAGCTAGCGATCTTCTAAGAACTAGATCAAATTCTTGCGAGATTACATATTAATTGGACATGATACACATTGCGCGGATCGCGCTAACCGGATTTTTCCAAAAATGCCGCGCCGCGCGCGTTGCCTCCGCGTTGCGGCCGAGTCTGGTCTTTCTATCATTTGCGAGCATAATCATCGTCGTAGCGAATAATATCGCTTTCAGGAAAGTCCTCACCAACTTGGGTTTCGATGATTTCTACTTTTGTATCTCCGGCTGGAGCAGCCAATCTGTGCTTTACCTCTCGACCAATATAAATATGTTCACCATAGCCGTAGTCGCGGGTTTCATCATTTAAAGTAACGCGGGCAGTGCCGCCTACTACAACCCAATGTTCTTGCCTAAGTTTATGACTTTGTAAACTAAGGCGTTGTCCTGGATTGACGACCAATAGTTTAACTTTAGTGGCAGGAGAATCTACTAAGATCTCAAAATACCCCCAAGGTCTGTCCTCTCTATCACCGGGTTTGGACTGGTGCATGCAACCTCCTTATAAATTACTGCAGAAGTAATAGATGATACAGGGACAAGCGCTAAGGGCACCTTATTTTGAAGTATTTCTACCACTTTGAAGAAATACTTTATTAGCATAAAAACAATAAAAAAAGTGAAATGGCGGAAGAAGAGAGTTGGGTCTAAGTAAACCCTTCTGTCTCTCTCTTCTTCCGCCGTTTGGGCTGGGGAAGGGGCATGTTCGATTTGGGGCGCCCCGGCACGTGGAGCGATCTAGTTGCTGAGAACCCCCTCTCCGCTCCCGCCTCTGATGATAGAGAGGAAGTACACGTCGTCTGGGTCACTCTCAAACGTGGGCACCGATACCCGTTCATCATGAATTAAGAGACGGGTAGGATATTGCCAGAGGATGTTGCCCTGGTCCAGATCGAGTTCGCCGTCTGCCGGAAGAGGCTCTTCTTTCAACCACCTATCTGCCAGTAGCGTTTTGAACGCCTCGGTGAAGCGTTCAAAGCCCATGGCTTGGGAAGTCACTCCTGGGCAGGAAATGGCGAGAAGTGGCTGCCCATTGTCGCCGTATGCGGCGACAATGTTTACCGATTCCGGCAGTTCCCTTTGATGGGCCAGCCGGTTCAACAGGCGAGCCATCAGGATGTTGGCATAGTAAAGGTTGTTTGCGCGTCGCAACCGGGTGACGCGGCGCAGCCAGTTTTGAACGTCGTGCGTGGTCATGGACATCGTCATGGACCGGTCTCCTTGGAAGAAAGAACAGGGACACGGATGGGACGGGCAGATCGATTGAGTGTTTCGATCTGCCCACAACGAGCTGGCGAGAATCAGCGCTGAAAGCTTCCTGAAAGAGGTGTGCACCTTTAACCGGTCAGCTTAGCAAGCAAGTAATATCCAAACCGGCGAACCGACTGGATAATAATAGTGCTCGACACTGATAGTTTGTGGTGCTTCTAGAGAAAATAGGACGCCAAATAGTTCCTATACCCTGGCAGATCAGAACTCTACAAAACAAGATTTACCATGTTAAACTCCGCTAAGCTCGGAGCATCTTGTTTAGTCGCATATTTTCATAAACTGCCTTGTTTAAGCTTCTAAATTAAAGGCACATAGGACTATTGTCTGAATCGCATACATCAAAACAGTATATTAATTAGATGATATACAGATTGTGCAGATAGCGCTAACTAAAAAATCAAAATAAAAAAGATGGTAGAGGAAAGTTTGCTTTCCTCTACCAAACTGTCCATTCGTTGGTAGTCATGACGTGGCAGCCTCTTTGCGACGGTTAATCTCAAGGGCAAATTGCTGCAGTGCTTGGATAAAGCAATGCCCCTGCGCTGAAGACTGAAAATACGACGATCCCTGATAGGCGAGATCCTCCACTTGTTTCAGCGACAGGTCTTTGAGGACATCAGACAAATCGGGCATGACGGGCAGAGCCTCTTGTGCCCTGATCTTTTCGTGAGGACGCGAACGCGGCAAATTGCCCCACTTGCGTGTCACTTTGCTACGCAAGGTTTCACTCAGTAGATGCGCCGAAAAGGATTTATGATAGCCTTCCATGCGCACTACTATAAGACAACCCTCCTCGATATGATCCGAATAGAAGACAGCCATTTGATTTCTCTTGGGACCGCCTCCCTCAATGATTTTATCGAGTACATAGGCGAAGATAATATTGGCCATCCACACCACACCCTTTTCTTGACAGGCATGGATAAGCGCAAGCAGTTTAAGGACCTTCCCCTGTCCCATTGGTGGTTCCGATCTGATTGTATAGCAGCAGTAAGGACTAGCTGCTTTGTTGGGATGAACGGGTATGTCTACACACGATATACGGCCAACTAATGATGCCTATGAAATTAAAACGGCATTAGATTGGCTCAGAATAACAAAAATGTGAATGGTAAAAAGTCACCTGTAAAAATATGATGAATAACAAGTCACTGTGTCATTTTTTTTAAAATAAAATCAAGATAGCAATTTACAGCCCGACACTTATTTATTGCCAGCGATTTTTTGATTAGACCCTTGTGCAACAAGAGAAAGGGTTCTTCAAAGATAAGAATATTGGGTTTAAGGTGAGAATAATAACTGATTGAGAATGACATTAATTTTGCACCTTCTCATTAGCGCGATTCACGTCAGCTTCACTATTCGTCTACTGGCAACCGTAAGCCTTCGTCCAACGCAGGTATGACAACCAGAATTTAATGTGCATTAAGCTGGTCGTTTGATATTCTTGGGTAGAGTGAATTTATTTTTTCTCTCCTCGGTCATCAGCCAGGGGAGAAATTCTTTTAGGTCTGGTGGTGCTCTGCCGGGTGTTTTTGAACATTCGTTAAAGTAATCTAGCAACAAAGCTTGTGGATTGAGTCCATTAACCTGCCATGTCTGGAAGACAGTAAATAATTTAGCCGCCAATTGACCAGACCATTCTTTGCCACTACCGTAGCTGTTCTTGCGATTAATGACCAGATTTCTGAGTAATCTTTCGGCCCGGTTATTGTCTAGGCTAATACGCGGGTCAGTAAGAAATACTGTTAGGCCAATCCAGTGTGTCATGAAGCTTTTTAGTATTGTCTTTTGCTCTTTATGCAAATCTGGCTGTTCAAGCTGTGATTGCCAAAGTTGCTCAAGTTTTTTCACCTGCTGTTCAACCGCTAGATGGGCGTCATTCCAAGGCTGTCCTGATTGCCACAGAGCCGTTCGTTTATGATTAAGAGCAAACAATATTCCTATTTCGCTAAGCCATTCTTGGGACCATTCTTTCAAGCTTGGTATGCCCTGAAAGACTTTGAGGATATCTCGTCTTTGGTGAACCCAGCACCAGGCATTTTTGATAGCTGGATTTAAAGTCCAGTAGCTCTTCAGTCTGTCAGTTAATAATATTCCTGTAGAACCGCCAAAGAAGTCTTTAGGCACATCTTTTGAACGGCTTTTATCTAGCAAGTAAACGACAGCATCCAAGCTGGCGAAAAGCCAGAACCACCATTGTTTGTCATTTCTGAGCCCATTATTTTCTTCAAAGACGCGCCAGGTGGACTCATCTGCATTCCACAGGTCTGCGCCGCGGCAATGATTGACTATTTGTTCATACAAAGAGGCAAGCAGTGTGTCTATTATTTTCATGCCGCCTGTGACTGTACCGGCGGATAGATGTAAACCGTGCAAAGCCAATTCTTGTAAAACCCGTTGAGTTGGCACACCAAACATATATTTCCAGACAAGTAAATATACCCAGAGAGAGTTGCCGATTGTGGTGCGTGGATACAATTTAGGAGGAGGAGGGGCTTTTAATATGACTTTGCCTTTGCAGTCGCATTGGCTGACCAAAATTCTTTTGCGACACACCCGTATATATGGTTTAACCTCTACCTCTGCTATTTCGCTGTCATCAGTTTTTGATACTAGGCGATATGGTTTGTTACAAATATCACAGGCACACTTAGGCGGGTCAAGAAATTCCTCACGTTGCTCAAGGTTACTTCTATCGCTGCGCCCATGACCATTACCTGGTCCGCATTTTTGACCACGTTTACGTTTTTCTTGTTCTGGTTCAGAGGCTAGTTTTAATTCTTGTATGGGGGCAATAGCCAGGGAGTCAGCCGTTTCAGTCTTGCGACCAAATTGGTCTTTTTGGAACCAAGCGATTCTTTTATTTGCGTTTTCTAATTCTTCTTTTAATTGTTGTATTTCCTGCTCCAGAGCTTGTTTTTGTTGACAGAAAGATTCTGTGGCAGCAATACGGCTTCTTCTAAGCCTTTTATTTTCTTGTCTAAGCTGCAAAATTTCTTGTTCAAGCTGCCCAATCTTTGCTTGGAAAGCAGATGCTTCAATCTGCCTAGCGGTTCTTTCATTCCTCAGCAATTGCAGCAGTGCCGGTACATCGTTATTTACTAGCAGTAACTCAACAAAAGAGCTCGTCCGAGCGCTATTACTATTCGATCCCTGCAAGTTACTTTCTTTCTAGTAAAACAACCTCATTTATTTAAACTCCACCTCTCCAAAATGCCAAGACCTCCTAACGTATATGCCTGTAGCTTCTTCTTGACCTTGCCAAGCCTACCTCTACCGAAGGCTTACGGCAACCATCTTTTTAACAATTGCACTAGTTCACGCACTTGCTTAACAAGCAATTAATTGGTTAACGTTGTTTAATAAAATCTTTGTTATTGAGTGATCAATCAGTATATATACTTCAGTTTGATAACTGTTTTTTTAAGGCCCACAGCCAAAATAAGCTTGATTTGACGGGCTAAAATAGTGCTTGGCAAGTAATTTCTAGCTCCTCTTTTCTATATTTCCGATTATTGAATTAAGTAAAGTGAAACCTCTACTTTATAAGAGATATTTCGTAATCATGTCTTGCCTGAGGAAAAACCCAACCTTAACCGACAACACAGCAAAAGACGATTCAGGCAAGACATTTAACCGTGCAGAAAAGCACTCCCCGCCTTTCAAGTATGACACTGAGAGGTCAACCTAATGGATTGGGTGAGCTGAAGCTTCGGCGGCTTTAGTTGGGGTTCACGGACAGATTGAAGAGTAGAGACCGCATGGTATGTGGTCTCTTTTGACAGGATTCCTTGGAATGACCATCGCGACGAAGCAGCTCGGCGGCGAATTTCGTTCGAACATCAACACCAGCAATGGGAACGGCGGAGGCGGCATGGCTGGCCTTTCCAGAAAGAAGAAGCGTACGTGGAACGATTTGGATGGCACGTGGTGGTGCTGGGCCAGCTATTGGGTTCCGGTGTGGCGGGACCGACTGCCTTGGCTGGCTAAAACTGTCGGCATCACCACCCAGGAGGCGTGCCGGTGCATGGCGCGCGAAATCGTGCTAACCGGGTCACACGAGGACCCGTGGATCTTGCCACGTGCCTTTGCAGGACACTGGCAGGGTTCGGTCAGAGCCTTCCGTCAGGAAGTGGAGGAGCCGTTCGCGCGAGCCATGGACGATGGGCGCGCCCGGTGGCTCAGGGCATACTCAACGCTAGTCGATACCCTCGGGGTCCTGACGGCAGTGGAATGCCCAGTCTACTGCATCAGCGACGCGCCATACCCTTTTGCCGTCGCCCGTTTCTACGACGTCCTGGGACGGCACCCCAGGGCCCTTCAAGCCGTCCATGGACTTTACGCAATCCACACGCCGGTTCCCTCGCTAACTCTGTTCCCAGGCGGGGACCCCGCCTGGGTGGAGTTCGGATGCGCGCGCGTGCGTGCTTTCGAGGCGCTGGTCGACGAGCTTAGAATCCCCCACACGGGGAAGCTCAAGCATCATAAGCCGCATCCAGACGGCATTGGCCAGGTGCTAGCCGATCTCGGGCTGACCTTGGCGGATACCAAAGACGACTTGGTCATCGGCGACTCTGTCAAGGATGGATGGCTGGCCGAAGTTCTCGGCTGCGATTATGCCCGCGCATATTACGGTCAATGGCCCGAAGAATACCGCCAGATCCTCAACGAGGATCTCCGGTACGATGGCGACGGTCCGGCCAAGCTACCCAAGCGGCCGAACCCAACTCCCACGGCCACCATCCACTTCTTCGAGCAGATCCTTCCGATCATCGGCATCGGCTCTGCCGGTGGCCCGTTCGATTCGAATCAGGAGCTCTGCTACCAACCCTAACTAGGCAGAGAAAACCCGGCAACGGGGACCGGTCTTACGGACAATTCGAGAGGGATCAAGCGAATGGCGCCTGGAGAAATGCCCTTTGCTTGTTCCCTCTTTTCGTTTTTTGTCGGCTTTTTTATTTTGTATAGCTGATGCTGAGCTTCATTTTAGTTCAATGAAAAGTAGTTTATGCCAACTGATGCAGCAGCCCCACTTTTTGCGCCCCATAACCGCTAATATATTGGCTGGATCATTGATGTTAAAGGTTCAATTGAAAGCACGCTGCAAAAGCAGTACCCGGGGAGAATTCCATGAAGCGCAGTCAAATAAATCGCATCCTTGAAGAAGCACAGCAACAACTTGCCGAAGCAAAATGTAAGCTACCGGCTTGGGCATCCTGGGATCTGAAGCAATGGCAAGAAGCTGGCGAAGAAGTGAAAGAAATTAGCGAACACGGTTTGGGTTGGATAGTAACTGATTTTGGCAGCAACGAATTCGATAAATATGGTCTGGTTATATTTGTTGTTCGCAATGGCTGTTTGAAAAACAATAAACCAATCACAACTAAAACCTATGCTGAAAAATATATGCTTGTTCGCCCAGGACAAATTACACCGTATCATTTCCATTGGATGAAAACAGAAGATCTTGTCAATCGCGGCGGCGGCAGATTAAAGGTGCAATTAGCCTGGGCTGCTAAAGACGAGCTTTCTACAACTGATGATCCAGTGTTGGCCTCAGTTGATGGTGTTACTAGAAAATTGAAAGCAGGCGAAGATCTTATTCTTAACCCTGGCGAAAGCGTTGAATTGCCACCCAGGCTATGTCATCAATTTTCTGCTTTACCCCAAGACAGCAAAGTATTAGCGGGCGAAATAAGTTCTCTTAACGATGACGCCACGGATAATTGTTTCCTTGGTCGCTCGGTTGCCATGCAAGCAATTGAAGAAGACGAAAAAATAAAGTTTCCTCTTTCTAAGGATTACGCCACAATTAATAAATTAGCAGCTTCTAGATCTTAATTAGGCTGAGCGCCCATATTTAAACCAATAATCCTATCAGCCAGTTCTCTGCCAGCTTCAACAAGCCGTATTTCATCAAACTAGAATCAATAAGCCATGATGCCTACGAAGATAAATGTTTGGCAGTTTCTGTAACCATTCGCGCAGTTGCGCTATGTGTAGAGAATCAATTAAATTCATCAGCTTGTTAAGTGAGTTCTATAGAGCAAACCCCCATTCAAACAGGTAATATCCAATGCTTTTAGTCTGGCAAAACCGTTAAGGCTCTTAAGCGTTTAATAACAGATTGGAGCTATTGTCTATTGATTGGGCTATAAGACAGTGCGCATAATAAATTGTATTTTTTGCCAGTCCCAATTCAGGAGAAGACCCCCAGCACCGAGTTTGGCTTTTAGCAAGAAAACGTTTTTCAGGCAGATTTCCATTTCACCCTCGCTTTCGGAGAGAACTGCGATGAGAAGAAGCGAAATCAATGAGGCCATTGACAGAGCCCTGGCGCACCCCGATTGTCCACCACTGCCACCCTGGGCACGGTGGACTCCAGATGAGTGGAAGCAAGCGACACATGACGTGCCTGCAAGACACGCCCATTCTCGGATACTGAGCCGAAGGTTGGGCTGGAATATTACCGATTTTGGTTCGGGAGATTTTGCCAAGATCGGGATTACCAGTTTTACTGTCCAAAATGCCACATTCGACCACAGCGGGCATCCCAGTTCGGCACCCGGCTTTTGGCCCGCGGATTACTTGCAACAGGGTGGCAAGATTTGTTAGTGCATCATTATTTCTGTAAATATTAGACCTTTTTAGATCTGTCAGATTTAAGACAGAAAGAAAGAGGCCACAGATTTACCCTTCTGGTTAGTAAGACTGGAGGGATAAACCAATGACCCAATTAAAGAATAATACATTAAAGGAAGTTCTAGAAGTGCTAATTAATCAAGGACTTGATTCTTCCAACGATGCTTTAGCATTTTTAATTAATTCTGCGATGTTGCTAGAACGACAAAAGCATTTAAATGCTGAACCATATGAACGTAGAGAAGACAGGAATGGTCATGCTAATGGATTTAAATCAAAAACAGTTAAATCCAGACTCGGTGAACTAGATCTTCTTGTACCTCAAGTACGAGAAGGTGACTTCTATCCAAACTGTCTAGAAAAAGGCATGCGCTCTGAAAGAGCGCTACGACTAGCTTTAGCTGAGATGTACGTGCAAGGAGTATCAACAAGAAAAGTAACTGAGATTGTCGAAAAAATGTGTGGCTTTGATGTCAGCACATCTGAAGTAAGCCGCATGACTAAAGAACTAGACGAGTTTCTGGAAGCTTGGCGCAACCGACCTCTGGGTCTTTTTAAGTTTGTATATCTAGATGCTCGCTACGAGAAGATAAGACATGGAGGGATTGTTAAAGATTGCGCTGTTCTAATTGCTGCTGGTGTTGATGCTGACGGCAGAAGAGAACTGTTAGGTGTTTCTGTTTCTTTATCAGAAGCAGAAGTACACTGGCGAAGCTTCTTGGGCAAGATTCATGAAAGAGGTTTACATGGTGTTGAGCTAATAATTAGCGATAGCCATGAAGGGCTAAAGGCTGCTAGGAAAGCTGTTTTTGGTGGTATGTCATGGCAACGTTGTCAATTTCATTTACAACAAAATGCTCAGAAATATATACCGAAAAAGATATGAAGGAACAAGTAGCAGCAGATATTAGGGCAATTTTTAATGCTCCTAAAAGAAGAAGCAGATAGATTACTTAAGCAAGCAATAAATACTTACGAGAAATCAGCACCAGCTCTGGCTAAATGGATGGAGACAGACTTGCCTGAAGGTCTAACTTTTTTCTCTTTTCCTACTTTTTGCCACAAAAAAATCCGCACGGTTAATTTACTGGAACGGCTCAACAGGGAAATAAATAGAAGAACAAGAGTAGCCACATTGTTCCCAAATGAAGCATCTTGCCTACGTTTGATAACAGCAGTAATAATGGAGGTGTCAGATGATTGGATAACTGAAAAGAATAGATATTTGCCAGCACCTGAATAAATAAAAGCCCGCCGCAGCCCCATGCGGCACATGCTTGAATAGCTGAAGCCAAGGGTCCCGGTGTCAAGCACTGGCGAAGCCACAGCGAAGCTGCTTGGTGCTTTACACTGGGTGGCTCAGCTAGGCTTGTCTGCCTGCATGGAAAGCAAGGCGGGCCAACCTTTTTAAAAGATCAAATACGTAAAAAACAAAAAAAGATAATACAAAATCAAAAATCAGAAGGTACTAAATCAAACATTTACAGAAAATTAGTTGCTTTATCCAAGATTTACCCTGAGCAAACCTGTGTTCAGAAGTATCTGTGGCTCGATGTTGGTCAAATCGTGCCTTATCACTACCATCGACAGAAGAAGAAGGAGCTCATCCAATACAGCCGCAGCCATGGAGGTATGCGCGCTGCTGCCCAACTTTGCCGGGTAGACAAGACTGGGCGGATGCTACCTGTATATGACAATCCCATGTTCTGTGTTGTGAAGAATGGGATTGTGGAGAAAATGGATTCCAGGCAGGCGGTGGCACTTGATCGTGGTTGGCGTCTCACTTTGGAAGAGGGGACGGCCCACCAACTCTCGGTTCTTCACTCGCCGGGGGGCGACACCTATCCTGGTGCTATGATCCTGGAGGAATTGAGTACTCCCCATAACTATGCGACGGACACCTATTTCCCTGGACTTGAATGCTCCGATCGCACTGCCATCGAGGAAGACCAGCCGAGCCGATATGTCCTTATCGGGGAATACCCGTTCACTGAGCCGGATTCATGTCCATGGGGACCTCAGAACCTGTCGGAATCTAGCCGGCTTAGTGAGGAGCTGACGGCAAAGCGAGCCACGTATTAACCAGCCGTCTCAACTGGCAACCAGTGCACTTAAGAGACGACGATGCGTTTTGGCGGAGCAAGATGATCTGCCAAAAACACTCATTTGAAGCTGTCATTTGTCATGGACGACCCATCATCGGCTAGCAATGCTCTGGGTAGGAAAGAGGGCGTCCAAAATGTCTGGTCAAGGACTCGCATTTTTGGACGCCCTCTCTTTCTTTAGCATTTATTAGAATCTTTCTGTTTTTAGGCGAGACTAAATCGCTATCGACCTTATATAATTTGCCTTCAGCGGTATAGCCAAGAGATCGCATTAGACATATTATATTGATGTTTTAATGCTTGGCAGACATAGATCTCATTCTATTTTGGTGCTTTTTAAAGAGGTAAAAATACTGGCCGATGTTTTGTGTCTGGGCGAGATTCTGGTTGATTGGGTTTGTACAACAATAGGTGCAGAATTAGAAGACGCTCAGTCTTTCACAAAAGCCCCTGGTGGGGCGCCGGCAAATACCGCTATCGGCTTAGCGAGGCAAGGTGTAAAAACAGCCTTTATCGGGCGGGTCTCCAAGGATAATTTTGGTCTATGGCTTCAGTCAGTATTGGAGAAAGACGGCATTGATGTGCGTGGTGTTGTAGCGGATCCCAATGCCCAAACACGGATGGCCTACGTGGTAACGACACAAAACGGGGATCGCAAATTAGCAGAATTTACAAAAATATCATGCGCTGATGCCAGACTTGAACCAGGCGATTTAAAAGAAGAAATGTTTGCAGAAGCTAGCGTATTGCATTTTGGTTCTATTTCTCTTCTTTCCAATCCGGCTAGCGACGCTACTAAGAAAGCAGTTGAGTTGGCAAGAAAATATGACATGCTCATATCTTATGATCCCAATGTGCGCATAGGTCTGTGGCCCAGTTCTCAAGCCTGTAAAGACGCTATTTTAAATACACTCAGTTGGGCAGACACAGTAAAAATCAATGAAGACGAATTAGAATTTCTTACTGGCTCTCGCACAATTGAGGCAGCTCAAGCATTACGTGAAGAATATAATCTGCCACTGCTAATTGTTACTCTTGATTCGCGCGGGGCATTATTTTTCCATGCTTCTGGAAGCCAGGCTGTACGTGGTTTTCAAGTTAACCTAGTAGAAGCAACCGGAGCTGGTGACGGATTCAATTCAGGTGTTATTACTGGGCTGCTGGCGCACGTCAATCAAAAGAGTGGTACTAACGGCTCTGCTAAGCATCCTAAGCGACGGGCAGCCCTTGAGGCATTGCAATTCGAAGAGCTTGAAAAGATAATGCATCGGGCAAACGCTATTGGGGCTTTAACTTGTACTAAGGCTGGCGCTATTCCGGCTTTGCCAACCAAAGCGGAAGTAGATGCTTTCTTGGCTAAGTTGGAGCCTGCTTTGCGCTAGAGCGAGTCGAAAAATGCTAGCTTGCGCTATATGTAACAAGACTCTTTAATGGAGAAACAGATTTGCAAAAGGTGCCAACTCTCGTTAATCATATGCATTAGCCATTTAAGTTATATTTTGCCGATATCGCACTATAGGCACTCTTACGCTCCGGTTCAATTTTAGGTGCCTCGAAGAGCAGCACTTGACTTTACCTGGGCGCAATCTTTAGAGTTATCTACATCCTTTATGTCCATAAGCCGAGCTAAGAAATACACAACCACCACGCCTAACCCAAACTTACTAACCGCTGAAAGCGGAGTTGGACGGCTGGAGTCGTATTCGATGTTCGAACTTGGCTGCGGCTACTGGAATTGGATGTAATACCTAAGGATCCCTGACCGTGATGCAGAGCAACGGCATTGAAGACGTGATTGACGGAAATGGACTGCCAGGTTGGCTCAAGAGGCTGTTGCATGGACGCTTCATTTTGGGTGTGGCTCTCCTTCTCGCCCTCCTCGCCGTCGTCGGTACCCTCGGCTACCGCAATATGCCGATGGTCGTGCGAGGTACGGTTCAGACGAAGGACGAATTTGGGGAGGGAACCGCTGCCCGAGGAGTTTTGAAAATCGTCCAGGACAACGGCAAGTTCGCCCAGGTCGACCTGCCTTATCCGAAGCTCCTGGCCACTCGCGGTGTCTTTGTTGGCGACCGCATCAAGCTGCGTATTTGGCGCAACGAAGTTGAAGTTGAGGTGACAATTCAGAACGGTTCTCCGCAGGCGAGCAGTGAGCGAAGCACGCCTGCAAATGCCAACAGCGGGAACCCGACAAAGAGGGCTGTCGAGCACCTCTACCTCAACCCGACGTCGCCTGCCAGCCCGTTTCGGGTCAATCCGGCTCCTTCGTCCTCGTCCACAGGTTTCCGTGGGCGCTAAGGGCAAATAGCTAGGTGCCCGTCAAAAAACAGACCGAAAGGTCATTAATAGGCCGAGTCACTTCCACTAGCCTGAATACACCGCGCGATCGCGGCATGGCACGGATTTGGCTCGGTCATTCACCACTCGAGGAGAATCGTTTGAATCCGTTAGAGAGAGACGATGCCTTGCTGACAAAATCGCAGCGCATCACCGTGTTCGTTGAGCGACTGCTGGCGCTGCCCGTGGCGCTCGCCATCGCCGCTCCGCTCAGCCAGATATCGGGCTGGTATTGGATTGCATTGTTTTGCGTCGTGTGGGTCATCGCTGGACAAGTCGTGGTGCAATGGCTGGTCCATTCCCGCTTCCTGTTCATCGAGGAATGCATTCGGCGGAAGCATTCGCCCGATGTGCCTCCATTCAAAATGTGGAGCGGCATGTGCCAAGCCGCTGCCCAGGTTTTGGTCCTGGTGGCCATCTTGGTCGTCACCTACTATCGAGTAGGAAAATTGGGCACGCTCATTCTTGCTTTTCTGACGGCGATCGTGCAATGGAGCGTCGTCGCTTACACGCAGAAGGTGCACGGCGCTCGTTTGACCGAACTGGTCCGGCGCTACTCAGAAGAAGATTCTGAGTGAAGCATGACGGAAACAAGCGGGGGGACGGGTCATTACATCGCTGTCCTCCCCGCCATCACTCTCAAAGAGGAAAAATATGAAACGAAGAAGCGACAAAGCAAAGCTAGCATAGCTGCGCTAAGTTTGCGCTAAGTCGAAGGCTGTGCGAAAGCCTCAAGAGTAGGACTTTTAAATGCTTTGCTATTTTTTTGCCTTTTCAAGATTAGCTAAGCATGCTAACTGTAACAGATGATTTAATGTGGGAATTTTCTATTTTTTTGAGAAATTCGATTTAATTATTGCCTAAGAAATTTTTTGCACTGCATTACAATGCTGATAAAGAGCCATTCTAGAGTCCTCTTATATGCGGGGCATATGCATCTGTTTTTTCTTGCTTTCAATTGGGGCAAACTGGCATATTTTAAATATCCATTTCCACCGCCCCCAGAGAGCTTACAACCCGATTCCGTAACTAAAAAACTCGAACACCCGGCATAATAAAGAAAGACATTCAGTCCGCGTCATCACATCACCCACATTAACGAGTGTATGCACGCATTAATGGACTGAGTCTTCAACGCAACGTCGCTAGGGTGTGTCGAGTTAGTAGGCAATCTCTCTTGGGGCTTCGGTGGGGTGGATGTCGGTAGTGTTCGATACCATGTCCATGCCGCTGTTACGAGGTACACATCATGAAGAACGCATTTGCCGCCCCGCCGGACGCCGCTGGTGTCCCGCCCTTCGTCAATCCGAGCGCCAATGGCACGCACGGCACGGCTCGCGACGTCGGCATCGCCGCCATTTTCACCCATCGGCGTGGCGCTTCTCCGGCACCCCCCGGCGTGACGACCTTCCGTCGTCGCGCCTGAGAGCCAGTTCAAGTCGTCCTTCCCCGTCCCCGCCGCACCCGCTTATAACGGGCGGGGACACCTCATATCCCTTGAAACACTTGCACGGAGTTCGTGCAGTGTAAGACGGACCGCGACCGGTTCGTCTGTCCTTCGCGTCGATAGTGTTCGATACCATGTCCATGTCGCTGTTACGAGGTACACATCATGAAAAACGCCTTCGCCTTCCCGGACGCCCCCGGTGTCCACCCGTCCGTTGGTAGCTTGAGCGCCAGAAACTATGGCACGCATGGCACGGCTCGCGACGTCGGCATCGCCGCCGTCTTCGCCCATCGGCGTGGCAACTTCCCGACCGCCGCGGACCGGTGCTGTGAGCTTCCACGCGCGGAAGTAGTCGTCTGCTGAGTCGTCGTCCTCTCGGCTCGTCGGTCCCGCCCAACGTTGCATTCTGCATGAGGGGCGGGACTGACATCGGAAGCTTGGGTCGAAGGGTGGTAATTAAAAAACCCACCTTCTTCGACCGACCCAAGCTTCCGTCGCCTCTTGTCCTTTTTGGTTCTTTTTTGCCTTTTTCAGAAAAAAATGCAATAGACAAAACGCAATGGCGACTGCTGAAAAATTCAAATTGAATTACAATGAGATTTTGTTCTATATAGTAAAGTCGCGCCAGAGCAAGGTATATATCGCTAAAAGCATTATGTTATCTGCAGCCACAAAATCTATTGATCTCCAGAAACTTAAAGCCTTCGTTATAGAGAAAGCTCTTACCTGTGTGCATGAACCGGAAGGCATGCTTAAGTTCAGGCACGTGACCCCCACCTATGAAATCGTTGCCGGTGCGGATGATAATGCCGAGATCCCAGCGCGGTCAAAAATAGGCTTTTATTTACAAATGTATGATTGGGATGCTTGTTTATTTAGCCAGGCACAATCTTATTTAGGACTAAGCAATCTTGCGCTTGATATAGTGCGCAATTTTCTCAGTCTAAAATTGCCAGACGGTTATATACCAAGAACAGTTTCTCCCCATCGAGTTTGGGATGGTGCCGATCATTGCAAACCATTATTGTGTCAGGCACTTTTAAAGGAACAGAAGGATGACAACTTCAAAACGCTCTTGCCCCCAAGCATGCTGGAAGAGTTGGATAATTATCTAAGCTATTTTGAGACTCATCGCCAGGACAAAGATTTTGTCTTATTTCACTGGCGCAATATGCTAGAAAGTGGCGTGGATGATAATCTTGCCCTTATTTATCCGCTGGTAGCTTCCAAAGATGAAAATCAGGATGTGCACGGTTATCCTGATGGCAGGCTATTAGCGACAGATCTAAATAGCTGGTTAGTAGCTGAGTACAAGGCTTTTGCTGAACTCGCTTCTAAAGCAGATAAAAGCGAATTCACCGAAAAATATGAGCTTAAAGCCCGTAACTTAACTGACAATATTGAAAAAGTACTCTGGAATGAATCTTTGAGTTTGTATTGCAATTTTGATCCTCTTACAGCAAAGCAAAATGAAATGCGTATATGGACAGGCTTTATGCCAGTGGCTTTGGGCATTGCTCGCGCGGATAGAGCTAAACAAGTAATTGAAAACTGCATTCTGAACCCAGAGCATTTTTTGCGCCCGTCTGGTGTGACTACAATAGCTGCTTCTGAAAGCCTATATAATCAAGCCAAGCGAGGTTTATATGGTCGTGCTAATGTTGCTAATTGGCAAGGACCGGTCTGGTTTTTGCCCAATTACCTAGCTATAAAAGGTATGCTCAAATATGGCTATGAAAAAGAAGCAAAGGAATTAAGTCTGCGCATTTTAACTACTTTAGCCAGTGGTATAGAAAAGGCTGGTACGCTCAATGAAAATTACCACGCTGATACCGGTGAGCCTCTTTGGGCACCAAATTTTATGAGCTGGACTGTGCTTAGTTTAGAATTAATTGAACTTTTGCAGGCTTAGTTTTTAAGGTCGATTTTGAGTGCCGATTTGATATCTGTCTGCGCGAAATCATTACCTTTAAATAAAAGTGGCTCGCCCGTTTCTTTAGCCAAGGCATAGGCAAAACAATCGCCAAAATTTAGTTTAGCAGGATGTCCGCTAGCTTTGCCAAAATCTCTATATGCTTCACGCGCAATTTTTGCTTGACTTTCTGTTACTGGCTCCACAATAAATTGTGCTTCTTTGCAAAAATCATCAAAATGCCTACTAGCAATCGGGTTGCCATTTATATCAATAACAATGGCCGCTTCAACGAAATTGATTGCTGACATACGCCGTTGGCTCACGTTTTCCATTGCTTTTGCATAAGACGGAGCTTCTGCTTCATTACGCAGTATGGCAATAATTGCTGATGTGTCCACTATCATTTAGGCAAGCCTTTATCGTCATAAAGCAGATCACCATGCTCGACATGTTTGAGATCCTTCTTAAGATGGGCCGCACAACTCTTGCCAATAACTAATAAACGATCGGAAAGTTTATCCTTTTGGCTATTTTGTATGCTAAAAAGCCGATCACGAATAGCCTCAGTTATTGCTGCGGTAATGTTTTGACCGGTTAAAGCAGCCAATTTTTTGGCCAATTGATGAGTTTCCTCATTCTTAATATTCATAGCCATTGCTTCTAGCCCTTCTACCTTATAATTCTACCATTCTACCATAACTTTCGGAACCAACGAAAACACTACAAATCGAATATATCGAAGGTATTAAACTCTACTTAACTGTTAAGGATGAGCGCGAAGCCAATAAACTTACAGCATTGCCTTGTATTATCTAATCTTAGCTGCGCCACTAAGTGAAAAGGAAATTCATGGTTCAAGAAATAAAGGATCCAAAAGAAGAAAGACCTTGGGGATATTTTGAGGTTTTGTTGGATTTGCCGCATACCAAAGTTAAGCGCTTAGTAGTAAATCCTGGACAGCGCCTCAGTTTGCAAAGTCATAAATTGCGAGAGGAACATTGGGTTATTGTCAGTGGACCAGCGCGGGTAACGCTTAACCAGCAAGTGCGCGATTTTAATTATGGCGAGCATGTATACATAGGCCGTGGCGTAAAGCACAGATTAGCTGCTCCTGGTAGCCAAGCGATTGAAATTATCGAGACCCAAATTGGTGAGGACTTCCCTGAAGAAGACATTATTCGCTACGAAGACGATTACAATCGTAAGTAGAAAAATGCTTCAGGATCTAAATCAAACTTGGCTGAATCCGCGCTCTTGTTTTAATCTATCTATTTGCTATTGAAGCCAGCTCTCAACCGGGGACTGGTAGCTTTTCAGAACACGCAATCTTTTAGGGCGATAATACACTGCTGCGTACTGCGCACTCCTTATAAAAAGATTGAAAGTTCAATAATACCAAACCAGAAAAGGTCATTTGACCAAATGAGTCTTTTGCATTGCAGTTAAGTAGCGCCAATTACTAAAAAGTGTCATAAAAAAAGAAAAAGCCTCCGGGCGTTGGATGTCCGTCCGGAGGCGGGGATTGTCTGGTTGATAGGAGTTTGGCCAGTTAAGGACGGTGGACTTTTACCGATATGGGTCTATCGTCCCTTGGGACAGACTCCTGCTGAGTCTGCGCAGCTGTCCTGCCCGCCGCTCCTCCTCGGTGGTGGGCTTAATCTTCAGACAGGCTGTCCATGCCTGTCCCTCTTCGTCCGGCTGGCGGACATTGAGCAAGAACTGCGAGATGTGCAGCCGGTCCGTTCCCAGTCTGAATTCGACCGGCTCTGCTGCCGGAATTCTTGCTCCGTTTATATACACCCCGTTTGTGGTGCCGGGATCAATGACGAAGATCTTGCCCTCGTCGTCAATCTCTATTGAGACCGGTTTCTGCGACAAGGAGAGTTGCCCTGCGTAATAGCAATGGCAACCTGCTACTCTCCCGAAGCAGATCAGCCGCTCACAACTGCCCATGTTGCCGAAATGAACGGCGTCGCGCGCCGTTCCGTCATCGTCCCAACCGCCATCGAAAATGATGCGAATGTCCACGCGCGCGCCCCTCCCAAAAGACTCCAACTAAGCGCAGACTGTTCCTCCTCAACCGATGAGCAGGATTTTCTTTCAGTGATTGCCTTGTCAGAGTTTGTGATTGGTTTGGTGTGTATTGGATTTGAGCGAAAGTCATTATATCCTGACAAATTAGAACAGCTAAACACAAGCCTAACCGGCATTAGCTCGTGTATTAAGAAAATGCCGCAGAAAGCCAGCCAGACCGCGTCATTGGAAGATCTCTTAACACGCTGTTTGTAAGAATCGAAAAATGACAAAAAATAAATACCTTTGGCCTGCCTTAATTCAGTGTTAAGGTATTAGCGCGGCTAGCGGCAAAGTTTAGCCATTACAGATAAAGCCCGAGCAAAACCGAGCAATATCTTGGTTTTGCCCTTGTTTGCATAAATTCGTCTTTGACACCAATGGTAGTGGCAAAATATCAGAAATTCTTCTTGTAAACGGTTACATCTAGTCTGTATACTGTCGATATTTTATTTTGTCTAAAATCAATATGCTAAAATCCCAATAACAGATCACTGGGTGCGGCGAAAGCCAATGAAATTGGTCAGGGGGGAAACCCAGCAGCCATAAGTTGCAGCTCTCGGGTGTGCTCAGTGGTCTGCTTTTCTTCTATTAATATTCGGCTTTATTGTGACAAAAAGTGCTTTAATTAAATCAAGTAAATATTGTTCAGAAATTCCCTTAGCCTTCTTGAGTTTTTACTATGAAAGATAAGCCTCCTAAAAAACCTAAAGCTAGCAAAACTTTTAGTCCTTCGCCTACTGAAGAAGAGCGTGAAAGTCATACTTTGCTTGGTCAGGTACTGGTTGAGCTTGGCTATATAACAATTTATCAGCTAGATGAGGCTTTACAGATTCAGCGTGCTGAATATCAAAAAGAAGCAAAGCCCCTTGGACAAGTTTTACTCGAAATGGGTTATTGCAGCCCCAATCAACTTATTAGAGCTATTCAAGTGCAAACTGATTATCGCCGTGCCATAGCTCGTGCTCATAGTGACTAGCCAACACTCTCCCTCACCAGTTAGACTTCTAATTTGTGATGCTCTCCAGAAAGCTAAGCTGTCTCGAATTTGAATAGAAAGTTAATACTACCTTTTACTGTTGTAATCCTTTTCATGGTGGCCGGCATTGCCGCTTATGTTTTTTATTGGCAAGGAGAGGAAGGACGCAGTGTCGCTTCTCATAAAATAGAAGCTGCCTTGAGTAAACTGAATGCCGATTTCAGTAAGATGCAGGTTGCCAATCGCGAATTTGCCGTTAAACTTTCGCACGACAATAGTTTAATTGAGGCCATTAATAAAAATGATCGTTCTGCTGTTTCTTCTCTTTTTAAAGGGGCTTCCGAAGCCCGGGGTTTTTCCGGCGTATTAACGGCCTATGATGCAAATGGCAAAGTCATATATAGCTCAGATACGCCGGCTAAATTTGCTTATAGTTTGCGCGGAAAAAATAATGCCATTGATTATGTCTTTAATAATCAAGACAATTTTATTGGACCAGTGTATGGTCTGACTGCTGCTCAGTCAATTACCCTTAGTGCTATTGTGCCAATTTTAAATAGCAATGGACAGTGTGCGGGGATTGTGGCTGTAAGTGAACCAATCGATGAAGAGTTCTTGACTGGGCAAGCAATGAAATTTGCTTTGCTTAGCGAGCCATTAACCGGTATAGAACTAGTTCTCTTGGGTGTAACAGAGCGTACTCAGGTTTATGCTACACCCGGATTGCTTAGAACGCGTCCAGCTTATTTAGCACTTTTGAGCGAGCAGGGAGTCAAAGCAGTGCCCAACTGGCAAGAGCCTGGCAGTTGGCAGATGGGCAATATGTTTGGCTGGCTGACTAATTTGTTCAACAAAAATGCTAATGTGAATGGCTTGGCACCTGGTTTTGTTAAAGATGGCCTATTTTGGCAACCATACAATTTGATTGCGGCTGCTTCCAAGAGCAGCGCTCGTAGCTTTGCTGGCAGTAACACTGAAATTGTTGGTGTTATTCTTGCCGCTACCCCGATATTCAGCCAAGGTATAAAACCTGCCTATGTTATTTTGGCTTCTTGCATCATGGGACTGGCTGCCATTTTTAGCATTGCAGCATTGAGCACTAAAGTAAATGAGCAGCCGGATGGACCGCTTATTGCCATTATCGAACGTTTAAATAAATGGCGCACTGATAGGCACCTGCCTCCAGCTATTAAATTAAGTGGATCCTGGCGAGAATTAAGTGAGCTAATTGATCAAACTTTAATAGACTGGCAAAGCACCATACAATCTCTAAGAGTGCAGCTCAATAAAACATCATCCGCTCAAGCTCAGCCAGACCGGCCTGAGCAGCTAACCCAGGCGAGCGATTTACAATTTGAAGCTCTTAATCGACAGCTGACCAATCAAAACCGTCAGCTGAGTGAATTTTCCAGACAGTTGAATCATGCTAATCAGCAAGCCGTTTTTTTGCAGCACGAACTAGAAGCTATTCTGCAAAGCACAACCGAAGGAATTTTGATCTTAGATCTATATGGCAATATTATTCACGCCAATAGCATTCTTTCCAATTGGTTGGGCAGAGGGGAAGGTGAAATTGCTGGCCGCTTTTGTTTAGACTTAGTAAGAAGAGCAGACGCGGATGCTAAAGATAGTAGTCCGGATGTCTTTTCTCAACCATTTGTAAAACATGAAACAAACGCTTCTGCTTTAACTGAAGCGTTTTTCCCGGAGGGTATAATTCACAATACCCAATCCGGTAAAACCATTGAAATCAGTATGAACTTGCAGCCTGTCCATAGCCATGACAATCGTGTTACCGGCTACATTTTAGTGGCACGCGACAAGTCTTTGCGCAGCGAAATAGCTGGGCTGAAAATGGAAATAGTAAACATGTTAGCGCGTGCTGTGAGAGGGCCGCTAGTGTTGGCCGAAAAGGAGTGGCAACATGTTTTGGCTAGTCAGCCCGAGAGTGTTCAGGAGATCTCCAATACTGCTGTTCAGTCATTGGATAGCAAAGAACCAGAAGAATTACATATTCAATTAAATCGCGAATTGAATCAGGAATTAAAAATACCCGAAGTAACTTTTGCCCAAAAATTAGGCAATCTACATTCGCGTTATAGAAGCCTGATTACCTCTGTAGAAAGCATGCTCACTAAACATGGAGAATCGATTGGTCAACTCATACCGCTTGCAGATGAAAGTGGCTCACTAAAAGTTCTTGATTTAGAGAGTGTTTGGGAGCCAACAGAACCAGCAAAGGAGTCATTTGCTCTTCCTAAAGTTGTTGGAGAATGCTTACAAGAAGCTGCTAATTTGGCGCGCGAAAAGCAAATATTACTGGACTATAAAACTTCCACCGCCTTACCGAGCATTGCTTCTGACCGTGCCTTAACAAAAAGCATACTGATTCCAATTGTGGAGAAAATGATCTCTGTCACCGCAATTGGTGGCAAAGTGCGGGTAGAAACCTCGGTGAAGGACAAAGAGATATTGCTCAGTGTATCTAGCTCTGGGCCGGCATTATATGAAGACGAAACAGCAGATATGTTTGCCGGGTTTGATCAAGAAAAACACGATGAAGATAGTTATGGCTCGCGTCTAGCTCTGTATTTGGCCCGCAATAATGCCGAACGCATTGGCGCTAAAGTTTGGGCACAATCAGAAACCCACGATACTGACCAGCCCGGACATTCTGCCAGTCAAGGCACCACTGTTTATATTGTCTTTTCGCTTGGCTAATGCCTATGATTATTCATTTTTGCCAATCTTCAGTGCGTAAACCTGATACTCGCCTAAATTCATTGGTGTTATGGGTAACTAAAGTTATTTTTCTTGCCTTGGCCTGCCCAGCTATTAATACATCATACGATCCTATGGGTGTTCCCTTGGCTGCTAAAGTTGCTCGTATTTCTCCTGCCTCTCGTGCGTCGTCCTTGTCGAAGTCAAGCACAGCGAAATGTAGATTATCTATCAGTGCGATATTGTGTTTTGAACGTTGACTTTTGAATGCACCATAGAAAAGCTCATGAGCTACAATAGATGAAATGCTTATATCGCCAGGTCTATGAAGTCGCACCCGCTTTGCTAATTTTGAATTTTTATCATTCAGCAAAGCAATAACAGCGTTAGCATCAAGAAGATAACGCATTATTCAAATAATTTATCCAAGTCTTGGCGCTTTTGTTCTTCTGGTTGCTCATTGACGGCTTGAATAAAATCATCATCGAGTTTCTCCACAAGCGCATCTAACCATGACCAATCGTCAGTCATAGGTTCAAGGATAACCGCGCCGCCGTGCTTACGAATGCGAACCTCGTCAGTTTGGAATCGAAAGTCTTTAGGAAGCCGCACTGCTTGCGAGCGCCCAGACCAAAATACCTTTGCAGTCTCCATTATCAAACCCTTAGCTTAATTGAGATATATCAAAAGTATACAGCAAAATGTCTGCGCCTGCAAACAGATTTTTCGACTAAGTAAAACAAGGAGCCCAAACGCTACATGCTTCTCTGAGCGTTTACTAATTTGATGAACGTTCTGCTTTGTTAGCGCAATTGTAAAGTACCAATTCATATTATGAATCAGGATAAAATTTGTGTCATAGAAGTGCTCGCTAGACAGGACTTACCTCCTTGCCAAGAAGGGTGGCTGGCATTATTCAAAACAATTTGGCCATAAACATAGAGCTTGCATTGAAGCACGTCCATGTGCCAATTTAAAGTGTCGTATCCGTGTTAACGTACTGGAAGAGCAAGAAGCAAAACCAATAGCTTCTATGAAGTAATAAGCAGCAACCCATCGTGGGATGCAGCATTCCGCTCTATCAGTGCGACCCCCGTGTTCTTTGCGAGGAGTTCAAGTCGTGATTAATGCTTTTGGGGAAAAGACTCTATCTGAGGCAAAAGACCGTCTGCATGAAGCTCAGCTGACCGGCTTGCTCTGGCTGCTAGAGCATTGCCTCCTGCTCCGCAGACTCGAGAGCCACTGGCTGGCCAATGTTGAGCTGCTTGCGAAGCTCACGCAGGCGCTCTGGACTCCGCATTTAACCGCTGTCCTGCAGCAACTTCCCACTCTTCGACAGTCCCTTCGTGCCATGCTGGACGACTTCAATAACTTGCTCGGGCTGGAGTCGCTGCCTGACGGCGAGGACGCCCTTGCTCCCGATGCGGCGCTCAGCTTGTCTGACTTACGTAAATTAGAGAAACGGCGGGCCGATTTTGACCGAGCCTGGCAACAATTATATGAGGACAGCTACTGGGCTATTTTCCGCCTAAACTATGGCGGCAATGTCGAGGATGTGCGCACAACTCACCGACTCACCGCCCTACGCACTGCACTGGGCAGGCTGTGCCAGCACGTGTGCAAAATGGAACGCCTCTTGGAAAACTGCGAGGCGCTACCAGACGTCTCCTCTGCGAGCAGATCCCAGAATCTCGTCTGGTCAAGCCCACATTCGGGCCACCGAGGAGAAGTAAATTTTCCGTCCACCAGCAGTGGTAGATTCAACAACGGAGAACTGATCGTCGTGAACCACTCTACTTCGATCATCCTGATCGGAACAGGCCACACCTACGACGCCCCGGGCACCGTGAACGTCTCCCGTCCGATCGAACTGGACGATGGCTCCAATTTGTACGGGGATGGGATGACATTTGAGGCGGAGCAATTCAGCTTTCGCTTTCCCAGCACATCCTGCGGCGACATGATCAACTTATGCAACGTCAGTATATGCAACAGCAGTTTCGAGAGCTGCTCGCCGCCCCCGCCACCTCCGCCTGCGGGCAGGCATCGAACGATGCGTGACTGGCTCAAGCCGGTGACTGACGCCTACCTCACCCGGAATGAGGTCCGCCGATCGCGAGGCAAGGGGCGGGGCAAGAAGCCTTACGACCGCACTTGGTGACACCCAGGGTAGCAACCCAATCGTGCGGTTTTACATCTCCGCGGCCAGCAACGTGCGTGGCCGCCTGGTTCTTGAGTATGCGCCGTAAGGCGCATGGGAGGAAATCATGAGTAGACACTATTACCTCGATCACGGCGTTTCCATCCGCAATGGTGGGTGGGTGTCGATGTTCGACTGCCATGCCCTGGTCGCGCGCTGCTGGGGCGTTCATCGAGTTCACGTTAGTGCATCATTATTTCTGTAAATATTAGACCTTTTTAGATCTGTCAGATTTAAGACAGAAAGAAAGAGGCCACAGATTTACCCTTCTGGTTAGTAAGACTGGAGGGATAAACCAATGACCCAATTAAAGAATAATACATTAAAGGAAGTTCTAGAAGTGCTAATTAATCAAGGACTTGATTCTTCCAACGATGCTTTAGCATTTTTAATTAATTCTGCGATGTTGCTAGAACGACAAAAGCATTTAAATGCTGAACCATATGAACGTAGAGAAGACAGGAATGGTCATGCTAATGGATTTAAATCAAAAACAGTTAAATCCAGACTCGGTGAACTAGATCTTCTTGTACCTCAAGTACGAGAAGGTGACTTCTATCCAAACTGTCTAGAAAAAGGCATGCGCTCTGAAAGAGCGCTACGACTAGCTTTAGCTGAGATGTACGTGCAAGGAGTATCAACAAGAAAAGTAACTGAGATTGTCGAAAAAATGTGTGGCTTTGATGTCAGCACATCTGAAGTAAGCCGCATGACTAAAGAACTAGACGAGTTTCTGGAAGCTTGGCGCAACCGACCTCTGGGTCTTTTTAAGTTTGTATATCTAGATGCTCGCTACGAGAAGGTAAGACATGGAGGGATTGTTAGAGATTGCGCTGTTCTAATTGCTGCTGGTGTTGATGCTGACGGCAGAAGAGAACTGTTAGGTGTTTCTGTTTCTTTATCAGAAGCAGAAGTACACTGGCGAAGCTTCTTGGGCAAGATTCATGAAAGAGGTTTACATGGTGTTGAGCTAATAATTAGCGATAGCCATGAAGGGCTAAAGGCTGCTAGGAAAGCTGTTTTTGGTGGTATGTCATGGCAACGTTGTCAATTTCATTTACAACAAAATGCTCAGAAATATATACCGAAAAAAGATATGAAGGAACAAGTAGCAGCAGATATTAGGGCAATTTTTAATGCTCCTAAAAAAGAAGAAGCAGATAGATTACTTAAGCAAGCAATAAATACTTACGAGAAATCAGCACCAGCTCTGGCTAAATGGATGGAGACAGACTTGCCTGAAGGTCTAACTTTTTTCTCTTTTCCTACTTTTTGCCACAAAAAAATCCGCACGGTTAATTTACTGGAACGGCTCAACAGGGAAATAAATAGAAGAACAAGAGTAGCCACATTGTTCCCAAATGAAGCATCTTGCCTACGTTTGATAACAGCAGTAATAATGGAGGTGTCAGATGATTGGATAACTGAAAAGAATAGATATTTGCCAGCACCTGAATAAATAAAAGCCCGCCGCAGCCCCATGCGGCACATGCTTGAATAGCTGAAGCCAAGGGTCCCGGTGTCAAGCACTGGCGAAGCCACAGCGAAGCTGCTTGGTGCTTTACACTGGGTGGCTCAGCTAGGCTTGTCTGCCTGCATGGAAAGCAAGGCGGGCCAACCTTTTAAAAGATCAAATACGTAAAAAACAAAAAAAGATAATACAAAATCAAAAATCAGAAGGTACTAAATCAAACATTTACAGAAAATTAGTTGCTTTATCGAGTTCACGAGAAGTGCCTCGAGATCAATGCCTTGGCGAGAGGCGAGCGCAATGACCCTGTAGGATTCGGGGAGGTCTGCATTGGGAACGAGAATTGCTTCTTTCACTTCGCCGCTAGCCACTTCCCGAAACCCGTCGACTCGTCCTCACTGGAGGAGCACACGCGGGGAATTGATTTCCTAATCGTGCCTCCTACCCCAGGCAGTCGGCAACAGGTGGCGGTGGAAGGCGCCCGTTTTGTCAGTCTCATCCTCGGCCCGCACACCTTACTGGATGTGGAGGTTTCTCCGGGTCGGGTTTTGCGAGGTGAGGCTTACGAGCTCGCCCATTTTCTACAGAAGCAAAGGGATCTCATGGCGGCGGTGCATTAGTTGCAGCGCCCTACATCGTAAGCTTGTGTAGAGTCCCCACAAGCTCGCGCAGATCCCGAATGAGCGGGCATCGCAGAACAGGCGGCACAGTCGCGACGCTCCTGTTTTCCGGTGCTTTGCTCACTTTTTCCATTCGTTTTTAATTGATCCTACTAGTAGGAATGCTTATATTGTTCAGACCAACCATCCTGACTCGATTTCACTTAACCCACAATTTTCGCCACCGGGTATTTATGTATATCAGGATCACGTGTAATAACTGTTAGCCCCTCGTGCTGCGCTTGAGCAATAATCATGCGATCGAATGGATCACCATGATGGGCAGGCAATTTTTCTAGCGCTAATGTGTGAGCAACTGTTATGGGTAAATCTGCAAATTCATTTGTTTTTATAGCCTGAGCGAGATCGCCAGGAATCTGTATCTTATCCAGTGACTTTTTGATCATAATTTCCCAAGTTACAGCGGCGCTTATATAGACAATATTATTGCTGTCTTGAATGAAAGCGCGCGCCTCTTTAGAGAGCAGAGAAGGATTATCTAACCACCACAAAAGAATATGAGTATCCAGAGAAAGCCGCATAGTTTATTCTATGCCAAAGGCTGCCGCTATGTCTTTAGGGAGCTTATCGAAACCAGGCTTGATTTTGATTTTTCCCCGCCATTGTCCGCCTTTACGCTCCCTAGCTAAGCCCTGATATGGAACAAGTTTAGCCACCGGTTTGCCTGCCTTAGCAATAATCACTTCTTCGCCGCGCTCTGCTTGCTCAATTAGTTTGGAGAGCTGAGACTTAGCTTGGTGTATGTTATGTAAACTCATGCGACCTCCTTAGCTAAGCTTAGCTTAGTTCGGTAACAGATAAAAAGCAAGTTAAAGTGCAAACCAGTACTTCGCTCACTTCTTGGCGATTTTCTTGCCAACAGCTAAGAATATGCCTATCGAAAAACTAATTGTCTCATTGATCTGACGTTGGTCTTTTTCTTTGTCCGGACTCTGTTAGCACTCTTTCAAGATTTTCTTTTAGGGCTTGTAAGTCAGGATGCGTAGAGCTTAACAATCTTTCTTTTATAGTAAGCGATCGTCTGAACAAAGCTTCTGCCTGTTTGAAATCCTTTCTTGCTGCATATACCATGCCTAAATTGTGCAAGCTAGTGGCAAATTCAAGACTATTCTCGCCCCGTATTTTTCTATAGATTTCTGTTGATTTAATATATTCATCCAAAGCCAAACCATATTTGCCTTGCAGCTGATAAATGGCTGCCAAATTATTGAGACTCAAAGCATGTTTTTCTTTAATGCCCTGCCTTATTGCAGGATCGGTATCAATACCTAGTCCTTTTACTTGCTCTTCCAGTAGGTTTAAAGCTTCTATAAAAGCTTGTTCAGCTTGTACATATCTTTTATTTGCACAAGCTTTGAGACCGTCTTCTTGTAGTTTTAACCAGTCTTTTAAATCAATCATTATGCTCATTTATCCTGCCCCTCTTAGTTTACGCCCTTTGCTTGTGCTTTTTGCATAGTCAAACTTAGTCTTAGATAATGATTGAATATACTGCTTAGCGCATGCTAGCGCAGTTGCAAAGAAAGTCCTTAATTGCCAAGAGGAAGATAAAGTATCTCTAATCGAAAGCTTTACTGCAAACAAAAGAATATTGACAGTAAGTAATTTCCAAGCTTGCATCAGGAATGAGTGCCTTTCGAGCTTCCTGAATTTTTGAATTTCATAAGCTTGATTTCTTTAGTCTCATTTGAATAGACTGGATTATCACAACAAACATTCAAGCGTTAAGACCCAGACAAGAGAGCAGCCCCAAGCTAGCAGAAAAAGCAAATGAACCGCCAGGCGGTATTTGCAGTCTGCATTCAATCGAGGGGACGCATTGGGCGTCCCCCTTACTCACCCGAAAAAGGGAGTCGATCATGCACTACGCGACCTATGCCTGCGAACTTTGTTTTGAGAAAGCCACTGCTCCATTTGGTGATTTGCCAAATGGCTGGCGCGAGGTCCGGTGCAACCGTCACGGTTGCCCGGGGCTTCACTTTCTTTGTCCCATACACGAGCATGTCCGCAGCCTCGATGACGTGCGGGACTCGGTATCCCCTTGTGTCGAAGACTGGGAGGAGTCCGATCTGCATGACGGATCGTGCCCTTGAAGTCAAACGTCGATAAGCTGGGAGTAAAAACCCGGCTTTGACAATTTTCCTCACTCGTCAGAACGGCACTGCCAGACACACTGTTACTACCGGTAAGCAATCGATCTCGATATCGAAAATCGAGATCGATCGCTTACCAAATACTTCTTCCTTAACGGCACGCAAAGTATCAAGAGTCTTGTTTTCTGATTCTTTTTTATTTCTAGATAGATCAAGTTTACGAGTTTTTCTTAAATTAATTAGCCACGGTTTTTCTCAGCCTACCGGTAGCACCATAGGTAACGAAGTTTAGTAAAAGAAAAAGGCGACAGTCAGCTCAGGTACTTTAGGCAGATTTGCGATTAAGTCGCTCCAGAACCCACATCCTAACCATAGACCCGATAGGCAACCCAAGTTTATTTGCCTCGGCATAGAGCCGAATCATAATTTGCGACTCTATGCGAAATTGCACAAGAGCATCCTTATTTACACGCTCTGTGGCTTCCTTCCTTATCTTTTTTATTCTCTTAGCGTCCATAACTTCTCCTCAACGGTATTGTTTGGTGGCATTCATAGCATGAAAAATATGCTCGTCTAGGGCAGAAAGTACTTCTACGCCAACTTCGAGAAGGCGTCCCCGCATAGTCAATCCAACAAACAGGGCACGCTCATTACCGTTACGGACTGGCGGAAGATCAAATACACGAGTGCTAAGATTGCGGCTATCCAAAACTTGATCCACTTCTCGGTGGCTAACCTTATGCTTCTTCAGATTCTCATCATCATAAGTGAGCACTATTATCTTAACCGTGTATGAAATTGTATGACAAATCCATATCGACTGTCAATAGAGGCGACGTTTTTAGCAAAGAACAATTAAGAGAATAATGTATGAAATTTTTGTGGCACCAGCGTGACACATTATGGGTTTGAAGCGCCCAATTAGACTAGGAATGAGCATTAGTTAGCTCAAGCAAAAGTTTACGGAAAAGAAATATCTGGTGCAATTCTAAGTGACCAGATCAAAGGTTTAGATTGGCGCGTCCGCAAAGCAACATTCATAAGCAAAGCATCAGCTCAAATTATTGAAGAAGTCATCGCTAAATCACGCACACTTTTGTGATTATTACCACTTGAGCAGATTGAATTTTTCCATATCTACTGTAGCGGTATTGCGGTAAATTGCTAATACGATCGCCAAGCCCACTGCGGCTTCAGCTGCCGCTACCGTGAGAATAAAAATAGCGAAAACTTGTCCACGCACATGCACAGGATCTACATAGCGAGCAAAAGCTACTAAATTTAAATTGACAGCATTGAGCATCAACTCTATAGACATAAGCACTCGCACCGCATTACGCGAAGTAATCATGCCGTACATTCCCACTGAAAATAAGAGCGCAGCCAGGCTGAGATATTTAACTAGCATTTCTTGGTTATACGTCAAAGCGACAAAGCCAGCAAAAGCGGCAATAGAAATAATGCTCAAACGATGGGAACCGGGCCAAGCAGCCGCTATCATAGCTAGTAAAATGACCACTATAAATACCAGAAGCTCGGCGTAAGAAGCTACAGAAATTAATCCAAAATTTTGCAGCCAGACCACTAAATAGCCGCAAATATATAACGATACCAATACAAGAGCAGCTAAAGCAAAAGCAACTGAAATCGGCACTCCAGTAGGGATAATACTTTTTGCATTTTGAGTGTTTTTGATCATTCTGCTAAACTCCCTGCGACAGTATCTGTTTCTTTGGGATCTGCTTTAGCCAATAAAATTGCTCCCATCAAGGCAGCCAGCAGAAGCACCGATGCAAATTCGAAAGGCAAGGCATAGGTGGTAAGCAACGATATACCGAGTTGCTGAACATTATCTGAGCTCATATGCAAACTGCTTACCGGCCAGGACTCAGATCGTAAAGCCAAATAAATAGTCAAAAAAAACAAAGTAGCTACCAAAAGACCGCCGATTTTCTCGGTAGGATCTACCGATGCAAATTCTTTTGCTAGTCGCGCATTAGTGAGCATCAAAGCAATCACTACCACCAAAGTAATGCCCACTGCATAAATCATGATTTGGGCTAGGGCAAGAAATTGCGCTTGCAGAATTAAAAACAGTCCTGAGATAGCGCCAAAAACCCCGATCAAGAAAAAGCCACTACGAATAATGGCGCGATCAAAAAGCACACTGAATGCGCAAGGTATGGCTAAGGCTGCTAAAAAATAGAGCATGAAGCCTTCTACATTTCCCTGCGCCCAATTAGTCAATAATTCAAACTGTTCCATGTCTTACGCTAAACTCCTAAATCAATTTCCAGGTGTTGTTTCGCCCGGTTGGTCTTTTTCTGGCTGGTCTTTTGTTGTTTGGCCGTCTGTCTTTAACTCTTTAGCCTCAGGTTTGATCTCAGCTTTTGGTAGCTCAGCCGCCTTTGCTTCTGTTGGTTCGGTTTTTGAGGCAGCCGGCATGGCCGGAAGGGCATCAGGTTTAGGCATAGCCACAGGCTTAGCTATTGTTTCAGGCTTTGCTGCAGCAGGGGTAGTGCCCCCGTCAGCCTTAGCCTCGGCTGCTTTCGCTTCTGTTGCTGCAGCCGGTGGAGCAGGTTTAGTTGGGCTGGCCGTGGCAGGCGAGACTCCAGCAGCAGCCGGGGCTGGTGTTCCTGCCGGCTTTGCAGCAGCTGCAGCAGCCGGTGCGGCTGCTTTAACTGGTTTTGGTTTTGGCAGAGGCATTTCTTTCGCGGCAAAATAATATGCCGATTCTTCTTGCGTAAGAGTTAATTTTTTCAAGTCATAAATAAGAGCACCGCGCGAATAATCCGCCATTTCAAAGTCATTGGTATTGATAATGCAATATGTCGGGCACACTTCTGTGCACAAGCCACAAAACATACACAGCCCGTGATCTATTTTGAAATCTATAAGCTCTAATTTGTTTGTTTCCGGACTTTTATGGGCAGTGATCTCGATGCATTTGTCTGGACAAACACGCTCGCATTGACGACAAGAAATACAAAGATTTTCGCCAGTTTCAGGATTAACAGTAAGGCCTAAACGTCCTCTAAAATGTGGCGGCAATTCCGGAGCTACGTCTGGATAAGCTTCTGTGGTTGGTTCACGCCAAGTATGCATGGCCACAGTCTCTAGTCCGCGCCGAACATGATGCAAGCCATCGAATGCTTGCTTAACGCCGTTCCAAGCAGCAGCCAAAAAATTAGCTGCTCCTTTGTCTTCGCTTGGCTTAGTTAGACGCGCGTATCTTTCTGTGTTATCTTTATCTGCTTTTACAGCGCGGGCCTGTTCGCGCACTGAATCGGCCATTACATCTTTTTCGTTAGACATGGAAATTAATTACTCCCCGTGCAAAAGCCACCAGAACAAAAATCACTAAAGTAATTGGCACTAAACGCTTCCAACCGAAATCCATCAATTGGTCAATTCTAAATCGTGGCAAAGTTCCTCTTACCAGGATAGCAAAGAAAACCAGGCTATATGTTTTTATAACCGCCCACAGTACTGGCCAAAAAGTATCCGGATTAATTAAGTGTACTTTGTCAATCAGTATAGACAATACAGGCGAAAACATATTAGCTATTGGCACAGATACAGCCGGATAAGTAAGTGGGTTAAGCCAGGTAGGCAATGGACAGTCGCCACCACCCAGGAACATCACTACTGCGATGGTACTGACAATAAACAAATTAGTAAATTCAGCTAAAAAGAATATGGCAAATTTAATGCCACTATATTCGGTGTTATAACCACTTACCAGTTCACTTTCTGCTTCTGGCAAGTCAAAAGGAATGCGATTGATTTCCGCGCAGGCGCCAATCAAATAAATGCCAAATGAAACAATGGTGCACAAGCAAAGTACAATCGCACCCAGAAAAGACCATAAGCCATAAGGGTAATAATTTTGTATTACTTCTGCTGCTGATGGCGTATTAGAAAAAATAAGCGATGATATTGCATTATTTAATCCAATTAGCGCTCCACCACCAAATAAATTCCAATTGGGCAGCCCGCCAGCTTGTTGCTTGGCAATTGTTACCACATCTAACGAACCAGCTAACAAGCAAATAGTAATAATTGAAAGTACCAGCGGTATTTCATAACTAATCGCCTGAGCGGCACTACGCAATCCCCCCATTAACGAATATTTGTTATTGCTTGCCCAACCCCCCATAACAATTCCTACCACCGGAATTGATGAGGCCGCTAAAACAAAGAAGATACCGGTCGGCAGGTTAGTGATTTGAAATAGTTTGTTATTGTTGGTCACGGCTGCTAATAGAGGTATTGCACCAAAAATTGACGGTGCAAAAAATACAATAGGAGCAAGCGTGAACATCATGGCATCAGCACCGGTCGGCGTGATGTCTTCTTTCAGTAAAAGCTTTATAGCATCAGCGGCTGTTTGTAATGCCCCATCAGGACCAACACGATTCGGTCCGTTTCGTCGGGTAAATAAGGCCAGTACGCGTCTTTCCATTAATACCATGAACATTGCATTGATTGGAATAAACACCATTACTGCTAAGAGCGGTGTTATTGCTTCACATACTTCACCAACACTGCGAGCAAAATCGAAAGAAGTAGCGGTTAACAGGGCTGGAATAAAAATACCAACTACCCAACATGCTGCCCAAACAGCAACAAAAATTACAGTCAGCCAGCTAAAGCTTAATACTGATAATTTACGTATCTCGGCGGCATTTGGGATCATCTATCTTTTTTGTCCTTTACTTAATCTTTTTCTTTTTTCCCAGCTTCTTCACTTGTTTTTACGTTGTCTCAGTTTTATTTATTAGCGATCTACGTCTGGAATAATTATGTCTAGTGAACCAAAAACAGCCATAATGTCTGATAATGAGCGATTTTCTAAAAGTGGTGGCAAAACAGACAAGTTAGAAAAAGAAGGATTACGCCATCTAAAACGATAAGGTTTGTCTGAACCATTTGAAATAACATAACAGCCCAGTACACCACGCGGGGATTCTACTGCTGCAAAACCTTCACCCGCTTTAACGCGCAAGCCGGCATTTTGTTTCTTAGCCATAATTTCGCCTTCTGGCAACATGTCTAGTACTTGCTTTATGATTTCATTAGATTCGCGCATTTCCTGAATGCGAGCAAGATATCTATCCCAGGTGTCGCCGTCCTTCTTATATACCGGAACGGTAAATTTAAGCTTAGGATAAACAGAATAAGGTTTGAAGCGTCTTAAATCGTAATCTATGCCGGAGGCACGCAAAGTTGGACCGGTAACGCCATAAGCCATAGCCACTTCTTTAGTTAAAATGCCAACGTCTTTTGTGCGTTTTAAGAAAATAGGATTTTCAGTGACAATAGCTTCGTATTCATCTATACGCTGCGCAAATTGTTTAGTGAATTCTTCTACTTTCTTAAACCATGATGCTTTAGGATCGCGCTGTACTCCACCAATACGAATATAGTTGTACATCATTCTTTGTCCAGCTATTTCTTCAAAGAATGTCAGTATTTTTTCCCGCTCAATAAATGGATAGAAAGGAAAACCATACAAAGCACCTAAATCAATTAAATAAGTGCCCAGCCACAATAAGTGTGAAGAAATACGATTCAGTTCTGCTACGAGCACTCGTAAATATTCGGCTCGCTCGGGCACTACAATGCCATCAAGTTTTTCTCCCGCCGCACTAAGCGCCCATGAAGTAAACATGCCAGACAAATAGTCAACTCGATCAATCAAAGCTTGATATTGAAACCAGGTACGATTCTGTCCTTGCCATTCCTGAGCACGGTGCAAATGTCCAATTACACATTCAGTATGCTTTACTACTTCACCATCGAGGGTGAGAATAAGCCTGAGCACACCATGGGTAGATGGATGCTGTGGACCCATATTGATGATCATTTCATCAGTTTTAAATTCGGGAGCTTGTATTTCTGTGGCCATTTTTTGCTACCTATTCTTTAACGCATGCTCACTGGATGTTTGTCATTTAAAGCATCTACCGGCTGCTTGTAATCTCTACGCAATGGATGCCCTTCCCAATCCCAGGGATTTAAAATGCGGCGCAAATAACGATGACCTATATAACGAATACCGACTAAATCATAAGTTTCTCTTTCATGCCAATCAGCTGTTTGCCAAAAATTAGAGAGGCTGGGCACTTCTGGCAATTTATCTGCTGGCACATTTGATTTTGGCACACGCACTTTCACTACTAATTCATCAAGCTTACTATAAGACCACAGATGATAAACCGAATCAAAAGTATCAGGGCTATCCACGCCAGAGACAGTAACAAGAAAATCTAATTTGGCTTTCTCACGCAAAAATTTCATAGCCGCCGGTAAATCAGAACCTTGCAATTCCAATGTTTCAATACCTACGGATTCCGGTAATGGAGTTGTTGCTATACCATTTTCATTTAACAATTTGCCATAAGCGCCTGCAGTAAGTGGCGCTGCGGCTGCTTGTTCTATTGGCTTATTTGCTTCTTCTGACATTTGCTGGGCTCAATTCCTTTTTTAAGCGCTGCCTCGCCTTCGTTCCACTCGGCTCAACGCGCGTACCCTACTTCGTTCCGCTGCGGACGCCTCATCGTCGTCCTTTGCTTCACTACATTTATCTTACTCCTTACAAGCGCTGCCTCGCCTTCGTTCCACTCGGCTCAACGCGCGTACCCTACTTCGTTTCACTTCAGACGGCCCCTCGCCGTCCTTCACTGCACTTAATTCTACTTCTCCTTATTCAATTCTCTTTCTATTCGCAAAACTATTGTGCTGGATTAGCATTGCCCACTGATTCTCCTAAAATATTTTCAGTTTCTGATTTAGCTTCTGCCACTAAATCATCCACTGGGCGGCCTGTGTCGTAATCGACATATCGCACCGCTGTTTGTTTATATGCTTTTTTCCGCCTGTCGCGGTACGTTTCCGTGCGAATTTTTTGTTGCAACTTAAGCAGCGCATCTAAAATACCATCTGGACGCGGCGGGCAACCAGGCAAATAGACATCTACTGGAATGATGCGGTCTACCCCCTGCACAACGGAGTATGAATCGTTGAACATGCCACCAGTTACGGTGCAAGCTCCCATAGCGATTACATATTTTGGTTCAGGCAACTGCTCATATAAAGTTATCAATGCCGGTGCCATTTTTCTTGTAATAGTGCCCGCGGTAATAATTAAATCAGCTTGTCTTGGGGTGGCTCTAAACACTTCTGAACCAAAACGCGAAATGTCGAATTTTGACATGCCGACGTGCATCATCTCTATGGCGCAACAGGAAGTACCAAAAGTCAAAGGCCATATTGAATTTGAACGTGCCAAATTGGCCACCGGGTCCAAAAACTTGCTCAAGAACTCTATAGCATAATCAAGACTTGATAGCGTAACTGTATCTTTCAATTCTTCCGGAACCGCTGAGTTACTCATGATTATTCATTCCCAAATTACAAGTAAGCGCTCCGGCGGCTTCATGCTTCGCCTTCTCCGCGCGTGTCAACGCTACATTTAGTGATTGCTCACCGCAATCACTCATTTCGCTATACCTCATTCCCAAATTACAAGTAAGCGCTCCGGCGGCTTCATACTTCGCCTTCTCCGCGCGTGTCAACGCTGCATTTCGTGATTGCTCACCGCAATCACTCATTTCGCTATACCTCATTCCCATTCTAGGGCTCCTTTCTTCCAGGCGTAGGCTAAACCTACAGCCAGGATGACAAGAAAAACAGTAATTTCAATTGGGCCGAGCCAAAATGACTGTGCTCGTTTACTCACTATATCTGTAGCCAATACCCAGGGAATAATGAATATGATTTCGATATCGAACAAAATAAAAAGCAAAGCATACAAATAATATTTGATATCAAATTGCAAATTAGCTTCTTGGAAAAGCTGCATACCGCACTCATAAGGCTGATTCTTGATCGGATTGGGTCGGTAATAGCCAAACAATATTTGCAAGAGCCATGCTAAAAAAATCATTCCCAGAGCCGGCAACGCAAAGCCTGCCAAGACGAAAAGAATAATTTGTGCTACTTGCAGCTGGTACATTTTGCTTGCCTTTAGTACGAGATTGACAAGAACTTTGAAACATCAACCTTCCATAAAAATAAGCATAGCAAACAGCAGATCAAAGCTATGGCAATCAATGGTTTTCTCCCTCTTGTGAGTGCAACAAAGATTAACAAAGCCCTAGGGGAAAAAATCTGGGTCGACCTTTTAACATAAGTAAAAACAAGCTGAAGATTTTAGGCGGATTTTCATCATTCCTTAGCATCATTGAGAAGATAATATGGCTGGTCGCCTTTTCACTTCGTTCAAAATCATGTTTAATTCCCAGACCCCCATAGCCCCCAAGCGCCATAAATCTCTTGACCAGCTCGGTACGGGTCTGGGTGTGACATTTGGCCGTATGTCTTTGCTCAATGATGCCCTTACTCACAGTTCTTATGCCAGTGAAGCTGGTGTAACCGACAACGAGCGTCTCGAATTTTTCGGGGACGCTCTCCTCAAATTTGTTGTTAGTGAGTATTTGCTTGAACGCTTTCCAGATTATGATGAAGGACAATTGACAGAAATTAGAGCAGTATTAGTGAGCGACAAAGTATTGTCCGAATTAGCAGATACTGTAAATCTGAGTAAATATATTTTGCTCGGCAAACAAGCCCAAATGCGCCCATCAATAATGGCCGCTGCTTTAGAAGCGGTCTTCGCTGCAATATATATCGATTTAGGTGTAATCACTTTACAGAATGTTATTGTCAGATTATTTGGTAGTCAGGCTACTAATATAGACCGCGACGAATTGAAGAATAATTTCAAAGCATTTTTACAAGAAGCAACTCAAGCGCAAGGCAATGGTTTGCCTGAATACAAAGTAATAACAATGGAAGGACCTTCGCATAAACCGTTATTTGAAGTAGAAGTTTCAGTCGGTGGGACAGTAGTAGGTCGTGGTCAAGGCAATAGTAAAAAAGCTGCTGAACAAGAAGCTGCCAAAGAAGCTTTGGATAATTTAGGCTTAGCTAGCGCCAGTTCAAAAACCAGCTCTTGAAAGCACTTAGCGGAGCCGCGCTAGGTCGTAAGGGGCGGATTAATTTACTGCCATTCTTTATGTCTTATAAATATCTACTAAGCTTTTGAGTTTGAGACTTTTGCAATAGTCAATTATCGCAATGGGCTTTGATTTTCTTGCGAAATCCCAATTATTCATTACTTGACTTTCTATTGGCGAAAATGACAGATTGAATTGTCGAAAGTACGTTTCCCCTCCCAACCCAAGCAAAGCTCTCATCACCAGTATCGCTCTCCTTCGCTCACCTCGTTGGTGAGGGACGGAATCTGTCTTGCCAATTTGGCTAGGTGGATAACTGGTGAAAGAGCCCAGAGGAGAGACCATGGCAAAGGAAACCAAGAAGGCAGCAGCCGCTGCCCAGTCGAACAAGGAGAGCAGCCGTGCCAAGAAGGCGAAAGCGCTCGCGGCCAGTCCCAAGAAGACCGAACCCCTCGCGGCGAGTGCCCAGAAGGCGCTACCCTCACCGGGAGCCAAGAAGGCGGCAGCCCCATCCGGAGCCAGGAAGGCGAAGAGTTCCCCGGCAAGCGCCAGGAAGGCGACTGCCCCATCCGGCACGGCGAAGGCGAAAGTCGCCGCGGCGCGCCCGAAGAAGGCAACAGTGCCGCGCCTAACGACCAAAAAAGCAGGCGGGACCATAGCAGAGACGAGTGACGGTTTGGCGCGGGCTGAATTAGCAGGCGCAATCACGCCACCACCGGGGTCACCGCCGATTAGAGGTGGCTACGATCCTCCCGCGCCGCACGTGCCAACGGGGCCAGTGAAAGTTTCGGCTATCCGCATTGGTTCTACCTCGATTACCAAATCTGGGAAGATGACCCTCTTAGGCATAACCGTGCAGTTTGCTCTCGGGGACGATGGCGCAGCCTTCGTAAGGAGCCTTGCCTCTGGAGAGGGTTTTGAGCTTCCGGAAGGAGGAGAGGTTGAGGGACTGCGCGGTACCAACTGGGTTCCGGTTGTCCATGGCATGCAAATTTCTAGGGGGCCAAAGAGCATATCGATTGCCGCCTGGAAGGCGATACGCTTGTGCCCACTTGGGTGGGACCGGGCGATCCGCTGCAGAGGGCAGCAGACGAAACGCCTGCACTTGGCAGACAAGGGGCTCAGAGCGCAGAAACCCTGGCTTTGATGCGCCGACTTTCCACGGGCGGTGGGCTCGATCCCGAACATTCAGTAGGTAGACCCGGTTCGCCAGACCACGGTTCTCACGGACCCAGACGGTTCGACGAAGGGCCTCCTATCTCGAACAGGTCAGAGTACCGTGATTACATTACTTCGGCCTCCAGGCGAAGGGACAGTCTTCCACGCGATAGGTTCCGTCGGGCTGACCACGCCCCGATCAGCCTCAATGTCTTCGGCGACGTAATTGTCGCCAAGAAGCCACGGGAAGTGGTTGTCTATTTCGACAGCCACGGCAATACCTTTACGCAGATGATGGAATTGCGGCTATGCTTTGGCATCAACCGCGCCGGCCGGGCCTATGTCGTTTACCGGGGAAACGGCGGTGAGGCTTATTACAACCGATCCCTCATGCGGCAGGGGCAGGAATACCCCGCCGAGGTGACTAACCGTGGGCACCGCATTATGCTGGAGGGCGGTCGATTCTTTATTACCTTCGTTTGGGGAGTTGAGTGGCAAGAGATTGTCGTTCGTCTTGTTCGCCAACAGATGAAGGAATAGCGGGCGTTTTGCTTAATGTCACTGCGCCCGTTGAAGTAATGAGAGAAAGAACCTTATTGTTTCGGTCTGGCGTCGAAACTCTAAGGGTCTTTCTCTCTTTCTTGTTCTTTTTATTCTTTAAGCAGAGGCGCAGCTTCGAAAATTACTGGGCGCTGGGAGTAGGTGCACTGGTATTTGAGCCCGAACCAGAATAATCAATTGTGGTGTCGTTGTTGCTGTATACAGGACTGGCAGCGGGAACGATTGACGGCGAACCATTTGCTGGCACTGGTACTGCTGGTGCATTCTCCCCATTCTTGGGCAAGCCCGAGGCATCTGCTAATTGTTTTGCCTGGTCATTCAATACCAGCGCATCTTTATCTGTTTTTGCTGCTCTATATTCGGCTTCTGCTGCTTTGACCAATGCTTTAGCTGCATCTAAGCGCTTGCGGGCCAAATCTAAATTTGTTTTTGCTGTGTCTACTCTTTTCACTGCTGCTTCTTCTTGCGGATTAGTTGTAGCAGCTTGCTGAGCTGCTGGCTGCTCAGCTGCTGGTTTCGACTTTGCACCGCCCAGTCCAAATGCCAAAGCCGCACTACCAGTGGTGCTACTAAAAGCGCCTATGCTTAAACTTAAAGATGTCACTATTAAGCTATATTTTGCTAATTTGTCTAATTTCATGAACCCTACCTTAATTGAAAGCCATCTGCCACCAAACAAGTAAATTATAAGACCATCAACAACCTTCGCATACTTAAACTTTACTTGCAGCGAGGTTAAAACTTCTTGGTTGTACTATTTATTAGCAATCTATCGTATATATAAATTGCTATGAAAATATAAAGATTTAAATTATTTTGGCTTTAGATCTTATTTTTCAATCTATACAAAATCTTCGCAAATGCTGTAGGCACTTGCTAACCCAGCTCTTGCCTTGTATCCTATATTGTCTTAGCTGCACTGACACACAGCGATGGTCTTAAAGGCAGATTGCTTCTCGGCAATCTATAATGACTATTGGATAAGACTGCTTGCAGCGGCAATGGGTAATGGGTTGTTAACAAGACCAGGCGAGGTAATATAGATTGCGCATGCGAAACGTCCTGGAGAAAGAGAGTACAGGAGCAAATATTCGAGTGACTGAAAAACAAGTAGGAGAAATCTCAACATCAGAAACAGTTAGATCTGAATTCGAGCAATTATTAAGCGAAAGCTTAAGCATGAAGTTTGAGCAAGGCGACATAGTAAGTGGCATTGTGGTTCGAATTGAGAGAGACGGAATTCTAGTAGATGTGGGCAGCAAATCGGAAGGCTTTGTACCCGTAAAAGAACTATCAAATTCGCCAATCGACAAAGTTGATGACATTGTCAAAGTCGGAGAACGTTTCGAGTTTTATATTCTGCGCGAAGAAAATGAAAATGGTCAATTGACCCTTTCACTAAAGCGTGTTGCTCAGGCGCGCGGCTGGGTCTTGCTTGAAAATCACAAGAAAAACGACGAAACCATTAGAGCAAAAATTTCTGCTGTGGTTAAGGGCGGCGTAGTAGTAGATATATATGGCTTGCGTGGCTTTGTGCCAGCCAGTCAATTACGCGTCCGTGGCACAACTCCGGAAGAATTAATTGGTTTGGAAATACCAATGAAAATTCTGGAAACTGATCTGAAACGTAACAAGCTAATCTTGAGTCAGCGCATGGCTATACAAGAAGAAAAAGCTGCTCAACGCGAAAAGATTTTAAATACAATGCAATCAGGTCAGGTGGTAACGGGCGAAATAGTTCGTATAGCAGACTTCGGTGCCTTCGTTGATCTAGGTGGTTTAGATGGTTTGTTACCAATTTCTGAAATATCGTGGGAGCGAGTATCGCATCCTTCCGATGTGCTTAAAGTTGGTGACACTGTCACTACTAAAGTATTGAAAGTGGATCAAGAAAAGGGACATATTAGCCTTAGCTTGAAACAGATGCAGCCAGATCCTTGGAAAGAAATAGAAGAAAAATTCCATGAAGGACAAGTAGTAAAAGGTACGGTGCGTAAAATTCAAACTTTTGGTGCTTTTGTGCAGATTTATCCAGGTGTGGATGCTTTGTTGCCAACGGTAGAAATGTCTGAAACTCCAAACATCAAACCCGAAGAAATTGTCCACGTGGGACAGGAACTCAAAGCAATTATCAAAAAATTCTCTCCTCGTGAGCACAAAATAAGCTTAAGTTTGCGTGGCATGGATGTAGCTGATTTAATAGGCGGGTAATCCTTCCGCAGCCGCTTTTCCGGTCTAAACCTTTCCCGGTGCTTTCTTTGCGTGGCGCCCATCTCACTTTTTGCTCACAAATATCCCCTTGATTTCTCACAATTGCTCTCTAAAATTGGGGAGTGAGCAATTTGAGCTTAGTTTTCGGGATTTAAGAAGTGACGAAATGTCACTCAAAGCCAGCATCCAAGGGGTGATGATTTTCATATGGCTCTGCCACCTGATGGAGACGACGATGCAGATGAAAAAAAAGACTCGCCAGTTGGCACTGATGCCAGCCGGAAAATGCACGGCGAAGTAGATTCGGATAGAGACAAAGGTAAAGGCCCTACTACTGCCACCGGCACGGCTGTCCCTGGCGATGTGGGCGATCCTGGCGGATCAGCAGCGGGGACTAGCTTTCCTCGCGTGATTATCGGGTCTGGTTCTGATGGCAGAGGGAGCGCTACTAGGGGTAGCGATGATGATACTAGGATTAGCCGGCGCGATAGCGCTGCTCTGCATGAATTGAAACTAGGCGACGGCACGACTGTACAAGATCGCGAATTGATAGAGCGCGCTGTCTGGATACGTAGAGTAACCGACTTAAACCCAAAAGAGTCCATAGTTTGTGCAGTAGTTATGAAAGTGCGTGGTGTCCCCGACACACGTATGGGAGACAACCGGATCATTAATGACCATGCCCAGGATGTGCGTCCTGTCTTGGAAATTATTAGAGCAAATAGGGGTCTATCAATATCTCAAGCTTTAGACGTTTTTCAGACGCAAAATACACTGCGCGGTAGTCCTGGCGATGCCACACGAGCAGCCAATTTTAGTGAGGCAGTCAGCAGAATTACTTTTAGTAGGCCTATTACAGCCGAAAGCATTCGCCAGGACCTCACAGACCAGCTTATGGATAGAATTCATATAGCAGAAGAAGCAGGTAAAACGCAGGAGTTAAAGGATCTATATTCAATATGGCGGGCACTCGATGATCAAAATTCGCCTATCGGCAATGCTTTAATAAGAACTGTCCAAATGCAGGATCATATTGCCTGGCAAATAGCAAATAGCAATCAGGATCTATCTACTTTAGACCAAGAATTGTTTACTAGAGTGATGAAGTCTACTACAGATGAGAGATTACAGGCTTTACCCACAGAAACAGAAAGACAACAATTAAGAGAAAGATTGTTTGCTGCAGCTCAGCAGCGCGCAAACCAGGGCTTAGAGCCGGTTGGGCGTGGGGAATTTATTCGCTCATGGATTGACATAGCGCGCCAGCCGATCGAGCAAAGAAAAGAACGGTGCGTAAGTATAGCCTCTGTCTGTTCATCTCAGGATCTAAAAAGTTTAAACGACGCAGACTTTAAATTATTGGCAAATTCTCTGTCAGCACAAAGACAGGATGCATCTGCGGGTAGTCGTTTAGAATTAGCACTTAAATTTTTGAAAGAGGCTGGTAGGCGTCCCGGAGTTGGGAACGCTGCACAGGGCGAACTTCTAAAGCACTTAGACCATCTCGCCTGGCAAATGGCTAATAGCAACCAGGACCTTTCTACTTTAGACCAAGAATTGCTTAGCAGAGTGATAAAGTCTGCTACCAATGAGCGATTGCAAACTCTGCCTACAGAAGCAGAAAGAAAACAGTTAAGGGAAAGATTATTTAATGCAGCCCAACAACGCGCCAGTCAGGACTTAGAGATGAGTGGGCGTGGAGAACTCATCCACTCATGGATTGACATAGCGCGCAAACCGATCGAGCAAAGAAAAGAACGGTGCATCAGCATAGCCTCTACCTGCTCTGATATAGATCTGAAAAGTTTAAATGATGCGGACTTTAAGTTATTGGCCGATTCTCTATCGGCATTAAAACAGGACGCACCTGCTGATCGCCGAGCAGATCTAGTAATGAGATTTTTGAAAGAAGCAGAAACCCGGCTTACGAAAAACGCAAAGGACGCAAAAATCACTCCTGAGCAATGGAGTGCTTTACAAGGCGACCTTTTAAAGCAACTAACAACTCGCCGTCCTAATGATGGACGGCCTGATATGACCAAAGAATGGCCAATTGAGCGGTTGAACCACGAAGATCTTAATTGGCTGCGCAACTGCTTAAGCAGAAGATTAGCAGCTAGAGACGCTGCCAATCCGATACCTGGTTTGCAATCCAGCGAAAATTATGCAAACGCCATAGCTAATCGTCTCGATGGCAAGCCCCTGGACGCAAAATACATGGAAGGCTTGCTGGGAAATTATATTGGCAGTCAGCGTGCATTAGCTCTGCAATTGCTGACGGATCGTGCACCATATTTATCCGCTGATGGCTGGCATCAGCAATTGAAAGAAGTGGCTGCTGATTTGCGCAGCAAAGCCGGGTGGGTGGGAAAAGAGACTACACGAGGCAATAGAAGACGAGAAACGCAGGTTATAACCGCTGTCTGTTTTGCCAATGACACGGCAGCGCGATCAGCTGCTTATGAATTCCGCAAGCAAACCGGCATAGCGCTTAATATACGTGAGTTGAAGCCGGGGGATTCCCTGCCCCAAAACCAGAAAGTTGTGCTTTTCAGCAATTTAAATAAGGCTCCGACATTGCCTGATGATGCTCCCGCCCAACTGCAACAGTCTTGGGGTAGAACGCTAGCAGCTTTGCATCAATCAGCTGATGTTTACCGATCGGAAAAAATACTAGATTTTGATGCAGGCATAAATTATTTGGATCTTGCAGCCGGAGAAGCTGGTCGCGCTCAGACTAAACAAAAGCTGGACACCATGCTAGCAAACGCGGGAGACGCTTCTAAAGTTGAAATTAAGCCAGATTGTAAGACGGTTCGCGGGGTGCAGGCAGAATCTGAATTTTTACACGCCCGCATAACGCAAGCTAATAACTGCAGCAGTGAGCGGCGAGCTCTACGGTCCATGATGTACTTCGATCAATGGTCCGGAAGAAAAGTGAGCTCTTCCAGAGCAAATTCTGCCCAATTAGCTGCTCATGTGATGTCACATACAATCGCAGTCTTAAACCCAAGCGAGATGATAGACCATGCACGTACACTGCATAGTCATATTACTGCTGGCAAAGGGGGTAGCCCAGAGGATATCTCTAAAGACATAATTTTTATTAGTGGTGGTTCTAGAACCGGGGGCGTCTATAGAACAGATTCCAGTAATCATATTGCTCATTTGTATCGAGTAGCTAATGGGTTAGCAGGTGCGGAACACGATAGCCAGTTTGTAACCTTTGATCAAGCGCAAAAGATGACAAACGAAGAATGCAAAGGTAAGACTTTTGTCCTTCTGGACGATGCTCATTATACAGGATCTAAAGGCGAGGTAGAAATATCAAGCAAACTAGCAAGACTAAAGGGCAAAGTGAAGGAGAATGCAGAAGTTGTATACGGTACACTGGGTGCTCATAGTGAGGGTCTCAATAAAGTCCGTGCAGCTGCAAGTCAACATGGTATTCGTATAGAAAATGTTGCTACTTATGACCAAGCTCACGTTCGTGCTGCAGATGTAGTGCGTTCACTCAATGGTCAAAGTAGCGGCGAGTTTCGTGTTGTCGGAACTGCGTCGGCAGGCGACCACACAGGTAGCGGTGGCAGTGAAATTTCCGGTGATCCGGCTCATCACCGAGCAGGTAGTATCTTGGGCTCTAACCCGACTTGGAATGAACAAACCATGGGTTCGAGTCTTGCTTTTCGCCACACGCGTTCCAATTGGACGCCTAGCAACGTAGCAGACTGGACTGGTTATATGGGCGTTCCTTCCAATCACAACGAAACTTCAGCAGCCGACTTAGCCCAAACAGCATTGACTGAAGGACGAAGAGGGTTTGCCACGTTAATGTCGCCGGTTACACCAGAAGTTGCTACGGCTTATCGTACCACCATGAACGGTGTCTGGCATGACTACGGAGACCAAATTATTACTCCAGATGATGCTGCCTTTGCATTGGAGGAAGGTCTCGCCAAGTTTATTTCTGAGAATCATAACGAATTTTCAGACAGTATGGATTTATCCGGCCGGCCTGTACAAATTGAGTTTGGTAATCAACCAGCGACCGGGCTCGATCTCAATACTATTGTCATTCAATTAGATCCTAAATACAGTGATCCTGCTAATCTAGCAGAGGCTCAGGAGCAGATTTTCTGGCAATTAATGAACGGTCGTGCAGCTGCGATTGGTTCGCAAATGCCTGGTGACATGGATGCCACAGTGGTAGCTTCTAATGAAGAGTTGGACAGAAAGATACAAGAAGTATTTCACGGTGCTAGTGCGGCTCACGGCGCGCCAGGCGATCCTGCTCACGCAGATCCGCCCGGCCGCCCAGGCTCAAGAGAAGGAGCTGGAGATGCAGAAGAAACTGGAGAAAGGTCTGGAACTGAAGATAGAACTGGTACTGCAAATGGTGCTGCCCCTCTGCCTACTGTGCATATAAAACCTGATGAATTGAAGAATCAAAGAGAAGCAGCAAAAGTTTTAACCCAGGAAGCTTTCTCGTCTGGTGAAAGGCCGAAACTGTCTACTCTTGGCGTAAAGGGCAAATTTGATACCAAAGGTAAACCTGAAAAAGGTACATATGTGGGCAGCTACAGATTCGATCAGCCCGTTACTGTGCAAACAGAAAAGGGACCGTTAAGTATAAAAGAAATTAAAGCCCAAGTAGGTAGCGGTGGCAAAGTGGCAATCTCTGCCAAGGTATTTGATATCAGCGGCAGAGAAGTGGAAATGCAATCTAACCAGATTGACGAACTGGTAAGTCCTCTAGTTGAAGACTTGGCACTGGACTTTACTTCTAATGAAGTAACAGCCAATACTTCAATCAATAAAGTTGCTTTGTATCTTGACCGCCTAAATACTACCCAATTTCGCAATGGCAGTGAACGCTTCGCAGAATTTGGCCACTCTTTCATGAATAGTGCCCGAGCAGCAGAGCCTAGCAATATCAGTGTTGATCAAATTCAGACAGCAATTGCTGATTTCGTAGCCAGCACACCCCTGCAAGGCGAACCTGTGTATACGCAACTTGAGGTTGTCTCTAGTCCCGCACTGGCTGCTGATCAGCCCGTAGCGGTACGATTTACTGACACGCGAAACGGCAGAACGTTTACTCCCACTTACACTACTGCAGACCAATTTGTGGTAATCACAGCTAGCGGTCAAGAGAAAATTCCTATGGACAGCGTCACGGCAACAGTGGAAGTGTCTGCCGACCGCTTGCATAAAATAGCCAGTGGCGCGGTGGCAGATCAACCGGCAGAAGCGTTGAAATTATATGCCGAAGTGGAGCAAGGCTTGCGGCAAGTCGACCAAATAGTCACACGAGCGGATCGCGTCAATGAACTGGCTGCGCTGCGCAGCAGTGGCGCATCTGGTGTAGCAGAACAAGAAGAACTCGCACTGGCTTTAGCAAGAGCAGACGAAAGATCTTTACATGAAGAAATAGCAGCCGAGGTAGCTGCCCAAACTGATCACGATCTCACTCCATCTGGGCGCACTTCTGTTGTTACTGCGCGGCGCTCTTATCATCTAGAAGTAGGTGCTGATGGCCGCATCGATATCAAGAATGCAAGAGATCTCTCTTGTCAGAGAAAAGAACGTTATGAGGATTGGGAAAGACGTTTTGTCAGTGAGATTAACGAAGCCTTTGAAGAAAGAATAGCCAAAGAAGAAGACTTAGGGAAAAAAGCAGAGCTAAAAGAGCAAAGGGATAAACTTTTAAAAAATGAAGGTGATGGCTTAGATAGGCTCTACGCTCGTTTGCGGGTAGCCGATCTCACCGGGCGCGTTAAAAAAGGTGGTGCACGTACCTTGCAAGGAGCTGGACTGGTAGTCAGTGCTATGATAGTAGCTGATTTTGCAGCAGGCATGGCTCGCGGCGGTGAACCAGAAGGCGCGGCTCACGCCAGTGGAGCAGCAAAGCCAGAAAAAACAGGAACTAGATTACCGAGAGTGCTCCCGGCAAGCCAGTCTTCGCCAAGCAAACCGCAAAGTGATGGTATTGCTAGTGGTGATGGCTCACCCAGAGCTGAACAAGCAGAAGACGAGCTAACGGAAGACGAGCAGCAGCAGCCTTTCCAACCGATTAAATATGATACTCAGCCAGATGCTTATCAGCAAGCTATACAAGATTTGCAGAAAGAATTGGGTAAGCAGATTACCGACCAATCAATGCAAGCAGCTTTGTCCGAAGAAGCTAAATCACATATTTACGGACCGGTAACTGAAGCGCTGTATCGCCAGTCCATGGCACGAGCTGCTGCTAATGCCACTGAAAAATTGCACGAATTTGCTCGCGCTGGCATCACTAATATACCTTCTGGCTGCCCCATTACATTGCCAGATAATCTTGCTCGTCCTGCATTATTGGCAGCTATGTCTGAAGCCAAAGTTGAGCTAAAAGTGGCGGCGGACCAATTGCCAAGCAATAACGACATTGACCTCATTTTCAATACTGATCACTGGAACAGCAAGGCACAAGCAGTATTAGATAAACCACAGCAAAAAGCAGATGCGCAAGCAATAGATAGAGCGGTGGCATTGGCTGAGCGTCCAGGCTGGAAATATAAACCAGATAAAGATAATTCCGCCGGCAAGCGGTTAGACTGGGAAACAGCTGTAGCGCCTTTACTTAATTTGCATAACCAGGCGACAGCCACCATGGAATCGTTGAAATTACTTTCTGGTCACATTTATAATAGTAACGATAAAGCCTGGCTGCAACAGGCGATAGATCAATTTGAGCGACAAGGTATTGGCAGCATACAGCGCGATAGCGAAGGTCATATTGCCGGCTTCAAAGTTACCTTGCCGGAAACTCCAAAGTTTGACCGAGCTGCTATTACACAAATGCAAAACGTGCAAGCCTGGATAGATAGATACAGTGCGCGCACACAGAGTGAGATGCAACCTTTAGTAAGGGCGCTCAATTTAAATCAGATTGCGATGTGGAATGACGTTGTCAAAGATAAATTCGACGGGCTGCCACCACTCAGTCCAAAGGGAAAGCAATACAATCTTGTTTGCAATCGTTTCTATGCCACGCAGGTCCCCGAAAGTGATAAAGAACACGGCGGCATGATTCGCCTTGAATCTATCACAACTTATCACAAAGCGCACAGCGGTAATGTTTATAACATGGGTGCTGCTGAAGTAGATCGCAAAACTGAAAATGTCGCCTATTACAAACCAGATGCTCTAGCCCCAATTGTCAGCGGTAGCAATCTCTATCTTGTGCCAGCTAGCAAGCTTGCCAATTGGCAGTCTTCAGAGTCCAAATGGCACGCTGCTCATAAATTTGTGGAAGCAGCAGTCGACATTGCGCCCATTTTAATGGGCGGAGCTACCATAAGCATTGCCATAAAGTCTGGTGCAAAGGCTTTAACAAGATCAGCAATGGAGCAAGCGGTAAAGCAGACTTTAAAAGGTAGTTTCGAGATTGCACTAGGTGCCTCAGGCGGCTTTTTCAATAATGCTTCTACTCAACAATATGCGCTTGGACGGGCAGCCGCTTTTGCCCGTGGATCAGTATTTGTCTATGGAGCCGGCAAACATGTGTTGGAAGCGGGAGAGAAGGCAGCGCTGAAATTTGGCAGCTGGTTATCGGGTGCAAAGATAGCAGCAGCCAAAGAAAGCGAAGAAGCAGCACGTGGTTTTGCCAGGTTGCTGCAAGCGCCTGCTCAAGCAACATTTGCTGCTGCTACTCCCTGGTTTCTTTATACCATGGGCAAGGATAAAGTGCATGATGCAGTGAGCGCTGTCGGCAGACGATCTGGACTCAGTCCTCATTTAGAGCGGATGGGTGTTTTAACCAGAGCGCCGGGACAAATAGATTCTGCGGCCGCGACCGAATTATTTTTGCGCAATATGGAAAGAACAGCTGCTGAACATTTTCTTAAATCAACCGGCAATATATTAACCGAGGGCAAAAATCCTGAAACACAAGCAAAAGTGCAAGAAGCACTTCGCCTTGCCTCTCAGACGAATCACAACACCAGTGATCAACAGCTTGGTCAAACGCAAAAAGAATTAGAGCAAAGATTTAGCCAAGCTAAAACAGATAACGAAAAAACTGCCTGTGCTATTGCTCTATTGCAATGTGCTCACGCCAGGGCCCAGCAAGACAAAACTGCATCTCGGCAATCCCAAGAAGGCGGACCATATCAACCAGGCAAGCAATATCTACTTGCCAAGCTAGAGCAAAAGCAATCATCGGCTCCCGACACCAGATTTGCTGCCGCTTCTGCTCTTTTTCAAAGTGGTGATTTAACCCACCAGGAATTTGTCTGGGAATGCGACCGTGCTCTCAAGGCTGGAAACGCATCAAAAGAGTTGCAGATGCAGGCTCTTCTTGGTGAGGCAATTTGTACTGCGGCGGCGCGAGCCAAGGAAGGACAGGGCTCGCCCCAAGAGCAATATGAATATGCCAGCAGGAGTTTTGGTGTCCGCAGTCAAGATTTAGAACAAAGACTGGTGGCGGTAGCCGGTGGCAAAGGTGATCCAGATTTACGCGCCTTTGCTGGTTCTTTACTGCACGCCATTAATAGGAGCGACCAAGCAGAATGCGCAAATTTAATTGGCGAAACTGTGCAATCTTGGCAGGCTCATAAAGGTGAGGCCGGTTCTTTTGCCCAAAGCTTCCTGGACAAAATGCAGACTAATTTAAATTATTCTCCTACGCGCGGACAGAGCATGGAAGAGATACAGACAGCCAGAATGCAACAATTTTCTGCTGCAGCAACCTTGCTAGCTATCAAAGGGGAATCAGCAATTTTAAGTCTCAACGGCAAGTCTATTGATACTGAACGAATCCGCAACGCTCTTGCCGATTGTGTCAGCCCTAATTTAACGGCAATTGCCCCGCAAGCAGCAGCATTATTACTTAGAGATAATGGCGGCTCGCTGCCACTGGCACAAGCTGATTCGGTTCGCCGCCAGTGTGTTTCCATGCTGTATGGCGACAATAATCAGGCTAATTTCACCAGCAAATTGGCTGTAGTTTCAATGATACCGCAATTATCTAGAGGAGCAAATGTAGAAGAGATCTCTTCTATGGTGCGAGCTCTTTCTTCGATTATCATTCCTGCCAAAGAGAATAGCAACTATGCAGCCGGACTGCCTGACTTGCGCCGGGACGCGGTAACCGCTCTAGCAACTATAAATTGCCAGCTCGCCAATACTGCTATCGAAAGGCTATTAACTAGTGGCACTCTTGATCCGTCAGCTGAGGTTAGAGAAACAGCTCTAAAAGCATTGGAAAAACTGCATCCGCATAACACTTCACAGATTCTCACCACTTATCTCAAAAATGAACACGATCTTGGTTTGCGCGAAACAGCAAGATCTATGCTTGGGCAGCAAAATATGCGCAACGATCCTTCGCCAGTTGGTGCTTCCGTGCTGACCGCTAATTCGCAGCTAGCTCAGGATCCAGCCGCTTTACAGACTGAATTCACTAATCATAGAACGGAGGAGTGGTTTAAGACAAATTTTCCTGACCTCTTAAATGATAATTTTATGGCCAAAGTAAGAGAAGCATTGCCCAGTTATATGTCTGCTAACGAGCATTTCGCTCAGTTGACAGTTTCCGATTCTTCGCTTGGCGCTAGCCTAGAACGCATGTACGATGGCCACCAAACTTTTGATTACGCCGACCCTTTTGTTACCCCGGAAAAACGCATTAGCTATCAAGTGAAAAATCTCAGTGTTGATTATCAGCAAAGCATTGATACTCTCAAGCGCTGGGCAAAAGGCGAATTTAAACCAGAAGAAGCACAAGGGGCCGCCGGCACCCTCAAAGCCACCAGAGAAGAAGCTTGTCGCGCCATAGCCCGCCTTATAGAAAGAGATGGCAGAGCTGGTAATGGTTTGCCATTACTACGCGAATGGGATCGTCAAAAAACAGCAGCAGATTTGGCACGTGCCTTAGCTGAGATGTGCCGTCCAGGTGGGACAGGTGGACTAGAGGCTAGAAAACAGGCAGGCGGATATCTATTATCTCTTTTGCAAAATAACAACGTTAATCCTCAAGCCAAATGCGAATTGTTGCGTGGATTGATGAACCTATATCAACCAGCTGAGCATGCTGTTATTAGCAGAGATGAAGCAAGTAAAATATGTAGTTTGGCCCTTGAGTCACACCGCAAATTGGGTGCAATGCCTGAGGAAACAGCTGAGCCTAAGCGCGCTAATTATCCGCAGCAATGGCATTATGATAAAGCTCATGCACGGTGGGAAAGTGATAAAAAATACAGTCGTGACTTTCAAGTTCTTTCGGCTGAATTATTGGTTAATATTCATATGAATCGACAAGACGGTGTACCCTTAATCAGCCGAATAGCGCAAGAAAGCAAAGATCCATATATCAAAGCGCGTTTTCAGGAATATGCAGCTCGCCTGGATGGCGGTGTAGAAATTGCCTATTTGGCTAAGCATAAAAGCAAGGTATCAGATACGGTGACACCCTTAGATATCAGAGCAAGTAACATCGTAACTGCCGTGTCACAGGCCAATAGCCATCCTGGTCAATTGCGGGCAGCAAGACACGCAGTGGACGTAATTTTTGACAATATGTCCGGTTTGCGACTTAACCAGAGCCATGCTAATGAACCGCTGCTAACTGCTCTTCGCCAGGGTTTACATAGTGACGAAGAAAGAGTAAGACTGGCTAGCGCCTATGCTCTTACCACTGCTTCTGATATATCCCTTGCCCGTGAAGGAATTGATGCCATAAATGATTTGTCCCGCTTCGGCAAGCTTGCCTCGGTGAGACAAGATGCTGCTAGCCGGCTTAAAATAATCAATCGCGAAGTCAACAATAATATTTCGGACATAGAGTTACGTATACAACGAATTAGAGAGGCCAGGAAAATCGCTGCCAAAGATCCAGCCAGGCGCGATGATCGTGAAACAGCCATATTGGCAAGATTCAAGACTTCTAATCGCTCCTTTGATGATTTAGAAAGACGTCAGGGACAATTGCTGGCCGGTTGGACTCTTTTTAGAACAGCTATAAACAAATCGGCATCTGAAACAAGCCAGCGCTATGCCCAACGCTAATAGTCATTCAAAGAGAGCTAAGCAATGACAAGCAAGACCAAAAGCAAAAAACTAAAATTAAAGCATTTTCCTGTGAGCATCATTTATCAGCCATGAGAACACTCAACAATATCTTTGCGCTGTATTAACTACGGTACGGTAGGTGTATTTTGAGTGATATGCCCAGCGTAATGAAGTTATATTACATCAGGGTTTCGGGACTTTTTGCTTCTGAAAAACCTTGCACCAGCTGGCTTTTAGGAAGTTCATAAAATTAATTATTGGCTTAACACAAAAGTCATTAAATATCAGATTGTTCTGGGAGTACTCACCCCCGGCATGGTCGAGATGCATAAAGGCGGTGGCGCTCGTTCGAGCTTTGCGCTAAGGTCACAAGCCAGAACACTAATAAAAATCCAAATTGTGCTGGCGTCGAGAAAGCAAGTCCTTAGTGCAGCTGCGCTAGCCGCTTTGCCTCTGTTTAATGAAGCGCTTTTTGGTTAGTTGTCATTAATTCTCTTGGTAGATCTCTGAACAGTAATCCAAAAACCACATACAATCTGCCTTTGCCGCAATTGTTCAATACTAACAATTTCGGGTATCAAGAGTGATTTTAGCTGTCTTGTTAGATTAGTCTAAGGGCGTCTCTCATCATTCGCGTCAAGGTATTTTTAGCCAGCAAAACTCAACTCAAACAAAAATTTCAGGAGCTCTTTGCTGGTAGAAGCGGTGAGGGAGACGTTGCTTAAGTGGTCTTTACCAAGTTCAGTTCTCGCTAGGAGGGCATCCGGGAGGTGTCCATGAATGTTAGTGGCGCTACGAACGAATTGGAGGTTGCGCAGTTTCTACGCGACGCCGATTCAGTTGTCGAGGTCAGGCGACTTGCAGCGGGCCTGTTTCAAGAGTCCGCGAATGTTCGGCAAAGGTCGCCAGACCCAGCAAATGAGAACGCCGTCAGGCTAGCCGAAATGTCGGGTGCCTGTCGCGATCACGCCGAACTCCAGGAACTCTTTGCTGCGACCCAAACTCTTTCAACAGAGTTGTCGGAGCAGGAAGTCCAGGAAGCCGAAGGTCCATCTAGGGCCTTAATGTTCGAGCTCGAGCTTCTCCGGTGGCGGATCACGTTTCTATGCGCGGTCGTTAGGGCATGTCTTGCCTACAGGTATGCCATCCGGCAACTTGTCGGCCAGAATTCCTCGCGGCTCGAGCTTAGGAAGTTCTGCCAGAGCCGAGCCGAAAGGATGTCGCAGCGGGCTTTGAGGGTCCGCAACAACGGACTGCCGCGACTGACGAGGACACTCGCTGAAACGCGGCAAACTGTCGAACGTTTGGTGGCCTAGCGCCATCGTAACCCAGAAAACCGACCCTTAACCCTGTCTCGGGTTGCATCGGGGCATACCGATACTTCATAAATTTCATTCGCGCCGATGCCGCCTGACAGCTGGCGACCGAGAAATCATTTCGACCTCGGTCGCCTTTGCTTTTTTATTTAACCCCGACATTAAATCTCTTTTCCCAGCAAATTTTTTCTTGTTATTATTCTCCCAATTTGGGAGAATAATATAGACACTTTTATCAAGGACACCAATGAAAATAAATCATTGGGGGCGGGTAAGACAATTTATCAAAAAACACCCAGTAGCTGAAAGGCCGTTAAGGCTATGGAAGCGTTCTATTATTGAAGCACGTTGGAAGAATTTTTCAGATGTTAAAAAGACCTTTAATAGTGTGGATTGGTTTGAAAAAGCAATTATTTTCGACATTGCTGGCAATAGTATTAGGCTTATTGCCATTTGCAGATTTGATCTAGGCAGGCTCTATATTGATAAAGTGATGACTCACCAAGAATATGATAAAGGATTATGGAAGAGACGTTATAGCAAAAGTAAAAATGACTGAGAAAAAGTATTATGCAATCAGCAATACAACAAGATAGAAAATATTTTGAACTTATTAAGCGTTTTCCGCTCAGACCCATACGTTCTGAAAATGAGAATGAGCTTGCTGCTCAGATTTGCCATGAATTGCTAGATAAATTTGGTTCATTGTCTGCCCTTGAACGAGACTATCTAGAAATACTTTCTATTCTTGTTGAACGTTATGAATCAAAGTGGAATGAAGAAAAGAACATAACACCGCGTGCATTACTAAAGTTTTTAATGGAACAAAATAGCTTGTCTCAAAGTGATCTAATTCCCGAATTAGGGAGTTCTTCGCGTGCATCCGAATTCTTGTCTGGCAAGCGCGAATTATCTTTAACGCAAATTCTTAAGCTGGCATCTAGGTTTAAACTATCGCCTGCTGCTTTTATTTTGAAAAGTTAGTCTAAACTATTGAAATGAAGGGCAAGAAAAAAATTTTAGTAATTAACGCTGGTTCAAGCAGCGACAAAATTTCATTCTTTCAGTTAAATGAAAAAATGGTGTCTGCTGTTTCGCCACAGCAGCCAGCCTGGCAAACCGAAATTGATTTTCCTTCCGGAGATGTTGATTCTGTTAATTGGCAGCAATTGCTGAAAGGTGCATTGCAGCCACTTTTAGAAGGCAAAGCCGGCGCAGCGATAGATAAACAGTCTAACAATAGTGGATACATCGATATTGTCGGACACCGCGTTGTACACGGTGGCGATAAATATACTTCGGCGGTGATTATTGACCAGCAAGTAAAAAAAGATATTGAAAAATATATTCCCTTAGCGCCTTTGCACAATAAAATCAGTCTCCTCCACATCAACGCCATAGAAAAACTCTTACCGGACACCAAGCAAATTGCAGTTTTTGATACTGCCTTTCATCGCACCTTGCCTGACGCTGTTAGCTTCTATCCCCTTCCTTACGAATGGCATGAAAAATACGATATTAAACGTTTTGGTTTTCACGGTATTAATCACGAATATTGCTCTCAACAAGCAGCTTCTATATTAAAGGCCGATATCAGTAAATTTTCTGTTATTAGCTGTCATTTAGGCAGCGGTTGTTCGCTTGCTGCCATAGAAAATGGCAAAAGCGTCAATACCACCATGGGTTTTACGCCGCTTGAAGGCTTGATGATGTGCAGTCGCAGTGGCTCAATAGACCCCAGTATTTTGCTTTATCTGCTCAAAAATAAAAAAGCAACTATTGAAGAGCTGGAAACCACACTCAATAAAAACTCAGGGCTGAAGGGCGTTTCGCAAATAAGTGCTGATATGAAAGTGATAATAGAAAAAATGCAAAGTGATTCTACTGAAGCAAAATTAGCCCGCTTGGCATTTGATATGTTTATCTCTCGTTTGCGCGCCGGGATATGCGCTATGCGAGCAAGCTTAAGCAAGCTCGATGCCATTGTATTTACTGCTGGTATTGGTGAGTATGCTCCCTTAGTGCGCGAAAAAGCCTGCGCAGGACTGGAATTTTTAGGACTTGCACTGGATAAAAAAGAAAATGAAAATAATGCGCCCAAGATTTCATCAACTAATTCAAAAGCCGTTATTTTAGTTATTAAAGCCCGCGAAGATTGGGCTATCGCCAAGCAAAGCCTATTATGTTAATGCCCTAGATTTGTTTCATAATAAGGAGAATCTTTTAAGCCATTTTGAACAGTCAAAGTTTCAACAATTGATTAACTACCAAGACATAGCTTATAGGGGAATTAACAGGTTCTTGGCAGCAGCAAAATTTAAGTGATAATGGTGACTTAGCGCCGATAGCGCTAGCCTTATTCTGAACTGGATACTTGACTCGCCCCTAGCTAATTGTTTAGGGTTTGGCATTGTCTTTCTCGATTACTTACACAATTTCTTCTGCGAACCAACCAAAGCATTAACACGAGATCTTTCGCTCGCTGCGTCGGCGAGAAAAGGATTACAGCGTCAATGCTCCCCCGGAGGTCTCTGTCATGGCGAAAGCAAAGAAGAATGACCCCAAGCCGCCAGCACCACTAGCCAGTGCTGTAGCGGCAGCAAAAAGACACCGATCCGCCACCGCCCACTCCCTTCACCTCGCCGCGGCGTCCAATTAGCTCGTATCTAGTCTCGGGGTCAGATCTTGGGAAAGATCGGATTCGCCAACTGGTTGTGCTCAGACTCACCGAGCCAGAGTCTCTCGCTTTACGCACGGAGCACCCGAGCATTTTCGCCAATAGCCCAAGTCTGTGCATTCCCGATCCGCCCGCAGCTGAGGCTGCCAGCACAGACAGACTGGTGAATGCCGTCTTGGCCCAATTGGGCGCACTGGATGTAATTACCACTACCAGCAGCGAGGCAGCCACCGCTCGCCATTTGCCCCAATACGAAACCTACCGGGTGCAGGACTTGGTTTTGCGGTGGCAAGGACCGGCCAACCTATCTAGCCCGTTGCAGTGGAGCTTGGAGGGACGAGACTACTTACTTGAGCAAAGCGGGATGGTTACATGCCTCACTTACGAGGCTGTGCAATGGCCTGCTCAGTGGAGACAAACGCTGCCACCAGCACAACCAATCATTACAAACGGAGGGCAAGCGAAAGATCGTCAGGAGTTCTTGGTTCAAATTCATGACGGACTCATTCCCATTCACCCCAGCGGCTCCTGGTACTGCATACCAGAGGTAAGCATAGATCTCCCCTTCGGCTCTTACGCCATCCTACGCTCATCGCCGACAAGCAGCGATTTCGTCAAGATTGGGCGCAATGGCGACACGATATCTTTCGCTTGGTTCCGCAATCTCGATGACCAATCTCCCCGGCAGACCAGCTTGTCTATCGACGACTGGCGCGCCATGCAAACCTCACTTTTCCGGCTCAGCTTGTGCGCCGTTTGCCACATGCAGGATGGCAGACCCGCCGCCCGGATCTCTGTCCTCAATAACTGTCTCAAAGTGGGATTGCCCAATGGTGTGGTAGTCACCACCAGTTGGATGACCGATACTGGTGGCGGACGCCTTGGCATTTCCAAGACAGCAACAACCGTTACGCCAACTACGGCACTGCCAGTTGAAGAGCCAGCAACGCGTTCGACTTGGCTGCTTTGGGGCTGGAAACAAATTGCTCGACTGCGGAAGCAATTGACTTGGCTGCCGGAGCAATTCGTGCGTCCCGGTCGTCGCCGTTAGACAACACTTGAACACTAGGGCGGACACTGCGTCCGCCCTTTTGGGTTCTTTTTGCCCTAAGCATTTATATGCTTTTGTCATGTTCTTCAGCTTTTAGCTTTAATAGTCAAGTGTCCTTTTGCATTTCAGCTCGCGCTACCTGCGCTAAGCTAACCTTTTCCCTATACCCTCAGAGCAGGGTAAGAGATGGGGGAGGCGAAAATGCAGGCACGAATGAGACTTTCGTGGAGTTGACTTTCTTTAAGACGACGATTGAAGCGATAGCAGAACTCATCGAGATACTTTTGCAGATGCTTTCTGCTAACGCCGTGATATGTACCGAGGATGAATGTTTTCGCAAGTGAGATAGCCAAGTGTACTAGAGGCAAGTGTTGAGCTGCTGATTCAGGAGTAGATGGATGGCTTTCTAGTTTGTGACCCATTTTTTCCAACATCCTATGAGCTGCTGCACAATCTGTGATGAAGTACTGTTGTGAATCATTGTCTACGTGGGCATTTACGATTCTTTTAACTTCTGGTTCGCTTATCACTTTACCGAATACTCTTTTCATTACTAACTTACCGGCTTTCCACTTACCAGCCTTCTCGATTGCTACTATTACTTGGGCTTTGCGGTGTTTGCCACCGAAATGTCCTTCATCCAATTCAATTAAACCTGCCAGGCGAACCACGCTATTATCGCGTCCAGACATGGCTTTTCTAATTTTTTGTAGTATGTGCCAAACAGTCTTGTAATACATCCCTAGCTGCTTAGCAAGCCGCAAAGCAGAGGCGCCACCTTTATCTTGAGCTACCAGAAAAATGATCCAGAACCAATTTACAAGCGGAACTCTAGTCTTATGGAAAATTGTTCCAGCAGTAATTGAAGCTTGGAACTTACAAACAGCACATTCGATTTTGCGCTTTCTGCTTAATCTGTAGCCAACATCATGTCCGCATTTAGGGCATGCAAACCCTTTGGGCCACCGTATTTTCTTAATCGCTAACAAACAATCTTCTTCTGTTTGGTAGCGCTTTTGAAATTCAAACAAAGTCAAAGATGCCTTCTTCTTCATGAGCTGCTCCTCCTTAAATTTCTATACCATACATATGTAAAGTATATCACAAGAGGCACGGTTAGCCTGCGTTAAGGCTATACGGATGAGCTAACCTTGTCCGGTTTAATCTAGTGGGTGTCAAGAATCTAATATTTCGAATAGGGGTGACAATTTCAAGAAGTCAACATCCTCTACTGTTTAAAGCCGGGAGCTGAGCATTCTAACTCTTACATTCCTCTTGATTATGCTCGGGCAAAGATGCAAGGTTTAAATGTATTCCCACCAATACTTATATTAGGAGTCTGACCATCCAGTAAATTAGCCTTCCTCGCTTGCTGTGTACAACCCGCGTGGGTTGTAGAAATCGATACACTGGAAAAGGGTCGAACAAATGGCTAAGATTGGTACCATCCACACCAGCTCACGAGTGCTCGGGGTAGGAAGATTAACTGAGCAGGATCGCAAGTTGCTTCGCCGGGGGCGGCGGGGCAATTCGGTGATGAAAGCTCTGCGAGTGGACAACTGGGAGGATGTGGCTACATTGTCCATCAGCCAACTGAAGCGGACACCAGGTTGCGGCGAGCATACCTTGGCTGGCATCATCTGGTGGGTTCGAGAATGCGGTGGCTTCGAGCTGCCGAACGAGCCGCAAATTGTTTCTGGTCGGCTCAATCTGGGCTACATGAACACAGCGGCTTTGAACCGGTTCGAGCCCAGTCAGCTGGCCGCGCTTACCAACCTCAGTCTCAAGGGGGCTCAACTCAAAAACCTGAGGCCGTTGATTGTCTGTCACAACCTCCAGCAGCTTGATCTCGAAGGCGCTAAAGGGGCAGAAGATCTGCGCCCTCTTGCCGCCTGCCACAATCTGCAAAGGCTGTATCTTGGAGACACTCAAACCACGGACTGGTGGCCATTGGCTGCCTGTCAATACTTGGAGCGGCTCTATGCCGGGCACAATCCCGTGGAGGACTTGCTACCCCTGTCCGCCTGTCGCGGGCTGCAGATATTGGAACTGGACCACACCGATGTCCAGGATCTCACTCCTCTGGCAGCGCTCAGCGGACTGGACTGGCTCAAGCTCGACTACGCCAGAAGGTTGAAGGACGTGAGCCCGCTTGCTGCCTGCCGCAATATGCGGGTGCTGATACTCAGCGATACTGATGTGGACGAAGTGAGCCCACTGGCAGAGCTCTTCCGCCTAGTAACGTTGGATATTCAGCACGCCAGGCGCTTGCAGGACGTAAGCTCGCTGAGAGGACTCAATAAACTCCGCCGGCTCGAACTCTGGGGTACCGGGGTGCGGGACGTCAGCATGCTGGCTCATCTCGCCGATCTGAAGATCACCCTTCCTCATGAAATGGAGCAGTCAGCCTGAAAAGCTGCTTTGACTAATCATACGCAACAGAGAGGAGGACTTGTTAAGAAGCGAGCAAGGCTCTGAGACGGTGCCGTTGCCCTCTCAGAGCCTTTTCATTTTGTTGATCGCTATTGGTCTTTAAGTCCGCACGTGTTCTGCGGTGTGCGCTTCCCTAAGCCATTCTTCAAGTTCTAGATCCAGCACAAACCGAAAGGGCGAAATTGGCTATCTCCAGCCGTCTTCGACCCTTTCGGTTCTTTGACTTCGAGCATTTACGTGCTTTTTACTGTACCAATGGTACAAGCAACAATTACTCAACCATGTTCCTTGTTCCTTTCACTTTCCAAAAAGAGTTTGGGTTGTCATTATTGATTTGCATCATCGAAACCTGTCAAATTTTGGTACGTCCGTTTCCCTTTTCATTTTGAGGCAGTCTATAGAGCCTATCCTGTCTACTCCATGACTGAGCATCTGTATCCGTATGTGCGGAAGTAACCGGATGCTGAAACGCGACGTCCACTCTGTCTGGAGTCCGCCACCATGTCTCTTGCCGCGCGGATCCTGGAGCCCCACCAAGTGGATCGCTCCCAATTTCCCTTCCTCGCGAGCCTGTTGCTCGCAAAGCACCCAGACCAGCCCTTGCCCAAGACGGTTTTCGGTGCGCACATCTACCGAGATGATGCTCTGCTCGACCGGCTGATTACCGGTGCCGCTCCGCCTCGGCTCGACTGCTACTATTTCGCCTATTACTCCCCAGGGGAGGGAGAAGAGTGGCACCTGGCTGCAAAGTCCGGCCACGAGGCGCCGAGCCTCGGCTGCCAATTAGAGTCGCTCTCACCTAAGCCTGACTTCATTGTCTGGGTCGCCAAAAACGATGACGGAACGTTGTGCGTGACGGTCTATGAGATCGACAACTGAAGCCTTCACAGGCTCGGCACGTCTCCCCGGTGGCGCGAACGGAAGCGCGTCACCGCGAAGTATCCTGTGACGACCGCCTTGATTCAAACAGCTGGCTTACACCGGCAATCAAGGGGGCACCCAATTTGAGAAGGGAAAAGTTCTATGAGCGCCACGCAATCGATTCGCGACGGTTCGGTCTGGCGACAGACCCTCAAGACCAGCTACGACGCCACCTGGAACATCGTTTACAATCCGAGTGAGCAGGAGGCAGCGATCATTCGGCTGACAGTTCATGAATTCCCCTGTACGGACGTAGCAGGGGTCGTCGACCCGCTCCACCCGGATATCATCAAGCTGCAAGAGGAGCTGCAGCGCAGGGGACTGGAATTTAATATCTGGATCTTCTGCTCGGACGACTACACACGGAGTGGTTGTCTGAATCTCAACACCGGGGCGTTCTCGCTGCGCTAGATCGAGCTCCAGACACGCCCCAGTCCCGCACCGCCGACGCCAATGCAAGCGCGTTGAAGCCACGCGCTTGCGCACAAAGGAACAAGGGACGCAACGGAAGCGTCCCACCTTTACAGTTGAGCGTTTTTAGACTATTTCTGTTTTTGTCGAACGTGCGCGCCACTCTATTGGTTCTTAACTTTATTGGTTGATCTAAGATACTCATTGACGCTATTTTTTACTATGCCATTTTTCATTTTGGGAAAAGAATATGCCACTATAGATAGTGTCATCGATTACTTAATTACCAAGCCCGTGCTTGACATTCTGCTGTCAATCGCTAGCGCTAACTAGCGCCTATTGCTAATGGGATTTAATAGTCGTCAACTTTGTAAAAGTTGTCTTAACTTCAAATATTAATTGTATAGCCGAAGCTTAATAGAGGAGCCTTTGTAGATTTATTGTTTTCAATTACTCAGTCTTGACTTCGTATGTGCATAACTGTCATTTTATGGATACCACGTCACCGAATTATTCAGTCAGTAAACAGCAGCCAACCAAGTCACTAAGACAAACCACAAATCACGGATGTTAGCCGGTGGTGGTTGACTGTTGGCGTTTAGTCGCACGTCGCGACAAGTGGCTGGAGTGGTGACAATCTGGGAGGATCTGTGATGCCTAAGGCGCCGGTAGAAGCCAATCAGTGGTCCTTCGTGAACAACCAGGGTGTCTTCTGTTTACCCGAACGGGGTGCCCGCATCCGCTGTGTCTCGAAAGGGGACTGGGGGACAACTCGCCCCATTACAAGCTACGAAGATGGGTGCTTCCAAACCGAGACAGGCAATCGATTCCAACTGGGAGCGGTCGACCCGCGATACGAGGCAGCTGGCGCTGAACATGGCTTCCAGTCTACGGTCGAGGGAGCCATACGTTCATTCCAGTCGGCCGCTTCCGACGACTCCCTCCTGTGGGGCACTGACCCCGGAAGTCCGTCACCGAATGGTGTCATGAACGACGAGATGTCCTTTTCCCTCGACCTTTCCGTGGACGGAGATGCTCCACTTGCGCCGGTGGAAGAGGAGGCCGGTGCTCCCAAGATCAAGCCAGCGACGCAAGGCGGTCGACGGAGGGTGGACATCACGGCACTGGCTGCGGAGGATAGGCCTGGACCCCAAGGAGAAGTCGCTGAACCGTTGCCGGCTGCCAAGGTCAAGGCGAAGAAGAAAACAACCGGCGGCATCGGTTCTTGGCCCATCTGGAACTGGTTCAGGCGTGCCCCCAGCAAATCCAAGGCCAAAGACGGCAAACTCGCCGCCGCTACTGCTCCCAGCAAGGATGGTGCGGTCGCGAAGAATACCGTCGCCCCTGGCAAGGCGAAGGACAAAACGGTCGTTGTCCCTTCGTCCAAGAGAAAGTGACCGCCCATGTCAACCGCAGCCACGACGGTAAGACAGAATAACTTACCGTCGTAGCAATCTTACCGTCATATCGTCACTTCGCATCCCTCACCAAAATGGAGGATTCCCATGATCCTTCCAAGCGCCGAATGGATCAAAGAGGTCGACCTCGAGAAATTCTGTTTGCTGACCGGCACAGTCCTTGTGCTAGGTATTGTCGTGCTTCACATCGTCTTCCGATTGCTGTCCAAGCCCAGGGGCAAGCCGGGCTTGGTCAGGCCGAAATGAACGACATTGTCAACCACAGCCACGACGGTAAGACAGAATACCTTACCGTCGTGGGGATACCCACGTCACATCGCATCTTCTCAACTCTCACCACAAGTGGAGGATTCTCATGAAAGGCCTAGTGGCTCTTCTTCAGTCGGCGTTTCGTCCCGCTTCGTCTCAGACTGGTGCAAAGTCGCCGGCTCCTTCGCAATCGGCCAAGACCGCCGCGCAGCCGCCGCCGGCTCCTTCGAAATCGCCTAAGCCGGGCAGCCAGCCGCCGGCTGACCAGGCTTCCAACGTTTCGACTCCAACCGCTCCTCCTGGTATCGTTCAAATCCTAGCGGTCATCGCGCGCTGGCAAGATATGACCGCCGAGATTACCAACCGGACTGCCGAAGCTCCTGGCGGGGTGTTTCGGGCGAGTATCGTTGAAGCGGCAGAGGTCTTGGCTGGCTGGTTGGAGACCAAGACCACTTACCTCACGCATGAGGTCGGCAGTCTCTTGTCTCTGGGCGCCGCCGATGCTTTCATCGCAGCAACTATCAAGGAGCTCAACAATCGGATGGCATCTCTCGTAGAGGCTCTCGCGGCAGCCTCTACGGACGAAACGGACATCCACTTCTCCAAGTATATCCATTACCTGGGAGTGTGTTCCGACTCTATCGGCCCCAACTCCCTACCAATCCTTGGGCAAAAGGCCCATTATCTCGTCAGGCAGATGGTCAAGGATTTGCAGCACCTCATCGAAGAGGAGAAGCCGCAGAAGAAGGGCTGGTCCAGTGTTTCGGTGCCTCAGCCCTCTGCCGATACGTCGGCCCATGGCACCGCATCTGGTGAGGCTGCTGCCCACGACCAACAGAACGGCCAGTCCAACGGTGACGGAGCTGTTGTCTTACCGTTCAGCGAGTTCAATGGCGATGGCACCGTCATCGCTGCCACGGGCGAAGGCAACGGTGACGGAACTCTCATCGCCCCGACCGGCGCAGCCAACGGTGACGTAATTCTCATCGCCGAGACCAGCAGCGAGGGCAACGGCGACGGCGATGACACTGCCAACGGGTACGGAGGCACGGTAGCCGCGGTATTTGGGCAGAAATGATATTCTCTGCCCGGGAAGACGGGAGGCGGCCGAACACGGCTTTTCTCCCGTCTTTTCCTTTTTGTTTTAGCTTTTTATAGGCTAAAGCAAGTCTTCAGTACGCTGCAACAGGCAGCAGAAACTTAAGCGGCTTAGCAAGCAGCTGAATTACTCGATGCTGCTGGCGAGCCACATGCACTTAAAATGCTTTCAATGCGCGCCACTTTAAAGACTTTGTATAAAGTGGTTGGCAACTCAATAAAAGTGACATTAACCTTGCCCGAGCTCGCTTTTAATAGCATACTTTCTAGCCATTCTAATCCGGCCACCGAAATGAAAGTGCAAGCGCTAAAGTCAATGAGCAAGTCTTTGTCGCCTGCTGCTATAAATTTTTCTACGATTTCATCATTTTTACTGAGATCGCCAATAATTTTGTGAGTAATGCATTCTTTCATAAAAATCTCTATGGTCTGGTGCGGGGTGGATAAGAGTCTATAAAGAGTTGCGCTATGTCAGCCTGCAAAGAAAAGCTTGGATTGGTGCGCAAACTCAAATCATTAAAGGAGAGCGCCAACAGAGCCGGCAGCTTTGCTTTAAAGTCTTCTTCGTTAATACCTAACTCACTAATTGACTTAGGCTGTTCGCATTTTTCCAGTAAATCAAATATGGCACGACTTAAAGCCAGTATAAGTTGTTGCTTGCGAGCTTCACGCTGTCCTCTGACAATATCTTTTGCGTCAAGAGAAACAGTGGCGGCATTTTCTGATTTTATTGCTGAGTCAGCTTTGCCATTGGTTTTCTTTTCTACAGGCAGGTTTAAAAATTGCGCAGCACGAGCATATTTTTCGTCTGCTATCCACACCGGATATGAAGATACAGCAGTAAATTTTTTCGGCAATATTGAATTATGGGCAATTGTTGATAATAGAAAAACACTGTTCGCTTTGCCGTGCGGAATGCCAAAAATCATACCCAAACTATGAGCTAAAGCATGGTTTATGCCCACTGAAGCGTTGCCTATCGCCATACCGGCTAGGCAGGCGGCATTATGCAATTTGTGCCGCAAAAGAACATTACCAGGACTGTCTAAAACGGCTGGCAGTGCTTCGAAAATAAGACGCATAGCTTCCAGTGCCAAACCATCAGTATAGTCAGAAGCGAAGGACGAAACTAAGGATTCTAGCGCGTGTGTTAAAGCATCAAAGGCAGAGTCCACCGTTAATTCTTTCGGCAAGGTTTTAGTGAGATTGGCATCGATGATAGCTACATCTGGCAATAAGCATTCATCAATTAAAGACACTTTGCGATGATCCATACTCAGCACCGCAAATGGTGTCACCTCTGACCCCGTGCCCGAAGTAGTTGGAATAGCTACTAATTGCACAGTTGTCTTTTGCGGAAACACAACCAGTCTGTGTCTGAAATCCAAGAAATTAACTGCCAATTCATTGATTTTTAAATCTGGATATTCATAAAAGAGACGAATAATCTTAGCCGCGTCTAACACTGAACCGCCACCGAGAGCAATAATTGTGTCTGGCTTGCTTTGCCGCATCATAGTAACAGCGCGTTTGATAACGTTGAAATCTGGTTCGGGGCCTATTTCGCTAAAAGTGTCCACCCGCGTTTGTGAGGGTAAACGCTCCATGACCATGGCTAAATGCCCACGTTTATCAGCGGACTTAGAGGTAACTATAAAAGTCACACCTGTTTTTAAGCCGCGCAAATGATCCAGACTGCCAGGATTGATATAAATGTTCTTGGTAGTTTGAAAGGTCATTATAAAATTACTGCGCTTAGGCACACGTTTGTAATTGAGTAGGTTTTCTATGCCGACATTATCTGTGGTGATATTACCGCCGCCAGTGCCACAGCCAAAAACAAGGGTAGTGTGCAAGTTATTGTAAACACCGCCCAAACCGCCAATCGAAGTAGGACTATTAACTATAATGCGACCGGCATTAATAGCCTGTGAATACTTTTCGATAATATTGTCGTCATCAGCAAAAATACCTGCGGTATGACCGGTGCCGCCGGCGTAATTAATATCGAGAGCTCTATTTATGCCATCTTGTTCACTAGTCACAGTTACATAACCCAGTACAGGCATTAGTTTTTCTACCACTAATTTATGCTTTCGTAATTCACCGCTTAAGTGACACAACAATATTTTGCAATCAGGTGACACCGCAAAACCCGCATTGTCAGCTATAATTTTTGCTGGTTGTCCAACAAACTTGTAATTCATGCCGCCTGTGCGAGGATCAATAACAGTTTGCGTCAGTTTATCAACTTCTTCTTCGCTACAAATATGGCAGCCCAAGCGCTTAAATTCGCTCAATAACTGCTGTGAAATTTCATTGTCCATAATGAGCGTTTGCTCAGAAGGGCATTCAGTACCGTTATCAAAAGTCTTAGAAATAATAATGTCTGTAGCAGCTCCAGTAATATTGGCTGTTTTATGAACATAAACAGGCGTATTGCCAGCACCTACACCTAAAGCCGGTTTGCCAGAACTATAAGCGGCTTTGACCATGTGTGTGCCACCGGTGGCGAATATAAGATCTACTTGAGGATGCACCATAAGCAATTCTGTGACGCGGCGCAGCCGAGGAGATTTGTCGATCCATGTTATAAAATCTCTTGGTGCTCCAGCAGCCAATGCCGCCTCATACACTATTTGAGCTGCTTTGTTGCTGCAATCAGCAGACATCAAATGAGGACTAAAAATTATGCTATTGCGTGTTTTGGCACAGGCAATACTTTTAAAAACTATTGTAGAAGTAGGATTAGTCACTGGCGAAAGAGCCAGAATTACACCAACTGGCTCAGCTACTTCAACCATATTGTCTTCTGGAAATTCTTTAATGATGCCAACGGTTTTTTTGTGGCGAATCTGGTCATATTGGAATTCAGAAGCGACCAGATTTTTGAGAATCTTATCTTCCAGCAATCCCATTTTGGTTTCTTCGATGGCAGCTAAAGCCAATTCGTGGGCAGCATCAATGGCAGCAATTGTCATTGCCTTTACAATTGCATCAACTTGTTCTTGGCTATATTGAGTAAAAACAGCTGCAGCAAGTCTGGCTTTTCGCGCCAAACTATTTACTTGATCCATTAAGCCGAGGTCTTGTTCGGTTACTGTTATTGCCATGCCGGGATATTTTTTCGACGACTTTTGTGATTCTAACCCATTAACTGCCAAATTTACCGCAAACTCCATAATTGTAAAGAGATGCTAGCGCGAGGAGAGCTAATCTTTACAATTACTTTTAATCTAAAAAAATTCTATAATTGCTATATAAAAGCCATTTTATTATGGTTATTTTGTATAGCAATTGCAGATGTTGCAGGCATAATTGCCCTTTCTTCTAATACTTGTAGTTTTCTTGCAAAAGAAGCAAACACTTGCTTTTGAAGTGATGAAAATGTCAAGGTAAAATATCCATCCGTCTCCGTAAATCTAATCTCCGCCGATATAGTGTCCCTTGCCAGTGTGAATTGTCTCTCCTCGTATGCGAGGCGATATTGCACAGCTCGGTAGTGCCTAGAATGCTGAGCAGAGCGGAAGTGTGCGGCTGGTCTGTCCATCCTTTCCAGGGACAAAGCAAATGATCTACAAGGGAATTGCGGCTGCCCACACTCTTTTGGGATCGATGAGCAGTCTGTTTCTGCTTCAGCCTGAGCAGAAGATTGATTTCATCAAACCAGATACTCAAAGGTGGGCGGTAACGTCAACTAATGGCGAGGGTCGCCTCTACGCTGTCCGTCGAGATGACGGTCTATTCGACGTGCTGGTCGAAAACCATCAAGATTCCACTCAGCCGTGCATCATAATGCTCTGGCTAGAAATGGACGGAATTGAATTCCAGCCATGCCAGCCAGAATTAGCGCCCGAATGGGTGTGATCGCTGTACTCCACTTGTCACCTGCCCTGACGGTATCCTGCCGTCAGAGAATTCAAGCCTTAAGCGAGGACATATGAACACAAAAGACAGGGAGCTTGTCCGCAGCTTCGAGCAAGCGGCAAAGACTTTCTTCGATGGCTTTGAGGACTACATCAAGAGAACTGAGTGGTTGTTTTCGCTATTGATGAATGCGGTCTACCTGCCCGAGCGCAATGGCTTGCGCAAGCAGTTCTCGGGTTGGTTGAGACAATGCCTCAGAGATCTGCGGCTCAAACGCAAACACGATGATCCGCAGGATGAAAAGACCAGACAGGAAAATCTGGTGTTCATCCGCACGGACATGGATCAAGCGGTCTTCGCGTTAATGGTCGGTCTGATCCAGAACGTGACCATGCGTCCACCGCTAGGTTCTATAGTCGAAAACTCCGAGGAAAAACGCCGCGAGGAATTTGTTCAGGACCTCAATTCTCGCTTGTTCAGGTTCCGCAGATTATTGCAGGCACTCAGGTGGCCGCCGCCAGACCCGGACCCCACCAAGCCGGAGAATTGAAACCAACCCTAAACCCCGAAAGGAGCACCCGAAAGGAGCACATGATTCAAGAGGTCTTCCGCAAGTGATCCCTGCAGCAATTCGAACCCCGGCGGCATCGTGCTGTCGGGTCCTTTCCTTCTCATAGATACGGAGCGAAGATCATGGACAACGTAGAACTCGTCCGCCGACTCGAGGAATCTGCCAGAAGTGTTCTTGCCCGGCTTCAAGCACATCTCGAAGCGGAGTCCCTTCAATCGGAGTCTCTTACTCTGCTGGACAGGACAAAGAATCTCCTCCCGGAGGGCTACGACCTCGCCGAGCAGCTCGACGAGATGCTCGTTACCGAGGGCGCAGGACTGCTCCCCTTAGAACCCCTCGAAGACGAGGCTGAGGAAAGCAACAAGCAACAGATCCTGGCGCAACTGAGACGCGATCCGGACCGCGCGGCTGGGAAACTGGTCCACGACCTGATTCACAGCGTTGAGCTGAGAGACGAGTCTGACTTTGCGCCCGGGGAAACTCTCAAAGACGATCTCAAAGCCGCCCTTAGAGAAGTCCTCGGCTACGATCCCAGCCTGCCCGACTAAGCAGCAAGACGCGTGACCGGTGTCGGTCACAGCATTCAATTCGAACCCCGGCGGCACCGTGTCGTCGGGGTTCTTTCCCTTAATTTGACAGGAGGTGCCTTGTGATTCAGGTTGAGATTACCGGGTCGAGTAAAGACAGATTCCTGCGCATCACAGACAACGGTTTACCATCTCATGGCTGCCCAAGCCTTGAGGCGGTTTTGGAGGGAATGCACCGACGCGGCGATCTGCCACGCGGCGTCGTGCTCAAAGCCGATTTCCTCGGCGCTCGGCGAAACCCCACTGTGTTCGGGATATGCAGGAGACTACAACCCGAGTATGTTGCTTTCGCAACCATGCAGTGCGGCGACCGCTGGGTCGTTGAGGAGAGCTACGACCGCGAGCATTACCCAATCGACACTCTTCTCTCTGAGTGCTCGCCACGTTAATAACCGTTCAAAGTCCAGAAGCGGGCAGACCAGAATGAGCCACGACCAAAGGGGAGGCACGGAGGCACTCCCCATCTGCATTTTACCTGTAAATTTCTGACCATATTGTTTCTTTTTCGGGCGCCACGCTTTGCAAATTGGCACCATGAACGCTACACTAATAAAAGTTCGCCACTAGTGAGAACTCTGTGAACAACCAAATATACTTTGGAGTAGCTTATGCCAACAAAAAACCGCCAATTCTTGCAAGTTTATTAAATTGTCAAGGTGCGAGTTTTTTCTTTGGTACTTAGTTATAGAATATGTATCTATAAAATTATTTTTGCTTTTAAAGATTTAGTGGGGCAAGTAGGGAATAATCTTTGCACGTGCCTTGGCTCAATAAATCACTAATGAAAATTCAAACATATCAAATCTCTTTATGCCTGGCGATTTTTTGCCATTTGTCTAGTCAACAAGTTAAGGCAGCAGATTTTTCGCATGTCCAACAAACCATTGTGCCACCGTCGTATTTTCCGCGCAGGGGAGATGCACAGAGCACAAACGGTTCTGATTTTCCCAGTCCGAGCCCTTCCTATTCGAATCCCGACTTTGGCGTAGGTACAATGATTAAGCGCTCTAGCTCCGGTAGCCCTAGCGGCGCGAATATTGGCACTCTTTCTCAGATACAAAAGCAGGTGGCTTCCTTAGTAAAGGCGGGTCAATTGGCTGATGCTGAGAGCTTGGCGCGCGATGGTTTAAAGACCTATCCCAACAGCGCCGGTTTAAAAAGCCAATTTGCTTCTATAACGGCGACTGAATCTCAACAATTTTTGCAAGAACAAAATTATGATCTGGCCGGTAAGAAAGCCAGGGAGTCTCTGGTTGCCCAACCTAGCAACAAGCTAGCAAAATCTGTAGATAGCGCCGTTTTACGCTCACAAGGCTTAGAGCCTAGTTTAGCAGAAGGTCATGCAGCAGCAGGAGATGCTCTTGCTTTAGATGGTCGCATACTAGAGGCATCAGTTGAATATAAATTAGCTCTTGCAATTAAACCCAACGCTGCTGCTCATATTGGTTTAGGCAATTTAGCGGTAAGCAAAGGTAAAGCAGAAGAGGCTAATCATCATTTTGAGCGCGCCTTGTCCATTGATCCCAATTCTTCTTTGGCTTATAGACAGCGTGGCGCATTGCACTATTTATCAAATGATGTAATTGGTGCTAGTGCTGATTTTACTAAAGCGGTATCTCTAAATCCAAATGATCAACAAGCCGCTGAAGCTTTAGTTGGATTGTGGAAACAACAAGTGGCTGCTTTGCCAAATTCGGTCAACAGTCATCTTGGTTTGGGTAGAGCGTATATGCAAACTGGCAATCTTGAAGCCGCCCGCAGTGAGTATAAAGCGGTGGTGGCTATTGATCCGAATAATCCCATATTGCCGGCAGCGCGTGCTGCTTTCAAACAGGCATTGGCAAAGCAGGAGGCCGGTAAATGTGTGCAAGCCGCAAAGACCCTCGATTCACAGGGCGCCTGGAACGATGCGCACCAAAAATTGAGTGAGGCCAAGACTTATTGTCCTAATGATCCACAAATACTTTTATACAACGGACAAATTTGCGAAAGACTAGGACTGAGTACAGAAGCACATGATTCTTACATGTCTGTATTAAAGGCAGATCCAAATAATGTCCAAGCTGCTGAAAGACTAAAAGCAATGGGCTATAGCAATCCGATTGGCGAAGCAGCAACACCGGGTATTTTGCCCTCCTCGCAATCTTTAATGAATTATCCATCTGCAACTCCATTGAAAAATCCTATTCCAACAGCAAAAACATTTCCTGCGACAAATAGTTCTCCACCAGTAAATAGTTTTCAGTCAGGCAATGGCTTCTTCCCGCCAGTAAATAATTTTCAGCCAGGCAATGGCTTCCCGGCAGTAAATAATTTCCCACCAGTAAATAATTTTCAGCCAGGCAATGGCTTCCCGCCTGTAAATAATTTTCCACCCACTAACTATAACCTTGCCCCGGCAAGCGGCTTTCCTCCGGCAAATACAGCTCCTGCAGCAAGCGCTCCTATGCCTAATACGCCTGTAAATTCCCCCACTATTGCCCCTACTAACAGTGCTGCGCCTGTGCCGGATGCAAACTCACAGAATGCTCCGCTTAAGTCGCCTCTGACACCAAATACTCAAGGCAATTTACCATTCCCCTTTGGCAATGCCTATTATGCTGCTGATCAAAATCTTTATATCGGTGAGCCTGCCCAAGTAACTATGCTTGGTAATTTTGGCTCTTGTGTGCGCGCGCTGATTATGGCTGAAAAGCGGTTTTTGCAAACAGGCCGCAATGATGCATCTGTCAATAGCCCAACTAATTCTGAAAATTTATCGAGCAGCCAACAAAATTACTTTTAGCATCTGGGTTGTCGTTGCTTTTGATTCCTTTGTCAGGCGGCAACTGAACTAGTGGCAAGTAGTCGGACTGCTCGTGTGAGTGTAGCTGTATTCGAAATTTTGCATTTGCCAAGCAGCGAGTCTTGCAAACTGCGCACGATTTGCTTACTATCAATCCCTGCAAAGAGATTGCGCGAGCTGGGCTATCAATGAAGCTTTGATTAATTAATAGAATATATGATATTTACAATTGGCTAATCAATCCCAGTAAGCTAAAAGCTTGCTAATAGCCTGTATTGACAATTAGGCTATGGATTGTTTTTAAATAAACAATTTTCATATAGTGAATTGTAGATTCAACTTAGTTCTATCCAACAAATTCACAGCACAACCATAACGTTCCTTTTGAATTTCCCTCCGGCCACAAAGCAGTTTGCTTTGAGCAGATAAAGTGTGCTCTGTCCAGCCTCTCCCCCTAGCCAGAGGAGTACATCATGCAGAGTGTCGAGATGCAGAGTATCGAAAGCGTTCACGTTCACCAATTCACGCTTGATGGGCTTGACGAAGAGTTAGATGCTCATGGCGTCACTAATAAGCTTGCCAGAAAGCCTGTGCGGTGGTCCTTAGAAAACCACCGGGCCGTTGTACTGGTAAGCTGGGAAGGGCCAATCCCACCGAACGTCGACTTCGTTGACGTCTCTGGACAAACCTTTTCGCTGCCCAAGGTGTCTGAGAATAAGTATTCTGACCCATCCGGCAGGGTGCTAGGCACCTGTAGCTGGGTCCGGACATCAACTCGCGAAGGCGTTCTTTTCTTCAGCAATTACAGCGCCTCGCGCCGGACTTAATTGTCTGGGTGCTGAAGCGCCTTATCAATATACTCGTCTGGGCCGAATCGCAAGTTGGTCTGGGCGGTATCCCCATCTCCGCCTTAGGTCAGCCAGTTGTGCCTAAGGTTTAGGGGGATGGGAGTGGCGGGGGACGGCACAGTTTCACTTGCGAACCGTGACCAAACCCTGTCCAGCATGCAGGGCGACGAACGGCCAGTTTGCAAACCGTTGCGTCAGTCCTGAAACGACCGTTGGGGCGACAATACGTCCGTCTATGGCTATGGGCTTAATACCTGTGGCGCTTGAAGGCGGGTCCGATTGGCCGCCCCGCTATACGGTCGTTGGGACGGCAGCTCGTCCGTGTATGTCTGCGGGTTAGCTACCTGTAGATAACGGGCGGGCTGTTCGTCCCGGTATTTTCGATTCCATTTTCTTTTTTAATCGTAAATTCTATGGCTCGTACCACTACACCGTGTTTCCTGTGCTTGTCTTTTTTTGCGTCATAGAATACTGTTCGGACAAGAACTATTGGGCAATTCGTTTTCGCGTGCTAATTTTGATCTTCCTTGTATTTTCTTTTGCTATGGCTTACATAACAAATTGTGGTTCTTGATGATACAGCCATCTTATTGTTGCCTTATCCGCTTCTGAAAGAGAATCTACCACTCGGTCTTCATACATCAAATCTTCTCGGTAGGGGCTGTGAGCCTTTATTCCGAGAGCATGGCCAAATTCATGGGCTGAAGCGCCAATCATTCTTTGCGCAGTACTGTTCACCAACGTCGACAGTTCAATAACCACCGGTTTTTGCCTAATATTCATACTATGCGCAAGACTAATGGGATAAATCTGGGCGCAAGTATTGCCACCGATAGCGATACCACCAGGAGCGCTACCATTTTTAAATGTGTCATTGAAAAATATGCAAATATGAGCATTGCGAGGGTTATCAGTAAATGCAAAACTAAACAAGCCCTCATTTTCAAATTGCCGCCACTGCTCAATACCGGTAGCTACTTGATCATTTGTTTGGGGAGTCCAGCCTGGTGCTTGTGTCAGTCCGAGGAATGGATCCGCATTCTGTAATAGCTGAGTAACGAAATCAACCCGAGTATTTTTCAATTCAGACAACCCACACTCCGGCAACTTTATGCCTGGCGAAATCCATATTAATAAGGGCATACTTTTCTTTTCCCAGCGTACCAGCGCCATGTTTTTATCCGGCTCGCCTGGATTGTATGGTTCTATAGCAGCACCATTTTTTCTGTCCAGTCCAGCTGTAAGGTGCATGCCGTAAGATGATGGCAAAGATGCGTTTTGTCCATCCGTGCTAATAGCACTGCTTGCTGAATTTCCATTAGCATTTGAGTCTGGTACTGCTAACACAGGAAAGCTTGCTTTAGGCAAATTGCGCTTTTGTACTTGCGCAATTGATATAGCCGGATGCAAAAAATCAAATAGACCGAAAAAAAGAAAATTAAAAAGCAGCAAAATACTTAAGTTTTTCATTGAACTATTTGCGTTATTGATCTTCAAGGGACGCTGCAGACATGAGATACTAGAATTTAATCTAAGTATAGAACGAATAACGGATAATTGACAAAGCGCATTCAGAACAAAATTTTAGAAGGTAATTAGATTTTGGCAGTACAAAATAAATCGAATTTCAATATCACCAGCACAAATGGCTATGAAGACTTTTGTCTTATTGTGGCAAAACAAGTACAAGATCAAATAAAAAATAAAGTTGATAGTCGTTTGGCTTTGCCAGCTGGGCACTCACCGCGTGGTTATTACAGATTGCTCGCTCAAGCTTCACAACATAACGAAATAGATTGGCGTCAGGTTTTGTGTTTTGCTTTGGATGATTATTTGGACATTGACGAAGCTCAATCTTTCCAAAGTTTTTTAGAAAATCATTTGTATAGGTTTACTAGCTTGCGGGCAAATGCAAGATTTAACCCTCGCTTTTCTGATAACTATGACGCATTAATCGCCGAGCAAGGGGGTATTGATTTGTGCTTGCTTGGTTTAGGCGCTAACGGTCATATAGCATTTAATGAGCCCCCTACTCCGCTCACTAGTTGGACGCATTGTGTCTTTCTTACCAATGCCACTAGAGAGGCAAACAAAGACGCATTTGTATCCGGTAATTTTCCAGCCATTCAGGCTGGTATTGTATCTGGTGACACGTCACAGGCTAGCTTAGACGCTGTGCCCAGAAGAGCGGTTAGCATGGGCATAGCAACTATTTTGGACAGCAAGTGCATAATTTTAGCTGTTTCTGGTGAACATAAAAAGGATGCTTTAAAGCGAGCATTATATGAAAAGCCAGACACTGATTGTCCGGCATCTTTTTTAACAAGCCATCCCAATTTAACAGTTATTACTGATTTTGCCTTTGGCAATTAATACATTATTTGCGTCTAACAAAATTCGATTTAGTGCAATTATACTAAGCAGAAATTTTGTCATTTAGTAATTTAAAAAACAAAATCACTTATATATCATATTGTATTTGTTTAATGGGGTATCTGGAGCTTGATTTTGCCTATTCAATTTTGCCAAGCTAAGATATCTTTCTCTCCCATCATTTGCGAGCATAAAACAACTAAGACCTTGGAGAATCCTAGCTATCCTCGTTTATCGCTGCTCATAGTGGCAATCGAGGATAACTGAATGGAATCTGGTCTTGCTCAAGTTACTTGGGGTGGTTAAAATGCTCGATTGAGAAGATCTCGATTGGCGAAATCTTCCATGACGGAACAGAGAAAGCCCTAAACAATTAAGGGAAGGAGATAGCCAGATGTATTTCTGGTTATTGCCGATTTGCTTGGGAATCGTGGCTTTGGGGTTCGGGTTCATTTTTTGGTTGCTGGCGCGTATGAACAAGCGCCAAAAGGATCATACTAAGGGGGAAGTGTGGCGTCCTCGAATCGCTTCTTCGTCATCTTTCCTTGCCGCCGGACTGATGATTCTTTCCGGCCTGTACTATTGGCCAATCGCTTTCGTGCTTGGTGTCGTGCTATTGGGAGGCACCTGCCTCTATGCGCTTGCTGTCGTAGTAGTTAACCTGGCGGAAGGCACCTGGATAAAGTAAGACGCATGGTGGAATTCCTGGGCTCAATCGGTGCAGGGCGAAAAAAAATGAGACAGTGATCGCGCAGATTGAGCGGTCCAGAAGGCTTATCCACCAGCCTTCTGGACCAGCTTCTTTTTTGTTTTATATTTATACCGGCCGGACATAGCTTCGGTCTGGCCTTTTTCTTTCTATCTGATTTTTTGTTGGTATGGACAGTGGCACAATTACAACAACTAGACCTGGCTTTATGGATTTTTGCACTTTTGTTGGATCTATAATTATTCGTGTAAGCTTTCCTGAGTGGATTGATTTAAATTGAGGGATGATTTGGCGCATAATCAACTAATCGCATTTATGCCGAGATGTATTTACGCGGGAAGGATAAAGATGAGGAAGGTTATATAAGCATGGAGGCGATGGAGGATTTACCATCGGGGCATTCGGTGTTGCGATTAGTTTTTTATGAGCGTTGTGAGAAATGGCACGAGGATGGGCCGACGATGCAAATTATCAAACAAACAGAAGAGCGGTTGAGGGCGGTGCTGAGAGAGATAGTGAAGTAGAGTCAACACGATCAAAGCGAACCAAAAATTAGGCATGACTAATAAATCCGCTGATGCGAGCTTGCGCTAGATGTAAAGTACAGATATTAATTTGCTAAGAAGCATAAAAATCGATCATAAAATTCGATTACTGGTGAGAAAAACTGAATTGCCAACAGCTGCTGGACTCTCACATATTGATGTGTTTAAAGGTCATACTTGATTTTGATAGAAGAAACAGACTCCACCGAAATCGAGACCCTCATCCAGAAGGCTGCCTTGCTGGCTGAGGCCCGCGAGCGAATCACCCAAATTTTCTATGATAAATGAGACAGTTTATACTAGGAAATAGGAGTCTATTGATGGCAGTAAAAGAAAGAGAAAAAGGTATGGGAAAGTCTTCTGTGACTATTTTTGATCCAGGTAGTAATGGATATGAGGGTGATGAAGATCCAGGAAATGAAGTAAAGGTTAGGGCAGAGTGCAGGCGGTTCACAGCTAAGTACAAACAAAAAGTTTTAGATGAATTAAAAGAATTATCGGCTGGTGAAGTTGGGGGATATTTGCGCAAGCAAGGGCTTTATTCATCACATATTACTCGTTGGCGCAGGCAAGCAAAGAGCGGTGATTTATCGTCAAAGAAAGCTGGTCGTAAGCAGACAAGGGATTACAAAGAGGAAAAGATTGGTCAGCTAACAAAAAAAGTAGCGAAGTTGGAAAAGATTTACAGGTGGCGAAAACAATTATTGATGTGCAAAAAAAACTAGCAGTGGCGCTAGGGATCGAGATTCCAGAGCAAAAAGAACGGAATTAGTAAAAGAATCTTATACCTATTACTGGTATTACCAATGCTTGTAAGGCATTGAGTATATCCACAGCTTCTTTTTACAGGCAGCTAAAAGTTAAGCCTGACAAAACTGATAGACCAAGAAGGGTGTCTCATCGCAGATTAAGTCAGGCTGAGCGAGATAATGTTTTGGCTATACTAAATAGTGAAAGGTTTGTGGACAAATCGCCTACAGAGACATATGCCACTTTGCTTGATGAAGGCACATATTTTTGTTCTATTTCTACTATGTATCGTATTTTAAGAGCAGAAGGAGCAACACAAGAGCGCAGACGTGGACACAAGCGACATCAATACGCCAAGCCAGAATTGCTTGCCATTGCTCCTAATCAAGTATGGAGCTGGGATATTACTAAATTAAGAGGTCCCGTTAAATGGAGCTATTACTATCTTTATGTTGTTTTAGATATTTTTAGTCGTTATGTAGTTGGCTGGCATGTAGCTGAAAGAGAATCAGGTGAGATAGCAAAGAAATTTATTAGCGAAATAGTTGATAGACAGAAAGTAAATCCAGAAATAATTACTATACATTCAGATCGTGGTTCGCCAATGAAGTCATCTACTTTAGGGCAATTATTTATTGATCTTGGCATGAACAAATCTTTTAGCAGACCACGGGTAAGCAATGACAATCCCTATTCAGAGAGTCAATTCAAGACATTGAAGTACCACCAGAATTTTCCTGATAGATTTAAGTCCTTAGAAGAAGCCAAAGATTTTTGTCGAGAATTTTTTCCTTGGTACAACAATGAGCATCATCACAGCGGTTTAGAGTTATTGACACCTAATGATGTTCATCACGGGCGAGCTGATGACAAGCTATTGTTGAGGCAAAATGTAATGTTGTCTGTTTACGATAATAACCCTAACCGATTTGTTTTAGGTAGTCCGAAAAAGAAAGAACTAGCAAAAGAAGTGTGGATTAACCGCCCTAAAGAGGTTGCCCCCGATAAAGGCAAAACAGCCGAGCCGACAAGCCAAGGCAATGTGCTGGCGCAGCCACCGCAAAGCGGCCTGGCACTTGCCGTGGCTTAGGCGAGGCTACAATTTCTGCCCAGGGGGGAAGCTTATTTTTTGTAGCTTTTCTATCTTTTTCTGATCTGGTGCCACTACTTGTAATGCCAACCTTAGACTCCTATTTATTTTTTAATGTGTCTCAAAGTCATTGACAAGGAGCGCATGGCGCTTCCCGAGGAATACTGGGACCGCCTAAACGACCGCCAATTCTTTCTGAGGGTGTTTGTCTCGGCCGAACTGGACCTGTACTCCAAGGTCACCGATAAAATGGTGATCGATTTCAGTTCGAAGCCGAGGACGAAGCGGACGACGAAGCGGACGACGAAGCGGACGACGAAGCCGAGGACGAAGTCCTAACGGTTCCGGTCGGTCCCAGGAGGCTGGCTCGCGCCAGGATGGCGTCAATAACAACAACCCAACTACAACATTCCCGGTTGAAGCTCACGGGGACGGCTGCGCGGACTAGCATGATGCAACCCTGCGCAGCAAAAGCTTAACAGAACGCCCAGGCAATGATCTAGTCGATCCAGATGATTGCTTCTGGGCGATTTCTGTTTTTTTACTAGCTTTTTGACGGATCTAAATTTGGCGAAATCGAGCGTATAAGTGATTTTATTGATTTTGATTTTTGCATTCAAACTAAATTACGCAACCGCTTATAGATTTCATCATCATTGCGTTTGCCTACTAAACTAACGGCTACGGCAGCTTCATCGAGCCTATACACAATACGAAACTCGCCTATATCTGTCCGACGTAAATCACCAAAGCCTTAAAGTAACTGGCTATCGGATGGTGTTGGATCGGTTAACAAGCCCAAAATTTTGCCCAGTACTTGCTTAAACTGTTTTGCTTGCAAGTCGTTGAGAAAGCCTACAACGTTTTTGCTAAGTGCCAGCTTTCTCGCGATTAAATCTTTTAATTAGCGTTGTTACCTCTTGGTCTGATGCCAAACCCGACTTCTCAGCCTCTTTGGCTTTCTGCCCCCAGTGAGCATCTTCAAGAGCCCTCAAGCGTTCATATTCGTCAAAAGACCTCGAGCAGCTCTTGACCGGAATGTTATTGGAAGCACTTGAGGGACTTCAAGACTGGATTGAAACCATCAAGGAGGCTGCCCGGGACGATGAGGAGTTGATTGATTTCCTCGTGCCAGAAGTCACCGAACTGCTTCAGGAACTGCGTGAGGAGTACTATCGACAATACGACCCGGACAATGAAGAGTGGGACCAGCTTCTGACCAAGGTTGCGGCGTTGGAGGCGGCTATCAATGAGCTGTGAGTGGACAAGACTCGCCCGAATTCAGACCCGAATCCCGAGCAACTCTCGGTTCTAGCTACCGAGCAAACAAAAAGCTCAGACAGATCGATTCGATCAAGTCCGCGTCGATAATGCCGATGTGTGTCGGGATTGCAAAGTCAGTGAAGGACACGAGGACAAGTACAGCCGTACATGAGTAGGCAACATGCATTTGGCGCTTTTCTCGAGCAGTTCTTATAGAATGCTCTACCAGACCATCTGGGGGCACATGAGGAAGGAAGGCGGTGTCGTTCTTGCGTCTGACTGCAGGGATCTCGGGAGAGGTGGGTGCGGGGGCTACATATGTGAGTACCGCTGCTTGGCGGCGATGCGCTCCGGCTGGACACCCCAACCCTGCCCTGAGGTCGAAGTTATAGAGGTAGGAGAGGGCGACATCTCCACCGTCCAGGATTTCAACCGTTCTCCTGATGCCTGGTGGAGTTTAGGGGGCGGTCCCTCGGCGAAAGTTTCGGGTATTACTGATGACGAGGCCAGGACCCGAGGTTTTCGAGAAATCGGGGAGTGGTCGAAAAAAAACCACAATGGAGTGGAGAAAGGATCCCTCCACCTGGTGGGGAACGATCCCAAGCTACTCCGCTATTTGCTCAGCAAGTAGTTGGAGTAAAACTTGGATAGGGTTCTGTTCAGATGGATAGCGATGATCTTTCTCAACGTAACCTCAACCAACGACCGGGTCTGTCGAGGCTTTGCCCCGCCGGATTCCGGTCATTTCTGTGCTTTTTACCGTTATTCATCTTCAAGTTCAAGTTTGTGGCGCTCAATTTGATATGGGTTTTTGATTTTTTTTTGGGTCTATAATTATTCGTGTAACATTTCTAGGCAGATGGATCGAAATTCGAGGAAAGAATTTGCGCAGAATCAGCTATATAGCGGCAATCATAATAGTTATTATGCTTCTTGGGAGCGTTCAAGTCGCAGCGCAAAGCTTTGACCCAGTCAAGATTGCCGGCAAATTGAGCCCGGAGCTTATTCCACCTGAGGCAACTTGGTCCAATCCTACCACTACTACGCCTACGGACAGCTCTGGTAACCCGCCGCCGGTTAATAGCTCAAATAATGCACCAACTAATGTACCAAGTAATGTACCAAGTAATGTACCAAGTAATGGCGCTAGTGTTAATCAGACTTTTACTCCTCTGCCACCCCAGGCAACGTCGGCTGAACTTAACTACGCGCCGTCGCAGCCAGCTAATCCTCCTACAACACCAGCACAACCGGTTAACAGTAACCCGGCTAATAATAATGTTGATGATAGACCTGATCCAGTAGCAATCATTGAAACTGATAAAGGTAATATAGTAATTCGCCTCTTTCGTAAATATGCGCCAAAATCAACGGCTAATTTTATAGACTTGGTCAATAAAGGGTTTTATAATGGTCTTACTTTTCATAGAGTAGAACCGGGCTTTTGCATTCAAGGTGGCTGCCCACGTGGAGATGGCTATGGTACGTATATTGATCCCAATAATGCTAACCAAACCAGGACTATACCCTTAGAAACAAGCCCCTACCTAAAGCATAATGCAGCCGGGGTGGTTGCTATGGCTCACTTTCCCAAAGATCCCAATAGTTCTAGCTGTCAGTTCTATATTACTTTGGCGGCCCAGCCTCAATTAGATGGTGAATATTCTATATTTGGCGGCGTGGTTCAAGGTATGGATGTAGTAAATAAAATAGCTAAAGGCGACAAAATGAAGCGCATTACTGTTCAAGAACAGAATTAAGTAAGCCCTTAAATGAAGTTAGGATCATTGTATGCTGGGATCTTTGCTCCCTCTGGTTGCGGTGACCAGCGCGGTCCATTGAACCCAGGTGAGCGCTTTTGTATTGGCGGTTGCATGGGGTAAGTGGGTGCCTCTTGCATTGGATCCTGCATCTGTCTTTGCATTTCGTTGAACATTCGATTCATTTGTGCTTCAAATTGGCTTAAATCTGGATCGTCCATATCGTCGCCGTTGAGACCAAAACTAAAACCAAACGAATTGGGCATTCCGGGCTGTATGCGTTTAAAGTAGGGCGAGTTGTTAAAACCTCTTATTCTCGGTGAAAGTGTTTGATTAGGCAATTCTGCCATTTCTCCTGAAGAATCAGGTAATCCTAAAGTCCTTTCTAAGCGAGCAATTCTGCGTTCGGTAGGTAAGCTAACATTGGGTTGACCAAATAACTTAGTTTCTAATTTGTCTAAACGCTTGGCAGTGCTTAGCGCCGGATTTGTTTTTTTGAAAACATATTTTTCCAATTCATTTAAAGAGTTTGAAATATTATTGCTGTGTGCAGAATTGTGTCTGGAAGGGCTATTTTTATTTTGTAAAAAACTTTCTATATTGTGCCAACGCTCTTCAGGACTACCATACTGTGTGCTGCCAAAAGTAAGTAATTCTAGCCTCTGTAATCTCTTAGATAAAGGATCGTTGGTATAAGTTTTGCCCAATAATTTAAGCTCTGTAGCAGCCAGCTCGTTTTCGTAGACATTTTGATTCTGATTTGTTCCGGTCCGGCTTATAGATTTCATCGAGCCGCCTGCTATCGATGCAGAAGAGAGCCCAAAAGATGTGAGAACCAGGATTGAGATGGCGCACGAGCATTTAAGCACTTTAGTTTTGCGCATTAAATTTAGTAAGTTCAGTTTTTGCGGATGTTTGCAAAGGCAAGCCATATATATGATTCCTGGATTGTTTGGGCTATTTAGCTCAAGCTAAAAATTAAGCGCAGGCAGATATATCTATTATACGTATGCAAAAGATTTTAATGTAGCTATTTGTGGTCATTTTGCCATAAAAACAAAAAGCGAGCCAAATTACTTATATTGTCCTAGTGGCTTATTCTTCGGAACTCGGTCCGACTTCAGCATCAATCGATTCATCTTGCTGGGGTGCCGCCGCCTCATTTGATCCACTCGGGTCACCATTATTATTGGCTGGCGTACTTGCACTAGCTTCAGCTTGCTCCGCCTCTTGTCCGCGGGCTGTTGCTTGTTGCAGTATGACCAGCATACCCCGCAATTCATTCATGATTCCTTTTAAGGACTCACGATCGGCATTATCTTTTATTTTTTGTTTTAGATCTACAGATAGCATTTCTGCTCTGGCTTTTTCACCAGCGCTTATATGATCACCAAGATCTCTAACTAATCGCTGTACTGAGTAAGAAAGGCTGTCTGCTTCGTTATGCAAGTCAGCTTCTTCCTTGCGCATGCGGTCGTCTTGGGAGTAGAGTTCGGCTTCTTTGACCAGTCTTTCAACGTCATCTTTGGATAGATTGGTACTAGCCGTAATAGTAATTTTTTGTTCTTTGCCAGTTGATTGGTCACGAGCAGTAACGTTCATAATACCGTTAGCGTCGATGTCAAAAGTCACTTCCACTTTTGGACCACTGCGTTTGGCTGGCGGGATACCGTCTAAACGAAAATTGCCTAAAAGCTTATTATCTCTAGCCATAGGTCTTTCGCCCTGAAAAACATATATATCTACGGCAGTTTGATTGTCCTCTGCCGTCGAGAAAACCTCTGATTTGCGTGTAGGTATTGTGGTGTTGCGGTCAACTAGTTTGGTCATGACACCACCCATAGTTTCAATACCTAATGATAGTGGAGTAACGTCCAGCAGCACTACGCCTTTGACTTCACCACCCAATACACCAGCTTGAATAGCCGCTCCTACTGCTACCACTTCGTCGGGATTAACAGTTTGATTTGGCTCTTTCCCGCCAGTAAGGCTCTTTACTAAATCTTGCACTGCCGGTATGCGGGTCGAACCGCCTACTAAAACTACTTCATCTAAGTTTTCATAGCTCAATTTAGCGTCCCTTAGAGCTTGCTCCATAGGTCCACGACAGCGCTCAACTAAGTGATTTGTTAATTCGTTAAAGCGGGCTCTAGTAAGTTTCATTTCTAAATGCTTAGGACCACTAACATCAGCGGTGATAAAGGGCAAAGAAATATTTGTTTCTAATACGGAGGATAACTCAACCTTAGCTTTTTCTGCCGCCTCGGTTAATCGTTGCAGCGCTTGTCTATCTTTGCGTAAGTCTATTCCTTCTAAATTCATAAACTCATCCGCTACCCAGGACACAACGCAATGGTCAAAATCATCGCCGCCTAAGTGTGTATCACCAGAAGTAGATTTAACTTCGAAAACACCATCTCCCACTTCCAAAACCGAAACGTCGAATGTTCCCCCACCTAAGTCAAATACTAAAATTACTTCGTTGTCTTTTTTATCTAAGCCATAAGCCAGAGCCGCAGCTGTAGGCTCATTGATAATCCGCATTACTTCCAGTCCGGCTATAGTGCCAGCATTTTTAGTGGATTGTCTTTGCGAGTCATTGAAATATGCAGGCACAGTGATCACAGCACTGGTAACTTTTTCACCCAAATATTTTTCCGCATCCTCTTTAAGCTTGCGTAAAATCATGGCCGAAATTTCTTCAGGTGAGTAATCTTTGCTTTGAATTAACACTTTACAGCCGCCGTCATCCCCCTCTTTGACTTTGTAGGGGACCATGCGTTTTTCGTTGTCGACTTCTGAGAATCTGCGTCCAACGAAACGCTTAATTGAGTAAACAGTATTTTCTGGGTTAAGCACAGCCTGACGCCGGGCTAATTGCCCAACCAGGCGCTCACCAGATTTGGTGAAAGCTACCACCGATGGAGTGGTACGACCACCTTCTACATTTGATACGACGGTGGGTTTACCACCTTCCATGACGGAAACTACTGAATTAGTTGTTCCTAAATCTATTCCGACTGACTTACCCATATTGGCAACCTTCTCTTCCTGTTGCTTGTCTTATAACCATAATCGCATTATACCGGCGCTATATTCTTTAATACCCGAATTTTGCCCCTTATCGTTGCTGAATTATAAACTATGTCCTTTAGCGAACCTCTTGATAAGAGGCGGCGAGAATTAAATCACTGGCTCTATGCTCGCTCACTTAATTGTCTGAATCTTTTTTGAATCAGGCCCTTTAAGCGCTTTTCGAATTTGCCAGATTTTTTCTTATCAATCCCAGCAAAGTGAGTGTCTTATAAAATGAACAAAGTATTTCGTAAAAGCGAAGAATCTAAGAGATAAGCCTTGATTAAGATACCTTCACATCTTAAGCGAATCATTCTTTAAGAACTCCTCCTCCAACAGCCGGTCCAAGACCGGCAGCGACGTCCTTTCGCTCTAACAATCTTTCTGCCGGCAACTCCTGGCAGTCACTTTCACCTTTTATACTTTCTTGCGTTCTTATTTGATCAAAGAAGAAGAGCTATCTGGCAAATTGCTCGATTTCCCGAGTATTTCACCGATTGCCAAAGGATAAATTTCTACTTTAGTACGTTTTTCTCTGCCTACGTGAACTAGATCGGATGACTTATAGCGAAAATGAATTTGTTGCAATAATGCCTGCCAGTGCAAAGGAACTAGTCGATCGGCGCCAATTTCTTCTGCTAGGCGCAGAGCCTCATTTGGCCCGGCAACAGCATATTTCCCTCCTATAGGAATACAAGCTGTATGCACCGGCAAGTGCTTTAAAGCTTTGACAATTTCCTCTGTATAGATAGTGTCACCAGCATGATAAAAGCCCTCGAAATAATAGCCATTGACTGGTTGCCCAGGGGCAGCACTGCGAGCGAATAAAGTCAGTATGGTTTTACCCAATCGGTTTAAGGGATGTAATGCAGGCACAGCTGTGATTTTTATACCATTTACCAAAGTGCTCTGATTATGATTCAGAGGAACAAAGGCTTTGACCGGAATAGTTTTTTTGTACTTTCGTGCTAACCAGCGGATAAGATTTCTTGGACCAGCTATTGGACATTTCCAGGCTTGATAAAGTTTTTCAGCCATCATTACACCATGGTCGAAATGCCCATGGCTAAATAAAATCATGTTGCCGGGTGGTAGTTTTTGCCAGTTTACCGGATCGGTAAAATACGGATCGACATAAACATTGAGTCCCTTTACTTCAAATCTGACAGCACTGTGTCCTAAATAAACTAAGTTCAAAAGAGGTCCCCCAGAAATCTCAGACTTTGTTAAAGCAAAGGCAAGAATTGCACGTTTATAGCTCAAGGCATAGTAGCATTTGCATGCATATTAGCATCGCTGCTAATTGTTCTTGTCTATTATCCGCTAAAGAATAAAGATTAACCCATGGCAACTACTAATTACCAGATAAATCTAAAAGAAAAAATAATTGGTGCTGCAGCTCTTGCAATTTGTATTTTTTTGTCTCAGCTCTTCTTTTCTAACGGAATAGCAAGTGCAATGCCCAATAGCGACGAGATAATAAAATATCTCAACCCGGTGCATGAAAAGTCTTATACAAACGAAAAACAAGATCGCATTATCAAAAAGAAGTCATTTAAAACGCAAGACTTAGATGGTGTTGCTGCCATAGCAAATAGAGATATTGGACTCTTTGCCGTTCTGGAATCAAACAAATTAAACGATACAAATTATATTGACCGCTTATTGGCGCATGATGAAGTTAGTGGCATCGCTTGTCTTTTGCCATGGCGTTCTCTAGAACCAGAAGAAGATGTTTTCGACTGGAAAACAGTCGACGAGCTGCTCTCTTTGTGTGCTAGTCACCATAAACAATTGATTTTGCGTGTGTCTACTTGTGGACAAGATTTGCCCAATAGTAAGCAAGCAGTAGACGAGAAAAAAAACGTTACCGCCAATACGGCGCCCCAATCTGATACACCGCCGTGGGTTTACGAAGCCGGTACTCAATCGCTAGTCTATACCGGTAAAGATGGTGCTGCTCATCTTATGCCTATCTTTTGGGACGGCACTTATTTAGCTAAGTGGTCCAATTTCGTCAATGAGCTGGGTCGGCGTTATGACAAAAATCCTCACTTTCAAAGCATTGGTATTACTGGCGGTGGCATTCTCGGCGGCACAAAGGTTATTCCAGAATTTGCTGGCAATAAAGATGTCTATCAGAAGCTTGAAGCTGAGCTAAAAGAAAAGCATGGCATGAGCCCGACTCAACTGGTTAGCCATTGGAAATATGTAGCAGATGTTTTTCCTAAGGCGTTTCCTAATCAACATTTAAATTTCGATATAGATCCACCTACACCTAACAGAAAAGGGCAAGATTGTTTAGATGAAATTTCAGACTACTTAGTCTACCGTTATGGTGAAAGGGTTTATATTACTCGCCAAAATATCAAAAATGAAAAACACGGTTTTGATGACTATAGACTTTTGCTTAAGTTCAAAAATGACACCATAAGCGGCTATCAATTTACTTCTGAAATAGCTACGCCAGAGATTGAGCCTCTCTTGTCTAAAATAACTAAAAACGCTTTGGATGATGGTATTAGCTTTGCCGAGATTCCGGCAGCATTTTTTGATTCCAAGGATGAACAAATTAAGCAATGGCTAGCTCAATTGCGTAGCCACTTAGGCTATCAAATTGTATTGCAAGGTCTTAGCTTGCCGACTTCTGTTGAGGCAGGTAAAACAATGCCTGTCAATTTTGCTTTTCTCAACCTAGGATCCGCCTCCCCCAAGCGCCCCGCGCGCGAAATGGATAAAGCCAGTCCCTCTAGTTATAAAATCCAACTGGAGTTTAAAGATGGCCAAGGAAAGACTAAAGCTTTGCTTCGCCACACCCCAAGCATCAGTACTATCGACTGGCTAGGAGTTAAACCAATTGTATGGGAGCAAAATTTAAAAGTGCCGCCGCTCAAAGCAGGCAAATATGAAATTTATTTGGTAATTATTGATGAGCAAACCAATCGTAAATTGAATTATTGCCAATCATTAGCAGATAAATCCCCACAAGTTGGAAATGATTTATTAGTCGGCAGTCTAGAAATTTTGCCAGCAAAATGAGTAAGGGAGACTTGTTCTTGTCTCTAGCAAAGGACAAGTATCCTGCGCTGGGACTAACGGATTTAGTTTATTGCTAACGCGCTAATTGTAAAGAGCTCATTTGTACCTTCGAAAAAGCAAGGTTTTTATATTAAAGCCATCCACATAATCCATAAAAGGCTCATTTCTTAGGCAAAAATGGAGCAATTATGAAATTTGCGGTTCTTTAAATATGCTCTTGATTTCAAATAGCAAGAGTTGCTAAGGTGAGTGTACGCCATATTCGTTTATCCAGGTACGAGCATCTAAAATACCCACCAACTGAATCAAAAGCTTCGTAAATCCACACCATCGCGATGGCGGAGCTTTTAACGTCGGTTCATGGCAGATTCTCTGCGGGGTTGCAACCTGTAAACGCATGGCGCTCAAAAAACAAAACCAGCCAACCGGCACTTTCACTTGACCGGTTAGTGCTTGCTCGATTTAGCGCTTGCTCGATGATGTGTGCGAATCCTTTTTGCCAATTGAACCCCAGAATGAGGAGATTTCCAATGCCTCGTCAAATGCCCCGCAAGCCCACCTGGATGTACCGGACTCTCAAGGCGGCTGGTCTGCCTTCTACTCTGTCGCAAGCGGTGGGCAAGATCGATGGTTCTTTGGTTCAGGTGGGAGGACAACTCAATGAGGACGGTTCCAGTGGCGAATACTGGGAGGACTTCTCGACTGACGGCCAGTGCGAACTCGTCGTAGGCAATTACAGAGCGGATGACCGCCTTCCGTCGTCCGGTAAGCGCTACTTGAGCGGTTGCTTGACCCGGGATGGCGGATTCACCGGTGACTCCTCTATATACCGGGTTATTGGCGGCACTTACCTGATCCGCACGGTGTCTTGGTGGACGTCGTGGGGAAGCGAAGTCAGAGGGATTACCCAGGTGCTCGTTACGCCTGAAGCCAAATTTCAGGTGGCTCAGCATTTACAACTCATCATGTCCGGTTCGCTCAACCCACGGGTTGAGCGTTTGGCCGACAGATATCATCTCGGGCTACCGGGTGGCCAGAGTCAAACTCGGTGCCAAAGAGAGCCTGAGATACGGCATTAAGGGCAAAGAGGGGGGTATCGTTAATATCCTCCATTGGGGCTATACACCCAAAGACGCGCCAGAAACCCTGGCGGTGGAGCGACTGAAGGATATGCTGAAATTAGGCGGTACTGCCCTTGAAAGCAGACTGTTTGCACTCGTCGCCGAGCGCAGGCATTTTGTGGACCATTACGGGGGGTTCTCGGAGGTTTACAAGGATGGCGCAAGTTTGAATGTTCGGCCGAGTTGCACGGAACCCTTCAAATACTACGGCCGCACGAGCGATGTCGTCATTCTCGATTTCCGCCAACAGGTCAGGGACAATATGTTCCATCTCACTCCGCAATACGACACTGCCAAGGCCGGAGGGGTCGTTGCTGTGCTATGCGAGGGCGATAAAGCCCATGAGGTCATGCATCACGACCAGCTCCTTATTCCCATTGGGGTTGGGGAGGCAAGAAACATCATCGTACTGATTAAGCATGACCAGGAGCTCGGAGCGAAGAGATCGTACTCGGTCTGGGGTTTTTCCGTGCGGCGAACCGCTGACGGCGTCGAGGTTTCGCCATACGACAACAAGCGACGATACGAGATCGACCTGACAGCCGTTGCCAACGAAGTGGCCTACTATCCCGACGTGTTTTACAGTCGCGCGGGTCGATAGGTTCGGTCTGATATCTCGCTAAATGTCGATGCTCACGAAGCTGCGTGAAAGCGCAGCTTCGTTTTTTCTTTGTGTGCCAGGCATGTTCAACATTTAGGAGGTGAGAGTCCTTAGACAATTTGATGGTAATGAAGTCTAGCGAAGCGCAAGGGCTGAGCCGTGAGGTAGGTCTGAAAGAAGTGTGGAGCAAAACCGCGACCTGACGAACAGGAACCGGATATGAGGCAGGTGCATCCGGACGAGCAAGCAAAGGATTGCAAAGTCCACAACCATCAAGGGATGCAAATGTAAATCCGGCGGGTGTGCGGGGAAAGAAGTTGAACTTACCCTGGGAGGTCTGTATTGTGTCCTGAAAAAAAAATCAGGACTGAGGATACTGAGAGGTAACCAGATCGCAATACAGAAGTCAGCAGCGGACGTAGTAGTTTTCTGAAATTATTTTACTTTTTGTACAAGCACCGAAGTAGGTAAGCAGTGAAAGAGCAGGGAACGAAGGTCCAAACGGTGCCCGAAAGGGCTTAATGGAAAAGACAAGTAGGACGTGCATCTCATGAATGAAGAGCAGCAGAAAAACAGGAGTAACCCAGCCTTAAAGGCGAGAGTAGGGAGTGAAGCTTCCGATGGCGCAATGCGAGGGTCTGAATCACAAATGGCGATAAACGAAACCGAAAGTCTGGTGAAGACAGAGCAATTACTAGAGGAGGTAATAAGCAAAGAGAATCTGGGAAGAGCAATAAAACAGGTAATGCGAAATAAAGGTGCAGCAGGAATCGATGGGATGACTGTCGACAAACTGCCAGATTATCTGAAGGTAAACTGGCGAACCATACGCCAGCGGCTTCTGGAAGGACAGTATGAGCCAAAAGCAGTGAGACGGGTAGAAATACCAAAGCCAGGTGGGGGAATGCGACAATTGGGCATTCCGAGCGTGGTAGATCGTTTCATACAGCAAGCGGTGCAACAAGTTCTACAGAAGCACTGGGACGGAACATTTTCACAATACAGCTACGGATTTCGCCCGGGTAAATCAGCTCATCAAGCGGTAAAGCAAGCGCAAGAACATGTAAGCAGCGGACAGCGGTACGTAGTGGATATCGACTTGGAAAAATTCTTTGACCGAGTCAACCACGATGTATTGATGGGTAGAGTAGCCAAACGGATAAAAGACAAGCGAATATTGAAACTCATACGAGCATATCTAAATGCGGGGATGATGGAAGGTGGGCTAGCCAAGCCAACAGAAGAAGGAGTACCGCAAGGTGGTCCACTGTCGCCAATACTTTCAAATTTATTATTGGATGAATTAGACCAAGAGCTAGAGAAACGGAAATTCCGATTTGTGAGGTTTGCGGATGATTGCAACATCTACGTAGCGAGCAAGCGAGCGGGAGAACGAGTGATGGAAAGCATCACAAAGTTTCTAGAGAAGAAGTTGAAGCTGAAAGTAAATAAAGAGAAAAGTGGGGTAGACAGACCGTGGAAGAGAAAGCTACTTGGTTTTACGTTTACGAATCATAAGAAGCCGAAGCGCCGAATAGCGCCAATAGCCTTAAAGAGAGTAAAGGATAGAATCAGGAGAATAACTTCACGAAATCGAGGCGGGAACCTGGAGCAGATAGGGAAGGAATTAGGCAGCTACTTACGTGGCTGGATTAGTTACTACAGCTACTGCCAGACACCTAGCGTTTTGCAAGACTTGGAGGAGTGGATAAGGCGAAAACTGCGCTGCCTAATATGGAAGCGCTGGAGACGCGGAACCACGCGATATAAGAGGCTAAGAAAACAGGGTCTAACATGGGCTGAGGCAAGAGGGCTGGCAAAAGACCGTGCTCGGGGGCCTTGGCGGATGAGTCAGCACCCATTAATCAATAAAGCTCTTACAATTGCAAACTTCCAGCTTCTTGGCTTGCCAAATTTGGTGAAGGCTATGCGCACTTAAAGCGCCGAACCGCCGTATGCGGACCCGCACGTACGGTGGTGTAGCAGGGGAGAGCCCGCGAGGACTCCCCCTATGCTAATTTCAAGTTGTTAGCGCAAACTCCGCTAATTGACCTGCCAAGCGCCCAGGCATAAATAGAGTTGACAAGCTTTCTTGAGTTGTTTACAACGGCTCAGCAAGCCACTTCTGCAGCGTCTGATATTTCTGCGCTAACTATACGCTAGCTCCGCTAGCCTATAAGATTCTATTTAATGAGTTCATTTGCCTCTTGTCTTATTGACTCGAGTCTAATTTTTATGCTTCTTTCAAGCGTGAGAATGCAAGCCACTTATGGCCTAAAAGTGTTTTACACAAGCTATAAATGCACTGGTTAACAAGAGAATTGACAGCTTGACTCTACCCTGTCTAATTTCCTAGTGTACATATGACGTTGGATTTATATATTTCCAATGGCAAATAGGTCAGGAGCAAAAGCTGTTCCACTAAGTTTCAATTAAACAGCTTTTTGCTCCTGTTATTTTCTTTCACCGTTTCCACAGTGGAAGAATTGGCTATCTTATACCATTGTTCTACTGATATCAATATTCTTTGAACAACAGAACAGTGATATACAAACTAGTCAGGTATGACTGCAAGCATATAATATATATATGCTTCGCAGCATTTTGCAAGTTATCAGATTGTTATTTGTGTTTCTCAATAGCTTATTGTTTGCATCGGCAGAAATAGTTTTTTCTTATATTTGCTCTCAAATTGAGCGTTTTGCAAAAAATCTTGAGCTTTTTGCAAAGGCATAAAAAACTAGATTTTTTTTCTATAATTTTGCAGAAATTCGATACGATCAAGTTCTATTGAAAAGGCAGATTTTAGTTTAGTCTTATTAGAGTGTCTATGCTTCTTCTGGCTTCCTATGCCAAAATACTTTGATGCACAATATCGGTTTTCTCGCTTCGCACAACGGCAGTAATATGCAGGCTATTGTGCGCGCCTGCGAACAAGGCGATTTACAGGCAAATCCAAGCCTGGTGATCAGCAATAACAAAGATTCAATAGCATTGCGCTTTGCTGCCGAACACAAAATTATTGCCGAGCATCTAAGTTCGGCTACACATAAAGATCCAGATTCTTTAGATCAGGCTATTTTGCAAGCTTTACTAAAGAATGAAGTTGATCTTGTCATGCTTGTCGGTTATATGAAGCTAATCGGCCCCCGGGTTATCGCTGCCTACAAAAATCGCATTTTGAATATTCATCCTGCCCTTTTGCCTAAATATGGCGGCAAAGGAATGTATGGCATGCGCGTGCATGAGGCAGTAATTGCCGCTAAAGATAAAGAAACAGGGATAACAATACATCATGCCAATGAGCATTACGACCAAGGACAAATTATTGCTCAGTGTACTGTGCCAGTTCAGACAGGGGATACCCCTCAGATATTGGCTGCCCGGGTACTCGCCCGCGAACATACCTTTATCGTCGAAACGCTCAAGAACATCTTAAGTAATAAGATTACGCTCTAATTTCTGCCGTCAAATTAATTTTGTACATGAAATTTTGGTCCCGCTCACGTGGATCTCACAGCGAAGTTTTAAAGTAAAAGCATGGAGCTTAGCTGGTCTGGAGATAAATTGAATAAACATGAAAAGCACGCTAACGGAACCAAGAATACATGACGATTTGGCAGAATTCTATTCACTATGGCGTGACGCTTGCTTAGGCCAGGGCGCTAGTGAAGCAGAGGAAATAAAATTTTTGCTCAACACTTTAAGTAGTTCTGCCAAGATAAAAAGTGTAATTGATCTTGGTGGTGGTGTTGGTTTACACGCCATCCCTTTAGCCAAAAGTGGTTTCGATGTCACTGTTCTAGATAGATCTAAAAACGCTTTAGCCATTGCCAGCCGCACAAGACCACAACTTAAAACTGTGCAGCACAACTTTGATTCAATAGCACTGTCCGAAAATTTTGACGCCAGTATCTGTATGTTTTCCAGTGCAAGCTATCTGCTCGAAGAGGAAGGGCAGCAGGCTTTCTTTACTTGGATCAGAAATCATGTACGTGATCTAGCTATTTTTGATCAATTGAATATTTTACGTTTGCCAAAGACACACACCGATAATTGTCAGGCTGAGGATAAGCATTTTCGCTTTAGTGTTCTACGAGAATGGCATTTTGAAGACGATTTACTACACACTTCTTTTGTTTATGAATTTATTGATAAAGCTAGCGAAGCAACCAAAATAATCAATGATCATCAGGTACAAAAATTCCTTAGCGCAGAAGAACTGATTAGATACATGGGCAAAGAATGGCGAATCATTGCTTTGCTCGGCGACTGTAGTTTGCAACAGCCTTTTGACAAAGAAGAGTCCCCGCGCATGATAACTGTTTTTAAAAAACAGAACTTGTAGAAGTAAGCCTTCGTCCAACGCAGGTATGACAACCAGAATTTAATGTGCATTAAGCTGGTCGTTTGATATTCTTGGGTAGAGTGAATTTATTTTTTCTCTCCTCGGTCATCAGCCAGGGGAGAAATTCTTTTAGGTCTGGTGGTGCTCTGCCGGGTGTTTTTGAACATTCGTTAAAGTAATCTAGCAACAAAGCTTGTGGATTGAGTCCATTAACCTGCCATGTCTGGAAGACAGTAAATAATTTAGCCGCCAATTGACCAGACCATTCTTTGCCACTACCGTAGCTGTTCTTGCGATTAATGACCAGATTTCTGAGTAATCTTTCGGCCCGGTTATTGTCTAGGCTAATACGCGGGTCAGTAAGAAATACTGTTAGGCCAATCCAGTGTGTCATGAAGCTTTTTAGTATTGTCTTTTGCTCTTTATGCAAATCTGGCTGTTCAAGCTGTGATTGCCAAAGTTGCTCAAGTTTTTTCACCTGCTGTTCAACCGCTAGATGGGCGTCATTCCAAGGCTGTCCTGATTGCCACAGAGCCGTTCGTTTATGATTAAGAGCAAACAATATTCCTATTTCGCTAAGCCATTCTTGGGACCATTCTTTCAAGCTTGGTATGCCCTGAAAGACTTTGAGGATATCTCGTCTTTGGTGAACCCAGCACCAGGCATTTTTGATAGCTGGATTTAAAGTCCAGTAGCTCTTCAGTCTGTCAGTTAATAATATTCCTGTAGAACCGCCAAAGAAGTCTTTAGGCACATCTTTTGAACGGCTTTTATCTAGCAAGTAAACGACAGCATCCAAGCTGGCGAAAAGCCAGAACCACCATTGTTTGTCATTTCTGAGCCCATTATTTTCTTCAAAGACGCGCCAGGTGGACTCATCTGCATTCCACAGGTCTGCGCCGCGGCAATGATTGACTATTTGTTCATACAAAGAGGCAAGCAGTGTGTCTATTATTTTCATGCCGCCTGTGACTGTACCGGCGGATAGATGTAAACCGTGCAAAGCCAATTCTTGTAAAACCCGTTGAGTTGGCACACCAAACATATATTTCCAGACAAGTAAATATACCCAGAGAGAGTTGCCGATTGTGGTGCGTGGATACAATTTAGGAGGAGGAGGGGCTTTTAATATGACTTTGCCTTTGCAGTCGCATTGGCTGACCAAAATTCTTTTGCGACACACCCGTATATATGGTTTAACCTCTACCTCTGCTATTTCGCTGTCATCAGTTTTTGATACTAGGCGATATGGTTTGTTACAAATATCACAGGCACACTTAGGCGGGTCAAGAAATTCCTCACGTTGCTCAAGGTTACTTCTATCGCTGCGCCCATGACCATTACCTGGTCCGCATTTTTGACCACGTTTACGTTTTTCTTGTTCTGGTTCAGAGGCTAGTTTTAATTCTTGTATGGGGGCAATAGCCAGGGAGTCAGCCGTTTCAGTCTTGCGACCAAATTGGTCTTTTTGGAACCAAGCGATTCTTTTATTTGCGTTTTCTAATTCTTCTTTTAATTGTTGTATTTCCTGCTCCAGAGCTTGTTTTTGTTGACAGAAAGATTCTGTGGCAGCAATACGGCTTCTTCTAAGCCTTTTATTTTCTTGTCTAAGCTGCAAAATTTCTTGTTCAAGCTGCCCAATCTTTGCTTGGAAAGCAGATGCTTCAATCTGCCTAGCGGTTCTTTCATTCCTCAGCAATTGCAGCAGTGCCGGTACATCGTTATTTACTAGCAGTAACTCAACAAAAGAGCTCGTCCGAGCGCTATTACTATTCGATCCCTGCAAGTTACTTTCTTTCTAGTAAAACAACCTCATTTATTTAAACTCCACCTCTCCAAAATGCCAAGACCTCCTAACGTATATGCCTGTAGCTTCTTCTTGACCTTGCCAAGCCTACCTCTACCGAAGGCTTACTTGTAGAAGTAAAGAGAGAACCTAGCGCAGCTATCCTAGCTCTTAGCTACTCGTTTAATATTGGATATGAGCAAAATATATAGTGGCATTTTGCCGTGTATGCGTGTGCTGTGGCTAATCCCTGCATTGGCTGTGTGCTAAAGATGTCCAAGCGAGCCTCATCACAACCTCAGACAATTAATTCAGTGCAGCCATTAATATTTTAAGCCACTACTTGCATTTGCTTAGACTGGTTTGTCAAGATGGGGAGTCAATCTCCTTCTTCGTCTTAGAGAAAAGCCAGCCTTAGGCTAATCCCGCTAATTACCAAAGTGCAAACTCCGCGCCTTCAGGTGTGTGAACTAGCATGCTTGTAATGGTGGAAAGTCTGGCTGCTGCAATCTTTGCAGGAATGGAGAGGGTGGCGGTGATCTACGATTACTGAGGAGAACTTTCATGAGAGCCAACCATCTGATAGCAGCTTGTCTCGACCTCCTGATCGTGGCATTCGGAGGAGTGGAAATCGATCTACTCAATCAGTTGGAAGAATTTCCGCACAGTGACGGGTGGAAACTGAGAGAATTTCTGGACATGCGGGGAATAGAAGATGCACTGCGGCAGCAACTCCCTCTGCGCTTGACCTTTCTGCTCACAAACGGAGCCGAAAAGGTAGCCGCTAGCGGTCTTACTGGTGCCGCCGTAGTCGCGCAGGCTTTGCATCTCTTCTCCCTGGCTCTCAAAGAGGAGTTTTTGTCCATGGCCTGGAGGTTTAGGGACTTTCCCCAGCTAGACCAAGTGCGGCTGGCGGACTTCCTAGACATCGACCAGCTAGAAGCAGTATCGCGACAAGGTGATACGTACCAGATGGAGGTCTTGCTCAGGCAGGCGGCCCATAAGATCTTGGCTGCCAGCGACGGCACCGAAGCCGCCTCCGATTCAAATTAGCAAGGCGGTTCCGCGTGAGTCATGAGTCATCTCTCCGTCCACCGCAGATACTTAACTGGATAAAGGACTTTTAAATGGCGTCCGAGCAGTCTTTCGCCATTACGGTCACAAGCCGTGATCAAGAGACGTCCGACGAAAAGGTCTGCTTGCAAGTGATGGGGACCTTCCGACGCCGGCCTGTCCACGAAAACGACCTGCGCGCCCTCGAGCGTGTGGCTGAGTCAGTACGGCATGATCTCCGCGATCCTGTCCACACCGTGAGATTTATCATTGCACTGCCAGCCGGACTCGAACTCACAGCAGAAGAGGCCGAGATGGTCAATAGTGCGCTCCATAGAGGGCTTACCAAGAACAACAGAAATGCTTGGAGCAGACTGGATCATTAACCCGTCAGCGCCAGGTGAGTTCAACGGGAACTGCTTCGGAAGTCCACTTGCGGATGGACTTCCGAAGCCTTTTCTTCTTTTGCTTTTTTGATCGCAACTTGGCCGCTTACAGCATTTCCAAAGTCGGTCGCACCATTTCAAAGCGATCTCTGATGGTTGAATAAGAACTGCCTGAAAGACGGCCAATGGAATCTAATACTTTCAGATCTATATGCGTCTCTTTGTAAACCATTGGCGATAAATGAATACATACAATCTCGCCCAGAATCAAGCTGCCTCCCATCAACCCTTTGCCGATTTCAATAATGTCATACAATTTGCATTCCATATTGACCAAAGATTCTGCCACTAATGGCGGTGCTACATATGAAGCCGGCTTGGCTGTCAACTGAGCAGCTTCAAATTCACTAACATTATGCGGATAAGGCGCACTAGTTTGATTCATTTTTTCTGCATTAGTATGGCTAACCATATTTACAACAAATTCTTTGGTTTCTCTGATATTAGCCAGAGTGTCTTTTGGTACAGGTATGTCTTTGCCGTCTTTCATTTCTGTATTAGCGTATTGTGGTGCAAAGCACAACACTGGTGGCACGGTGCTAGCTACAGTAAAAAAAGAAAATGGCGCTAAATTAGCAATGCCTTCTTTGGAAATGGTGGAAACCCAGGCAATCGGTCTAGGTAGCACTGAACCGATAAGTATTTTGTACATTTCTTTTGGATCAATATCCTTGGGAATAATTTTCATAAGAACTCCTGCATGCTATAGACGCAATTTCTTAGGCTTTCCTCTCACTGCCGCAATGTTCTAGCATATATTTGCGCAAGGCTTCATTCATCCGAGTTTGATATTTTTTTCCTAAAGATTGAAACCATAATAGAACATCAGTATCAACCCTTAAATTTACTGGTTTTTTAATTGGCCGGTAAAATTTGCCGACGACGGCATTACTCCAGTCCAACATTTCGGGAATGTCGCTCAGGTCAATTTTCTTATGTAGAGTAGAGTCCAATTTTTTTAATTGGGAGCGCATGTCAGGGGTTATTTTGATATCGCTGTCTTTCACGCGGCGTAGCCTCCCTTGCCGAGATAATGCGGATAATTTCTTCGCCATAATTAGTTTTCCTATGCGTATGAGCCACTAGAAGCCACTTGTTCTCAACCTGTCCAATACTTCGCCAACGATTATGATCATTAAAGCGTTCGTCTAGTTCTGATAGCGATAACGGATCTCTAAATATCAGACAGGCTAGTTCAAAACTAATGCCATGCTTTCTTCTATTTATCTTATTTTTAATTTCATCCCATTCGAAAAGCATGGTTAGCCTTGTGGTGATATTATTATACAATACATTTATGTATATACAAATAAGTATTGACGCATTTGCTCATCTTTAACTAGTGAGCGAATGTTACTATTAGCTTGTGACACTGGCGTGACAATAATGATAAATACTTTTCTAACTGAAGAAGATCAAGCATTAAAGCAGCAATTTGAACAATTTGCTAAAGACAAGCTTGCACAGCTAGCCTCCAAATCAATTGATGGCGAGGCAAATTCTGGTGCTCTTTTGAAGCTATTGGGAGAAGCAGGATATTTAGCTCTAAATGTGCCAGTGGAATATGGTGGCAAGGCTTCTTCTTTCTTGTGTTTAGTTTTACTGGCGGAGACATTGGCTCACTATCAAGCTGGTATAGCAGTGCATCTGGCTTACCATGCTGCTCTTATTGAATTGCTCAAAAGTTATGGTTCTAAGCAGCAAAAGGATGTCTATTTACCAAAACTGGCTAGCGGAGAATTGATTGGTACTATAGCCTATCTTGAAAAATCTAAAATTGAAAAAGGCACAAAAGTTGTGCCGGAAGCAGGCAAACTATTTCTTAAGGGTAGCAAAGAACTGGTTTTGTTAACCCAGCCCGAGGCAAGCAATGCCCAAAGCCCAAATTATACGCCTAATCTAGTGGCCGTATTAGCAGATGACAATTTGGTTCTTCTTAATAATTTGGCTATGCCTACTATTAAAATAGACGCTCAAAATATTGCTCTTGAGCCAAAATCCATTTATCTATCTAATCTTAGCTTCGAACAACATAGCTTAAATCAGGATGACTTCTTAACCAACACCAAAGAAAATACCGCTGGAGCCATATCTTTTGCTCGCAACATTATAAAGACTATTATAGCCGCCGCTGCGCTTGGTATGACTGAAGGCGCATTAAATCAAACCACTAATTATGTGCAAGAGGATACAGAGGCTGACAAACCATTAAGCCAATCACAGTCTGTATTGTGGAAATTAGCTGACGCTTGCACTGATACGAGCGCTGTTCGCCTTTTAACTTATAGGGCAGCATGGAGTAAAGATGAGAACCAAGAAGCATTCTCACGCTATGCCTCCATGGCCAAGTCCTATGCTGCCCAAAAGGCTAATCAGCATATTGGCGAAGGGCTGCAAATACTGCTACCCTTCTTGCAGACGCCATATTTTGACTTGACTGGATTCTATGTTGATAGCAAAATACTGCAAACTTTTGATGCTACAAATGAAGCAGAAAAGGTTTTATTGAGCGAATTACTTGGCATCTAAGATTTAGTATCTTAAGGATTTAAAGCATGAAAAAGCGATTCTTGTTTTTTATTATGGCTATTTTAATAGCAGGATTGTATTTTATGCAGTTTGTGAGCGCGAGCAGTGAAATGGATACAGGCATGGCCTTATTTAAGAAGCACGAATATAAAGCTGCCTTAAGGCATTTCATTCAAGAAGTAAAAATGAATCCTAATGACTGCAATGCTCTCTATTATGAGGCTGTAACTTTTCATCAATTGAAAGATGTCGACCAAGCTAAGCTGGTTTATCTAAAAATTATGAAAGGATTTCCCGGCACGCCTGCAGCTGTGAACGCTAATGCCGCTCTTATGTATTTAGATCCAGTTTACGCCAAGCAGCATCAACAAATGAGCACGCGTCAACAAAGGCCAACTGCCCACTCTGATAGCTACTCAGCAACTCCAGGGGGAGCACCAGCCGAAACGGCTAGCGATATAGCTGGTTTGCCTGACCAAGTAAGAATTCCATTCCAAAAGAAGGACAAAATTATCTTATTCCGGCATTTATTAACGGTCGCCCGATAGAAATGTATTTTGATTCTGGTGCCGAAGGAGTGGTAATGCGCAAAAGCACTTATGAATCCTTAGGCATGAAAGCGCCTACAGGAGAGCATAGTTCAATGAGTTATGGTGTTGGCGATGGTGGTGGTCAGAGAACTTGGATTGTGCCAATATCGCTTAGGGTTGGCACCATAGAACGCAAAAATTTTCCTCTGCACGTTCAAGAAGATCCGCCTGATGGAGCCGGAATTAGCCATCCGCTCCTTGGCCAGACTTTCTTCAACGCCTTTTCTTGTACGCTTGAATCTGCTCAAGAGGGCAATCGCGGTACCATCCTTTTTCAAAAGAAAAACCCAAAACGAGCTTTTGCTGCCAACGATAGCAGTGTGATTCCCTTCTCGAATCTAGGCAAGGACATCTTAGTGACTGCAGATATAAATGGACGCAAAATTAAAATGATTTTCGATACTGGGGCTGAGTTATGTGTCTTTACTAGGCGACAATATGAATCTTTAGGACTTACTATACCGGATGATGCTTCAGAAGGCGTTGACCAGGGCGTGGGCGGTCGCACTTCGTCAAGGCGATTTGCAGTGCCACGCATCCAATTGGCCCAGATTATAAAAACGGACGTGAACGTATCAGTGATAAGCGACATTGGCACCGCAATACCTTATCCACTTTTAGGCAATTCTTTTTTGAGTGATTTACGCATTGATATAGATAACGATGCGCATCTTATAAGAATCCGTCGTTAATGTCGGAAGAAATATGCTAGATCTATCAGTAGTAATAGTTGCTTGCAACGAAGAGCGCATAATAAGAAAGACCTTGGAGGCGATTGCCCATTTTGCCGGGGAGATTATTCTAGTTGACTCGGGCTCTACTGATAAAACACTTGAAATTGCTAGGCAATACAAAGCCCAGTGCCATCACCAGCAGTGGCTTGGTTATGCTGGGCAAAAAAATTATGCTTTATCCTTAGCAAGCAAAAAATGGATCTTAAGTCTGGACGCTGACGAAGTAGTAACTGAGCCTCTGTCTAGAGAAATCACCGCACTGCTTTCCTCTCCCGCCCAAGTTTTTGCTGGCTATCGCATACCAAGAGTGCTCTATATTGGCAATAAACCTCTAAGGCATGGCGGTTTTTACCCAGATGCACAATTGCGTTTATTTCAAAAGGGTAAGGGCAAATTTATTGAACGAAAGGTCCACGAGTCGGTGAAGGTAGATGGACCCGTTGCTAAACTGCAATCGCCACTTTTGCATTTTGCTTATACCGACTTTGACGACTATGCTGCTACTCTCGATAAATACGCTAAATTATCCGCAGAAGAATTTGCTGAAAGACAAAATAGAGTACCTAGTAAAAACGGACATAATAATCTTACTCAAAGTTGGCCCACTAGTGCATTAAATGAAATGCTCCATCCAGCTTGGACTTTTTTTTATCGCTACATATTGCGAGGCGGATTTATCGACGGCGTCAGAGGTTTAAAGGCCAATTGCATCTATAAAGATTATGTGCGAAAAAAGATATCTTATTTACGCGAATTGACACGCGTTAGTAGCTAGGTATTCTACATAACTGTTTCTAAGATCATTCAATCGCCATATTGAGTGGATAAAATTTGCCACCATATTCAATGTGAATCTATAAAGTTTATAAAGAGCTTGTTTGCGCTAACTAAATTAGCGCGGTTAGCGCTAAGTTAGTGAAATATTTTAATTAGTAAAATTTGTCTTCTTTGGCATATATGACACGCATATCAGGCCTGATCGACTAGATTTTATAAATTTAAGCTGGTTAGATTTAGTTATCGTCAAAACCCTAATTGAAATCTGCATTTACTAGACCAACATTCACGGATTGCACCAGTTCCAGCCAATCAAAATCTGCAGAAGCCTGCCGAGCGGTAAGGCTAGGGTTAGGCGATACAAGCGATCGGATGTTGGTATTGGCTGAATTATCGTGGGAGACCTCTTCAGATGCACAGCTACAGTCTCGCCTCCGCCCTGTTCACGCGCAAGCCGAGCCCAATAACTTGGCGTGGACAGCAGGCAGTTCCCAGGCGATCCAAGCGCGCGGCTACCCCGGGGCTCGAAGATCTCGAAAATCGTGACCTCCTCACCATTTACACGGCCATCAATGGCACGCAGTTGTACGCCGACTTGGCCTTGGTGAACAAGGGCCATCAAACCAGTGACACCATCTGGCTCGCGGCGCCCTCGATCACAATGACTCAGGGTCAAGCCACGGTCGATCCCACGGGCAGTTTGCTCATCGAGAGCACCGAGGGCAATAGCTCGAGCGCCACGGTGGTCAACGGCGGCGGATTCTACGTGGAGGGCGGTGGCTCTACCACGTTCGAGTACCTGACTGTGACCGGCGGTTACGGTGAGGACTTCTACCTCTACGGTAGCAGCACTCAGAGCACCTCGTTGACGTTGAACGACGTCGAGGTCACCGGCTGCAACGACGGCGCTGTGACGACCCGCTACACGAACTTAAGTGCCACCAACAGCACCGAGTTCGTCGGTTGCAACAGCTACGGGCTCATCAGCCAGGGTAATGTATCCATGCCCGGCACCGGCCCCGCAGTACAGTTCGTCAGCAATTACACCGGCTGGGCCGCCCTGAGCGACAATTTCGGCAGTATGATCTCAGCGACCGACGTAACTTTCTTCAGCAACCAGGTCTTCGGGTTCTCGCTCTCTGATGGCTCGGCTACGCTGAACAACGCCACCTTCGTGGGGGCAGGCGTCCGCAACATCTCGGATTACGGGTCAGACACGGTCAATCTCAACAATGTCAACATCTCTGGCGTAACCGGCCAATTTGGAGCGATCCAAACGAGCCAGGACAGCACCAGCACCTTCACCGTGAACGGAGGTTCGTTGGTCTCCAATTCCAACTCCTCTGGGGCCATCATCTCTACCAACGGAGGCACCGTCAATCTCCTGAATCTCAATTTCACCACCAACACTGCTCCGGAGATGGTGTCACTAGGAGGGGTCGGTAATGACACCCTCACTAGTGTTTTCATTACCCACAACACTGGAGCCGGAGTGGTGGTCACCTCAGCGGCCACCGAGGACTTCTTCGGCGAGGACGTGATCCAAAACTGCAGCTCTGCCAGTGGGGTCGGCGCTGCACTCACCCTCAACGGGTCGAATGCGTTTATTGTCGGAGGATCCTACGACTACAACACGGGCGGAGCAATCTACGATTCCGGCTCAGACCCGGATCTGACCCTATTGGGTCCAGACATCAGTCACAATACCGGGGGCAGCCAGGGCGCTCTTGCTATCAACGTCACTTCTGGCGGTTATGGTGGCTCCATCAATGCAGAGAATGTGCCGTTCATCGCCGACCAGGGCACCGGTTCTGTGTCGGCTGTCTCCTTGACCGGCCCCGGCAGCCTGTCTTCCTTCGTGGTCCAGGCAGGATTTTTCCTGAACGACACAGGCGGCTACGCCATTTCTGTGGCCTTGGTCTCAATGGATCAGGAAGTGGCGGTGGCCCAAAACCTCTTCCAGGGCAGTGCCGGTGCGGTTACCGTCGCAGGCATAACCGGTCAGCTCTTCGGACCGCTGCCCCAATTCGTCTTTGGATCCAACGAGGTCACCGGAGGAAGCAACCCGGTTGGCCAAGTCGACGTTTCGGGAGGCATCGGCAGCTTCGTTATTGCCGATAACTACATCCACGGTAACTCTGGTTCCGGCGTGGCCATTACCGGCAACTCGACCTACACCACCGGAAATCCGGGCGCCTCTGTGCTGGTGGTAGGCAATACCATCAGCGGCAATACGGCAGCGGTTAACGGCGGGGGTGTCGATGCCACCATCGGGCAGTACGATTCGCAGAACTTCGCCAACAATACTATTTACCTTAACACCGCCGTCAAGGGCGGAGGGATTTACGATCAGGGTCTTGTACCCAGCGGGCAAGGAAATATCGAGGCCCTGCCAGGAGTCAACCTCATCGGGAATACCATCACCGAAAACACCGCCAGCGGTGCTGGTGGTGGTGTTTGGTTCGCAACCGCAACCGGCTGGCCGTTCGGTCCGCCGCCTCCGGCGATGGTGGGAGCTCCCGGTGCCCTGAGCCTAGACAACAGTATCATCGCTCAGAACAACGGCCCGACTTCCTCGCCGGACATCGCTGGCCCTGTTTTCGAAGCCGTCTACTCGCTTGTCGGCAACGATACCGGTGCCACTTTCAGCAACAGCACGAGCACCGACATCCTGGGCACGTCGGGCAGCCCGGTCAATGCCGGACTCTACGGTCCGGTTGTTTTGCCGGGCGGTCCAGGCGTGTCAGGATCCGGCAGCGTCGGTCCTGTGTTCAAGCCGGGCAGCATCTCGGTTGGCACCGGAGACGCGAACGATAACTCGAACCCGTACGGTTTCCAAACCAGTACAGACGAGCTGGGATTCAACAGGAGTTCTTATTCTCCCACGCAGGGTGCGGAAGTGGGTGTGGTCGCTCCCAAGAAGTTGCCTCAGCCGCCTCCTCCGACCACAAAGCCGGTAAACCCGGTCAACCCGGCCAGTGCCTTGCTCGTAACGGTCAGCTCCCCGCCCCCGCTGAGCTCGCCTGCAATGGGCGGTGTGCTGCTCACCACCGGCTCCGCGCCCACGGTCAAGCTGATCGGCCTGACCAAACAGCCCGTCGTCTACCAAGACGGCGGCAGTCGTCACCAAGAGCGTCGCCGTCCTAACCGGACCGATTTCCTTCCGACCGGCGCGCGTCGTCAACCAGCGCCTCCTCTCCACAGGCAAGCTCACTTTCTGAGCTTGCGCAAAATCAGGGCGCTGCCAACACCAAGCTCGACTGTTTGATACAGTATGAGCTCTAGTCGTCAGCCCGACGGGTGGATAGCACCACTATCCGCCCGTCGTGTTTTTCTTTGTGTGCCAGGCATGTTCAACATTTAGGAGGTGAGAGTCCTTAGACAATTTGATGGTAATGAAGTCTAGCGAAGCGCAAGGGCTGAGCCGTGAGGTAGGTCTGAAAGAAGTGTGGAGCAAAACCGCGACCTGACGAACAGGAACCGGATATGAGGCAGGTGCATCCGGACGAGCAAGCAAAGGATTGCAAAGTCCACAACCATCAAGGGATGCAAATGTAAATCCGGCGGGTGTGCGGGGAAAGAAGTTGAACTTACCCTGGGAGGTCTGTATTGTGTCCTGAAAAAAAAATCAGGACTGAGGATACTGAGAGGTAACCAGATCGCAATACAGAAGTCAGCAGCGGACGTAGTAGTTTTCTGAAATTATTTTACTTTTTGTACAAGCACCGAAGTAGGTAAGCAGTGAAAGAGCAGGGAACGAAGGTCCAAACGGTGCCCGAAAGGGCTTAATGGAAAAGACAAGTAGGACGTGCATCTCATGAATGAAGAGCAGCAGAAAAACAGGAGTAACCCAGCCTTAAAGGCGAGAGTAGGGAGTGAAGCTTCCGATGGCGCAATGCGAGGGTCTGAATCACAAATGGCGATAAACGAAACCGAAAGTCTGGTGAAGACAGAGCAATTACTAGAGGAGGTAATAAGCAAAGAGAATCTGGGAAGAGCAATAAAACAGGTAATGCGAAATAAAGGTGCAGCAGGAATCGATGGGATGACTGTCGACAAACTGCCAGATTATCTGAAGGTAAACTGGCGAACCATACGCCAGCGGCTTCTGGAAGGACAGTATGAGCCAAAAGCAGTGAGACGGGTAGAAATACCAAAGCCAGGTGGGGGAATGCGACAATTGGGCATTCCGAGCGTGGTAAATCGTTTCATACAGCAAGCGGTGCAACAAGTTCTACAGAAGCACTGGGACGGAACATTTTCACAATACAGCTACGGATTTCGCCCGGGTAAATCAGCTCATCAAGCGGTAAAGCAAGCGCAAGAACATGTAAGCAGCGGACAGCGGTACGTAGTGGATATCGACTTGGAAAAATTCTTTGACCGAGTCAACCACGATGTATTGATGGGTAGAGTAGCCAAACGGATAAAAGACAAGCGAATATTGAAACTCATACGAGCATATCTAAATGCGGGGATGATGGAAGGTGGGCTAGCCAAGCCAACAGAAGAAGGAGTACCGCAAGGTGGTCCACTGTCGCCAATACTTTCAAATTTATTATTGGATGAATTAGACCAAGAGCTAGAGAAACGGAAATTCCGATTTGTGAGGTTTGCGGATGATTGCAACATCTACGTAGCGAGCAAGCGAGCGGGAGAACGAGTGATGGAAAGCATCACAAAGTTTCTAGAGAAGAAGTTGAAGCTGAAAGTAAATAAAGAGAAAAGTGGGGTAGACAGACCGTGGAAGAGAAAGCTACTTGGTTTTACGTTTACGAATCATAAGAAGCCGAAGCGCCGAATAGCGCCAATAGCCTTAAAGAGAGTAAAGGATAGAATCAGGAGAATAACTTCACGAAATCGAGGCGGGAACCTGGAGCAGATAGGGAAGGAATTAGGCAGCTACTTACGTGGCTGGATTAGTTACTACAGCTACTGCCAGACACCTAGCGTTTTGCAAGACTTGGAGGAGTGGATAAGGCGAAAACTGCGCTGCCTAATATGGAAGCGCTGGAGACGCGGAACCACGCGATATAAGAGGCTAAGAAAACAGGGTCTAACATGGGCTGAGGCAAGAGGGCTGGCAAAAGACCGTGCTCGGGGGCCTTGGCGGATGAGTCAGCACCCATTAATCAATAAAGCTCTTACAATTGCAAACTTCCAGCTTCTTGGCTTGCCAAATTTGGTGAAGGCTATGCGCACTTAAAGCGCCGAACCGCCGTATGCGGACCCGCACGTACGGTGGTGTAGCAGGGGAGAGCCCGCGAGGACTCCCCCTATGCTAATTTAGAGCCTTTTCTACTTTTGCCAGCTCTGAATTTGTCTTTGAGGTGATTTACCGACGACTTATGACTAACTCAAGAAAAAGCTTGTTGTCAAGCTTGGCGGCATTTTCCATTGTGGATGAAGTGTTTTAGATGTCAGTATTGATCTTGCCTATAGAAATTTGGCAAGTTTAGGTATTCGTTATCGTCCTATCTCACCTGAGGCAATTCAAACAGCAACTACAAGAATTGAGCACAAAAGCCCAGTACAATCCGTTGAGTATAACGGAAGGTTTTGTGCTAGGACGAGTTTGCTTGGAGGAAAGCATGTTCAAGAAGCGGGTTCCGTACAAAACCGTCTGCAACTGGAGCCGCATCCGGTTAGGATTGGATGGAGGGAAGTGGCCAAAGCTCATGGTGTTTTTCGTGGACGACCACCGCGTCCAGGACACCGAGCTTGCCGACTGGGCGGGAAACTATCTTCACCCCAACGACTGTCCAATACCTGACTTGGTGACCAGTCTGTTGGGGTTGGACTTGGTCGGCTATACCTTCAGGCCAGGCCGGGGTTTCATTTTTGAGGGTTCTGGCTGGCAAGTTTTTGCCAGGAGGTGGAAACGCGGCTACACTGAAATTTATTTCCTCAGCGGAAATCCACAGGATCACAAGGAGGAGTTTGATCCGATCTTTGGTTCGGAACCTTGGGAAGAGGTCCAAGAGATCTTCTTGGATGTCCGAGCGGGCTGAGCCCAGCTTCGATCCTCTGACGAAAGCTCCGGAATTGCCCAAAGGCGATTGGTCAGAGACAGCCAACCGTCTGGACTCGGAATTTCTTGAGAATGTACGAATGGTCTCTAGATATGGGCACCACCGGTGAGGCGTAGCCAGCCGGTGTCAGTCCCTAGCCCTGCCGGGGTCGCCAAGCCATCTCGCGACGTGACCCCGGGAGATTTTTCGTTTTCTATTATTTTTTGGTTTGTTATGCCGTCACACTAACTGGATCGGCAGCCCACAGAATAAGCTTAATATCAAAAGGAGAGCTTAAATCAGCATTATTAGGCAATATTCTGACAGTGTAACCATGTCTGCCACTTTTGAAATATTTTATCGTGCCGGCAAACAAGCTCAAAGCCCCTTTCTTTTCTGCTGTGATTTGCAAAGGCACTACTTCGCCGTTCATGATATCGCCATTGGCATCAATCAAACCATGGTAAATTTGCACAGAAACATCTTCTGCCGTCAATTCTCCTAATTTGATCCAGGCGCGAAGGTTTAAATCATCGCCTACTTTAATTGTTCTATTGGCTGATGACTCTATAGCATCTATCTGCAATTGCGGCCACAAGCGACGAATTTTATTTTGCCATTCAACCAGTTTCTTTGCCCTTTGCGCGCCATCAGCTAAAAATTCCTGACTGAGGTTGCCGGCTGGCATGTACATGTTAAAAGCATATTCTTGCACCATGCGTTCTATGTTAAATATCGGGCACAACTTACTCATAGATGTTTTCATACGAGAAATCCACGTACGCGGTAATTCTTCCGCATCGCGGTCATAATAGGTTGGTATCAATTCTTTCTCTAACAAGTCATAAAGAGCGTTTGACTCAACTTCATCCTGGTATTCAGTGTCGTTATAAACTTCGCCTTTGCCAATTGCCCAGCCCGCATCGCTTTCGTATGCTTCATCCCACCAGCCATCTAAAATACTAAGATTTATGCCACCATTAAAGGCGGCTTTCATACCACTTGTGCCGCTGGCTTCGAGAAAACGTCTGGGTGTATTTAACCAAACATCGACACCGCCAACCATCCATCTAGCTACGTTCATGTCATAGTCTTCCAGAAAAACGAAACGGCGGCGAATTTCTTTTTGACGAGAAAAGCGCACCAATTGTCTAATCAAATCTTTGCCAGGATTATCTTCTGGATGGGCTTTGCCGGCAAAAATAAGCTGTATTGGATAATCTTTATTGTTGAGTAAAGCTTCTAATCGCTCTGGATTTCTAAGAAGTAAATTAGCCCGCTTATAGGTTGCTACGCGCCGGGCAAATCCGATTGTAAGAATATTAGGATCTAATATTTCTAGGGCTTCTTTTAATTCTGCCGGATGTGCGCCTTGCTCCCTTAATTGTTTGCGGAAGCGATTGCGGCAAAAGCTCACTAATCGCTGACGGCGATGCTCATGGATACGCCAGAGTTCTTCGTCTGGAATTTCTTCTGCTCGTTTCCACATGCGCTCATTGGTTATATCTTCAAACCATTGTGGTCCTAAATATCGTTCGTAAAGTTCGCAAATTTCGCCCGAAATCCAAGAACGTGAATGGACACCATTGGTTATATGAGAAATAGGAATCTCGTCTACGGGTACCTTGGGCCAGGCATCACTAAATAGTTTGCGTGACACATCGCCATGAATTTTACTGACAGCATTCCTTTTGCAGGAGAGATTAATTGCTAATAGAGCCATACTAAATGGTTCGCCTGAATTGTGAAGATCGGCTCGGCCAAGAGCTAAAAATTCTTCGCGAGAAATATCAATCTCGCGATAGAAATTGCCCCAATAAAGATCCATAAGATCGGGGCTAAATTTATCAATACCTGCCGGTACCGCAGTATGGGTGGTAAAAACTTGCCCAGCGGCGGCTACTTCTTTTGCTTCTATAAAGGAAATATTCTGAGACTTAATTAGCATTCTTATGCGTTCTAGACCCAAGAATGCAGAATGCCCTTCATTCATATGGCACACAGTAGGAGTGATACCAAGGGCGGTGAGGGCCTTCATGCCCCCGACACCAAGGATAATTTCTTGTTTCATGCGCAGTTCAGAGTCACCGTGATAAAGCGCATCGGTAATGTCTTGATCGTTTTGTTGATTATTTAAAGCAATATTTGTGTCCAGTAAATAGAGTGGCACTCTGCCAACTTGGGCTTGCCAGATTTGGGCATATACTTTACGCCCAGGAAAATCAACCGCTATAACTACTGGGTTGCCATCCTTTTCTTTTACTTGCAAAATAGGCAAATTATAAAAATCATTCATGGGATAGCGTTCTTGCTGCCAGCCATCCTGAGTTAAATATTGTCTGAAATATCCCTCTTGATAAACAATGCCAACACCTACCAAAGGCAAGCCTAATTCAGAGGCAGCTTTTACATGATCGCCAGCCAAAATGCCTAGCCCGCCCGAATATATAGGTAAAGCTTCAGAAAGACCGAATTCGGCAGAAAAATATGCAATAGTCTGATTGGAGGGCTTAAATTGCCTTTTGTACCAGGTATTTTCGTTTCGCATATACTCTTGATGCTTTTGATAAAGCCGCTGTAATTGGCTAATAAATCCAGCATCATTGGCTCTGTTGTGTAACCTTACCTGGCTGATCATGCCGAGCATCAAAGCAGGATTGTGTCCACACGACTCCCACAATTCTTCATCTAAACGAGCAAAAAGATTTATAATTTCGTGCTCCCAGGTCCAGCGCAAATTATAGGCAAGCTCGCGCAATGGCTCCAGGACTGGCGGTAGAAATGGGACTACTTCAATATCTCGGATTGGTTTCAATTTATGCTCCTGTATATCTTCTTGCCGCCAGACTTAATTTTAGTCTGCTCCTCGTCTTTTTGCATGAGAACAGTCCTTAAATTAGGACGAAGATTACACAATTGCTCTACATTCTCCCTTTGCAACTGATTGATTACAGTGTCTGATGATAGAATCTACCTCATAGTCAATTGAACTGGATAATTATGCAAGCACCATTTCCGCCTTTAACAAAGAAAAAAAGCCCAATAACTAACAGAAAGCTGGCTTGGCTCGAAAAGCCTGGTAAGATTTTGCGACTGAGCTCTTTGTCTGTTCTTTTTGCTGGCTCAGCAGCCATCGTTCTGGCTGCCATAACTTTGGTGAAAGCCGGTGTAGCTGGTGGACTAACAGTCTCTGCAGCCGCAGCGGCAAATGCGCCCATATTTTTGATTTTTGCTAAGGTGGCAGCTGGAGCTGCAGCTCTTTTGCTTTTAGCCGAAGCGATCGATAGTCTATCGAATGGGAAATTTACCCAGTCAAAAATAATTCAATATATAGCCAGTGCAGCTTGTTGTCTTTGTGCATTTCATTTCGCTTTTTCTATAGCTCCAGAGATGGAAACTTTATTGCCTCAGATTGCAGATCATGCCAGCGCCAGGAATTCTTTTCATGCCTTGCACGAATCTTCAAGATTGTTTTTTAGTGGCATAATTCTATTTGCCTGGTTATCATTGATTTTACCTGTTTTCTTCGAAAAGAAAGACTAAAGCACACTCAGGGTCGCCAAATGAATTTGCATAAGCGTACTTATCTTGATCCTGTTCATCAAGACATCGTACTCGACGGTAATATCCTCGAAGAACAGCTCATTATTGAATTAATCGACACAAAAGAATTTCAACGCTTGAGAAGAATTCAGCAATTGGGAGTAACTTCTTATACTTTTCAGGGTGCAGAAGGCTCTCGTTTTACGCATAGTATTGGCGCTATGTACGTTGCCTATAAATTTCTTGAAAGTATGACTGCCAATGAAGACGAAATTGATAAATATAAGCCTTTAATCCTGGCTTCTGCGTTATTGCACGATCTGGGACATGGTCCTTTTAGTCATGTCACCGAAAAAATTATCAAATATCATCATGAAGATTGGAGCTGCCGCATAATAGCAGGCGATACAGAAGTGCGCCAGGTTTTAGATAATTACAAAGCATTTCCTGATTTGGCTAATAACGTTGTCCAAGTCTTACAAAAGAAATATAAGCCTAAATATGTTTCGCAATTAATTTCTAGTCAACTTGATTGCGATCGCTGTGATTATCTCTTAAGAGACAGCTATATGACCGGTACTGCCTATGGCCAATTTGCTTTGCACCGAATAGCCAGCGCCATGGCGATAGACGAAAAGCAAGATCGCATTTTGATTGTTGGCAAAAAAGGACAGACCGCTGTAGAAGATTATTTATTTGCTCGCTACGCCATGTATGTGCAAGTTTATTCACATAGAAAAAATCTGGCTGCCCGCGGGCATCTTGCTAGCATAGTAAAAAGAGCAAAATTTGCTTGGGAAGCAAATAAAAATAATTGTTTCATGGACGAAACTATGCAAGCCTGGCTTTTTAATAGCAAAAACCTAACAGTGGAGCAATATTTATTGTTAGACGATGTTTTGCTTATGTATCACATTAAGCGTTGGTGTCAGGCAAAAGACCATACTCTGGCTGATCTTTCCTGCCGTTTTTTGAACAGACATCTTTTTAAGGCCAAGCGTATACATAGCAATGAAGAGAGTCTTATCGAAAAATTGAAGCTAGCAGCCAGTCAATTAGCGATAAAAAAAGGGCTAGACCCTGATTATTACATAGCCATTGAATCTACCGATTTTCGCCCTTACGAATATGATCCCGACAGTGCGCAGCAACAAGCAAGCATCATGATATTAACTGAAGATGGCAAAGTGCAAGACCTATCCGCTATTTCGCCACCCATTGAAGCCATGGTAAAAGGTAATTATCAATCTTTTTGGTTAATTTATGCAGCGGAATTATCCGATGAGATTGCTGGCATGTCACCAGTAGAGATAGCCGTTCGCTAGCCATAGCGCTAGTTGTACACAGTTGCAAAGGATTCATTTAGTTTATTGAAGACCGCGCTCCTTGGAACTTGAAAGCATCCAGAAATCAAAATCTTCCCTAGCAGGAACGATTTTATCTCTGCCGTACATCGTCGCGCTGCGACTCGTTTGGGCCCCAGAGCGGCTGATTCTTGCCAGTTGTTGACAATGCTGTCGACCCCCGTGTAAGATATTAATAGAGTAGTATGCGACTTTAATTATCCTTTATAAGGGTTCGTGGAGGGCATATAGGGAATGAGGATTAACAATGAAATATATACAAACTAATTTGCAATATTTACGAACCATGCGAAAGTTAACCCAACGGGATGTAGCACAAGCAACCGGTATTGCTCAGAAAACGCTGAGCGCCTTAGAAACAGGCGCAAGTCAAGGAATCGAATTCGGAACTTTAGCCAAACTCTGCACTTTCTTCAGATGTGAGTCAAACGAGATCCTTTTAGTCGAGGAAGAAGAAGAAACTGCCCCTCCCTCAAAAAAAGCTCTGGAGCAAGCTGACAAATTAATTTCTCACGGATTAACAGCAGCAATGGCAGCTCCACCCCAATCCTCTCAGGAAATTTGGGCAGAATTTGACGCTATGAGGGAAAGACTGCACAACTCGTCGCAGTCCGAAAAAACTTTGAACCAAAAATAGAAATACGCTAATGCCTAAAGCCGTTATTGACACATCAGTATTTATTGCCGGGCTACTTAGTAAAGACAAGCTGGGTAGCTCATCACAAATACTTTCAATGTGGCGCGCCGGTGCTTTTACCTTAGTCATGTCGCCACAAATTTTTGGAGAACTGGTGGCAAGGCTTATCGAAAAGGAAATCCCAGAAAACATTATACTTGACCTAATAACGATTATCGGAAAAATCGCTCTCCGCATTCCAGGCGCCTATGAATCGACAAGGCTAGATGAAATAGACGCAGCTGACAACAAATTTTTGGCTGCTGCTTACGAATCAAAGGCTGATTACCTGGTCTCATATGATAAGAAAAGCTTACTGCTCTTAAAACACTTCCATGGCACAACTGTTTGTTTGCCGCCTGTGTTTCTGCGGGTCTTATACGGACTTGCCGAAGAGGAGCAAGAGGACCAGACATACAATGAAAAATTAAAGGTAGACGAATTGAAACAAAAAACATTATCCAAGAGACGCAAAGAATCAGGCTTAGTTGATAGTTAATGAGGAATTGTCATGTCCGATACCGAAAAAATTTCAGTAGAGAATCTCCAGAATCGAACTCTCCCTGTCTAATGAATTTCGGAGAATTGTTCCTTATGCCGTTAAGTCCCTCAATGACTTTTCCCCTAACATGAGAATCAGAAAGCGCACTTTATCTATCCTCAAACAGAATCAAAAAAATTAGCAATCCTAAAGCAGATAACCTCTCCGCTCCCAGAGCTGATTTCAGAAGAGCGCATTTTTATCGATCTGCTCACTACAGCTGGCCGAACATTGTTTGATCAATCAAAAAATCTTGCCCAGGAGTAAACAAAAAAAAAGAAAAAGCTGTCCCTGGATTTTAACGCTAGAGTGTGAGTCCCGACCAGGAGCCGGAGAGTAGGAGGTAACCCTACTCCTCTCGTCCGGAGTCTGTTTACACGCTCTATTGTTTATTATCTAGGGACAGTTAGCGGGGCTGGAGGGACTTGAACCCTCGTCCTCCCCAAATGTTCCTACGATAGCGGTAAGAACAGTGGGGTGTTCCACCAGCAGAACTTCAGCCCCAAGCGGAGAAAAAACCTACCCCGTTTCCCAGAGAGGATTTGAACCTCTGGCGTGAAGAAATGAAGCGGCAACTACCGGGGCGTGGGTAGGGGCAAGGGAATTAATAGGGAGAGGCAACCATTTATTGCGCCGTCCAGGGTGAGGACTTTCCGTTTCGGGAAAATCCGCGTTGCATCCCAGTTCCCCCGCTATTACTCTTGCAAATTCAAGAGATGTCCCTGGTTCCGTGCGTCCGAACAAGCAAATGAGGAGACAACATTTACCTGTTCCCGGAGCTCAGGGACACCTCATAGCCTACGCCGAGTGTGCACCCGTACTTTGTCCAGCACGCTGTAATGTGGAAAACAAAGTATCCTGGCTTCTGCACTGTGCGCAGAATTTTCCAGGATTACGTAGGCTATCTTTCCTCTCCTCACCCGGCACTCAGCCCACACCACTTACAAACTACACTGCGAATAAACAGCCTTGGTATGTATATTTTGTGGTGAGGGATGTGTAGTGAAGTATTAAATATGCCCGGGGAATTGAGAAAGAAAGACTCCCCTACCCTGACAAATACATTTTGTCCAGTCAAGCTTTGTAATTTTCCTGGCTATCTTTCATTAAGTGAATAAGCGATTGGTTAATGCTACTTGAAAACAGATAAATCTAAGCTAGTGCGAATGTCAGCCGAGAAGCCAGAAAATAACACACAGTTGCTTAGCTATAATTTAGTTCTTTATTTAGTATTAAACGCCACTTTTTGATGGCGCGAGCTGCGCTAGCTGGTTTTTTTGGTGCTTAATCAGAACAACAATAATTATAAAAATTGCTTGGGCAAATAAGCTGCAAAGTATAAGTCTAGGTTAGACTAACCTCTATGTTTGACACGCTTACAGATCGCTTAAATGGCGCTTTCAAAGTTATCCGCGGTGATAACAAACTTAATGCTGAGCATATAGAAGAAGCTATACGAGAAGTGCGAAGGGCACTTCTAGAAGCTGATGTAAGCTTAAAAGTGGTCAAGCTTTTGATTAGTGGTGTGCGCCAAAAGGCTCTGGGCGCGGAGGTAATCACTTCTGTTACGCCCGAACAACAATTTATCAAGATTGTCCACGATGAACTGGTCACCGTATTAGGTGGCGAAAATATAAGTATTGATATTAAAGCAAATGCTGATGGCAGCCCCGCTGTCCTCATGCTTTTAGGATTGCAAGGCTCAGGTAAAACAACTGCTTGTGCTAAATTAGCATTAAAGTTAAAAAATGATGGCAATAAGCCCCTTCTAGTTGCTTGCGATATCCAAAGACCAGCTGCTATTGAGCAGCTGAAAACATTAGGATTACAAATAGACGTACCTGTTTATGCTCAAGAATCAGGTTCAGATGTATTTGATATTAGTAAAGCAGCAATTGAATTAGCCCGCCAAGAAAACTTAAATCCAGTGATTTTAGATACCGCTGGCAGACTGCAAATAGATGGCGAATTGATGGCAGAAGTTTTATTGCTTGAACGAGCCTTTAAACCCAAAGAAAAACTATTGGTTATAGATGCTATGACTGGACAAGAAGCGGTAAATGTAGCTGAAACATTTAATACCCAGCTTGATGTTACTGGCATTATTCTCAGCAAAATAGACGGTGACGCTCGCGGTGGCGCTGCCCTTTCGGTGCGCGAAGCGGTTGGCAAACCAATTAAATTTATTGGTACTGGTGAAAAATTAGAAGCTCTAGAAGCTTTTTATCCAGATCGGATAGCCAGTCGCATCCTCGGTATGGGCGACATAGTTTCTTTTGTAGAAAAAGCACAGCAATCCATAGATGAAAAAGAAGCAGAGAAAGTTGCTAAGCAAATGATGCAAGGCGAGTTTACTCTAGAAATGTTCATCAAAACCCAAAGTATGGTTAAGAAAATGGGTTCAATGGGCGACATCATGAAAATGATGGGCATCGGTGGCATGCTAGGTATAAATTCCAGTCAACAAGAACAAATTGCCAGTCAAGGCGAAACCATGTTTAAAGCTTATGAAACTGCTTATAACTCCATGACCAAAAAAGAGCGCATAGAACCGCAAATTATTGATATGAGCCGCCGTCGCCGCATTGCAAAAGGCTCTGGTTTGAAAGAAAATCAGTTAGGGAAAATGCTCAATGAATTTGAACAAATGCGCAGTATGTTCAAGCAATTCGGTAAATTATTGGGTGGTTTCGGCATGGGTGGAGGTGGCGGAAATCCTTTGGCCGGTCTTCTTGGCGGTGGTAACCAAGCTTTGGGCAATGGACTATCTCCAAATAGCCTGGCTGATTTAGACACTCCTGCAAACAGATTGAAAGCACAACAAATGGCCAAGCAAATGGGCATGCAAAAGCCGGGCGGTAAAGCTTCGTCCGCTAAGCTTCCAGGTCTTCCTTTTGGCGGCCCCGGTGGCGGCTACTACAAAAAGAAAAAGAAATAAAAAGATTGTATGTAAAGCGCGGCCGAGATTAGCCTAGGGCAAGCTTTGCAGTTCATGATTGATTTGCGGTAATAGAAAACAAGCCAAAACAGGGAATGGAAATCTTGTTAAACACCAACCCCTGTTTGGAAGATATATCCCATGACATTATTTACCACAATTGAATGTAATTGAGCAAAAATTACAAAAAATACAGGTCTTGACCCTTCGCAGGACTTCAGGGAAGAAAAGAGGGGGCAGCTCAAAAAAATAGAGCCAGAAAATTTAGAAAGCACGTGGCGGAGTATACATATGGGGTGTCTGTTCTCCGCCACGGCATCGTTCTTCCGTAACTACTCTCTAGAGCCCTTTTTCTACTTGAGCTACCAAGTGAGGGGGCAGTTAGTCACCTACCGATTGACGTTAACGGCTATAGGAGTTTTGCTCTCCTCGCCGTTGTTGACGCTCAGTTTGGCCGGAGCCGTGGACGGGGATTACTTGAGGCGGAAGAAGTCGTCGGGCCCGCTGGGAACTACCAGCGCCGAAGCGCCAATAATCACGGGGAAGCCAACCGGGCGAGCGATTCCCTCTATGGACGCTTCATTGGCATAGACGCCGAGGCCGACCTGAGTACCCGCGCCGATAAGCGGACTCCCCTCGAGCACTGGCAGGGTGACGAGGCTGGCGATCGCATAGGCGGTGTTATTGGCCGATTGGAGGGCACCGAGCATCGGATTTCCCCCACCGACGATGCAGTTGTGGGTGAATCCGATCGCGTGCGTCGCGTCGCCGATGAAATCGAAGCTGCCGGCGAAAGTGCCGTAGACGTCGGGACTGTTATACATCGTACCGCCGACCACTGTGTTCAGCGCCACGACAGTGTTTATGACCGGGGGTGGCGTCCAACCTCCGACGCCACCAGAAGACGAGACCGCGAGCCCGCCAGTACCAACGCCACCGCCCGAAACATTGGCGGTGTTGCCGACAATCGTCAGATTGCCCAGGAGAGTGGTGTTGGTATTGGGCAAGCGCAAGGACACGCCGCCGACCACAGCGCCGGAGTTGCCGGTGATGACCGAGTCAACCAGGGTGACGTTCGCGCCGACCAAGTAGATGCCACCAGAGGCCGGGACCCCGCCACTGCCAGAATGAGCGGTGTTGCCGTCGACTGAGAGGTACTGTCCAACGAAGGTGCCACCGGTTGGGACCGTGACGGCGAGCGACGCCTGCCCGCCGGTAAAATCGTTGCCGGAGATCCGCACCCCCTTGAAGGTGACCGCGGTGACACCGCTCACCAGGAGCGGGCTGCCACCACCCATGATGCCGACTAACGCGATATTGTTGTTCGCGATGAAGCTGTTGCTGACGTCTAGGCTTCCGCCGCTGGAGGCGTAGAGCGCGCCTCCGTGGTTAGCCGTGGCGGTGAGTCCGGTGATCACGAAGCGGGAAGCAGGATCCCCAGCGGTGGTAATGGCATAGGGGTTCCCCATGCCGCCGAAACCGCAATTGGTGATGGTGGACTGGGCGATGCTAACGGTGGCGTTACGCACCGACTGCGCGACAATGGCCTGGAAATCGCCATTAAAGGTAGCCCCGCTGATGGTCGTTGCACCAGCGGTCTGAATGCCGAGATGATCATTTATAAAGGTACTGTTGAGCACCTGGTTGGTGCCGGTGGAGGAACTGGTGAATCCGTAGGCAAGGGTGTCGAACGTGACGCCCCCAGCGGCGATGAACGTGCCGCTGTTCTGCAGTCCGTAACCGATCGGGGCCCCGCTGGCGTTCAGGGCACCGACGTTATCGACGTTGGATTCGGTGAGGGTCGCCCCGGCAGCGACATTGATGAGAGAGAAACCGCCGGAACCCGTAAGGGTCAACCCGGTCAGGCTCACGGCCGTCCCCGAGCCAGTGACGGAGAGGAAGGTATGATTGGCGGTGTTGATGGTGACATCCCCGCCACCATCGATCAGCACAGACTTATTCGCGGTGCTCGTGCTCACCAAGGTGACCTTGGTGATGGACGGGTCGAAGTTGACGGTGTTGCCCGGTCCGGCCGCAAGTGCCGCCTTAATCTCGGCAGCGATGCTGCCGAGGCCGTCGCCTGGATTGGTGACCGTGAAAGTGGTCGGAACGATGCGATCGTCCAGGACCTCCAATTGAAAACGACTGGCCCTGTTGATGCGACGACGGGGCTGGCGCGCAATGCGCGCCGGGACGCCAGGATCACGACTCGATTTGCTAGACCCGACTGCGAAGCGAAGCATGTGAACCTCCGGAGCCATCCAGGAACTCGTAGTCAGGTTACGCGCACCCATAGATGCACGCAAGCGATTCCCACCGCCTCTTACAACGCGAGCGATGAACCGCGGTGGCGGCGATGCTATTTGTTGTTGTGGGACTGACTATTCTTCGGTTTCCGGGATTTCGATGGATACTAATTAAAGGCTCTTTATTTTTACTAATATAAGGCGAGCAATTGTAACTCATTGCAACTGGCAAAAATGTGAAAAACCGATTGACTAGCCATTTTTCAAATGCTCACTGAGCTTAGCATCGAGTCCATTAGATATTTATTTAGCCTAAGTGATGCCACCACATTTAATGAATAATTTAGTACTAAGCGCAAATTAAATTGCCTTTTGCAAGTTAGCGCAGCCGCGCCAACCACAATTTCGGGTCAGCTTTGTTTCTGTAGCTCAGCTAGCCAAATAATTTGGTTTATCTCTCCTGATGTCATGTTATGATGTTTATGTCAGATTATGAGAAATATGACAAATGCAAGAACATAGGGCAAAAATCAACGAAAATGGTCGGCTAGTCATACCGGCTGTGTACAGAAAGGCTTTAGACATAAAAGCTGGTGATGAAGTTATTCTGCGCTTAGACAAAGACGAATTGCATATTTCCAGTGTGAAGCACGCGCTAAAGCGCGCTCGCCAGCTGGTGAAACAATACATAAAGTCTGATGTCAATTTAACTGATAGTTTAATAAGCGAGCGGCGGCAAGAAGCACTCCATGAATGAAATCGTTTTTGATGCTTCTGCTATTCTTGCCATATTGAAAGAAGAAACAGGGTCTAAAACTATTGAAAAGTACCTTGATAAAGGGGTTATGAGCGCTGTCAACTTTTCTGAAGTAATTGCTCAGCTGATCAAACATGGCATGCCCGAGAAAATGGCTCTATCAACTGTTAATAGTCTTGGTTTGACTGTCATTCCTTTCGATAGTCAGAACGCGTATGATGCTGCTGTTTTAATAAAGAATACTTCTAAAACAGGTCTATCTATGGGCGATCGTGCCTGCTTAGCTCTGGCGCAAAGCTTAAAAAAGCCTGCCATAACTGCAGATAAAGCTTGGGGCAAGTTAGACGTTCAAATCAATATAAAGATATTTCGATAAATTTAATTCCTCAATTGAAGTAACAGCGGCGGAGACGGCAGTCCTGTGGTTCGTCTTTTTGGCGTTGGCAATCAGGCTATGGACGATGGACTATCTCCAGATAGTCTGGCTGTACTCACGAAGTACATTCAAGGCATTCGTTCTAGGTCTTCGTCTTTGCGAGAATCTGCCTGAAGATAGTTGGCCTTAGTTCATCGGAAGAGAACGAATTACATGTTGCTAGTCTAGTATAGAGCAGGCTTTAAAACGCGCACGGCACCTAGTTAAACAGATATTGGCATTGAGACTAATTTGACTGAGAGTCTTTTGGACGATAGGCGCAAAGTCAGCATTTAGTAGGCTAAGGGTTTAAGTTTTTAAAATCTTGACAAAGTGTACGGATAGACGTACGCTAATAAGTACTACTTGAGAAAACATTATGAACCGAAGTATTCCCATTATAGAGGCGCGCAACAAGTTAACCAATTTGCCAGAAACTTTGCAAAATCAGCCAGAATTAGGTGCTATTGCAGTGACTAGGCGGGGCAAGCCAGTTCTAGCTGTAATGTCTTGGGACTTCTATGAATCCCTTTTAGAGACTTTAGAAATTATGGGTGATGAAGAACTAATGCCGCTATTGCGGCAGAGCTTATTAGAAGCCAAGTCGGGCAAAATAAAACCCTGGCAAAAGGTAAAAAAAGAGCTGGGTTTGTTAGCTTGACTTGGAAAGTCTCTTTAACGAAAACTGCCCAAGATATGCTAGCTGGTATATCAGATCGCCGATTACGAGAAAAAATTATTGAGCGTATTGACAGCTTAAAGGACGAACCAGAAAAACAGGGTAAACCCCTCGTTGGAGAGCTGACGGGTTTGCGCAGTTTAAGGACTGCTGGGCAACGGTATCGGATAATTTACAAAATAGATAAGGGTGAAATAACAGTTTTGGTCATAGCAATAGGAATTCGCCAGGATGGAAGCAAAAGGGACATTTACGAATTAGCCCAAAAACTAGTGCGTCTTGGATTATTGAAATAATAATAGAACACATTGCCTACTTTACAACAGATAAGCTTAGCTCTGATTCATCTTATTCCGTTAAGAAATTGAATATTGAAGGCTCTTGGCTGCAAGATCACTGCTAAAATTAAATTTCTACCCCGGTGGTCTGATTTGTAAGGCTTACCGAAATGTTCTGCCTAAGCGTAGGCAGTAATTAATGGCAAAAGAAGGAATTTTTAGTGGTAAAAATTAGATTGAAACGAGTTGGGGGCCCTAAAGCGCCGCATTATCGTATAGTTGTTGTAGACAATCGCAAACGTCGCGATGGCATGCCAATTGAAGAAGTTGGCTATTACAATCCCCTTTCAAAAGAATTGAAAATCAACAAAGAAGCTGTGGAAAAATGGACGAAAACCGGAGCACAACTAAGCGAGATGGTGGGCAGCCTTTTAAAAGAGACGCCGCCGCCCAACTTACGGCAAAAGCGAATTAAGTAATTCGACCGCGCCCGAAGAATTAGCAGAATATATTTTTCGCGTGCTTGCCCGCGATAATGACACCGGTAATTTGCATTTTGAAAGAGAAGAATTGCATCCTGGACGCAGCCGTGTCACTGTAACTTGTGACCCCTCTGTCACCGGACGTCTTATTGGCAAAGAAGGCCGAACAATTTCTGCTTTACGCCTACTCATTCGTGCTGCTGCCGGTCGTTATGACAAACGCGTAGATGTAGAAATAGCTTAAGCCGGTTATCATACTATACGAGCTGCGCTAGCTATTTCTCAGCCTTAATCTAATAAAATTATTGAAATTTTTGTTTAATCTACTCAGTATTTAGATCCCAACTTAACAAGGGTCGCGAATTTGCCGTTACTTTAACGGTTGTTTCTCTCGTTTAGGTATAAAAATTCTATCCCTTGACTTCGCTTGACTGAAAATGTCAGATTTAATTGTTCCATTTCAGTTTGTCTTGTGGCCCAAAAGAATCCAATCCATCAATCCACCATAACCACAGTCACTAGCACTTCAGCTCATCTAACGATGAGGCAGAGGTGTATGGACTTAGTTATGCCCTAACTACAGCGGATTTTTGTTGGATATGAGCTGGAACCTTGAGACATACTGCGACAGTTTCCCGCGTGCGATCACCTCGATGTTTTGCAAAGCAGCAAAGGAAAACTACGATGAAGCGAAACAAGTTTGCTCCTCAGCTCACCGAGCTTGAGCCTAGGACGCTCCTCTCTCACGCTTTTACTGGGTGGCTCGTCAAGTCTTTGAATAATATTGAAGACGTTAGCAAGCCGCCGCATCACCGGACACAGCACCTGCCGCACCACCCGCCACACAAGAGTGGCACGTCTCACCAAGCCAATCATAAAGGGGCTGGGACTGCTCATCCGCCGGTACCGCATAAAACGCACAAGTCCCAGTCACCCCTAATGCATGGAAAGCACAGGCACAAAGCGGCTAGCCCTCCTCCTCCAAAAGCCGGGACGATAACGGTCTCTCAATTCGTGTGGGTTGGCGAGGGTGATGAAACGACCATGGTGCCCGTTTGGTATGGCGGCACAGAACATATTGTGTTAGCCAACAACGGCCTGGGCACAGTAGGGCCGCCGGGTCAGCAGCCCCATGAAACCGCATTCGGCATCTCGCCTGATGGTGGAAATTCGTTTCGGTATCCAGAAGAGCATCTAAATGGTGCTGTGGGCGATTGGGGGGATCCATCTTTAGCGGTGGATACAAAGAGCAACATCGTTTATTTGGCAGCGCTGCCAGGGCAGAATCCAGTCACCAATCAGCTAATGGTGGCATATTCTCTGGATGGAGGTAGCTCATTCTCTACACCGGTAAATGCCGCCCTGGGTTTTCCTCCCAGTTACGCGGTGGACAAGCCCGACATTACCGTCGACAATTGGTCTGGTGCGGGACAGGGCAATGTATACGCTGTTTATAAGGCCCAGGAGAATGGCCCTGTAAACAATGCCCTTCCCAATGGCATTTATTTCAGCCGCTCCGTTAACGGAGTGACTTGGCAAAGCCCGGTGGCAGCGGTGCCCAATGATTTAACTCAGGGCGCTCAAGTGGTGGTGGGCAGCGATCACAGCATCTACATCTTCTATTACGCCATTGACGCCAACTCTGGCATTGCCAACGAATCAATGGTGGTGTCACACGACGGCGGTGCTCATTTTAGTGCACCGCAGGTTATTGAATTGCTCAATGGCAAAGGCGACGACGGCGATGTGGGAGTACTGGGCGAACCTCGAACCAATAGCTTCCCACAGGTCGTGGTAAATCCAGTAAACAGCGACATAGTCCTGGCCTGGAACGATGTTTCGAACGTACCAGGAGAAGGGACATCTGGTATATTGACAGTAATGGATTACAAAACTCAGACCTGGACAACAAAGCAACAGTTTACGGTACCAGGTACTGCAGACATTCAGTGGGACATTGCTCCGGCATTCTCTCCTGACGGCAGGTTGGGAATATCGTGGTACCGCCAAGACGCCCAGAGCCAGCTCATCAGCCGCTGGGCTACAGTTGGCTTAGTGAATGGGACAAGCGTAAGCTTTTTCCAACCGGTGGAGCTTTCGACCGCACCCTTTAGCCTTTCGGATGCTCCAGAACAGCCGCCATTCCTTGGTGATTACGATGCCACCGTGGGAGATGGCAAAGGCTTCGTCACCACCTACGTCCAGTTTACGAGCGGCGGCTACGAATATGTAGTGTTAGACCGGTTCAATCTAAACTGGCCGTAATTCTCATAATGCCCCGACGCGCTCAGGTAATCTGCAGAACACCAATCTCTAGATTGCCGTTCTGCAGATTACCTATATTTGTCTTTAGAGAACCGATCCTTAGTTGGTGCATCCAGGCACTGAATGTCTAAAATTTTTATTCTAAGCCCATTCGCATTTGAATATTTATAGTCTTGAGGTGGCCCCATCAAAATGACCACCGTATTCTTAGTTTTTTTGTTTTAGACCAGTAATCGTTAGTGCCTAAGAAAATAAAGGCATAAGCATAGTGGCGCTAACTATAAGGAGGCATACCTAGTATGCGTCATTAAAGTGGCTTGCTAACGGCTTTGAGCAAGTTACGTTATTCCTTCTCCCTTGGTAAGCCTTCGGTAGAGGTAGGCTTGGCAAGGTCAAGAAGAAGCTACAGGCATATACGTTAGGAGGTCTTGGCATTTTGGAGAGGTGGAGTTTAAATAAATGAGGTTGTTTTACTAGAAAGAAAGTAACTTGCAGGGATCGAATAGTAATAGCGCTCGGACGAGCTCTTTTGTTGAGTTACTGCTAGTAAATAACGATGTACCGGCACTGCTGCAATTGCTGAGGAATGAAAGAACCGCTAGGCAGATTGAAGCATCTGCTTTCCAAGCAAAGATTGGGCAGCTTGAACAAGAAATTTTGCAGCTTAGACAAGAAAATAAAAGGCTTAGAAGAAGCCGTATTGCTGCCACAGAATCTTTCTGTCAACAAAAACAAGCTCTGGAGCAGGAAATACAACAATTAAAAGAAGAATTAGAAAACGCAAATAAAAGAATCGCTTGGTTCCAAAAAGACCAATTTGGTCGCAAGACTGAAACGGCTGACTCCCTGGCTATTGCCCCCATACAAGAATTAAAACTAGCCTCTGAACCAGAACAAGAAAAACGTAAACGTGGTCAAAAATGCGGACCAGGTAATGGTCATGGGCGCAGCGATAGAAGTAACCTTGAGCAACGTGAGGAATTTCTTGACCCGCCTAAGTGTGCCTGTGATATTTGTAACAAACCATATCGCCTAGTATCAAAAACTGATGACAGCGAAATAGCAGAGGTAGAGGTTAAACCATATATACGGGTGTGTCGCAAAAGAATTTTGGTCAGCCAATGCGACTGCAAAGGCAAAGTCATATTAAAAGCCCCTCCTCCTCCTAAATTGTATCCACGCACCACAATCGGCAACTCTCTCTGGGTATATTTACTTGTCTGGAAATATATGTTTGGTGTGCCAACTCAACGGGTTTTACAAGAATTGGCTTTGCACGGTTTACATCTATCCGCCGGTACAGTCACAGGCGGCATGAAAATAATAGACACACTGCTTGCCTCTTTGTATGAACAAATAGTCAATCATTGCCGCGGCGCAGACCTGTGGAATGCAGATGAGTCCACCTGGCGCGTCTTTGAAGAAAATAATGGGCTCAGAAATGACAAACAATGGTGGTTCTGGCTTTTCGCCAGCTTGGATGCTGTCGTTTACTTGCTAGATAAAAGCCGTTCAAAAGATGTGCCTAAAGACTTCTTTGGCGGTTCTACAGGAATATTATTAACTGACAGACTGAAGAGCTACTGGACTTTAAATCCAGCTATCAAAAATGCCTGGTGCTGGGTTCACCAAAGACGAGATATCCTCAAAGTCTTTCAGGGCATACCAAGCTTGAAAGAATGGTCCCAAGAATGGCTTAGCGAAATAGGAATATTGTTTGCTCTTAATCATAAACGAACGGCTCTGTGGCAATCAGGACAGCCTTGGAATGACGCCCATCTAGCGGTTGAACAGCAGGTGAAAAAACTTGAGCAACTTTGGCAATCACAGCTTGAACAGCCAGATTTGCATAAAGAGCAAAAGACAATACTAAAAAGCTTCATGACACACTGGATTGGCCTAACAGTATTTCTTACTGACCCGCGTATTAGCCTAGACAATAACCGGGCCGAAAGATTACTCAGAAATCTGGTCATTAATCGCAAGAACAGCTACGGTAGTGGCAAAGAATGGTCTGGTCAATTGGCGGCTAAATTATTTACTGTCTTCCAGACATGGCAGGTTAATGGACTCAATCCACAAGCTTTGTTGCTAGATTACTTTAACGAATGTTCAAAAACACCCGGCAGAGCACCACCAGACCTAAAAGAATTTCTCCCCTGGCTGATGACCGAGGAGAGAAAAAATAAATTCACTCTACCCAAGAATATCAAACGACCAGCTTAATGCACATTAAATTCTGGTTGTCATACCTGCGTTGGACGAAGGCTTACCTCCCTTGGAAATTTAGGCCGCTAGCGGAGCTATGCAAGCTGTCAAGAAGAAACTTAATATACTGGAATTGCGTTAAATAGTGTTTATCCGATGCACCAGACCTCAGGATAAAGAGCGGTTATCAAGAACTGATGACATTTTCAAGCATTTCATTTTTTGTATTCTTCAATACTTTTACACTTGATGTCCCGAAATAAAAACTTCAATATAAAGACGAATCCGTTCTCGTACACAAACCACCGAAGGCACCTAAGACCCTCTCATTTAAATGAAAAAAGATTTTCCAGATTGTTGCGTCAGCAATCCGGAACTTCTGAGGGTCTGACTGACCGCGCATGCGGTAAGGTGCAACGAGGATGGATTGGCTTTCGATGGAGACAGAGTCCGATGCGCGACGACATTTACCGCCGACTGTTTTGGACCTTGGTGCTCGCCATTGTAGCGGCGGCATTTTGGAGCCAGAGACACGTGGTTCCCGCCCCCGCGGCTACGACGCCCGCTCCCGGGGCCACGACGCCTGCACCCGCGGCTACGACGCCTGCACCCACGAACACTAATATCACCGAGAAGAAGAAAGACGAGCCTTGTCGCAGGCGCGACAAGCACAAGTTCGACAAGTGTCAACACGATGAGCATTGCCGCCACGCCCAATCGATTCCGGCCGAGTTGACTGTGATCGCGCAAGCGATCGCTAACCTGCTGATGGCGCCTGCTCCTTCCGCCCCGCCGGCCCCGGTGCCCTACATCGTCAACAATAACAATGTGTTGGCGCAGCCGCCGACGCCGCCGCCAGTGGTGCTTCAGGTGACTTGCCAATGCACGGCAGCACCAACCCCAGCGCCTACGACCGCGCCTACGCCGACGCCGCAGATACCAACTGTGACTACGCCAACGCCAACTCCAAGCGAACCGGTGTATTACTACTACACGGTGCCGCAGTGGCAGCAGATCCTGGTCCCGTGTCAGCCGCGGCATGGTCGCTGAAATCGTCGTCGTTCCGTAGGCGGCGCGGCGAGTACCTGGCAAAAGTCGGGCAAGCCGCGCCGGCAAGACAAAAAGCCAAAACTTCGTTGCTTCACACACATGAGCCCGTTGCGTAAGGACTGTGCTTGGTGCACGCTTCGCCGCGGGCCGTCTTTAACTGAAAGAATCAGATCAATGATTAACACTCCGTTCGGACCCGTCACCGTGATTGACGCGCTGTTCTACTTCGCCTTGGCGCTGGCGTTCGTGGCTATCATGTTCGGTGGCCGTGAGCGCCACCCCGAGACGCCGCCTCCTCCTCCGAATCCAGCTCCGTTGCCGGGGCCGACACCTGAACCGGCACCCGCACCTGAGCCCGCACCGCAACCCGCCGCTCAGGGCGACCCCGGACGGCCGCGACGACGACTGCGCCGGCGGCGGATCATCTTCGTGCAGCGCATCGTCAACCAGCCTCCACAGGTAACGAGCGCACCGCCGCCGACGGTGGTGGTTGTCCCGTCCTCGGCTCCGCCTCCGGCCGGGATGTCACCGACGAACGTGACGTCATCGCCAACGGTGTCCCCTACCAACACCGTGTCTCCGTCCAACACCGCTTCCCCTACCAACACCATCTCCCCGATGATGTCCCCGTCGGGAGGTACCGCCACCACCGGACCGATCACGATTCACGTGAACGTTCAGGTCCCGTTGTTGGGGACACCGTCGACCGTGACTGAGTCCGCGACGAACGTGACCACACCGCCCACGACCACTGCCACCACAGAGGCGTCGGCGACCAGCACCGGGGAACCGATCGTCGACTTGTCGAATACGACCGATTTGGGCGGGTTTGTTTACGCACCCCGCACTCACAAGGCAACCACCTTGGGAGACATCGGGGTCGAGGTCACGGCGGGGAATGTCGTCAATCCCCCCGAGCCGGAAGTCGTCATGATCTGCGCAAGTGGCTCCGATGACGGGGAAAACGCGGTCACGCAGAGCAATGCGGTTCCAATCGGGCAATTCGAGCCGGTGTCGGTCGTTAACGCCACTCTGCCCGACCAGAACGGCCAGCCCGCAGACGGGCACGTGGTGATTAACACCATTGAGCCCGGCCCCGATGACGTCTTGCTCATCGAGGAGCCAAAGCCCGCCGCCGGCGAATCCTTCGACTTCGAAGAAGAGTAGTCCGGCCCCCGGCTGCGCAGCCCCATTGCGGGCTGTGCAATCGGGAGATAAATCAATCGAACCGGGGTCTAACCCACCCCGGTCTCCTTTGATTTTCGTCTTTCTTGCCCCTTTTTATTTTTTACCTGTTTGCGTAATACGTAAAGCAGCCACTGCTGCGCCAAAGCCATTATCTATATTTACTACTGTCACACCAGCTGCGCAGCTATTGAGCATGGTTAGCAGCGGTGCTATACCAGCAAAGCTAGCGCCATAGCCTATTGATGTAGGCACAGCAATAACTGGCGCAGACACCAAGCCACCTATTACGCCAGGCAAAGCCCCATCCATTCCTGCTACTACTATATTAACGTTTGCCTTTCTTAGCTTTGGCAATTCATCAACTAAACGGTGCAGACCAGCAATGCCTACGTCATTCAATCTTTTTACTGATACACCGGCCGCTTGCAAATAAAGACTGGCTTCTTCAGCAATGGGTAAATCTGCGGTGCCAGCGGTAATAATGCTCACTGCAAAATCAAATTTAGCCTTTTTAGGCATTTCTCCCCAGAGCAATATTTTGCCTTCTGGATAATATTTAACTTCGGCCATTTCCTTTTTTACCGCTGCTGCAATTTCGTTACTGCACTTAGTGCCCACAATAATTTTGTGGTTTTTAGTTAAAGTTTTAGCTATATCAATTATTTGTTTGGTTGTTTTACCGGGGCAATAAATTACTTCGGGCAAGCCTTGCCGCATGGCTCTGTGCGTATCTAGGCGCGCAAAACCCAGATCTTTAAATGGTAAATCTTGCAATTCCGCATAAACTTGCTCAGCGCCAATTTTGCCTTTGGATAATTTGTCTAAAAGCTTGATTACTCTATCTTTGTCCAATTTTTGCCTTTTCTCTTCTCGCCAGCGGATTTTAATGCCTGATTATATTGGCTGAACCTTGTCTATAGCCCTCGGGATCAATTATTACTTCTTTGTAGCCTAATTCTTTGAGCTTAGTAGTAGCAATTGATTGTTGGTCTTTATTGGCCAAGAAAACTGCCAATTCGTCAGCACCAACTTCTATACGTGCTTCATTGTCATGATGTCTGACCCGCACTTGCTTCAGTCCAAGCGATTTCAAGGCTGATTCTGCTCTGTCTACTAGAGATAATTTATCCGGGGTAATAGGAGTAAAAGTAGGAAAGCGTGAAGACAGGCAAGCTGCCTGGGGTCTATCCCAGCTCGGTAATCCAGCCAGCTTGGCTAAATATCGAATTTCTTCTTTGCTTAACTGGGCTTCTTGCAGTGGGCTCAGCACTTTAAATTCTTTGGCTGCCTGATGACCAGGTCTAAAATCAGCCAAATCATTGAGATTAGCGCCGTAAGCTAAATATTTAAAATTCTTTTCTAGAGCAATTTTTTGCATAAACTGAAATAATTCTGTTTTGCAAAAATAACAACGCATTGCATTATTCGCTTTGTATTCTGGCTTTTCTACTTCATCAGTAGCAATTTCAAGTACATCCCAGCAAAATTGTTTGCCTTGCTGACGTGCAAAGTCCAGCTCGCTTTGAGCCAGGCTGGGCGATACGGCAATGAGGATTAAGGCTTTGCTGCCCAAAACACGACGCGCATAATAAGCCAATAAGGAACTATCAACACCGCCAGAATAAGCTATAACCACACTGCCTAGTAGCTGTAAGCTATTACACAACCCAGTTTCTCTCGTTTGGATTATATTTAAATGTGAATCGCTCTTGTCTGACATATCAGTTTATTGATTTATACGAAAATAATTGCCTTCAATCCCCTAAAATGATATCATATACGATAGCAATTCTTCAATAAGCACATATGGTTAAAAAGCAAAATCCGCTTGTTAAACTGAAGACAAGCAAATCCAATATCAAATTTGCAGAATTAGTAAAAATTCTTCAGTTATTAGGGTATGTAGAGCAAAATATTGTTGGTTGGCATTTTGTTTTTGGCAAGACAGGGCACCTGCCGATTCTCATAGTTAAGCCCCATGGAAATAAAAAAACATGCCATCCGAAAGACGTAAATAAGGTAATTAAACTTCTAGAGGCAGCAGAAAATGAGTAAAAAAAATATTGAAGTCGATTACTATCTAAACCTGCCTTGGCATTACTCAACCGAAGCGTCGAACTGGGAAGGGGAAAAAGGTTATTGGGTAGCAGTGGCTGAGATACCAGAATGTTCTACATTTGCACCTACTCTGGAAGAAGGTCTTCAAATAATTCCAAACCTGTTGCGTGAATATCTTAAAGTAGCCATTGTTTCAGGCGCACAAATTCCTATGCCGAATGATCCTCCAGAGTCAGACAATAAAAAACCGGTAGATAAAATCCTTCTCCGCATACCCTTCTCTTTACATTTGGGAGTAAAAAATGCTGCAAAAAAAGAAAGGACTTCTATTAATCAATTTGCACTTAAGGCTTTGACTGAAGCTGTTACTAAAGTATCAAGACCAAATTCTGCAGCTCCTACCATGAAGATTGCATTTGCCCATAGTAAGGCTAATAAAACTAAGAAGCGCAAATATTGATATCTGCGGCAGCAGAAAGACGGCAAGCGCCAATATAAACTCCTTTGTAATAAGGATCATTGCATTGATCAATTACCATACCGCCGCCCAGCATTTCACCTCGTGTTTGAATAAATGTGCCATCCCCGCAAGCAATGCCAATATGGTCTACTTTGCCTTTTTGTTTTATATCGAAAACGAGCAAGTCTCCTGCTTGCAGCAGCGCTTCGTCCAGTGCTTTACTCTGTTCTATTTTATTGAATCTTTTGTCTTCGAATTGCATATATGAGTTGCGTAAAAGTTGCACACCGTGCAATCCGTAAACCAGCTGTGTCAAGCCCGAACAATCCATGCCAAAAGGTGTGCTGCCGCCCCATAAATAAGGTGTGCCCATAAAAAGCATGGCTGTTTTAACAGTCTTTTCACCCAAATCGGCGATTATGTTTATTCGTTTGTCTGCTTCGCTGCTAAGCCATTTTTCTTCAAATATATTTTTATCCGCGTCTGAATCTTGCCAGTGAACAAGACAAGTCTTAGGCACATAAACCATTTGTTTATCGGGCAAAATAATTTCTACAAAATTATCAATTTCTTTAGTGAAAAAGAGACGTGTGCTAATAACTAATTGAGTCAATAAAGCCGATCTTTCATCCGGCTTGGCAAAGGCTGGGGCAAATAAGCTTTTAACGCAATTACTTTGATAGCCAGAGCGATCCCATACTTCTACCAGACGCCTTTGCGCCACCCATCCATGATAAAGATCTGGTGTTTTAACATAGCAATAATCGTTTTCTCTTTTTTCTACAGTAACAATTGTGCCAACCAGTGCTTGTGAATCGAGCGCAGAGTCTGGATCGGGTTTTGTCATCATATTGGCGACATTCTTTGCAATAAAATATTCGCTCATTTAGCGTGGACTGCCTCCAGGTACCTAACCACTTTGGAGGCGATATTGGGCAGCATCCAATATTCTTTGCCGTGATTGCTTATAAATACAATCAAAACAAAGCGTACGCCACTGGGCAATTCTATATAAGCCGCATCGTGTCTAGCTGTACTCATCCAGCCAGCTTTAGACCACAGTTTTGAGCCTTTGGGCAGAGCTGAACCCATAAAACCAGTGGCTTGATTATCAATATCATCTGAGGCTTTACTGAAATCACGCTCCAAGAGCTCCAACATAGCTTTGCTTCGTCTTGAATTTATACAATTGCCAGTGGCTATCTCTGCTAAAAGTCGAGCGGTAGCATTAGTATTTAATTTATTGCGGTCCTCAAAATTTTTGCCCACAAAAATGCGATCACGTCCATATGATCCGTCTCCCCAGACTTTCTGGCTAACATTGATATGTTTGAATCCTTTCTTTTTAAAATATTCGTTGACAATATTTCTTTTATTGGCCCAAATAGCCATGTCTTGATCTGACAATTCTGGTCCGGAAGTAGTATCTGTCAGCACATCAATAATATAATTTGTAGCATCATTAGAAGAATCAACAATCATGTCTTTGTAGGCACGCTTTAATTCGTCTGTTTCAACGATTTTTTTGTCTTCCAACCACTGGTGCGTGGCCACTAAATAAAATAGTTTGACAATGCTCGCCGGATAAATAGGTTCGTCCCCTCTATAATCAGCAATGTCTACAAAAAGTGTCTTGCTATCTTTGTCTGCTTTTTCACTTATATTATTCTGATCTCTTAGATCACTAATATTCGTTAAATCAATAAGCGAAATAGCCAAGTCATTTGGCTGCAATTTTTTATCCGCAAATTCAGCAAACGTTTCATCGCTTACCTTTTTGACTAAGTCGCCGAGCTTATTTGCAGTTTTCATGTGATCTGCCGCCAATCTGAATGTATTGCAGGAATTTTAACATGGTATTTATAGGAGTTAGCAGGCGATGATCATATTTACTAAGGCAAAAAAGAAAATACAATAGGAGGGGCTCCATCCCGCTCCTATGTGTTTTCTTGTTATTGTGGCCATTAATCGACGGCCTCTAGATCCAGCAGCCAACTATAATGCCGCAGGATTCTGACCCGGTCTTTGAGTGTGATTTTCCTACCTTGGAAATCATGCTCCGGCCCTTGCGTCATTTCAATCGGCTTGGCCAACAAGAGCATCCGATCGACTGTCGATTTCCGCGTCAAGGACAGTAGGCGTTCTTGTCCCTTTGGGTTGCGAATGCTCAGCCAAAGCACGAAGTCTGCCGGCAATGTGTCTTCGGCCCTGACGATCAGCGCTAAGGCTTGGCTGCTGGACGTCGCGGCAGCATCCTCTGCGGCCGACAGGCTATTTACCACCTGAAATGCGCTCGGGCTAAATTTCTCTCGCTCGAGCGAAGCGGTAATTCGTTTGACCAGATCTGCGTCTGATTCTGCGATAACCAGGACCAGCACGCTGGGGTTTGGGTGGGGAGCGACCACCGGAATGGGAAGGGCCGGGGCGGCAGGGCCGCCGAGGGACCGGGGCGCTTTTTAGAGCCGGAGGCTGGTTGGGGGTTCTACCTTTGGCACGTTTCCTGGCCGCCCGCTGCTGCACCCGTTCTAGGTGCGCTTGCTCGAGAAACCATTCCCAGAGTAGTTCCTTCTCCAGAATTGGTTGGAGTTTGTTCGCCTTGAGAAAGTCGATGAAGTCATCCCTTCTGAAACGCCGGTATTTGGAGTTAGGCACGCGGGTGAAACGCAAGCGTTTGCTCTCGTCTGGCAGCGTACAATAAATACGGGTCACCGTGCCCATTGACACGCCGCAGATAGTGGCTACCATGCCACTGGTGAACACCGTCCGAACGGGACCATGAAACTTCATTGGTCCGTGCGTTTTGTGCTTTGAGGTCGACAAGTCAGACATCGGTCCCCTCCGCATACGCTTAATTAAGCGTATATCTAGCGGTAAATCTCCCGGAGTGCTCGGCTACGCGCCAAGAGCGAAATTGTTCTAAAGAAAGAGCGGCTGCTGAAGCGGTGGTGTGAATTCCTGATGGGGTATTGAAATACGACTATTTATACCTTGGCATTTTCGCTAAGGCTAAATCAATATCAGACGCATAAATTAAAACTCAAATCCAAAATCAACATTGATCCCGAAAAAAGACAAAAAAAGACAAAAATGGAGATGGCGGTGCTTGCGCTAGGCAGGTCACCGCCACCGGGGTTGATCAGAGCGAGGCTTTTCTTCAGAAGCACGAGCCCTGATGATTGGCGATGAATGTGGTACGGGGTGATTGGATTGAGCTCGCGGTATGTCCAGGTAGTAGCGGCGCCGTAAGCCCGCCCGACTGCCGTGTCGACTTGCGACCGTAGCCGAAGAGGATTGCCGGAGACTGCTTCCTGGGCTTAGCGTGCTTGGGACCACCGCATTTCATCAGGTAAGGCACCTGAGCGTGCAGACGGTTGTAAGCTTCGACCGATTCAACCTGAATCATGGTGTACCTCGTAGAGTTGGAGACCGAACGGAACTTTGAACGTTGTAACGCAATACCTCGGACACAACCAAATGGCTTACTTCAGAAGCCAGTTTCGGTATTTCTCCTGTGGAGGAATAAAGGGCAAGTTCTGTCACCTTGGTACTTACCTTGGTGTCTAAACAGAACGTGTCCCCAACGGACCCTACGGGAATTGAACCCGTTATCACCCCTTTGCAAGGCGCCCTACCGGCGGGCTCAGGGTCCTATGGGAGCCGACTGCCGTTCTGCCGGGTATGGCACAACCTGTGGCAGCGGGCTCCAGGAGGAAACATCCGGGCAAGTTTTTTCGATGCAACAGAGCTTGGTCATGGAGAGTTTTGTTCTTGGTAATAGTGGCGTTGGCGCCCGTTTTCACGTCTATTTAGATAACTCCATGAACACCCGGGCAACTTCTCCCAGGCGGGGACTTTTGGACCGTCAGCAGGATTAGCGCGATCGCGATTCTGAAGGCTCTCTGGGGTTTGAGAAGCGGTGATAAATTCGGCTTCAGTAAACATGATGCAATCTCCTGGGAAGTTTTGGCAACGAACCCGAACACGAAACGTCCGAACATCCTTAGAGCGCGTACTCATTGGAAACGTCGAGGTGGCGGCGCTTGCGTCAAGCAGGTCACCGCCACCATTGTTGACCAGAGCTGTAACTTCCTTAGAAGCACGGCTCCCATAGTATCTTCAGTATTGCCCGGCTCCCGGCGTCTGCCAGGGGAGGCGATGGAGGGCGCGAGCCGCAGCTAATGACTCCCTCGCGTGGCAGTGAACTGCCAGAAGACGAGGACGGTTAACTTGCTGCTGCCTCGTGGAGGGATGCCAGCCCTTCCAGTGCGGGTTGTAACCAGGCTGCCCGCTGTCGTGACTCAGTCGCATGACGGTTCTCCTCTTCGCGATTCGGGGAAGGTAACGACGACGAGTTGGGGACCAGCCTGCTAGAGGCTCAGTTTGGGAGGCTTGCGGGGTTTGCTCGGCTCCGGCATAGAGGAACTACGTTCGAACATTCGCTGATCGTCGCCCCCATCGGGGTGCCACCAGCCAGCGATTGTCCCGGGCAGACTTCCCGCAGTACGCTGCTGAGCTGCGGAATTCTGGAGGCTGGGGGAGGCGGCGCCGCAAGTTGTGTCCGAGCGGAGGGGCATAGCCGAGGCATTCGAGTCTGTCATGATTGTTTCCTATGGTTCAGATGCTTGTCCAAGGTTGAGAGGAAGCAGGACCGGTGATGTTTTCCGGTCCTGCTCTTTCGAGATGAATGACAGGACGGGATCAACGACGCCTATTTCTCGATCCACGAGCATTCCGTGCAGGCGGAGTGCTCGTCGCCGGGGTGTGGCGCTCGGCTCTCCGTCCACACAGTGACCGCCAGTCTGTCTGGTCGAGACTTCCGCGTCTACCGGCGAAGGGCAGGGGTGGGATCTCGGAAGCGCTGGCATCAACGTCGGCGTTCGCGACCACCTGGGCATGGATCGAAGGAGGCGGTGTTGCTGACTGCATACTTGCGATCTCCTGTTGCATAAGCAAACGAATTCGGTTCCCGGACAAGCAATCGCTAAATCCAACTTGGCGATTGAACACTTCCGGGTAACCGATGGGCAAGAGTAGGATTTGAACCTACGACATTCTGCTTTTCAGCAGACACTCTAACCACTGAGTTAACTTGCCCACCCTCAATGACTCTTTTCGAGAATCGTGCAAACCCACTATTAACCAGACCAAACAATCCTCCTCCATGCGCTTGCACAGATTTGGTTTGTTCTTTCTTGGGCTGGGTTATTTAGTTGGGGTTATGGTGTATTGCGATTAAAGAAATCATTAAGGTTACTTTCAAGTTAATGATTTAAATTAAGGTGTACAAGCAAATGTTTATATTTGTGCGGTAACTTTAATGCCCCAAAATGCGATATATGGCGCGCATATGCCCCAAGGGCTGGGCGTTTTCGGCATTTTTTGAATTAAAAAATGCTCGCGTTAGCGCCGCTATATAAAACACTTAAGAGAGAGTTTAATTATTAAAACAGACTTTAACGGTAGCGCTAGCCATGCATAGCTTGGCTAATCAGCGCACTTACACCCCGGTTGCGTACGCAGACCTTAAGCGTATCGCCAGCGAGGCGGCCACTCAAGCTGGCCTCCGCTTTGATCAAGCCGTGCTCATTCTGGGCACAAGCCCCCGCCGGAACGCGCGACGCAGCAACGGCTGGTCCTGGCAGGGCGCGGTGCCAGCTCGAGTGGAGAGTACTGACTGGGAGCAAGTCTTGGAGCTCTGGCTTTCGTCCAGAGAAGCGAGAAGAGGAGAAGTGCTGGTGGTGTTTGCTGTGGACGGCGAAAAATACACTGCCATGCCTGTCTCCTGGATTTTGAACGGGTGATAGGATTAGCACATTCTCAGAAGGGCATAAGCACGTCTCAGCAATGAACGCGTCTTACTGCCCTTTTTGTCTTTTCCCTTCTGTTTTGTCATTCATTTGGGCTGCTCAAAAACAGGCGAATATCATTTAATGTTCGGATAGGGCAAAAGCCACTGAATACGGGAAGATATTTATTATAGGTCGCCCCCAACTCACAAATATCTCACGCTTGACATTTATTATTTCAGTACACTCCCAAAGATAGGAGAACTTACTAAGTACACAGCTTTTTTACTATTTGCTTACTAAATAACGAGCATTGGCTTCCAAAAATTAGTTTTATTCCGGGCACTTTTTTATCGGAGACTTAATATGATATTCACTTCAGAGAAAGTTAAAGTCTTTAGAAAACGTCTTAAAAAACAAGTCTCTAAAGGAGCGCCCTATGGGGGCGTGAGCCGTCGGGCAACAAATCTTTTGCCTGCACCCGTCACCACCAGTGATGTTTTGCTCAAAGGTGCATCAATAAATGGTTATAGTAATTTGCTTTTATCGCTTGAAGCGAATCAAAAGTCTGGCTGTTTAATTATTCAATCAGAGAAAAATAAATCTCGCTCAGGAATTCTTATATTTCGTGGGCGCATTTTAGGCTGCATGTACGGACAAAAAGAGCTAAAAAATTATTTGTTTGACGCATATGCTTACGAGCAAGCTTTAAAAGACTTACAGGGGCTGAGAAAAACAGTAGATGTTTATGGTCTGAAAGACGAAATTGTTGTGGCTTCTGCGGCTTTATTCCATGGACCGGCGTTTGAGGAGCCTGGTATGTCACCGCGCAGTTTTGTAGAGGAAGTTATGGGACAGTTGGTAGAGAGCAATGTTCCTGGTTGTATCGTTTTGACCGACAAAAGCGATCAATCTACCTTTATGGTCTACGTTTTCGCAGGACAAATTGTTGGTATCCATTCAAGTAAAAAGGGCTGGTTGCAGGCAGACCTGGCAGCTGTTTATAAATACATCAGCAAATTTCCAAACCAACGTGTGCAAGCTTGTGTTTTGCCTTGCCGCAATGTAGTAGAAGTAAATCAATATTCTTTCAGTTTGTCCGGTTTGGCAGATCGTGAATTTAAGAAAGCCCCGCCTTCTGGCAAATATGATATTTTGAATATTTTCTATTTGTTGCGCATGGATCGGACTAGACTCGAACAAACAAGTAGTCATAATCTTATTCGTTTGGACAAATTTATGCCACGCTGCACCAGTACCCAACAGAGATTCCTGAATCGCTTGCAGTATATGGGCGAAGCTTTTTCGGTAAGACCCTAAAAAGTAAAGCAAAAATTGAAAGAGCAATAGAACATACAACAGGAGAGTGCTGGTTGGCTCCCTGCCTGCACATTCTATTGCTAGAGATCATTTTGGGATCAAAAAAATAAAAGAAGAAGACATCTCAAAGTCGCACTGCGCTGCCCTCTGCAATGTCTTCTTCGTTAGTCACCAGCTTGGTTCGCCGCCGCTATTGGCCATGGGCGGACGTCGATGATCGTAATAAGGACCTCTTGTAGCTGATCGCTCACCAGGATCCCTCACCAGTTTGCCTTTGAGGATTGTGGTGCGTTTGCGTTTGTCTGGGCGGTCAGGATTTTTCTGCGGCGGTTTGTTCTTGTGATTCTGCTTGTATATGAGCCAGAAAAACAGACCGGACAGCCCGAGAGAGCAAATCCATCCCCCCAATCTCGAAAACAAGATCAAGGGGATTAACCACCTGGCAAAAGACAGCAGCCAAATTGCCATAATCACCCAGACCAAAATGCCTGCCGTTAGTGCGAAAATGATGACAGTTGCTAAGCTGAGCTTCTCTTTGAGGGAAGAGCCCGCTTCCTCATTTTCATCCTTATCCATTCTATATTCCTTGTCTCAGATACGCCCCCCAATCTATGCTCTAGAGACCGCAAGGTTTGGCCGCTACTGCTTAAGATTAAACCAGTGGGCTCGTCCGCCGCGAAGTGGTTTGAATGTTTGCAGATTAGAGCATTGATTTGAAGCGCGTGGGTCAAAAATCCAAGAGAAAGAGACGATATTTTAGGCTGACATATGTCATAAATCAATTTCAACTGCTATTGCCTTTAATAATAGAATTATTGCTTCCTTTGAGGCTAATTTGAACGAATAAGGCATTAATTTGAGTCGTGACTAATAGCGCAGCTGCGCTAAGCTCATTTTACGAGTGATTTTGTAAGCCTTCGTCCAACGCAGGTATGACAACCAGAATTTAATGTGCATTAAGCTGGTCGTTTGATATTCTTGGGTAGAGTGAATTTATTTTTTCTCTCCTCGGTCATCAGCCAGGGGAGAAATTCTTTTAGGTCTGGTGGTGCTCTGCCGGGTGTTTTTGAACATTCGTTAAAGTAATCTAGCAACAAAGCTTGTGGATTGAGTCCATTAACCTGCCATGTCTGGAAGACAGTAAATAATTTAGCCGCCAATTGACCAGACCATTCTTTGCCACTACCGTAGCTGTTCTTGCGATTAATGACCAGATTTCTGAGTAATCTTTCGGCCCGGTTATTGTCTAGGCTAATACGCGGGTCAGTAAGAAATACTGTTAGGCCAATCCAGTGTGTCATGAAGCTTTTTAGTATTGTCTTTTGCTCTTTATGCAAATCTGGCTGTTCAAGCTGTGATTGCCAAAGTTGCTCAAGTTTTTTCACCTGCTGTTCAACCGCTAGATGGGCGTCATTCCAAGGCTGTCCTGATTGCCACAGAGCCGTTCGTTTATGATTAAGAGCAAACAATATTCCTATTTCGCTAAGCCATTCTTGGGACCATTCTTTCAAGCTTGGTATGCCCTGAAAGACTTTGAGGATATCTCGTCTTTGGTGAACCCAGCACCAGGCATTTTTGATAGCTGGATTTAAAGTCCAGTAGCTCTTCAGTCTGTCAGTTAATAATATTCCTGTAGAACCGCCAAAGAAGTCTTTAGGCACATCTTTTGAACGGCTTTTATCTAGCAAGTAAACGACAGCATCCAAGCTGGCGAAAAGCCAGAACCACCATTGTTTGTCATTTCTGAGCCCATTATTTTCTTCAAAGACGCGCCAGGTGGACTCATCTGCATTCCACAGGTCTGCGCCGCGGCAATGATTGACTATTTGTTCATACAAAGAGGCAAGCAGTGTGTCTATTATTTTCATGCCGCCTGTGACTGTACCGGCGGATAGATGTAAACCGTGCAAAGCCAATTCTTGTAAAACCCGTTGAGTTGGCACACCAAACATATATTTCCAGACAAGTAAATATACCCAGAGAGAGTTGCCGATTGTGGTGCGTGGATACAATTTAGGAGGAGGAGGGGCTTTTAATATGACTTTGCCTTTGCAGTCGCATTGGCTGACCAAAATTCTTTTGCGACACACCCGTATATATGGTTTAACCTCTACCTCTGCTATTTCGCTGTCATCAGTTTTTGATACTAGGCGATATGGTTTGTTACAAATATCACAGGCACACTTAGGCGGGTCAAGAAATTCCTCACGTTGCTCAAGGTTACTTCTATCGCTGCGCCCATGACCATTACCTGGTCCGCATTTTTGACCACGTTTACGTTTTTCTTGTTCTGGTTCAGAGGCTAGTTTTAATTCTTGTATGGGGGCAATAGCCAGGGAGTCAGCCGTTTCAGTCTTGCGACCAAATTGGTCTTTTTGGAACCAAGCGATTCTTTTATTTGCGTTTTCTAATTCTTCTTTTAATTGTTGTATTTCCTGCTCCAGAGCTTGTTTTTGTTGACAGAAAGATTCTGTGGCAGCAATACGGCTTCTTCTAAGCCTTTTATTTTCTTGTCTAAGCTGCAAAATTTCTTGTTCAAGCTGCCCAATCTTTGCTTGGAAAGCAGATGCTTCAATCTGCCTAGCGGTTCTTTCATTCCTCAGCAATTGCAGCAGTGCCGGTACATCGTTATTTACTAGCAGTAACTCAACAAAAGAGCTCGTCCGAGCGCTATTACTATTCGATCCCTGCAAGTTACTTTCTTTCTAGTAAAACAACCTCATTTATTTAAACTCCACCTCTCCAAAATGCCAAGACCTCCTAACGTATATGCCTGTAGCTTCTTCTTGACCTTGCCAAGCCTACCTCTACCGAAGGCTTACGTGATTTTTTCCAGTTTGCGGAACCCAGACTGAATTCATGTTTAATGCACAAAAATCTGGTGAACTTCTATTAGAGCTCAGGATTAATACTTGGGTATACATTTTCGGAGGTTTTATGAACACACTTAGAAATATGCTGGTTTTATTAGCTGCTATGTCACTTACAGCAGTTATGCAACCAGCGTTTGCTGGTAGTAATGGTGGACATGGCTGTCATCGACATCATCGCTGGCATCATCACTATCATCATGCCGGTATGCATAGAGGTGGTGGAAAGGGTGGCCTGAATAAACAAGCCAGCCAACGACCAGCAAGTAGCGCCCCAACCGCCGCACCGACCACGCCAGCCCGATAACACTAATGGGCAGGAGTTTGATATTGTGCTGGAATGCGATTAAAAGCACCTCCCTTTAAGCGCAAGCAGTCTCTGTTTCTGTGTTGTGGGAGCTGCTATAGCTTTAATTCTTAACTTACCCTTGCTCGTTTTGGTGTTGTGCGCTTCTCTCGCGCGTGTCGAGTCAAAATCTGACGAATATAAGGCTGGTAGCCAATACCATCTCGCTTAGCTAGAGCCTTGAGTCGTTTCAGAAGGTTTTTTTGCAATCGAATGGAAATTGCTTGTAATGCCAAAGCGTCATCTACGGCTTTATCTTCTGCCGCTGAAGCCCTTTCCGCATAGCGTATATCAGCTCCCAGTTTCTTTGAATCCCAGAGATCAACATCGTCTAAATATTTTTCATAGTCTTGATATTGGTGTTTTTTATTCGTAGATCGACCTGGCTTTTTCGTCATAAATAAATTCATCATTTTTATCTGGGTCATAAGCTGTCTTTATAATGCAACTGTTTTCAGTCCGGCGTATAAATACCACTTTCAGTGGACGCATTTTATTTGTTAGTGAAATAAACCATAGTGTTGGCGGTTTGGTTTTATTTTTTCTGCGACTATCTTTAAGAAAAGCTCGTGTGCGGTTCCGAAAGCACTCCCTTATTTCTTGTTCTGATACAGGAGGAATTTTATTAGCTAGTTTTTGCCGAACATTTGGTGTAAGTAACAAATGGATAAGCATGCAGCATGTACCTCATGTATATACAACAGATCCTTTAGTTTTGCAATAACTAACTAGAGAAATTGTCCTGACGCTTTCTCAGCAAGAGTAAGCCAAACCTGTTTTGAATACGTTCAATTGAGCAGAATCATTCTGTGTAAAAACTCAAGTAATTTTTGGCCCAAACGTAATAAGCAATACGTTTAATGTGATTATTTGGTTCAATTTTTTGACGAAATGTTTTCATGACAAAGTCATAGGTTTCTTTACGAAACCTAATCAGGTTCTGGTAGCAGTTGATGTCTCAATTGCTAAAATTGACAGCCCGTACGAGATATCGGACGATGAATTAGACAGTTTAAAGGGAGTTTGCCATGCGAACTATGCGCGTTAGCGAAGCTAGAGATAATTTATACAAGCTGGTTGATGATGCGGCCCAAACACATGAGCCAATAATGATTACTGGTAAACGCAATAATGCCGTAATTATAGGCGAAGACGAATGGCGAGCAGTTGAAGAAACCCTTTATCTATTATCTGTACCAGGCATGAGAGAGTCTATTGTTGAGGGTATGAAAACGCCTTTAGAGAAGTGTAATAAAACTCTTAAATGGTGATTTGGAAAATTGCTTATACCTAAGGATGCTGTGAAAGATACAAAAAAGCTTTCTCAAGCCGGGCTACAAAAGAAGGTAAAGCAATTAATCGCTTTCCGGCGCCAGCCAAGCTCCTCCTGAGCTGATCTGCTGATTGTGCCGCTTAGAAATTGTCAATCTTGACTTTGCTCCCGCAGATTAGTTATGTTGAAGTGCAGCGTTTTCCATAATCATCGGAGCATTCACCAAGAAAGCCATACAGGCATAGAAAGAGAGCGAAGAGTCTACCAAGGTTGTTGGAAGGCTGAGTTTGCTATCTAAATGCTTGCTGTGAGCGAGGTGACTATTGTTCCTAGATGAACATGAAAATATTGGTCATGTCAGTCACTCAATTTTTGCCGGGTTAACCAAAAATATTTCTGCGCTGTGCGGAAATTTGGATTACCCCCAATTGCGATTGTTCAAGGACCACTCTCATGACTCGGAACTTTTCCCTCCGGCTTATCGTCACCTGCGGACTGATGAGCCTGTTGATGTTAGGGGTGAACCCCGAGACGCAAGGTGCAGAGCAATATGGAGATTGGGCGCGTGCACGCGATCTGACCAGCCTCCGAGCTCTCGACCTGCCCAGGATCAAAACGCTTGAGCTCTCAGGGGTCGGGATCACGGATACCGTGCTTTCCAATCTTCGCGATTTGCCGAATCTCCACACGCTCGAGATCAACTTCTCCTCGATCAGCGATGCGGGGTTAACTCAACTGAGGGACTTGCCTACTCTTCAGACCCTCAGTATCCACAACTCCCCGATCAGTGATGCAGGGCTCATTCATCTCAATAGCTTGACCCAGCTCGAAGGACTCAACCTTCAGGCAACTCAGATCACCGATGCTGGGCTTGTCAATCTGAGAGGCTTGACCAAGCTCCAGAAATTTAGCCTTCCGTCGAGTATCACCGATGCTGGGCTGGTCAGTCTTGGCCAGTTTACCAACCTCCGAGAACTCTACCTTTATTCCGCTCAGATCACCGATGCTGGGCTGATCCACCTTCAGGGGCTGACCAACCTCCGCAAACTCGACCTCAGCAATATCCCCCAGATCACCAATGCTGGATTGGCCAATCTGTTTTTGGCAAATGAAATTTGAGCAGTTCTGCCAATCGAAAATTGAGCAGTGGTTGGTTAGTTGTCATTGATTTTTCTCCTGGCTTTAGGCCGCTTCTGAAGGTTGAGATTTTTTCTTGCGGCGTACACTTTCTTTAAATCTAAAACTTTCTCCATTCATGGCAATAATCTGACAGCGATGCACAAGTCGGTCTAAAAGAGCATTGGTTAATTGCTGAGTGCCAAATACACTTGTCCAGTCTTTAAATTCTAGGTTAGTTGTGATGATCGTTGAGCATCGCTCGTAGCGCGAACTGATTACTTGAAATAGCAAATTACCTCCATCTTGCTTGCAGTCTGTCATTCCCAATTCATCTAAAATGAGCAGGTCATATCGGGCCAATTGTTGTTGTAACCTAAAGACCTGGCGTGCATCTCGTGCTTCCAATAATTGATGTACTAAATCACCTACGCTGTAAAAACGAACTCTCTTACCAGCTGCGCATGCTTCCATACCAAACGCTATTGCAAGATGTGTCTTGCCTGTACCATGCCCTCCCAGCAATACAATATTTTCTGCTGTAGATAAATATTGCCCGCCAAATAATTGCATCACCGCACTTTTGTCTAGTGATGGAATCTCATCAAATTTAAATTGGTCAAGCGTCTTTACTGCTGGAAATTTTGCCTTTAATAGCTTGTCTTTGCGATTATTTTCTTCCCGCGTTTGTACTTCTTGCTCTGACAAACAGCATAAATATTCTTGATAACCGACCCGATTACTGTCCGCTTCTTTTGCTACTCGTTCATAGTTTTTGGTCATTGTCGGTAGACGCAATCTTTTTAAATATTGCTCAAGCAACGCATTGTTCATTCTTTTTACCCCTTAATAAAATTTGGTATTGCAATGTGCAGCCTAATTCAACTGTGTACTCACTTAAGCTAGGATGCAAACTTAAGTCCAGCACCTCAGCTTGATGCTCTTTCTTAAATTTCTGCTGGTCCACTATTTGCAGCACGGCATCTGCACTCACTAATCCCAATGCCATTGTTTCGGCAACAGCTGCCGATGTACAAGTTGCACCTTGCTCCATATGACACTTTAAAATACGAATGAAATGCCAACCTCCTTCAGATGCGCCTCTTTCTTCTACAAGTCGCCGGTAATAATCCCAGTAACCATTTGGCCATTCGGCTTGCAACAGCGGTCTGGCATATGGCACTGCATGTGGCTTCCTCTCTAACTGCTCTAAGTAATGTTCCGGCTTTAGCAAATATTCTTCTTTCTCATAGCTCCTCTTGTGCTCAGCTATTACCTCTACATTAGTTGAAAATATCAACTTGTCTAAATACGCCCTTACCCTTAACATCCTGCCAACATATTTGCTTGGCACCGAATAACGATTGCCTTCGTAAACTATTGTCTGGTAGCCATCAGCTATCACACAATTACGTGCTGTCCCTGCATCAAATCGTCGCTGTGGTAACTTTAATAACAATGGTCGCTCTTTGACAAATGCTTCTTCAATCCGTTCTGCTTGCCCCGCCACAGTTCGATTGCCGTCTTCCTGGCAATACACTAATAATCGACCATTCAATTCTTCAATCGATTCAACCTTTGGCACAGGTACCATCCAGTTCCGCCGGCTAAAACCAATGCTTCCCTCTATCCCTCCTTTTTCATGAGCCCCCTCTTTGCCAGGTGTGCAAAAATTTGCCTCAAAAGTATAAAAGCCCATTAATTCCTTGAACTTCTTGGTCAATGTTCGCTGTTTGCCTTTGCCTACTCTCACCACTGCTAAACCTAAATTGTCATACGTTAATCTCAATGGTACTCCTTCAAAAAATTCAAACGCTTGCACATGCGCTTCCATGAATGACTCCATATTTAGTGCTCGCACTGCCATGGCAAATTTCTTGCGAGAATAATTTAGTCTCATCTCAAAGCTGTACACTTTCGTCCTCACACCCGCAATGTCAGCATATGACTCGCCAAAATCAACCTGGGCATCTTTGCCAGCTTCAAATTGCAATGGCAAAAATACCGATTTACTTGGCTTGTTCTTAATCTCCGCTACCATATACCTTACCGTTCTTGCCGAGCCGGTATATCCATATTCATTTACTAGTCGCTGATATACGCGATTTGCTGTATGCTTTTGCTTGCGGGGCGCGTTTCGGTCTTCCTCCAAGATTGTCCGAACGTGCTCTTCCCATTGGTTAAATACCGGCCTTCCTCTTGCCTCTATTATTCTGTAGGTTGGCGCTTCCGCGTCCTTTAAGTACTTCGCCACCGTGTTTCGCGATAGCCCAAATTCTTGCGCTAACCATTTTTTACTTTTGCCATGTCTTGCATGTAACAGCCGAATTGATACCCATGTGTCTTGATCAATCATCCCTACCATTTTTTTTCTAGGTCCCAGCCTCTGGAACCCTTCTATTATCAATGGTCCTGTCAAGGTACTCAAATTTCGTTTGCCATTATTGAAACTTCTGCTCAGTTTTAGTTTGCCACAATCAGGCCAATCTCCGGCAGTTGACTAAGCTCGAGGAACTTGAGCTCGGCGCCAACAAACAGATCACCAATGAGGGGTTAGTCCATCTGAGTGGCTTGACCAACCTCCGGAAACTCCATCTCGCAGGCGACTCGATCACCGATGCCGGATTAAGCTACCTTCATGGCCTGACCAACCTCGAGGACCTTATGCTTCAGGACACACCGGTCACCGGCACTGGGTTTGTCCACCTGAGGGGCATGACTAGACTCAGGATACTTGGTCTTGAGGGTGTCAACCTCACTGAGGCCGGACTGATCCATCTGGGAGGCTTCAGTAGTCTGGAGGTACTCGTCTTGGGTCATTGCTGCTACAGCAAAGCACAGGAGCCCATCAAGAATCACTAATGCAGGACTGGGCCATCTGCGCAACCTGACGAGCCTTCAAGTGCTCTATTTAAACGGCATCGAGATCACTGATGCCGGATTAGTATACCTGAGGGGCTTGACCAACCTCCAAGAACTCTGGCTTGTCGGTGACCCGATCACCGATACAGGACTGGTTTATCTACAAGGCTTGGCTAGCCTTAAGACACTCTGTCTTCAGGGTACGAAAATCACCGATGCAGGATTGTCCCGCCTTGGGGGGCTGAGCGGACTCGAGGTACTCGATCTCTCGGATACCAAGGTCACCGATGCGGGATTGGTGCACCTGAAGGGCTTGACCAACCTGTATTCGCTGAACAACAGGAATACGCAGATTACGCAAGCCGGGCTAGTTCAGAGTGGCTTGGATTCCCAGTCGCTCATCGATCGAAGGAATCGACGATACTATGCTGCCATCCCGATCGCAGACGTTCCGTCCAGAAGAGGCGCACCCGTTCGAATCGGAGCTGCACAACCGGCAGCTCGTCAAAACGAGGTCAAGGAAGGACCCTTCCAAGTCGTGATGCGATTCTTCGCAGCAGTGCTGGCTGTGATATGGCTGTTCGTGACCGGGTACATTGGAATGGCACTTCTCTGCGGTCTTGGGGCCGCAATGCCCATTATCTTGATCGTCCTCTTCCTGAAGAAGAGGTGAGGTGCTTGCAAAGTTGTCCGACCAGGCAGTCGCTCTGCGGTGTAGTTAGACAATCGAAATTGTCTAACTACACCGCAGGTTTAACTCTTTGTATTGACTTTTTTGATCTTTGTCCAAATTGTGGCCTGTCCCAAAAACTTCAAGCTAGTTGCTTTATAAAACTTAGCGCGGCTGCGCTAGTTGCCAATAGATACTTTAATTAGTAGATCTAACGAAGTTAATCATCGCTTCACCTAAGGCTCGGTGCAGGCGCCGTATCTGAGCTTGACTTCGCTGGACAAGATTTGTCAAAGTTGAGGTAGATTTCACCCGTAAAAATTCAACGAGAATACCCTCAAACCAGCACCGCATTGCACTCCAAGCAGCCGCCTTAATCCATCGCCATGGATCGGTTGAAGACGAGTGTTCTGCAAATTCAAGGAGACCTCCAGTCCTCGACTGTCATAGTTTCCTGATCCTTCACCCACGAGTCGTTGAATTCAAGCTTTGCAAAAGGAGCCTTACCATGAGCCATCCAGACGCCAAGCCAAAGGGTCCTCATCCAGACGCCAAGCCAAAGGGTCCTCATCCAGACGCCAAGCCAAAGGGTCCTCATCCGGACGCCAAGCCACTGGGGCCTCGATCCGGACGCCAAGGCGCGCGGTCCTCATCCGGACGCCAAGCCATCCGGGCCTCATCCGGACGCTAAGCCTCTCGGGCGACATCCTGACGCCAAGCCCCTCGGTCCTCATCCCGACGCCATGTCTTCGGGCCGTGACCAGGAGCGAAGCCAGCAAAATCCGACTAGAAGCCAACCGCAGCCGTCAGAAAGAGCAGTTCCCCGGTCGCAGCCCGTCCACAGCGAGGATCTGCCCGACGAAGTTATTGAAGCAGAAGAGTACGATGGAGAGGAGAATGACGACTAGCGAAAAGGAGTTCGTCTAAGTTTAGAGCGAGGGCACTCAGTTCAGCAATTTTGCCAAGATTGAGTGCCCTCATCTCCACGGGTCGGGGATTTAACTTCTCTTTTCGCGAGAGTGGACAATCCTCGACTGTCAGGATCTTTTAAGCGACTCTTGTTCTTCTGCCATTGTTACTTTTCGGAGGTACTCTGATTTGGCGGTTATTTTACTTTTTTTGGCCTTGCTGAGCTTGTTTAGCCTTAAGCAACTCGTCAAGTCGAGGTTTTACTTTGGATGCCCAGAGGTCTCCGCTTGGGTCGAATTTATATTTCCAGGTTATAGGCGCCAATATCGAAGCTGCTTCTTCCTTACAGGCTGTTCGGGTACCATTTTGAGCTATTTCATAGACGGTCAATAGAACGTCATCAGGAATATCTATGTAAGATCTCGATGAACATCGGGTAAATCCGCGCGCGGCTGCAGTGCGAACTCTCTCATTTGGAGATTTCATCGCTTGCAGTAGAATCTCGGCTCGGGCATCAGCGGTTCGATTGCCCTCCTCAACAAAGGTCGTATCACAGTTGCTTATGATCGTTTCACAAACCCGATCTTCGCTCACTTTGGAATTGCTAAGTATCCTAGCAATTGCTGCCGCTTTTTGTTTGGGATCGGTTTCAGGATGTGAGACAAAATCTATATTGCCTACTCTATCAAAGTGGCGCAATAGCTCTTGGGCTTTATATTTTATGGAAAGGCTAGAAGAATTTTCAAAAAGCGCCTCAAGCACTGGCATATACTGCTGGCAGTCCAAGTTTTTCAGGTAATCCAACATTTCAATTTGGAGTTTTTCACTTTCCGCATAGGCAGGATTTGCCCATCTTCTTACTCGGTTTTGTAAATACTCTGTAGGCATTGATCTGTATTCTGCCTCAAGGGCACTGATCATTGCTGGCACAACAGTTTCGCTTGCTAACAACCCTGGTGTGTTGGTTCCTTCCTTATCAACCATTTCTTGTAGAGCGTGAAATAGCGTTTGTCTTGTTTTTGAACTTAAGGTCGGATCTGCAATTAGAGCCCCGGAAACTATGGACGCCATTTCTCTAGTGCCCGCTGTCTTGTTTTGGCAGATATCTGAAATACCTTCAGCAGCTAATTGGATAGCTTCGTCGCGATCGGCTTCACTTCTGAAAGGTCTGCCATTGGACAAAATAATATATGCCAAAGCTGCTCTTGCTTGAGCCCGTGAGCTATTGGCTTCGTTACCGTCTGTGCCGGGGATATCTGGTTGTTGTGCTTCGCGCACCAGGTTTTCAAACTGGGCTTTCATCTCATCATGAAAATGGTCTCCGGCTGTTTCAAAGTCAGGGGAATGGAAGGGTCTTTGCCAGGGCCATAAAGATGATCTTAAAGTCGCTTGAGCCTTGCCCAATTCGGCTTGTCCAAATTTTTCCCCGTCGAGCAAATCGTATTTACCCTGCTTACTAAACCAATCTGCTCCTAATTCCATCAGCGATCGCAAGTATCTGTCACGCATTTCGATTTTGGTTTGTTCATAATCATCATGATTTTGCTGGCTTGTACTGATAGCACCGGCCTTACCGTCTGTACTGGATAATTGCGCTAAAATCTTTCTTGCTGCCTCTCTTACTAAAGGCATACCTTGGCTGGAATCAGGGCTAAGAGCATCTGTTTGCAGTATGCGTGTAGGAGCTTTTTTGTCGCTATTTTCTTCGCTTAACTTTGATCTTAAGGCTCTTTCTTTTGTTTCACGATCATCGGTTATATTTGGAGTCGAGGCTTTTGTTTCACGATCACAGGTAACTTTCCCATCAGCACGCATAGTGGTAGTGTATATGGTTTCACTGCTGTCAGTCTTATCGCGATCTTTGCGCAGGACTGCTCCGGTTTTATAGTCAATCAAATTGTTGTCGACAGTTAGGCGTGCTTTATCAACTGGCGAAGTACTGAGCCAATCTGGTCTGCGAAACATGGGATCGCCATTGTCACTGTTTCTAGATTGTTTTCGCGCTTCACTAGCTCTATAAACAGTCTTAGAAGAAGCATGACCGCTTGAATCTATAACCCTAGCGCGACTGCTGCCATCTGGGTAAGTAATATTAATCCATAGCACTGCCAAGCCATGAGGTCCTAGCTCACTGCGTTCAATAATTCCTCCGCTCGGTAAATAGGTTGTTTCAGTGCCATAGGTATTCATTAGGGTTCCCCCGGATGATATAGCGCCAGCTTTTGCAAAGGCACCTCTGTCGTTCCTCTCATAACACTGATAGGGAATATCTAAGGCTGGATTTGGTGGATCGCTAATAACGAACGTGCCGTCTTGTTCAAGACGCGGGCTGCAAGACCAGGGATGTTCTTTTTTTAGATCAGTGCTTGCATAGTAAACGCCTTTGGTTTTATCCTTTGTCCACTTTTCCAATTCCTTGCCATCTGCCTCTCTCCGACCGAAGGCCAGAATCTCACCATTCTTGCTTGTGATAAAGCGACTGGTTTTATCTGGATAAGGTATTTCGATTGTAAAACCATCAACAGATTGCTTAACGGAGATTGATGGTTTTTCCTCAGCCATGGCGGTTAGTAAAGGAATTTGCTCCTTGCCAGCATAACGCGAGAGCAAGTTCAATAAATGAAGTTGAAAATCCTGACTTGCTTTGAAATCGGAATTAGCTAATGATGCAGGTAATATTCTTTGTTCATGTTTGAGCGCGGCAGACAATGCAATAGCAGCCTCATTTTTAGATATGGCTCCCCCTTCAAGACCCGGGTCTAGCCAGGTTATTGCGTTTGCCAGTGATTGTCTTGCATCTCTGGGCATAAAAGACTCGTCGGTAATGCTGCGCAAAAGTACCGGTGCTATCGCTTTACGTATCTCGGGCGAACCGTCTTTACACAAGTTGAATAAACTACGGGAGGCTGCTTTAACCACTTCTTCTCGATGCCTATCAAAGAATGGTCGGCCATCACTCATGATAATATAAGCTAATGCTTCTCGGGCAATATTGGCGTTACTGTATCTTTCAGTATTTCGCGCCTCCGCTTCGATACGGTTTACAGCTGCAACAACCTCCTCGGTACTTGTACTTTCGGGTTGGCGGGTGCTCTGTCGGGCATTACTAAAATCATTAGCGGACACGCTCCAGAGATGACTATTGAGATAATCTCTCACCTGGGCTAAGCTGAAAGGGTCTCCCGTTTGTTGAAACTTATCCTTTGCTTTTGTGTATCTTTCTCTATAGGCAGCGGAATTGGGATCTTCCCTGCTCTGTAAAGCGAGCATACTTTCCATTCTAAATCTTATAGCCGGATCCTCTTCTAGCCCCGTTAATTCAAGACAGTTGTATAGATGATTACCATTTTCTAGTGCCAGTTGATCAAGAGCAGCTCTGCGCAATTGCGGATCTATTTTTTTGTTTTTGAATATTTTTTCCAGAAATTTAAGTGTATCTTCTTGTTTTTCTTTTCTGTCTAATTTGCTTAGAGCGAGCAGAGCCGCAGAGCCGACACCGGAATGTTCTCGCCTGGCACCGCTGGCAATACCAGAAAGTCCTAATGTGTCTTCTGTTCGTGCAGCATTTTGAACTAAATCCTTGAGACTTTTTGCCAAAGTTTCCTTTTCAGTCGCACTAGCTTCCTTGTATAATACATTCAAATGTTTCAGAACTTCCTTCTGGGTTAGCAAGGTTTTGGATTCATCATTTCTGCCTGCCCAACGAAGAATACCACTGGCTTTCTCGCGGAATGCTTCTTTCTGCTCCTTGGATAAATGAGAGAAGTGTTCACTGAGGATAGGAATGATCTGAGCACCAAGACGATGCGTTTCGGTGGTTTCCGGTTCACTCTTTTCGTTCTCTACTCGCAAACAATGTAGCATGGCATTCAAAGCCTGTTTTTGTTCAGGATTGCTTTCAATTGGACCAGCACTTTTCCGCATCTCATACACGGAAAGGGCAGCTTGAAACAGTTTCTGCCTGGATTCAAACGAATCAGGCATTTGGTTCTGTGAAGCTAAGGTTCTTTTGCAGTCATTGATAAAATCGTGGTAGAAAAACTGACCTTGTTTTGCTTTGCGATCTGAACACTTTTGCCAATCTTCTCGTAGACTCGCTAACTTCTGTGCTCGCTCCTGAGAGTTGGCCGTATTGTTAATTTGCAGAATTGATAGAGACAGTGCTCGCAAATCTCTAAAATCAGGATCGTCGCTATTATTGCGAGCCAATCTCAATAGAGATTCTGTTAAATGATACGAGTCGCGGCCCAGACTTTCAGTTAAGATTTTTTCTTTCTGAGCAGGACTAATTTTGGCACTTTGTAATAACTTCTCTTGGTAGCCCTGTAATGGCAGCAGATCTGCCAGCCGGAGGTGCTTTGAGTCAATTAGAGCAGCAGCCTTTTCTTCTTTGGTGGCATTTGCATCATTTATTATGTCCTGACAGATGCCACCAAGTTCGGTAGTACTCAGTTGTCCCATACTATATAGCGCATCAGCAATAGCCAGTCGATTAGTAGCATTTTTACTGGTACCCAATTGTTCTCGCAAAAATTCAACAGCCGCTGAAGCGGTTACTTGCAGACGCTCTTTTGTTTGGAAAAGGTACACTTCCGGGCTAAGAGCATCTTGCTTTAAAAGTTTGCCAAGATTCTGTTCGTCAAAGATTTGTTTTGCTCGGTCGATAGCTTCTTTTGGATCGTTTGTGCCGTGAACTTTTAGTTCCGCTCGCTCTTTCTTTTCAACAACATCCTTAATAGAAATTTTCCAGCTACTAGATTGACAAAGTAATTGAGGAATGGCTCCTTTATCGTCAACATTGAGTAGCAGTAAACCTAGAGCTGCAGCTGTTTTCCTTTCAGCATTATCATCGCTTAGATAGATCGCTGCTAATTCTCGAAGATGTGCTTCTTGTTCTTTTTTTGGTAATGTCAGAACACGCTGAGTCTCATCAATTAATTCTTTTGCTGGGGAGGCAGATCTTGAATCGTTAGCGGACGTGGCGTCGGGCGCCGCTTCAGAGTCCATCAGTCCACGGGTGAAGTCTGCCAGCTTTGCTTGTATTGCTTTGCTATCTAATATGCTAGGACTGCCGCCGGCATTTAACGTTATCGGTTTATAGTTAAACAAAAAGCGTTGAGCCTCTACAAGCGTTATTGATGTTTGGGCCTTAACTGCCGTCGGGGATTGGCTGAGAGAGTCGCTCGGGTATGTTGCTAGTATTTCAGGCATTGATCCGTCCGGGAGTTGAAGCAATGTCATCAAAGCTAAGAGAGCAGCTACCTTTTGCGTTTGATCATTTGTGCCAGCATATGACAAGGCAAACTTTTGCGCTTCTGCATCTTGTTTATCTTTCACTGCTTGAGCTCTTTCAGCCAAAAAAGCCGGAGGAAGCGCTATGATCCCTTTGGCACGCATTTCTTGCGCTGCCAGAAGGTCTGAGGCGTTTTTTACTGCTAGTGCGCGGCTTTGAGATTCTCGAATCAATTCTTGAGTTTTTTGATCAGATATAGCTATAAGACTGCCAGCGATTTTCTCAATTGGTGGTAACCAGGGCTTATCGGCTATGTCCTGGCTCGCCTCTTGCATATGTTCTTGGGCCCAGCCTTTGCCCATAATTCGGCCCTTAATATGCTCACCAGCAGGCATGATATGTGCCCTGTAAACCATATTTGCCGCAAAGCCTCGTTGCGTCCACTTTTGTAGCAGGTCATTAGCGTCCTTGAAGCGTTGACCAGCCCCTACTTTCTTGGGTCCTATGAATTGAGCTAAAGATGTTTCTGTCCACGGTCCTGCCGCTCTTTGTTCGCCGTTTACAAACTGAGCCAGCGTTGTTTCTGACCATGAGCCTCCCAACTTTTGCCCGAGGAACTTAGCCATTTTTGCTTCATCGGCTTCACCAATTATGGCTCCCCAGACTTTACTTGCACGCTTGTTAAAATTTGCATTGACAGTTATGTCGACCAGCATTGCATAGTCCCGTACTTCCATAAATTTGTGCTGTCCCATATTCTCAAGAGCTTGGCGGCCCAGCCCAGAAATACCTACCCCCAGATGCCAGATTGCATTTTGCGCCACTTTCCAACCAACTTCTTTAAGTCCCATCTTCAGGACCAAGCCTGCTTCCAATGTTCCCGTAGCTATAAAGCCAACATCCATAGCCAGTGAAACTGCTGTGTTAGCATACTCCCATGCTCTGGTCTCACGGGCCCAGGCATTAAGGTCCTTGGCTTGCATGATCTCGTAACCATTATTGCCCTGTATAGTCACCCAATCATTAGGTCTATACAAACGAGTGTCATTATTGAAGGCAATTTGTTGTGCGCCGATTTGTAATTTGTCACCAGGATCTAAATCAATCCACTGATTTGATTCTAAGAGAATCTTTTCATCACTTTTTTCTGCTGTGGCATCCTTCCCTTTAATAAGATAGGTATTTCCTTCACCTGTACTTTTAACCTGAAGGCGTCCATCGGCTGTTAATCGCACCTGCGCATGATTTTCTGCTACCCCAGAGCCAGCAATTTTCATCTCACCACGTGAGCCAATATTCACAATGCGTTCAGGGTCTAATTTAAATTCTTGTTCTTGCCCGACAATTTTTGCCGTAGCAAGACCTGACGTTTCCGGTTCACCTACATCATCTACAAAGCCGATTCCATCGTACGATGCAACAGTCGCCCATTTTTTTTGCTTGATTGTAGTAACTCTTATTCGATCTTCAGTGTGCGTTTCTCCATGAACATTAACCAATCTTACTTTTACCGGTTCTGCAGTAAAATGGCACTCAACTTTATTGTATTTTTGTCCATCTTCTGTGAGGCGACAAGTGGGATCGCCTGGCACTTCCTTAGTACCTTTGTCAATTTTACTGGGAGGCAGAGTTTGCCACATACAAGCTCTAGCCGGATTGCGTTCTGCTGTAGACAAGGCAAATTCAGCTGTTGCCTGATGCAACGGCCCGGAAACCTTATTAAGCCATTTCTCGATGCGCTGCATCATCTGTTTATTAGTCTCGTTTATCACCAGACTGTCAGGAATTTTAAACACTGGTCTCAACTTCCCGGAGCTATCTGTTTTGTATTCAACAGGCGAATCGCTTTTATAATCGACAACATTCTGGAAGTTTGCTGCTCTCAAGCGAGAAAAACTCCAGTGATTAGCAAAACCAGACTCAGCCGCCCGATTCATAGCTTCGCAAGATTTAAAATAAGTATTGGCTTTTAAAGTTAAGTCTAGCCAGGGTCGAATTTTATTAAGCCAATCTTCTTTCTCTGCTTGGCTCATATTCTTTTTGGGCAGCCAGCCTTTGAAATTGTCACCGTATTCTGCCGATGTTAGCTGCTTAGTTAATACATCGATCTGGGCGTCAAGATCGGCCTCTTTGAATTTTCCCTTGGCAGTGTCAACCCAGGACATGGCTGAAATTAATTCGTTTATGTTTACGCGTTGGGTCTTCTTTGCTACATCTACGACATCTATATAATTTCGTTTAGCGACTCTGTCTCCGTGAGCGATTTCAGAAAAGAACAGATTACTACTGGGGCGCGATTGGCCCATTGGATCGTTTTCAATTTTTATAGGACAGCCAGGCGGCAAGCGTATGCCATGTTTAACTAATCGAGCAGCCAATTCCGTTGCGACTCGGTTTGTCTCACGAACCAGCGCCTCAAATGCCTTTCTTTCTTGCGGATTTAGCTTTGAATAATCACCATGACTGGTGGCAAGTTTATCTAAGACTGCCATTTGTGCTGGTTGGCTATCCGGTGGTGGCTTATTGTCACTAGCTGCTTTGCCATCAGCAGCTTTTTCATTGGGCTGTGATCCCCGCATTTGCGCCTGAGCCTTTCTTTGCGTTTCTAAATCGGCTTGATTTGCGTCTTGGCGCAAGGCATCTTCGTGACCAGTATCTGAGGCATCATTCGCTTGCGGATCGTCTGGAAGAAATTCTGGATTGGGCGGAGGGGGGGGTATTGCCATATAAACCTGCTCAAGGCATTGAGCCTAGAAAGCGCTCAATACAAATTCAGTTAGGTGTTGACCAAACATGAGGAAGAAGGCTCCTTTACCACCGCGCTTGCCTTCGTGGAATTCTCTCAACTCAGCAATGTCATTCGCCCATCGAGCTTGAGCATATTCCCGAATTTGTTTTTTAGCGAAGTCTTTCGCAACGTTATCCCTGCTAGTGAGAATTTCTTTCATCTCCTCAAAAGCATTGAGTTCCTTGCCCAATTGTTCTTTTCTCACGGAATCATTTTCTTTATCAAATTTGTGTTTGATTTCCTTTTCGAACATTTTAACAATGTCTAACTCAGACAAAGGATTCTGGGCACCTTCTTTTACAAAACCTCTTTCTGTGAGAATAATTCTTTCACCAGGTTTTGTATCGAGTATGTGTTGAAGAACAATAGCTCTATTGCGGAAATCACTAGCGGGATCTATAGACAAGTTTGCCTCTCTAGCTAAAGCATCAATTACCCTGCCGTTGCTATTTTGAATACGGTCGCCGATATCTTTCAATTCTTGTTTGAACGCAGCTAGAGCAGGATCAGTAACTTTGGCCGCTTCTTCTTCGAAGTGTAGCTTTACGGCATCTCTTACTCCTTGATCATCTAAGTACAGATTTGTAGTTGAGCCTCTATCTGCTCTGTCTACTTTGTTTTTCCAAAGATATTCTTGCACTTTCAAATGACCAGCACTGGGGCGAGTATTAGCGACCATATCGCCAGGAGTGCCTTGATGTAATTCAAATATCTTCTGCTCAGGAGTTTTGCCTGGTTCAAAAGTCAAATTTTCATAGAATCTTTCCAGTTGTCTCTTTATGCGTTCTTCTTGTTCGTTTTTCGGAATGTAATTATCTATTTTTGCTTTCAGTTTTGCTCGCACATCATTAAAGGCACCCTCACCTGTTTCTGTCATTTGATTAACTGGTTCAACGGCACATTCTCCTGTAGTTGTATCGATGAATTCATCTCTTAGAACTCCTGCCGGATCGAAAAATCTGGCAAAAGTAGCTGCGGGACTGGCATCGCTTTGTAAGTTTCGAATTACTTCCCTCGGAGTTAAGCCGGGCTGCTCGGTGATTCGATCGCAAAGTGCTTGCATTTCTGTCTTAGCAGAACCATCATCTAGTGTGTTCACTTTTTCTTGTACTTTTCTTTGAACTTCCACAAAGTCGTTAGGATCGTTTCCATCGAGAGCATTGGCAGCACCCGTATGTCCTAACTCAGTGCTAACTTCTTCGATTATTTTGTTACGCAGCGCCGCAATTTGATGCTCCCCTTCATAGTATCTTTGCATTCTTTGCAGGGCTTCCATTTTTTCGGGATTGCTTTGTTTGCTTTCGCTGAGCACACGATAATCCTGCCCTGTCTGATAAGCTAGAGCTTTCCAACCTTCTGTGTCACTGAACAAAGGAAGTCCATCAGCTTGTCCGGTTTTGAGGTATCTATATTCTGCTTCGTTAATATGTCTGCTGATTCTTGCTTCTGCTTCTTGCCTTAGGCGCTCTGCTTCTACTTGATCTCTTACAGCTGCATCAGCATAATGTCCATGCGGTAGTTCAATATTCAGAGCTCTTGCTGCTTGGGCATAGTCCTGACTGTGCTTCGTCATCTGAGTTTGAATGGCGGCTTGTTTGTTATCGACTATAACTTTGGCAGCCTTTGCGTATTCTAATTCTGTCTCTACAGCTTTGCGCCAGGCAGCCTGCCAGGCACCTTCAACCATACTGGCAGGAGTAGCAGGTGGTTCCACTTCTTTAATACGTTCTAAACGTTTTACAACTTCAGTCCAAGGGGCATTTTCGCCACTAATTACCTTTTCAATTTCTGTTCGCAAATGCTTATCGGCTGCATCCATTTCCTTGATCCCATGACGAGAGTCGGCAGGGCCAGGGACAGGGGTGCTGGTGTAGACTTCATGAGGAAGGTCAACACCACAAGCTTTAGCGGCTTGGGCTTCAGTTTCACCTTTAGTGGAGACGCGTTCACGGATATTGCGAGATTGAGTGTTGTAGGCTTGAAGGGCAGAATTAGCTTCAGCAAGTTCAGTAGCGACAGCAGCCTTGTATGCAGCTTCCCAGGCGGCAGGGGAAGTACCATTAGGAGCAGCAGGCGGAGTAGCTTTTTCAAGAGCGGTCAAGCGAGAGACAACCTCGCGCCAGGAGGTAGTGGGTTTAGCATTATTTTTAAGGTCAGATTTAATAGTTTCAGTAGCTTTAGTGATGTCATCGAAAGAAGGACGAGAGTCGGCAGGGCCAGGGACAGGGGTGCTGGTGTAGACTTCATGAGGAAGGTCAACACCACAAGCTTTAGCGGCTTGGGCTTCGGTTTCACCTTTAGTGGAGACGCGTTCACGGATATTGCGAGATTGAGTGTTGTAGGCTTGAAGGGCAGAATTAGCTTCAGCAAGTTCAGTAGCGACAGCAGCCTTGTATGCAGCTTCCCAGGCGGCAGGGGAGGTGCCATTAGGAGCAGCAGGCGGAGTAGCTTTTTCAAGTGCGGTCAAGCGAGAGACAACCTCGCGCCAGGAGGTAGTGGGTTTAGCATTATTTTTAAGGTCGGTTTTAATAGTTTCAGTAGCTTTAGTGATGTCATCGAAAGAAGGGCGAGAGTCGGCAGGGCCAGGGACAGGGGTGCTGGTGTAGACTTCATGAGGAAGGTCAACACCACAAGCTTTAGCGGCTTGGGCTTCAGTTTCACCTTTAGTGGAGACGCGTTCACGGATATTGCGAGATTGAGTGTTGTAGGCTTGAAGGGCAGAATTAGCTTCAGCAAGTTCAGTAGCGACAGCAGCCTTGTATGCAGCTTCCCAGGCGGCAGGGGAAGTACCATTAGGAGCAGCAGGCGGAGTAGCTTTTTCAAGTGCGGTTAAGCGAGAGACAACTTCACGCCATGAGGTAGTAGATTTAGCATTATTTTTAAGGTCAGATTTAATAGTTTCAGTAGCTTTAGTGATGTCATCGAAAGAAGGGCGAGAGTCGGCAGGGCCAGGGACAGGGGTGCTGGTGTAGACTTCATGAGGAAGGTCAACACCACAAGCTTTAGCGGCTTGGGCTTCGGTTTCACCTTTAGTGGAGACGCGTTCACGGATATTGCGAGATTGAGTGTTGTAGGCTTGAAGGGCAGAATTAGCTTCAGCAAGTTCAGTAGCGACAGCAGCCTTGTATGCAGCTTCCCAGGCGGCAGGGGAAGTACCATTAGGAGCAGCAGGCGGAGTAGCTTTTTCAAGAGCGGTCAAGCGAGAGACAACCTCGCGCCAGGAGGTAGTGGGTTTAGCATTATTTTTAAGGTCGGTTTTAATAGTTTCAGTAGCTTTAGTGATGTCATCGAAAGAAGGGCGAGAGTCGGCAGGGCCAGGGACAGGGGTGCTGGTGTAGACTTCATGAGGAAGGTCAACACCACAAGCTTTAGCGGCTTGGGCTTCAGTTTCACCTTTAGTGGAGACGCGTTCACGGATATTGCGAGATTGAGTGTTGTAGGCTTGAAGGGCAGAATTAGCTTCAGCAAGTTCAGTAGCGACAGCAGCCTTGTATGCAGCTTCCCAGGCGGCAGGGGAAGTACCATTAGGAGCAGCAGGCGGAGTAGCTTTTTCAAGAGCGGTCAAGCGAGAGACAACTTCGCGCCAGGAGGTAGTGGGTTTAGCATTATTTTTAAGGTCGGTTTTAATAGTTTCAGTAGCTTTAGTGATGTCATCGAAAGAAGGGCGAGAGTCGGCAGGGCCAGGGACAGGGGTGCTGGTGTAGACTTCGTGAGGAAGGTCAACACCACAAGCTTTAGCAGCTTGGGCTTCAGTTTCACCTTTAGTGGAGACGCGTTCACGGATATTGCGAGATTGAGTGTTGTAGGCTTGAAGGGCAGAATTAGCTTCAGCAAGTTCAGTAGCGACAGCAGCCTTGTATGCAGCTTCCCAGGCGGCAGGGGAAGTACCATTAGGAGCAGCAGGCGGAGTAGCTTTTTCAAGTGCGGTCAAGCGAGAGACAACCTCGCGCCAGGAGGTAGTAGATTTAGCATTATTTTTAAGGTCAGTTTTAATAGTTTCAGTAGCTTTAGTGATGTCATCGAAAGAAGGGCGAGAGTCGGCAGGGCCAGGGACAGGGGTGCTGGTGTAGACTTCATGAGGAAGGTCAACACCACAAGCTTTAGCGGCTTGGGCTTCAGTTTCACCTTTAGTGGAGACGCGTTCACGGATATTGCGAGATTGAGTGTTGTAGGCTTGAAGGGCAGAATTAGCTTCAGCAAGTTCAGTAGCGACAGCAGCCTTGTATGCAGCTTCCCAGGCGGCAGGGGAAGTACCATTAGGAGCAGCAGGCGGAGTAGCTTTTTCAAGAGCGGTCAAGCGAGAGACAACCTCGCGCCAGGAGGTAGTAGATTTAGCATTATTTTTAAGGTCAGATTTAATAGTTTCAGTAGCTTTAGTGATGTCATCGAAAGAAGGGCGAGAGTCGGCAGGGCCAGGGACAGGGGTGCTGGTGTAGACTTCATGAGGAAGGTCAACACCACAAGCTTTAGCGGCTTGGGCTTCAGTTTCACCTTTAGTGGAGACGCGTTCACGGATATTGCGAGATTGAGTGTTGTAGGCTTGAAGGGCAGAATTAGCTTCAGCAAGTTCAGTAGCGACAGCAGCCTTGTATGCAGCTTCCCAGGCGGCAGGGGAAGTACCATTAGGAGCAGGTGGAGGGGAAGCTTTTTCCATAGCGGTCAAGCGAGAGACAACCTCGCGCCAGGAAGTAGTGGGTTTAGCATTTGTCTTAAGGTCAGATTTAATAGTTTCAGTAGCTCGAGCGATATTATCGAAAGATGGACGTGAGTCGGCAGCGGCAGCAATGATATTGCTTGTATAACGTTCGTAAGGTAGCTCACAACCCACCCCTTTAGCAGCTTGAGGATAAGTCTCACCAGTAGTGCTCATTCTGGCGTTGATAATAGTATGGCTGGTGCGGGCAGTATTTCTAGCATCTATAGCATGCTGTAATTCTGAACCTACAGCACTTCTCCATGCAGACTGCCAGTTAGCATCCGGTATACCAGAGCCCGCAGGATTATCGAGGGGGAGAGCATCCCGAAAAGTTTCAAGTTCTGTCACAACAGCGTCCCAACGAGTATCTGCATTATTAGCTGTAGTCGCAAGTTGAGCTCTTAGTTCTTGCCTGGCTCTGATTATTTCTGTAGCACTTGCTTGAACCTCAACAACTGGTGCTAATGGTCGCAGGATATTATCTACAACAGGCCCCGCTGGCCTATCTCTGCGCTCTGGTGCGTTCCAGAAAGCACGCAGCTCGTTTAGAGCATCGAATTCAACCTGATTTGGTTTAGTACCTAAAAGCCCGAGTTGCCGGTCGATCTCGGTTACTATAGCTTGCCCATTCCCCGTTCTGCTTAAGCGGTCTACAGGGGCTCTCGTTAAGGCGTCTATTCTATCTCTAACTCGATCGCCGTGGTCAGTAAGTACTCTACCTGAATCTCGGCCGACATGTCTGTAAATGTCCGTTTGTGGCAGAGCATTTGCATATTGAACACAAGCCTCAGCATCAACTAAAGCAGCCCTCACATTAGCAGTACCACCTGAGCGACGTGCTAAATCGCCAATGTTGGCGCTTAATATGGTTGTTCTAAGACCAGGTGGTGTTCCTCTACCGGTAAGCAAGTCGATGCACTGTGCACGATTGCTGCCTGTCGTAAAATCGCGTCGGCTATCGAGTTGTTGAGCGATACCTCCGCGTCTAGTTATCGCTAGATCAACTCCATCTATGATTACTTCACCACCGCGACCCATGTCTGCCATCATATGAGGGACGGCAAGACCGTTAGGTTCACGCGTGGCTCGCGCTCGCACTCTTTGAACGTATGCAGCGTAGGCATCAATCGCTTGTTGGTTTGGCCCAGTGGCGAGAAAGCGTGTTTGCGCATCTACGACTATATCAACATAGCGTTCATTGGTAATGCCGGCTTCGACAGGTATAGTACCATCTAGAATTTGGGTGCCTAGCGCTCTTGCATGGCGTACAACTTCTCCCGCTATATCAGGCGGTGTTCGAAGTATACCCAGAACATCATCCATAAACGGCTCTGCTGGCTGGTTTCTGCGAGGGTTCCAGGTTCCTTGCAACTCGGTTAGAGCATCAAATTCTACTTGATCGCCTGTGTTTCTTAGAGGTCCAAGTCGCCTGTTTATCTCGTCTACAAGCACCTGTCCATTTCGTCCTGTTCCCCTGGTTAAGGGATCTAAAATATGCTCATTGATTTCCTCTACTCTGGCTTGAACGAGATCAGTATGGTTATAGGCGACTCTGCCTGAATTTTGACCATTGGTTCTGTAAATTTCATTCTGCGGCATTTTTGAGATATCATTGGCATACTGAGTGCAAGCATCAGCATCTATTAAGGTTTCTCTAAGACGAGCATCACCGCCTGCGGTGTGTAATGCGCTTATATTACTGCCCAGAAGTGCACTTCTAATGCCTGTTCCTCTGCCGGTAAGCATTTCTGCGCAATGAGCGGCTGTGCTTTGTCTTGTAAAACCGGTTAGGGCATCAAGCCGTTCCGCAATACCAAGACGAGCACCGTGGTTTCGAGTTATCGACAAAGTGACTTCGTGCGGATCAGCATGTAATGCACCGGGGCGACCCAACTCTGCCATGATGCGGCGGATGGCAAGGTCAGAACCGTTAGTTCTGGCTAATTCTCTCCACTCGGTTACATAGTCTCTAAAAGCGTCTATCTCTTCTTGAATTGTAGGGTTAGTACCTAAGTATGCGGCATGAGCTCTTTCGATTACAGGCAAGTATTCCGCCACTGTAGCACCGATAGGAACAATTTCACGTCCATCCAAAACGCGGGTCCCTAAATCAACAGCACGAGCTCTTTTAGCTACGGTCATGTCTATTTGGGTCACGACCCTATTGAGGTCGCGTTCTGCGTGCTGAAGTGCCGATCCTTGTCTAGCTGCTTGGGGGTTAGCCCAGCGTTGATCTAACAGATCTCTTATAGCATCTCTTTCTACCGGAGGGGGCCTGTCTCCTAACCTGGCCATGCGAGTGTTTAAGTATCTAACTACGTCTTCAACTCTGCTGCCGGCGGGTAATGTCAATATTTCATGCTCAGTAATGTGTTGCATTCTTGCTACGACAGCATCATTGTGATTCGGTCTCTGATCGCCGGTGATTATATTATTGCGTCGCCAGACAGCAGCCCGATTGTCTAGCTCGTTCGGCCTCAAGACTAATCTGGTCCTTGGGTTAGGGTTCTCTATAGCATCAATGAGAACTTCGATTCTAGCTAGTTCATCTGGAGTGGGAGGAACGCCAGCGCATTCGACCTCACTGGCGGTTTCTAGTTCGTCTTGGAGGAGAAGCCTGTTATCATCTGGGTCGGTATTAGTGGTAATAAGGTGTCTTATGTCTTGAGAGATACGCAGTTCTGCATTTGTTTTTTGACCCGGGCGTGGAGTTATGTTAGCACCATTATGCATTTGAGCGATAATAGGAGCAGCTAAAGCTTCAGGATTTCGACTAGCTATTCTGTCCACTTCGTTTACAAAATTTTGAAATTCTACTTCGCCTGAGGGAGTCCTATATCTGTTACGCGTATATCGCCGATGGGCTTCATGCACTGCCTCTTGAAGTTCTCTTGCTCTCATGCCATGCGTTATTGGCGGTAAACCCGCTTCAGGACAAGCTAGTCCATTCAGGTTTAGCCTACCTCTTATATCCACATCACCAAATGCAGTGTCATAGAAGCTTCTCCTAATAGCCGCTCTGCTATTGTTGAGGTCGGCGTCTGAAATTGGAGCTGTGGGTCTAAATTGATTCCGTATTCTTCTATCTATTAGTCCATTGTTCCATCCTAACAACTCTTCCCAGGTTCCTGAACCAAGCCTGTCTTGCCAGACCTGCTCATTCCTCATTTCATTAACGATTATTGACGCCGTTATTCGGCTGCGTTGACGGTCTTCGGGGGTGGCAATTGGGACTGGGGTAGGTTCGTTCTCACATCGTCTTGCAAACTCTCTCATAAATGCCCAGCGGGTTACTAGAGGCGAGCCGTGTTTGATGAAACCCGTGCGAAGGGCTTCTAGCCTACCTTGCCCATCGATAAGACGATACCCGATTGCAGCGATGGCGCTTCGCTCAAGATAAGTACCTACTGCTTTCCCTATCCATTTGCCTGCGTACGTCCATCCAGAAGAACTATCGGACCAGCTGGGAAGCGATATTGGATTAAAAATATTATTCAGGGTTGTCCCGATTCCCCATGATTCATCTACTGGGGCTGCCGAACCTTTTCCTCTTAGCCCTGCCACATACAGCTCTGGTGATATACCAGCGTCAACGTTGAATTTGCCTGCTTGTTCACATGCTTTTAAGGCCCGTATCTTTTATAGCGGCTGGTATAGGCGTGGGAGGAGTAGCCGGAGCAGCGAGAGCAGCGAAAGGAGCGTTTAAAGCGCCTTGCGCAGCAGCCACTTCTCTATTGAGAATTCTAACTAATTCAGCTCTGTTAGCGGGAGTATCAGTTTTTAGAATGCCCTTGGATTCTAATTCTTTTTCGGCTTTAGCGCCTATGAATGCTTTAACCAGTTTTTCTGCCTTTTCGGCCGTTATGCCAGGCTTTGCTAAATCGTAAGCAAGTTCCGAAGGGGTTTTGAGCCTGTCATCTTTTAAATCTAACGCAAATGTATTGGGTGTTCTTTTATCATCGACCTTATAGTCGTTTATTGCCTCAGTGAGAGCATCAATTGCTCGGTCGCGCTTAAGGACGTCTGTGACAAGATTATTCATCTCGGCTTTCAGTTCTATGAGCTCGGTATTAAGAAACCTTTGAAAAGCAGCCGGCTTGAGTTCTTCACCCGATGCTGCAGGATGACCTTTTTGCACTCGCCTACTGAGAATTTGACGAATACTCAATTCTGGATTTTCCAGATTCAAGGTTCTCACAGAATCTGCATAACTCTCATCACTTTTTGGAGTGCCGCGATCAATTGTAATGCCAGATTTTACCTTGTCAGCAATCTCTTGAAGGGCGTCTCGATGATCGGTCGCGCCATCAATGTAGTTCAGAGCTTGATCGAAAAGAGCATTATGAATTACATCTTTTGCTCTTTTCCCCGGGTCAAACGGTGTGCCGTCAGGCAATTTAAATTGCTCAATTTTAGCCGCTTGCCGTCTAAGAGCTTCTATAAATTTTGGTCTATCGTTTACATCTATATCTGGAAGTTTAAGTGTTTCTTTTAGCCAGATAGCAATCATAGGAGACACGATGAATTCGTCAGCTTTTTCAAGCGACATAGCTTGGATCTTGTCTTTGTTGTTTTTTAAGAAAAGAGTCAATGCTCCGTAGTCTTTTAGCACGGGAGCAGCGGGTTTTTCTTTCTCAACTTTTGTCTCCGGAACATCCACCTTTGGTTCTGCAGGATCTGTTCCTGCAGGTGCGGTAGCCGGCCGTTCCAGCATGTCATCTATCGTCGCCAATCTTCCTTCAAGAACGTCTGGCGTTGGTCTGACACTAGTGTAGTATTCTCGTGCCTCTAGAAATCTTTTGATAAGCTGCTTTCCATGGGCACCAACCAAAAATTGGCAGTCAGGGGGAATGCCATCGGGATTTAGATTAATCATCTGCACGCCGGCTCTTCTGCCTTCAGCGTTAAGCTTCCACTGAGTTTTCGCTTTTACAAAATGACCGCCACCATCTGGATTGCACAAACGTTGCATTCGGTCTATCAAGTTGGTATATATTGCCTGCGACAAGGCTAGTTTTTGCAGGTCAACATCTATAACTGTGCCGTCAGTTCGTCTTGTATATTCCCTCAATGAGCCATTGGGTAAGGCGTCCGTTCGCTCTCTATATTGCTTTTCAAAAGCAAATATTTCTGCGCCACTAAATACTATTGGTGGTCCGCTTGCTTGTTTAACGCTTGTTGGCTTTAAGTTGCCCGTGCTGAGATCTCTACTAGCGACTAATTGCTCGGTCTCCGCGTCAGTGGGTGGTTCAGGTGGAAGCTGTCCAATCATATTCACCAAAATGACTTCCTGCATCCCCATAGGTGCACTGAAGCCTGGCGCAACCTCTGAACTTGTTTGCATTGTTTTTGCTGTTGACTTGGGTGTTGAGCCTGGTTTTCTTGGTTCTATCAATGGCTCAATTTCTATGGCCTCAATGTCCGGAACTTCCGTTTCAGGCTTTTGCGCTGGCTTGGCTGCAGTGCCTGAGTCTTTTTCTCAGGCGTTGCTTTACCATTTGCACCGGATTTGGCGTCAGGTTTTTCTTTACCACTTCTTTCTGAATCTGATTCCGGCTTTTTCGTTAAAAGGGCACGTGCTAATTCAATATATTCATCAAACCAGGCTTCGGTAGATTTGTTATCAGAACCTTTTTGGCGGACCCAGATACTTGCTCTACAGGCGCGTCTTTGTCTCTCCCTTCATCATTCAGGGTTTGCGTCTTTTCTTTATTTTTTTCGGTCACCGATTCCCCATTAGGGTTTTCGCCTGGCATACATTTTCTCCAACAAATGTCTCATTAATTAAGGACTTTAATGTGCTGCACCCAAAGGTTGCAAGGGAAGACCTGATCTCTGTATACCCCCTGGATTAACAGGTGTCACTGGCAAATTAGCATCGGTGGTTGAAACAAAACTATCGTCACTTTTGACTCGTTTTACGTCGCCAGGCGAGCTTCTGGATTGTAGAGGTAGTTGCTGACCAATCACCACTCTATTGAGCGGACCTCTAGCATTGTCTTCATTAACTCTAACTACTTTCCAGATGGCATAGCCCATTAATAAGAGCATTATTCCACCCGCAGAACCTACAATTCGACCGGCAGCGCTTCTGTCGCCAAATATTAGCGAAATAGAAGCGAAGGACATAAAAATGCAGGCACAAACAACTCCCAAAATTACCAAATAACGACAGAATTTTTGAATGACTGGCAGTTTTTTTGGTGTTATACCATTAGTACCATTGATAGCAAGGGTGTTGCCTGCTGGTCTATCAGTGAATATTTGGCTTCTCTGTCTGCCATCTGGCATTGGTACGTCACTAATGCCAGCATTGAGATTGGGAGAAGGTGCCAAGGCGTTTTGCATTTGTATTAGCTGGTTTTGGGTCACAGTCATATTCTGATACGGAGCACTGTTAACGCCGGCACCAAGTATGCCCATAACTTTCCCTTTCTGGGTATTAGTTAGTTGATCTGGCTGAAAGGTTAAGACCACATTGCCATTCATCATTAAATTTATTCTGGACCTTCTTTTTGCCGTATCGTATTGTAGATTGGTTCCATATCTAGGATCAGCAGTAATTAGCCCTGAAGGAACATCTTCTCGTTGAGAGTCGCCTGGTGTCACTGGAGCTGAGGTCGGACCACTTCCAGGAGGAGGAAGGGCTCCTTGACTTGACGTTCTTGGCGGCAAATAAATGGCCTGATTGGTAGCTTGCGCTAAAGCGCTTGAACCAACAGCTGAAGTAATGCAAAATATCAAACCATAAAATAAGTTTTGCCAGTTAAATATTGATTTAGCGCGCATCTGCAATACCTGAACCCTTCTGGTTATACCGCCGTAAATTGATCTTAGATAGCAGTTGTGAGAATGTTGTGAGAGAAAAATACTCATTTTTCGTAAAAACCCCAATTAGGCTGCAGTAGAGGATTTGATCCTTTTAATCTCTGTTTTATATGTACTTTAAATTGTAAATTTGGCAAGGAATGGCCTTAGTCAATCGGTGTATTAGTTTTTTAGGTAGTTACCCTCTGAAAGTGCGATTGTGTGTGGGTAGATTAATCTCGTCAGCAGAGTTTCGTCCCGATCCTCCTCTTGTCTGATTGGCTGGCGCTCTATCGAAGTAATCCAAAACCACCCTTTCATAAGCATGGGCCATTTCGCCCTGCCCGCTTTCACGGTGCCTTAGCATAACTTGATTTACATTGTATGGGTTCACCTCATGCATTCCTTGCACGTCAGCAATAGCGCGCGCTGCCCTGAAATGTTGCGGACTCATTTGCCGGAGCACACCGTCAGCTGCCGCCCAGTGAATATTGCCAGCATTCCAAATATCTTTGCCCTCTGCATCCTTGGCGCCCGGATAAACACCCATTTCACCTAAATAGGAATTCACTAATTGCAATGCCGCTGGAATTGCTTGAGGCTGCTCGCTAGGTTTCATTGCCATTACTCCTTCGTGAGAGGCAATACCCATTGTAACTGGGTTAATATCCATACCCATCCTGCCTAATCTTTGAATTCCTGACGCCCAGTTGAGGTTGAAACCACCTAAGGTGGCATCAGTGTTTGCGCTTGTATAGGCAAGCATGCCTCTCATATTATCGTCCATCTTACCATCCAGCTTCCATTCTAAAAATCCGGTATAAGCATTGCCGCTTTCGCCCTTCACATAGGCCCGAGCACCTTCAATACGCGCTTTGGCTTTTTCTTTTTCTAGTCGATCATTCTCTATATTCTGCACATATTTAGGCACTCTGCCATTACTAAGTGCCCAGGAAATTCTACGTCCTAACGGCGCATCCCATTTTCCGGCGTCTTTTACGGCATTGTTGGTTGCTGTTACTGCGCGAGCGTCTGTGTGTCCCTTGCCATCACTATAAGGCTCGCTTGCTAGAGCAGCTATGACGACTTGCATTCCTATCTGTGACGGATCGGCACCTTTTGCATGCCTTATTTTCCGCATATTGCCGGCATCATCAAAATCAATAGCATTTTGATCGTTTTTGCTTTCTATTAGCTCCACTTTACCGGGTCTAACGCTATTAAGATTAAAAGCCGCCAAATAATCAACCGCATTCATTCTACGGGTCCTGGTATCATGCCATGGATTAGGATTGGACATAAGGCCAATGGAAGTCTTTTGTACTAATGGTATGCCATTAGGGTTTAGATGAGAATCTCCTCGATTGGTTACTCCAACGCTGCTGCCAAATTGCCCCAGAGCATTTTTATTAGCTGAAGATAGGATATTTCCAACAGTACTGCCAGATGACGAGCTCAATTGTTCTTCTTCTGGCATACCCGGACCCCCAGGCAGATTTACATTAGTGGGCGCTCCGGCTGTAGTTGCGGCTCTACTTTGGGCAAGCCATGCAGCGACTGGATCTTGTCCGGGAACCGCGCTACGTCCCGTCTTCCCTAGTGTAGGATTTCCCAGTCCAGCAAGTACGGGACTGCCAAGCCCGGTAGTTGAACTACTACCAAGTCTAGCCATGGCAGCGCCACCTATTGCAGCAGGGATAAAGCCTCTTCCTGCGACAGTTGCGGCAGCGGCTTGTTTGACTTCGTTTAGAGAACTGAGTTGTTTGCCAGCTGTTGGCAAAGAATCTGCTCCACCCAGACTCATTGATGCGTTGTCTTTGCCCCTGGTTAAAGGATTATAAGGGCTACGTTTAGCATATCTATAGGCCTTGCTGACATAACCATCAGCACCAAAAAGCTGATTGGCGGCGCTTTTACCTAATTTGTATAATCCGTATATTTCTAAAAATTCGCCTGCTTCGCTAATTTTCCCCCGGCTCAGATAGCCGGGCGTTTGTATCATGGCTTGCAGAATACCTAATTCCAAGAAAAGCACAAACCATGGGTTCTGAGTATTCTGTGTGATCGTAAGCGTACCGTCTACATTAGCGCTACCGTTAGCGTTTAATGCCAGAACAAATATCATTAAATATATGGTCCAAACAAAAGTCCAAAGACTTGTTTCCACAAAGCTTCTTATGAAACCAGAAACAACTGAATCTGTATCAGGCGAGACCAGCAAGCAAAGGAAAAATGGAGCGAAAACAAAGGCACCTACAACTATGATAATTTGAATGACCTTCATAGTAAAAAATACTACAATAGAGCCAATTATGGCTAACCCAACTGCAGCTACCAGCAGAAGTTGAGCGGTTGCCACCACTGGTACTAGTACGATTCCTGCTGGATTTGAGTTTAGCATACTATTTATAAAGCTAAAGGTTGCTTGCCCAGTTGCAATTGAAGTTATTGCATTAGCCACTCCATTTGATATAGTAGTTGCGTTTAAAACGTTAGTGTTTATCAAATATTGCGTCAAGCTATTTGATATCAAGATCACGTAATGATAAATGGTGGGCCAAGCAGTTGTGGCGCTTGCGGCGACTATTATGCGGGCTACTGCACCCATCATGCTGCCACCTTTCCAGGCAGCACTGGCCCAATAGCGCCAGATAGAAAGAATGAAAAATAAAAGCAATAGATCGTTCGAGAGGTATTGCACGACTCTAGCTAAGTTTTGTATTTGTACTGAGAATTGGTCTACCCCAATGCTTACATCTGGATTGTAAGCGAATTGCACCATCATTGCAGTTAGTGCTCTTACTACAGGTTTGACAATGAAATTGACAGCTTGTCTTATGTACTGTTTTATTAGGCGGCCTAGATAAGTAAAAAAAGCTGACCCGGTATTATTCCAAAAATTTTGGATACCCGCAGTGACATCGTTCGCCTCGGTGCTAGAATTAGCAACACCAATCCATTTAAGTAAATTATTTAACCAGCTAAAATTAGTTGCCTGCTGAGTCTCTGCAGCTTGCGATATAAGGTTTGTACTCCCCAAATTTCCAAGAGTGCTACCACCGCTTGCCGGGTTTGCAGGAGGTGTACTATTCAAACCCCCAAGAGTGCTACCTGAACCTCCTGAACTTTTAGTCGCGGTGCCACTTTTCCCCAAACCTCCTAGGGTAGAACTTGCACCTGGGGTTGGGGGTCCAGCTTTGTCCAGCCCGGAAAGAGTACCGGCAATTGCTGTCAATGAAAAGCTGCTACACATGCTTGCTAGCAAAATTAGGCTGAAAAATGTATTTATTCCAAGGAATTTTTTTGCTGACCAATATACACGGCTTTCGCTTGTGTGGTTACACTGACGCGTTCTTGGGGCATGTGGATTTTTGAAATTAGTCATTGATATTTGGCTCGAACTAATTCTTTTGGCTGCATATCATTAAGCTTAAGTTCGATTTGTGATTTGTTTGTGAGAAATTTGTGATAATTTCGTGAGATGGCAGTCTGGTATGGGAGTCCTACCATGGTTGGTAAACCTTACCTGCCATTTGACTTCGGATTATTGAACAATTAGTCTTGTTGCTCTCTAGCTCACAGAAATTTCACAAGTCTGCAGTAATTTAATTGAGAGGAGATAAATATCTATCTATGAACGAATCAGAATCACTTTTCTCACCCCCTCCACTGCCTCCCAAACGCAGACCCAGTATTGGTCCGAATCCTGGTAGTGATTCCGTCGAATCCTCTACACAGGGGCGAATAGACGAGGAATTTTTTGAAGAAAGTGAAATAGACCCCGAATTATTAGCAGCCTTTGCAGAAGCTGCCAAAGAGACCGGAAATGAGGTAATCATTGATATTCCTGTTCGATCAAAAAGTTCCACAGTGACTGCGCCTATTTTGGAAAATTACATAGATCCCCATACCGTCCCGATTCAATACCTGCTTGAACAAGCGCGTGCTCCTCGTAATGCTGGCCTGGTCGAGCAAGATTCGACCGATAAAGAGTCCGTTGAAAATAAATAACGTATGCACTTGTAAGCGCTTCGGGAAGGAATTAAGGTCTGTTCGTATTGCTTATACACACGTGCTCCACTTCTTTAAACAGACCTTCATGCACAGGTTAGAAATTAGATGTCAGAGCGGGATAAATCTTCTACGGCAGTTTCATGATGATATTGTCTCAAAAGTAAGAAAAAACAACTTTATTATTGCCAATTTATCAGTTTCAAATAACGCGAAATCAGTAGTGTTAAAACGTCACCAAAGTAAGATTTTGGGTGCAAGCTATGGCAGCAATCTGCCCGTCAATAAATGGTGGCGTCTTTCCTAACTTCATTAAGCGCGACCTTTCGGCGGCATGTCATTGAGCGGACAGAGCGTCGTAAGGCAATATTGGCAGTACGACTTCATGGAGATATTTTTCAATAGCATTTCGCTTTTTCGATGGTGGCAGTCTGAAACAACCAACAAGTAGTTCATACCATACAGTTGCTGGTATTGCTAGTTGACGCTGGGGCGTTCCAATTGCCTCATAACCGCTCGATTTGGAGCAGCCTTAAGTGGTTCTGAAATTACATTAGTATCGAGCAAAATTGCATAGTCACAATAGAAGCAACTAGAAATTCAGCGCCAGTATTTTGAACCTTTTACCTGATCAAACGTATTTATGTAGGCAGCGGAAGTAATGCTCTTGAATATTTGATTCTGTAATTGATCATCATTCCTTAATTTGGAGGCAGACCAACTTGACTTTTAGAAAGCCATATGTCATTGTAAACCATAGCAACGCGCGGCAACTGCATCATTCCAAAACCCCTATTTCTGACGGTTCAATTATGGAGATAGTTATTTGGCAACTGCCTTATAGCACAATCGAAAGACCACATGGATTAAAATATCGTTTGAACTATAGTTTGCCCGATGGAACATTGCTAGTCCGATACGATAATGAGCTTTTTAAAAAGATCACAAGCATATAAGAGCTCATGAAATGCCATACACGTTTAAGACAATCGAACAACTTTTGGTTGATTTCTTCAATGATATTATCAATAACGGAGGCTTGTTAGAGTGAAGTATAAGTCAAAGACAATATTGATTGCTATTAGAACACCACAGGAAGCTGCACAAGATGCTATTAAGTCTTGGAAAATGGCTGAGCGAAATAAAACTGTGGAGTTACCTGTTGATAGAATCTATTTTCCCAACGAGGATATGTTATTTAGAACTTTATCAACAAAGCGCCGTGAATTGCTGCGATTTTTGCGTCATGCAGGTCCCATCAGCATTAAACAACTGGCTGAAAAATTGGATAGAGATTATAAGAATGTACATTCTGATGTTCAATTGCTAAACAAAATAGGGCTAATTGACTTCGATAACAGCAACAAAGCATTCGTGCCTTGGGATAATATAGCCGTTGAAATTGCATTGGCAGCTTGAGCACTGGAATTAGACGGAAAATTCAGGAATCCTGATTGCTAGGAACTTCTATTTCATCATCAATAGTAAAATCATCAAATAAAATATCAGCATCTAGCGGTAAATTGGCTGGCATGCTAGGTGCGCTATAGACTTTTTTAGCGCGGGTGGCATTTATTTGCAATTCCAAAGCTTGTTTTAAATACAGCTCAGAATCATCATAATTACCCAGCAAAGCCTGCACCCAGGCTACTTTCATAAGCTTTTAGCCAAAAGCGGATTATCAGCCGCATAGATGCGGCGCTCTATTTGTAAGCTGCGGTGGTAAAAACCCTCTGCCTTTTTATAATGGCGCTCTTTCACCTGCAGATCCGCCAATCTATTAAGTATGTGATTTACAGGATTGGCATTTTTGCCAAAAAGCGATTCGGCATGCTCCAGAGCTTTTTCTAAAAGCACTTCTGCTTTTTAGGACGTTTTTGTTGATGATAGAAAAGAGCCAAATTATAAAGTATTACCAATAAGCGGGCATCTTTTAGCTTTGCCCTTTTAGCATCTTTCATGGCTACTAAAAAAATCTTACCGCCGTTGGCATAATCACCCTCAGCGTATGCTTGCGTTCCTGCATCAATATAGCTTTGAAAATCAAACTGACTTTTCATCCTTTAAACCCTGCCCGTTTTTATTATTCTATTTTGCCTAATATTCTATCGCTTTTTAATCATTTGACTTCGTAGGATTACCATTTTAGATAATTCATCTCACAAGCATCTCACAATTACTTTCTAGACTTGGAGCTGAACTAATGGAACTATATTCCCTAATTGTGGATATACATAATATGACATTCACTAATCCAGAGTCATCAATCGATCTCAACAAAGGTTTGAGCGCTAGAGCAATGGGCGCTGAACCGACCATACTCCTTGCTGATGCCCGTACTACAGGCAGACAGCCAGCCAGGACTATTAACGATGGTAGCGGCGCTTTGCCTAATGCGGCTGTTACAAATGACAGTCCTGCAGCCACTTTAGCAAACAATACCAATCCTTTTAATCAGGCTACTCCTAGTCAAGAATATATGCAATTGTTGGAAGCAGGATTGGTAACTCAAGCAATTACAGGCAATCAGGGTTTTGTGCCAGGAATGCCTTTTCAACCAGGGGTGCCTCAGAGGGGAATTAATAATCCACTAAATCCAAGCAATTATTATCGCAATCCGGCCGGTCCGGCTAATTCTATTATTTTTCGAACAAATAATGATGGCACATTAACCGATCCGCGCAATGGACAATCAATCCCGGTAAATGGTGATTCGAACTACGTTAAAGTAAATAATCCCAATAATCCGGCTAGTTTTACTGAGGATAATTCCGGCAATCCAATTGATCCCCGCACAGGACAAATTGTTAGTAATGGGGATCCTAGATACAATAATATGACCAATCCAGATTATTACTTAAAGGACCCGGTTACTGGTTTAATGATTAATCCCTATACCGGTGTATTAGGTAATCCCTCAAATCAGTCTAATCCACTCGTCCCCAATCAAAACCAAAACGGCCGGGTTAACCCATATACTCCCAATCGCAACATCGGTAATGCCGGCGCAGGTATGGGTATGGGCGGTGGCATGGGAGGTATGGGTGGCTTACTTCGAATAGGTATGATGGTTGGTCTGATGGCAATGATGTTCGGTCGAGGTGGCGGCGGCGGTATGGGCGCCATGATGATGCCCCTAATGGCTATGGGCATGATGGGCGGTATGGGTGGCGGTGGCATGATGGGTGGCATGCTCCCCATGATGCTTATGGGTAGCTTACTTGGCGGTGGTGGTTTATTTGGTGGTGGTGGTTCGTCCACGTCCAATCCTGTTCGAAGCACCGTTAGGGCTGCTGCAAGAAAACGCTAATTATGCTTAAACGGGGCAAGGAGCCTCATGTCTATTCAAGGAAATGGTGATCTCGGAAATCTGCAGGGCTTAGGCAGAGCAGATAAGCCTGGCGATAAATCATCTTCCCCGCTCGCCTTAGATATTTTTGGTAAACACGGCCTGAAGTGAAAAAAAGGGAGATGCCCCCAAAGACGAGCATGCTAAGGCGCAGGAAGAAAGGGCCAGACAAGAAGAAAAAGCAGTAAAGCAAACTGCCGAAACGGTTCACGCAAAAGAACTAGCCGCCCAAGCTCTGCTGCAACAGCAATTTATTTTAGAGACAAGAGCGCAATTCGTTCAAGCGCTATTAGCCAGTCTTATGATCAGTCTGCAAGCTCGCGACTTTCAGCCGCTTGCGCAGGCGCAACCAGCCCCTGTCAAAATACCAGAACTTGGTAAAGCCCCTCAAGAACTTCACAATGCTTATGCTGCTAAATTACAAGGGCAAGCAGTAGAATTAGAAGATATGGCGAAAGTGCATTCTTGGCGCGCTTTCAATGGCACAGATGTATTGAGCAGTCCTAGTAAAGCCAGCAGACTTCTTCCTGATGAACGAATAGCAGCTCTGGGTCGACAGCTTGTGGAAATGAAAAATTTAATCGACTCCACTAAGCCGATTAATGCCACACCACAGATGGGCTGGACACAAGACATAAAAAAGATTACAGATAATAAAAATCAAGATGGCACACTCACCCCCGACCAAGGGCGATGGACCAAAATGCTAATTGACCGAAAAGTGGATACTTTGCACGCTGTTTTGCAAGCCGCTGCTACCGATTCAAGATTAGCCAAGCAAATTGGCAGTATGAATGATGCAGATCTCAACAAGTATTTAGAGGCAGAAGCGAAAAAGAACCCTAATAGCCCAATTATCGTACCGGCTGAAATTATGGTGCCAAGACCGCCAATGCCGGCTAACGCCTTAGACGCTGGTTTTGTTCAAAAGGCAAGGGCCGACTTTCCTGCTGATGATGCAGTGAGTGCTGTAGGCAGACAAATATCTATAGCCCAATCTTATTTAAAGGCCGGAAAAGTCAATGAGGCAAAGGCGGCGGTAGCTCCAGCTAATTTAGATCCAACTAAGGCTGGTGTATTTGCCGATTGGTTGCAACCTCTTGCTGCCCTTGCTAACCCTAGAGAATTAAGATTAGCTATAAACGATAAGTTTGAAGCGGTCAAGCAAATTACCAGAACTGTTGCCGGGCAAGAAATACCGGTGGATATGATTTCCACTAAATTTTTGGATATGATGCAAGCCGGTGTGTCCAGTGCCAGAACGCGGGTAGTACCGCCTGTTGAAACAGAAGCAGTGCGCACAGCTGTATTACAGCTCTGTCAGAACCCCAATATTATTGAACCTGTACTAAGAGGGCCAGAAGATCAAATAGCACCTACAGTGCAGCAGTTAATCACTACTATGGCTGTAGGAGTGGCGCAGCAATTGCCTTTCACCGACAGGCGATACCAAGGCGCTAAGCTTGCCCAAGATTTTGAGCAGACTATAACTGACAAAGTAAAAGAAATAACTTTTCCACCCAGAGCGGCTGCTATAGTACCTCCGCCTGCGGCTCAGCCAGGGGTGCCACCCACAACCAAGCTGGACAATAGCAGTCCCGTCCTTACCCAAAGGTTAGAAAATGTCCAACTAACAGCCAGTGTAGATAATGTCGATCCGGCAATAGTCCGCAAGGCTGACAGCCTGCCGTCAGTAGCTGGTGCAAATCCAACCGATTTGGTGTCGAAACCAGAAAATGTTCAGGTGTCCGTCACTAAAGGCGACGCCAAGCAAGGATCGGCGCGGCAGCAAGAAAACTTACCGGCTGCTCCTGAATTGGCTCAAGCTGAGAGCATAAACTTGGGGCGTGCTCCCATTGAACCAGGAGCGCCAGCGGTTGCACCGCAGGCGATACCAGAATTTTCCATGAGCACTCTTAATAGCTTGATTAACAGAGTGGCATATATAAGCGAAGCCTTGGCGCAAACTAATGCTGTCACTTTAATTGCTTTAATTCCTCCATCCACTGATTTTGCAAGACAAGCACCGCTCCAGCAAAACGGTTCCTTCGATAGCATGTTCACTGCAGCAGGTATGAGCAATGGCCATCTCACGGACTTAACTAATCCAGTGTTAAGTAACCAATTGGTAAATAATCCGTTGCTGAACAATAATGATTTTGCTGCCAGATACACCAATATTAGTATTCCTAATTCTTTCGAAGCACAACCTACCGAGACGGTTTTAACCGGAAGGGGTTCTGAGTCTGCTATTGATGGAGCTAGCAGAGGTCCAAATAATGGTGGATCCACAAATAATAGAAATACTTATAGCCGAAGAAGCAATTTGAGCCTGGTAGGAAATACCTGGTCACCATCTGTGGCTTCTAGCAATTGGACAGCCAGTAGTGGTGGCGCGGTTTATGGCAGCAATGCCTCGGGTGCCGGAGCTGGTGGATCGTCTGTGGGTGCTGGAGGCAAAGGCTCCTCTTCCGGCGGAGGCGGATTTATATTTGCTTTCATACCTGATAAGTATCATGGTTTTCTTAACGCCATGAGAGGTGGCGGTTGGGCCTTAAATGGTGCCAATCCGTTCGGACTAAGAAATGACATTCACAAAGAAAATGAAGTCAAGCCTGATGACGCGGATGAAGCAAAAACAGCACTGGGCTAATTGAGCACGATGATTATTCTGACAATTTAAGTATAGTCAGTACTTGCTTTTTTATCGCCTGCTGACGGCACTTCTAATTTATAGCCGACACCGTGCACAGTCTTTATTAAAGACGCTTCGCCATCCACGTCGATTTTGCGCCGCAAAGTTTTTATACAAGTGCGCACTGCTTCTGGTGAAGCTTCTGAATTCACTCGCCAAACTCTTTCCAGCAAAATATTGGGCCAAAAACGCGTCCTGGATTGCGCATAAAAAATTCGAGCAAAGAAAATTCAAGGGGTAATAATTCGATTTCTGTTTTGTTTCGGCGCAATTGAAATTTATTAAGGTCTAAAACCAAATCGCCCGCTTTTAATTCTTCGCCGATGCGTTGCGCTGGCCGCCTTCCTAAAGCACGCAAACGAGCGCATAATTCTTTGGGGTGAAAAGGTTTGGTTAAATAATCATCGGCACCGGCATCTAAACCTGCTTCTTTATCAGCAATATCAGTCTTGCCAGTAAGCATTAAAATTGGCGTTGGTCCACCGCTAGCGCGATAATAGCGGCATATTTCTATGCCCGTGACTTCTGGAACATGCCAATCTAAAATTATAAAGTCGTAAACAGACTCTTTTAGAATGTCCAGAGCTTCTCGTCCGTTACTAATTGACTCCACAGAATAGCGCTCAAGAGAAAGCCATTTGGTGATACGAGAAACTAAATCCTGATCATCTTCAACTAGTAAAACTTTTGACATAATCCCCAGTTATGAGAGCCCCGCAATATTAAGTTTATACCCAGCTCTTCCTTTTCTATCGATTTAATATTTGCCGGTTTAACCAATGCTGTCTTGTTTGGGCACTTGTACTGACAATTTATTAAAGGAGGTCACTGGGATCTTAAACCAAAAAGTGCTTCCTTTTCCTTCTTTGGAGTTTACCCCTATTTCGCCGCCATGAGCCTTAACAATTGCCTGGCAAATAGTAAGTCCTAGACCAGTGCCGCTTTTACCGGAGCTGTCAGCAGTTTTTGCTTGCTTATAGCGTTCAAATATTGTTGATAAATATTGCTCTGGAACGCCTGGTCCTTGATCTTCTACTTCGCAAACCAGCTGCCCCGAAATAAAATGAGCATTAATCTTGACTTGTCCGCCTGCTGGGGAGAATTTAATTGCGTTGCCAAGTAAGTTTATTAGTACTTGTAAGAGTCTCTCCTCGTCAGCGGCGATTACTATTTGGTCGAAATCCCAAATTAGCGAAACTTCTTGCTGCCGGGCGTATGCGCCAATGCTATCCTCCACCTTTTTTATTAAGCCGGTGAGCTTGAACATTTTCGGACTGAGCTGAATTTCGCCTGCTTCAATTTTTTCTACAGTAAGCATACTATCGATTAGTTTTAAAAGATGGGCGCAATTATTTTCAGCTGCTTGAAGCTCGTCGGTTAGATCTTTTGTTGTTTCGCCAGCAGCCCGACCCGCTAGTTGTGATGATAGATTTTCAATGCGCTTAAGCACAATATTCAATGAAAAAAGAATACTTGTTAAAGGGGTGCGTAAATCGTGACTAACCATGGCGTAAAAGTCGCGCTTTAGTCGTTCTACTTCTTTGCGTTGAGTTATATCGTGCGCCACGCAGAAAAGGGCGTTTTCTATACTTGACCAGGTGGCTGACCAAATCACATCTATCGCTAAACCATCTTTGCGTACTAATCTTGTTTCGAAACTGCGGCTTGCTGCCCCCTTAATCAACTTGTTGATCAGCACCATAGTGAGAGTCTTGTCAGCCTTATGCAAAACTGTATTGATTTTTTGTCCGAGTAATTCTTCTGGTGTATAGCCCCAAGATCTTAAGCAGGCATTATTAATCATGCTAAAACGGCTGTCACTATCAATAGTGAAAATAACGTCCAAAGCATTATCTATCACAGCTTTCTCTTTGTGGGCCATTTGCACTACTGTTTCGGCCATTTTATGAAAAACTCTATCTAGTCTGGCTATTTCATCGTGTCCCCTTTGCGGTGCTAATAATGGTTTGCCCCTAGCCAGTAGTTTATTGTTTTCGAATATAAGACCTAGTCTGGCTGTAATACCTCTACTAAAATAAGTGGCCATTCAATAGAGCCAGAGCTACATTTAGTATTAGTCCTAAATATAAACCTTGGCGAATAGTCGATTGATTAGCGCTATCCTTTACAATGTTTTTGTTTAGCTCTTCCTGCTCTTCGTCCTCTATTTTGATAATTTGAGTATTCAAGTCAGAAAGTAAATTTCTTGTTTTTGCCGCATCTAAAATTTTACTGTCTTTTGAGAGTGTCACACCCTTGTTGGCCAATTGTTCGAGACGCTCAATATTAGCTGCTTGTGATGGATTATCGAGAGCCAATTTCTTAAGGGACTGAATTTTGTCCGTAATTGCTTCTCTATCAGAATCGGTTATTTGTCCAATATTTATAAATTTGCGACTTAAATCATTAGCTTTAGTAATGACCATTTTAGAGTCCGCTTCTTGCCAAACGTTATATTCAGCTTCATTGAGCAAATAAACCAATATGGTCAATATTATAAGAACCACAGCCATGGGCACGAATACGAGAATCAGACCCTTGCTTGAAAGTTTTAGATCAACTTTCAGCCATTCTCTAAATCGGTTATAAATTTCAGCAGGTAGGAATTTTAATTGGGATTTCATAAATACAGGCCAAGCATTTTGGCATATTTATTTTGATCTTCCTTAGAAGTATCGGGAATTGAACGGAAATTTGCCAGCAATTTATGTTTGAATTCGTCCGACAGACCTTTAGTAGCATTGTAATCACCGAGACTAAAATATGCCTTTCTTGCCTCCTTAAGCATCCCCCGCTCTTTATATGATGTGCCCAATCCGTCTATCGATAATGCAAGATAAGTGCTTGCGGAAAAGTTAAGAGAGAAGGGTGGGCTATTTTTATAAACATCGGCAAAAAGCACCCGCGCTTGCCGATAGGCAATAGCCGCTTGATCGTGCGCTTTTACTCTACTGAAAACGCCGCCCACATTAATTAAACAATGTCCCAGCTCACTTTCCAGTACATTTAATTGCTTAGTCGGTGTGTGCGAACGTTTGTTTGCGAGCATTAAAGCTTGCACAAAAATTCTGGTTGCTAATTGCGCATCACTGGTTTGCGCGCAAACCTTGGATAATTCTTCTAATGAAATGGCCAAGCGCACCGGCTCATTTTGGATAGGCTCTACAATTTTTAGTGCTTCCTCAAAAGCTTTCTGCGCACCAACATAATCATGCTTAACGAGCGCCACTTCTGCTGTGGCTCTTAGCTTATGCCAGTTTTCGATTTTACGGCGATTAAAATCTATTGTGCAGCTCTGCAAAGATAGAGTAAGTATCAAAAAAGAAAATAGCACTAATTTATTGATGCTATATTTCAACCTGCTCTCTCCTTGACATCTCGCATATTTAGACTTCTTAGTCATATACAGGCGTATTATAACCAACCCAGAATTGTAGAGGAGAAATAAAAATTAAAAACCCCGTTACGCTCTCGCTACCGAAGCGAAGGATTAGATTTATCAGAAACCCTTCCCTCGAGCGGGTTTTTTTCTCGGCTCTTGGTCGTGTACGCACGGTATTTTGGTGGTTTGGTCACAGAGTGATTTACCCAGTTCTGTGAGACGATCGTCTTTATCCGCGGGTACGAATTTACCACTCATACGAAGCCTCGTTAAAGCGGCTCCTTCATTGCTTATTGCACATTCTAGCGAACGAGGAAAGCGACTGACTATTTCTCTTTGAGCTCGATTTTCTTTGAGGTTTGGATTATCATTCCAATAAACCGTTTGCCAGCCTTGATAGACACCGCGAGGATCTTTGAGTGATTGAGCCGGTGTTTCTGGCCAATTTCCTAGGCGCAATTTTTCTTGTGGTTTGAGCTCAAAAAATTGTGTACCTGCTGGTTTAAAAACTCCAGAAAGATACTGTTCGCCAAATCCTTTTCCTTTAAAAACCCCAAGAAGATAATTCACACTATTTAAGGTCTGTCCTTCTCGATATTCGCGCATCGGTGCTTGTACCTTGCTCATTCCGTCCATGCGCTCTTGATCCGGGTAGGCTAACTCAGTTGCCTTGCCATAATTTTTAGTGATTTCGCGCATTTCATATGCTTCAACAGCTAATTGTCTTACTTCTGCTAAAGTCAAACGTTCGTAAATGCTTTCAGAATCCAATTGTAAGGGCGCATGAATTTGAGACATGTCTGGGTATTGCCGTTGGGCGATCTTCATGCCCTCTTGCCAAACGCTTTTGCTGGCTTGCGAAAAATCGACCTCTTTTTGTTTGTACATTGCTACATAGTCTTTCAAGATTTTATCGCGATCTGTTTTATTAGCATCCTCCAGTATATCTGCCGACAATACTTGTCTCATCACTTGTGAATAGAATGCTAGATTTGCCCGGTCGTCAGGCTCAATTGGCTCTTAAAGCTGCTTTTTTTATCATTGTTTTGCAAGATTTCGAACATGCGTGCTTCCGCCAAAGCTCTTAAATTAAAGGTTTTTGCCTCGCCATTCATGCCGATGCCAACAAAAGATTCTGGCAGATGATGCATACCATTGCGGCGCGTTAGCTCGTCTTCATTATGCAAATAGTCGTGGTCGTTTTGCATAAGACTATATATTTTCGCCAAAAGTTTATTGTCTGTTTCCTGCTCGGCAGCGTTGGGTGCAGCTGCTCCATTTCTATCCAAAGTACGCTTTATATATTCCTGAGTAGTCTTTCTTCCTTCTTCACACTCTTTATCTTCTTCTGGAAAAGCTAACCAGGCATTCATTTCTGCCCATTGATCTCTATAAGTAGCAGCATCTGCAGCATTTTTAGTGCGCATTGCCGCTAGACCAATAGGCTGATGGTCCATTTGTGCCTGGCGCACATCTTTGTAAAAATCTTGCACTGGCGCAGGAGCTTTGCTCAATTTACGGGACACCTCCGCGTTTAAGTCCACTACCATGGAATAAGACTTTTCTCTCACTCCAGCCTGAAGCATTACGCCATCTAACATTAAAGGCAAAAAGTCTAATGCCTTTTGATTTAAAGCTAAGTCTGCTAGCTTATTTCGTTGGCTTTGGTCCGGAGGCAAAGAGGTTTCGGCCACTAATTTTGCTGGCAAAATCTCAACCTTTTGTCCGTTGCTGCCTATTTGTTCGCCGTCATGATCATTTTCATCAGTATGATTTGCTGTTTCCCCGCTCGTAGCTGCTTTACTGCCAGCCGTATCTGCTGAACCATCGCTAAAATCGCCCATACAAAGGATCCTCTTTTCTCTACGCTATTTCTTACGCCATAGCTTTCTGTATCTTACCCGGCTATTTTGCAGATTTCTGTATTTTAGACTGCTATTTAATCAGGGACCTAAGGCAAAATTATCGGCGCAGCGTATCAGCTATGGTTCGAATGCGTGAAAGGCTAGCTGCAGCATAATTTGTAGATTCATAATGTTGTATTTGCTGTTTCTTTAATTTCAACAGCTTTGCTAAATCTTCTTGTCGCAAACCTCTTGCAATTCTTGCTTGTATCAGCCACTTAGAGATTTCAGCTAAAGAGGGTAACGTCTCAAAATCGAAATTTCCTGCTTTTAAAGTTTCATATTCTTTGATTTCACTATCAAATTGAGTGAGCTGAGCCTTCAGTGAACTGCTATAAGCTGATTGTGCTTTGCGGTGCATACCTTTAAACTTAGAATTTTTTGGCAGCTCGGTCAGAGCCTCTCTTAATTTACTGGCGAGCTTTTTAGTTATCCTGTACTGATTTTCATTCTTAATCATGTCTGCTGCTATTTCAAGCTTGCTAAATCTATTAAGACGATGCCTTTATAAATCCCGTTTCTATCCCTTGTAAAAAAATTGACAAAATCATGTCCCGGTAGACGAGGCGCATTTAAAAACAGATCGCCAAAATACTTGGCTCTTCTGCGCTCAGGATTAAACTTTTCATCCACAATGGTTGAATCCAGCTTGGTGAAGTCAACATAATCCAGTTCCCAACAAGCGTCCCAATCATTGGGAATTGGTTCGGATGTAACAAAGCTGCCGTCAACGTATAACTTTCGACAACCTGCTCTCTTGAGATTATCTGTTGCTGCTTTTAGCCCCAGAATAAGCTTTTGGCGATGCTCGTTGTAAGCAAAACGCAGTTCAAATTCCTCCCATGTTGCTAAATGATCTCCTGGTGGCAAATAACCTTGTTTGTTAAATTTGGGTATCATGGACAAGTTTATCCTTGTTCGCTATCTGAGTCAAGTAATACAAGTAATAAATGATCTTTCATTAGTACCTAACGAAAAAGTATTTAGTTTAGTTCAAAAAATCAAATAGAACACCTGCCCAAGATGTCCTAGAACTAGAGCAAGTTGTTTTGTTGTAGTCTATGCTTTAAGGCAGTAACACGGTTAAATGAGCGCTTATTGCGGATAGCCATAGCCAAAGCTTTTTTCTGCCCGATGATTACCACCAGTTTTTTGCCCCGTGTAACAGCGGTATAAAGCAAATTGCGTTCTAGCATCATATAGTGTGAGGTGGAAATGGGTATAACCACTGCCTTATATTCTGATCCTTGCGCTTTATGAATGGAAACGGCATAAGCTAAAGCCAATTCGTCCAACTCATTTATTTCATATTTTACTTGTCGTCCGTCGAAGTCGATTAGCAATAATCCTTCTTCGGTGTCAATACTGTAAATGGTACCAATATCGCCATTAAAAACTTCTTTGTCATAGTTGTTAATGAGCTGTATTACTTTGTCACCGTTGCCGTAGGTAGAGCCGAATTTTGTCACTGAGCCGGTTTGGCTGCTGTGATTATTATTAAGTCGCTTCTGTAATTCAACATTTAATGCCCGCGCTCCCAGTCCACTTTTATTCATTGGTGTCAGTACTTGGACATCATTTATTGGGTGAAAGCCAAATCGTTTAGGGATGCGCTCACAAACTACAGTAACTAGTTTGGCAGTGATTTCTTCTGTGGTCTCGGCTGCTATAAAATAAAAATCGCTCAACTCTTCTGAAACTTTGTCTAAGTCAGGCATTTGTCCTTGATTGATGCGATGGGCATTAATGATAATTTTTGAGCTAGCGGCTTGGCGAAAGATTTCTGTCAGAAAAGCAGTCTTTATAACTTTGCTATTAATAATATCTGCTAATACTGACCCTGGTCCTACAGAGGGTAGCTGATCAACATCGCCAATTAAAAATAGTGAAGCACTATCAGGGATAGCTTGCAAAAGCTTATTCATCAAGACAATATCGATCATTGATGTTTCGTCAATGACCACCATATCCACTGCTAATTGAAAATCTTGATTGTATTTAAAGCCACCGAATTTAGGGTCAAATTCGAGTAATCTGTGTATTGTTTTGGCTTCAATACCAGTTGATTCGGAGAGTCTTTTAGCAGCGCGTCCGGTTGGGGCGCATAGTGCTACTTTTGCTCCCTTGGCGCAAAGAATTTTTAAAATGCTTTTGACTAAAGTGGTTTTACCCACACCTGGTCCGCCGGTAATAACTAGTGCTTTAGTACTGAGAGCAAGCTCTAAGGCTCTAATCTGCGAGTCAGACAAAGCAATATTTTCTTTCTCTAAAATATTTAGAGCTTCGCTTAAGTCCAAATTTGACCAAGGGCTAACGCCTTTATTGAGGGTCAATAATTTCTTGGCTATGCCTTGCTCGGCTTGATACAGTGCTTTCAAATAAATAAGCTGCTTGCCCTGGCAGGATAGAGAAACTATATTTTCGGACTTTAACTCATCTTCAATAGCGTCTTTTACAATCTTGTCCTCGATCGATAACAATTCACTTGCATTTTCAACTAGATCTTCATAAGTGCAGGCACAATGACCCTTGAGAGCTAGTTCTTGCAAAGTATGGCGAACTCCTGCTTGAGCGCGTATCACAGAATTAGCTGGAATGCCTAGTTTCTGGGCTATTGTGTCGGCTGTTTTAAATCCAATGCCATGAATGTCTAAAGCTAAACGATAAGGATTTTCACAGACCTTGGCGATAGCATCATTTCCGTATGTTTTATATATACGCACTGCCCGCGCGGTGCCCACTGCATACGATTGCAAAAAGACCATAATATCTTTGATCACCTTTTGCTCAGCCCAGCCAGATACCACTGATTGCAAGCGGTGTTGTCCGATACCGGACAAGCTCAGCATCTTTTCTGGACATTGCTCGATAACCATAAAAACGTCCTCGCCAAAAGCTTTAACTAGCTTTTTAGCAAAATGTGGACCAATGCCTTTAATCATGCCTGAGGCTAAATATTTTTCTATACCCTCTGCCGTGCTAGGCGGCACAATGGACATTTTTAAGGTTTTGAACTGAAGGCCATATTGGCGGTCATTGACAAAATAACCTTCGCTATCTATATACTCGCCTGCCCGTACAGATGCAGCACTGCCTGTTACAGTGACTAAATCATGATGTCCTTTTACATGTACTCTTAAAACGCAAAAACCGGTCTGCTCGCTGTGAAAACTTACTCTTTCTATTGAACCGCTCAAGCGCTCGCAAGCCGTTGGTGCTTCGTTAATGTTGGTATTTGTTCGCATTGACGAGAAGATATGCATTTTTAACCTAAGACTCGAAAAAAAACTGGCCCCGCCACAAAATTTTAGTCTTTTTAATACAAATAAATATTCAATCTCACATTTTACTCACTATTAAGCTTTAGCATAGACTCATGTTTCGAAAGACCTATCCTTACTAGTATCTATCGCCTATGTTAGACCAAAGCCCGATTAGGGAAAGTAATTATAGATGTCAAGATTTGACAGCAATTTACTAGGAGAAAAATGTGTTACTGTCCTACATGTAACGTAAAGTGGACATCTGTCCATGGTAGTCGGTCCAGGAGGACTAATGTTTTCCCGTCCAGAAATTAAAAAACTACAAAAACATAATCGTAAGTTTGATGAAACCGAGTTCAAAGGCTCAAATAGGCGTGCAGTATCACTTATGCCTGGCCCTTCAGTAAGAGATTCACAAACCGATATACCTATTACTGATCAAAGTAAATTCAGACAGCTCCTTCTTTCTATTGAGGCAAATCTAAGCAGTTGTTGTATCAAAGTAGCTTCCCCCAGAAATAAGTCTCGAGGGGCAATACTGGTTTTTAGAGGACGTTCTGTTGGCTGTATATACGGCAATAAACGTCTGGATCGTCAGATATTTGGGCAGGAAGCTTACGGCTGTATTTTGGCCGACATTGCTCATCAAAATAACACTATTGATGCCTATCTTTTGAGTGAAGACTTGGTTTTAGCTGCCGCTTCTCTCTTTAACGGTGATGTTTATAGTGCCAAAGGCGATCAAAGTCCTGAGGAAATTTTTGAGTCTGCTCATACAGGACTAGTGCATTCTGGCATGCCTGGCTCTATTGTGGTTAAACAGCCTGATGGTTTACCAGCGGTGATTGTATATATATTCGGAGGACAAATCGTCGGGGTTTTCTCTCACAAAGAAGGCTGGGTATCTACATCTTATGAGAAAGCCTGGCAATATTTGGTGACTACCCCTAAAGCACGGGTTTCTGCTAGCATGCTTTCTGCTCGGAATATCGATGAGGTTTTCGCTTTATCTTTTAGCTTGTCTGGTTTAAATGAAAACAAAACAACCTCAGCTTCTCGCTTTTCAGAATACGATTTATCTTATGCCATGGTGGCTAATTATGACCGGAAAAAAGCATTGCAAATGACTGCTCCTTTTGCTGCAACTAATCCCTTTATGTCTAAAATTAGAAACCCCACTATACATAGCAGCCGCAGTATTATGAATAAATAGGCGCGCTGCGCATATTTATTCGATCTCCTGCCATATAATCAGGCGAACTTTGATCTGACAAGGATTTTGAGAATTAAATTCATGAGTTATCGGTCGTGATGCAAAGAGACCGGCGGGTTTTTGACTCGAATCCTTACCGCCGGTCAACCCTGTGAAAACATACGGTAAGCGAAAAAAGCAAAACCATGGCAACCACTTTCATTGCTAACAATATTTATTTCGGAGCAAAATACAGAGTACCTGTTAAGGATTCAGGGTTTTTATATAAAGGGTTTGAATACATGCGCAATATTATAGTTTGGGTGCCCGACTGAGCGCTGGCGAAAAAATTAAAGCGGGATAGATCATTAGTTACAAATTCAAACACATCCTTCGGCAGAAACACAGCCGTAAGCACGCAATTTTTTAAGCGTAGGTCCAAAGCCAATCGGGCAATAGCTCCAGAAATGGCATTACTATTTGTCGAAACCAATACTGACGGATTTATTCTGATAGCACCTACATATGTAGGCGGTATGTCAAGTTCATGCACACGCCGACAGCCGACAGCATGCCCTGAGCCATACCATAGATACTCATAGTTTATAAATTTGCCGCAATTTTCACCAAAACGCGGGTTGAGTCTATACTTTACTAGCAGCCGAGCCAGTGGTTTTAGGGTAGATCCAGGATAATTTAAATAATTGGTGTCAGCAAATTTAACGTCAATAATAAAATCATAACGGCGATCCATCTCAATATCGCTGTTTACATCAAAATCTATTACTTGCCATGCTTTAGCCGGCAATGCTGATAAGAACATAACAATAATCAGTGAACATATAATATTAAGCATCAAATGTCGAATCTATATACACAGCACCAGCCTAAAGTATGCGCAGATACTAAGCATACAATCAATATCATATTATGGGCATAACTAAGTTCTGGGAGAATTTATGAAGACCAACACTCATAGCTGCTTTTTTCATCGTCGCGCCAATGGCAACATGTTGCTGGTCGCTCTCCTATCATTTGGGTTAATGGCGTTGGGCCTCTTTGTTGTTCTTGCCTTTTATTTAATTCTTTCGGAACAAAAGCGTGGACAGGCACAATGTGATGATATTGCCCTTGATCTCACCAAGTCTTTGAACGAAGGCAATCGAATCGGACAAATGAACGAAACAGTAGAGCATGCGCGCGAATTAGTATACTTATCGCGACAAGATCTTATTAATGCTTATAATGCAAGTATCCCGGATTGTTTAGAGTTGGCCGATTTATTGCTAAACGAATCCATAGAGTCGTCAAAAGCGGTAGAGAAAGAGAGAAAGAATCAAATTGATATTGCAGTTAATAATTGCAGAGAGCGTGCAATAGCACTGTATGACTCGCGGACTACAACTGGTATAAGGCTACTGCCCTGGTTTATCGAAGATCAATTTTGCTTGCAAAAAACACGGTTTGCTACTGCAAACGATTTATCCAATGTTTCCGGTCCGCAGGCCATAAAAGAACTACATAAATTTGATTTAGAAAAAAACTATATAGAAAAAATCAGCAATCTTTATTACGGTAATATCAATGCCAAGCTTCCTCCTCCTGACGCCCAACTGGCTTTTTATCTTTCTGCTTTACCGGCCAGGTGGAAAATACTGCCAGCCCCGCCCGCTTGGCCAATTTAGACGAATTTACTTCTACAGCGTTAGTCTTTGATAGCGAAGACCGGCTTCATTTTACCAAGCCTGAGCAATTACCGGAAGCTGTGCTGGCTTCAGGCAATATGTTTATTATCACTGGAGATGGTCCTAGATCCAGCAAAACAGCTGAAAATGGGAAAAACGATCGTAAGCAAGACAAGTTATTCATTTCTGCCGGTTCGGCGGCGGTTGTTCCCGGAGCTATTAATTCACCATGAACGGTATCATCATAAGCAAACGACAACTAAATGGATCTTCGTTAATCGAATTAGTGTGCGGGCTGCTTCTGGCAATACCTGTTTTTATATTACTATTTGATTCGTCAATGTTAGTTATTGGCGTGCAGATAAATGAAAAGGTCTGCAGAGAAGCAGCTCGGATGGCTGCTAGTGGTGAGCCGGATTCAGCGGAGGCAAGAGCTAGTTTCGTTATTTCACAAGCGGCCAAAGAAAGTCCCAGTATGATTGCTGATTTACATTTGGTGTGTATAGAGAATACAGCTGCGCCTGGTGATATAAAATACGCTCAACTCAATGGCGGCAGTATTTCCGGAACAGTTGCAGTTACAACTGTTGTTGTCGTCAAATCGTTGGTTGTCCACTGGTTTTTCCCCGGACAGCATTATTTGAATTTTTCGGCTAAGCAGGGTTTTCCCTACACATACGTTTTTCCCGGCAAAGGATCAACCAGTGAATGAAGTCAGCAATTACTCATTCATATAAAATTGTTTGGTTATAGGATCGCGCCCATAATTTTCCCATTGGCTATTTATTTTTATAAGGCAATCAAAAGGTTTAGTTAGCCCTGGAATATTAGCCTGTAGTCCGCTGTATAAGGCAAGAGGGCTAAGTTCAACTAGAGCGGATACTTCAAGCTTGTACTCGCAAGGTGAGTTTTTGCCCCCAGGCAACCAATCAGTTGGGATCGATTTTGGTTCCTCAGCCACCAAGGTTTCATATGGCAGCGAAGTCTTTGAGATTATTAGATTCGATTTTATGGATACTAATTTAACCCCACCTAAGTTGGCAAGTTCTATATTCAACGAGGAGTCTGTATTTAACGAATCAATAGCCTCACTGAAACTCTTACATTGCGCCAGTTGTTGCACTCTAGAAGCAATGATTTCATGCGCAAGAATCCAATGCAACGGTATGACGCCTAAGTCAAGCAACGGAATAAGAATCCCTATTAGGAGAACCACTAGAGCAGCACTAAATTCAGCCAACTGGTATCCACTGCGCCTGCGGACCATAAATTTATGCACGGATTTCTTTCTCCCCGGAAATTACGGTGCTAAATTAGATGGCAAGGTTGTATTAGGTTGCTTATTTCCTGATGGCGCCTGTGCTGGGGGTGACGGCACAGAACAATATATAAAATACTGGGGGTTGGGGCCGTTAGTAGGACCGTTATAAGTGTTATTGTTAATTGTAAGACTGGTTAGTGATACATTGGGAGCTGATGCATCAGCTTCGATGACGGCCAAGTTGGAAGCCCATCCAATACCCTGCACAGCAGTGGCAGATAGACCGCCTAACGAAGACAAAGTATTGCCATTAATATAGCTAACACCCCCGACAGAAGAGAATTTAATACCTTCACCAGAGCAATTATAATTGGAACTGCTACCTATAGTGTTGTTATTGCAGGTGACATTGGCAGCATCGCTTATTAAGCAGCCAATCACAGCGTTGGTTATAGTATTGCCTGTAATTGTGAGGCCGCTAATAATTGTTGCTCCCGAAGTGGTAATGCCAACGCCACCACTGGTACCATAGAATTGAGAGGAAGGGAATTGAGTAATTTGGTTGCCTGTTATCGCAACATTAGCAACAATTGGCGGTGAATTAGAAGACGACTTAGCATAAATAGAAATAGCGCTACTACCATCACCTATATTGTTCATTTGATTATTGGAAATAGTCACTCCAGAAACGCCACCAGTACCTGCATAGTTAGATCCCAGTAGGTACACAGCTTCGGAACCAGAAAGTCCTGAAATTGCTGAAAACATATTTGAAGTAACTGAGCTGTTCGTTATGCCGCTCAACTGGATTGCGCGGAGTCCAGGCGATAACAACGCGCCTCGCGGAGGCAATGATTCGAGGGAAAATTGGTTTTGATAAACTGTAATCGAACTATTAAGAACAGCACTGTTATTAGTTTCCGACAAAACTCCAAGTAAGCCAGTTTGATTAAAGATATTATTTGCAATTTGAATGGAAGTAGCACCGCCGTTCAAAGCAATGGCCGCCCCCGTCGCGTTCGACGAATTGCAGAGCAGAGAAAAAGTGTTGTTGGCGACCGCACCATTGTTAGAGCCACCTTCGATGGACACTCCATAATAGAAGAGGCTATTCAACGATACATTTTCAATTGCAAACGCACTTGCCCCTTGAACATCGATACCATATATCGGCGTAGAATTACTCCCTTGCTGGTTATTTGTAGTCAAAGTGAGCTGGCTTACACAGTCGCCTGTGCCGGTAAGCGCCAAAATAGTATTACCCTTGAAAGTTTGTGTTAGTGCTAACAACACGGTGCTCCCTTGTCCATTTCCATGAAGCCCAGTTGATTTAAGAGTGACTGTGCTCCCCAAGGCATACGTGGCGGATGGGGCATAAACTGAACTTCCAGCGGCGGCTGCTGCTTTAGCGGCAGCATTAAATGCGGCTGAATCGTCAGTTGTTCCATTACCGATAGCACCGTAATCTTTTACATTGAACGATTGGCCCGATGCACACGGATTAGAAGGCGGCGTTGGCGTCGGCGTTGGCGTCGGCGTTGGTGTTGGCGTCGGCGTTGGCGTCGGTTTTGGCGTCGGCGTTGGCGTTGGTTTTGGCGTTGGTTTTGGCTTTGGCGTTGGCTTTGGTTTTGGCTTTGGCTTTGGCGTTGGCTTTGGTTTTGGCTTTGGTTTTGGCGTCGGTTTTGGCGTCGGTTTTGGCGTCGGTTTTGGCGTTGGTGTTGGCGTCGGTTTTGGTGTCGGCTTTGGCTTTGGCGTCGGCTTTGACTTGCTTGCAGGTTCTGCAGAGGATGAGGATGCGTTTGTTCCCTTGCCGGTTGTCGTTTGAGACTTGTTCGCTGCAAATACAGGTGTCATTAATCCTGCAATCCCAGCAGACAAAAATAGACAAGCTAATAAAAAAGAGACTTTCTGTTTATAACTACGCATTTTTTTGGCTAAACTCAATTTTGTGATTCCGGTTCCGTTTATAGACGTTGTTATTTAGAGATACCCGCGTGAAAATATAGTTAATCAATTTTTTAAATTTAGGGCCGTACATATTTAATGTTAAATATGTACGGCCCTAAATTTAGGATATAACAAAGCTGATTTGTTTTGAATTCATTTTTTGTTCGGACCCTAATATTAAATCCTGTAGTCCTGCATTTTAAATGTTCAGTTGCACCGAAAATAATTTGTGCAATTATATAATTAAGCTTACTGCGCGTGTGTTATTTGCTCAATAGCATTCAGGCGTTGAAGCAGTTCTGTGCAATCTTCCGGTGAGAAAGAAGAAGCACAAGTTTTTACTACTCGTTGGGCATGTTTGCGAATATCAACTAAATAAGGTTGATAGTTGGTTTGGCTGGCAATATCTAGCAAGGCTCGTAGCAAACGCAAAGAGACCGCCATGTCATTTTTTCCATAAGGAATAATTTGATTATAAGACACATTGAGTAAGCGCAGAAATGATGTTTGATGACTTACTATGCGGATTACGCCCTTTTGATCAGTAATCTCGCAAATAGGTTGTTCTAACGTCACTGCCAGCATAAGAATTCTAGTTAAATGATCAATGCAACATATGGCAGTACTGGGGTCATTTACCGCTGGTGATAGAGCCTTTAGGGCAATATCCACTATTTGAAAAATACCAAATTCGACATCACTTTCCATAGAACGCAGTGCTCCAACATGAATGCAATTGAGCAATTGTTGTGTGGTTTTTTCGTCTATATTACTTTTAGCACTAATATTGAGGCATGCCGCGCCTGCCGGAATGAATTGACCGACATTGCGGTATATGTAAATACTAGTATCAGCAAGCGCTGCCCAGGCTAGCAATTTCTTCTCATCAATATATTGTATATAGCCGGTTCTTTTGCTAATTATTTTTAGGCCTGTTGTGGGCTCGATCAAAGAGGTTTGCTCTTTTGGTATTCCCTTGAAGGGAGGTCCAAACACACTCACTAGGCTATTCTCTGTTTCTCTGGCTACATGATCAACAATATAATTAACTTGAATGGCAATGGTCATGTGGTGAATGAAATAAATAAGATAGAAAAGACAGGCGGTTGCTAAAACCAGGGCGAAAGTTAAAGAGAGGGTCGGCAAAACAACTTTCGATAATGCCGGGACATTAGGCAGCAGTATCAAGCAATAGGCAAATGTGCCGATGAAAAGCCCCAGTGTTGTCTGGCTAATTCGGTCATTAATAAAGCTGGTCATAATGCGCGGTGAAAACTGCATTGAGGCAAAGGTCAATGCCACCAGCAACACCGAATAAACAACCGATACCACCGTGACGCAAGAACCGGCAATGGCAGCAAGTAGCATTTGAGCCATAGCTGGATCGTTTGGCACCAACCATTTAGTATGGTGAGTCCATTCGGTAATAATAGGCACATGTATTTCTAACATTGGCAAACCCATAGCCACTAAGCTTAAAGCAAGAGTAATTGCTAACGGCAGGAGGAAATAGCCGCCCTTTTGTTCATAGAGCAAATGCCGGAACGAACTTGATTTGATAAAAAACATTAGTTATTAATCTGTTTTAGATTTGTCAAACTGAGCCAAAGATAAAAAGCTTTCTTGCTGTCATTATCCACTGGAAAGCAGATTAAGTCATCCAAGTCTATATCCGCTAAAGAAAAGCTGCGATAACAGTGCCGGTGTAAACCTTTATAGTGGCAATGCGGAATAAGGGCTTCATGGGCAAATATTTAAGCTAGCGCAATTCTAAAGCAGCGATTAATTATCAGAAATGACATAAAAAACAAGTCATAAAATAAAGCACTGGCTAAGGAAAAGTCTAATTATCAAGCAATGATTGACTTTGAACAATATTGCGACGCTTGGATGTCAGGATTGATTTTGCAATGGCAAATTTGCAAGGGTTGGTTATCCTCCCCCCTTCCCATTTGAGAAAACAAACTCCGAAAGACAGACAACATGCGTGAAAAACTGGCCCAATTGTGATGGGTCGGTTAAGCTCGGGGAGTGCCACGAACTATTTTTGGGAGAGTTCACCATGGTCGGAGATCGGAACTTATCAGGAACCGAGGACAACATGCGACATGACGAAGAATTGATCGGCAGCTCGGCCTATAAGCGTTCCGCCCGAGCCGGTATCATCCGCAATCGGCAGGAGCCCTATTACATTATCTGCAGTCCGGAGATTTGGGAAAAACACGTTTTCCCTAAACTCCTTGCCGAGCTCGGTCCGGTGACCAGTGCGACACCACCGAAAAGAAGAAAGAGTTATGACTTCAACCCCGGCGCTTAAGAAGCGCATGGGTACACGTTGTTGCAGTAATGTAGGACCGCACGATCTTTCGATGCAAGCTGCCGCAGTTGACCCATTGAGCCGACCTGCCGGGGCGTTGTTCTTATAAGGGTTAGTCTTGATGTCCAACTAACCCTGGCTCTCTCGTCACTCGCGCGAGGGGCTTATGCCAGGACATGTTCGCAAGTTCGAGGAGTTGGTCTCATGCCAGATGTTATGCCCATCTCAGTTCTTATCGCAGGAGGCAAAGCCTCCGGCGTGGGTGACGGGATTATTCCCACACCCCAGGAAGTGCAGTCCTTAGTGAGAAGACTCGATACCCGGTTCTTGCCCCAGGTCGTTTTTCTTCGGAACCTTCAGACGGACAGCGACAGGGCGTTACTGTTTTCCAGAATCGGAGCATCCGTTTTTGGTGACAATCACGACACTGTTGTGCTTCACGATACCGCAACGGTGCTCGACAGCATCAAGTTCTGCGGGCTCTTCTATGGGGTGGGCAGTCTCCGCTTCAACGGGCGTCGCATCATCTTTCTCACCTCGTCCTCCTTGTTGGCGCACGGTTCTATTGCCGCCCAGAACCTGTGCTCTGTGGCCAGGCTACTGCCTGCTGTTCCGGAGGGGATTCATCTCATTCATGACGAGATGGCACCCTATCATTCCACCGAACTGGAATACATTCGCTATATACCAGGCACAGACTCATTTGTCTATGAGCCGCCTCCGGAGGAAGAAGACTAACCCAGACCAGACTGAGTCCGACCGGTCCCTTCGTGAAGCCGGGCGAATGGGCGGGTCGGAAATCCCGGCCGCCCGGCGAAAGTCTAATTCCCATCACAATGCTCTGTCCGGGGGGCGTTAAGGGGCTAGTCTACATGGCCAACTAGCCCCGGCATCTCTTGCAAGCGCCTTACGAACGGCCAATTTTTACAGTCTCAGTTCAAGGAGTCCACCATGCCGCAAGCCCAGATCGCGGTTCTTGTCATGGGAAGGGAAGCCTTCAATGTGGAGGGCGCCTACCTGTCATCTGATGAGATTGTATCCATGATCGAAGAGATTGATGGATGTTTCAAGCCGCAAGTCCTCCATCTCCAGGACTTTCTGACCATCGACGAGCGAATGACCATGGTTCACACAACCATGGAGAAGATTGCAGCAGGCCAAGACGTTTTTGTCCTGCATGATACGAGCACCGCCCTTGCCAGCACCGTCCGCCTGCGGGAAGTTTTCTTCCGCAGCCACCACAACCGGAAATGCATCTTTATCACTTCCAGCAGGTTGTTGCCCAGACAACTTCTGCGTACTGCTAAAAACCTCGGCTTTGCCTTAGGAGCCCTACGGCACCTCCTGCCAGGAATACATCTTACCCACGAGGCAAGGGCGCCCTATTCAAGGGATACCCTTCGGTTCCATGTTACTTACAACGAGCAGACAGATTCGATCTGCTGGAATCGGCCGGGTATTGAGGAAAGCTGATACTGAGTCGAGAGGGCCAAGGGCTTCATTGCCTTGAGATCTGAAAACGGTTCTCTTCGCCCCCGATACACGATACAGAAGTCGTTGCCGGGGGCACTCTGTGTTTTTTATTTAACTTTTTATCTTTGATCTAACTTTTTTAACATGGTCGTTCGCCTAGCAGCCGGCTCACCGCCGCCTTTGGCTCACTTCTAAGTATTGCTCTTTGGCGCTGGAATATTAATCCTGTCCGCCAGCAGCGAAGTCCGGTCCGGTTTCGCTAATAAATAACACATAAGCGCTGCGCTTGCTTCGTTTCACTCGCTCGCACGCGCGTAAAGAGCGCGTTCGCCTAGCAGCCGGCTCACCGCCGCCTTTGGCTCACTTCTAAGTATTGCTCTTGGCGCTGGAATATTAATCCTGTCCGCCAGCAGCGAAGTCCGGTCCGGTTTCGCTTATAAATAACACATAAGCGCTGCGCTTGCTTCGTTTCACTCGCTCGCACGCGCGTAAAGAGCGCGTTCGCCTAGCAGCCGGCTCACCGCCGCCTTTGGCTCACTTCTAAGTATTACTCTTGGCGCTGGAATATTAATCCTGTCCACCAGCAGCAAAGTCGGGTCCGGTTTCGCTAATATTCCAGCGCAGTAATTCGCGGCGCCACTCTAAGTCGGCTTGCGCTTCTTTTACTAAGTCCGTAAGCCCTTGGAAGTCAGCAAAGGACAAATCGACAGCTACTCCCAGATCAAAAGTTAATTTTACACGTTCACATGTAGGTGTGCAGGCCAAACAAATAATGTGGTCAGGGCCGCAGACTTCAAATAATTCACTTTCATCTGATTGCAACGGGTCATTCTGCCAATTCAGATAAGCACTAAACTGTTCATCTTCTAGGCTGTGTTGCAATAAAATCACCAGTGCCTGGTACTGACTGTAATTTAAATAAATAGTGATTTCTTGACGGCGCAAATCTAATGCGAATTCACCGTTTTCTTTGTCTAAATAAAGATCGGCATGCGCATTAGCAAAACTAATTTGATTGTTTGAGCTAGTTTTCATTTCTTTCCTAAAATTGTTCCCTTAACTAAACAAATATCTGTAGTGCATTTAACTAATATTGATCTTTTAGCCAATCGGCAACATCATTAGCGTGATAAGTAATGATTAGATTTGCTCCGGCTCTCACAATACCGGTTAATGTTTCCAGCACTACCCGCTTCTCATCTATCCAACCCTGGGCTGCGGCAGCCTTGACCATGGCATACTCCCCCGACACATTATAGGCGGCAATTGGCAATTTGGTAAGCTGCCGGGCTTTGCAAATTATATCTAAGTAGGATAGTGCTGGTTTGACCATTACTATATCAGCTCCAGCTGCAATATCTAATTCGATTTCGCGCAGAGCTTCCAGCCCATTAGCTGGATCCATCTGGTAAGTTTTGCGGTCACCAAATTGAGGAGTAGACTGGGCAGCCACCCGAAATGGACCATACAAAGCAGATGAAAATTTAGCGCTATAAGCCATAATAGGCAAATCGCTAAAACCTGCGCCATCAAGGGTTTCTCTGACAGCACCTACTGTACCGTCCATCATATCCGATGGAGCTACCATATCGGCTCCTGCTTGCGCTTGCGCTAAGGCGCTGCGCGCTAAGAGAGCCACACTGGCATCATTTATAACTTTGTTTCCATCGACTATTCCACAGTGTCCGTGATCCATATATTCGCATAAGCAAGTATCTGCAATTACAATCAATTCGGGAAATCGTTTCTTGATTTCTTTAATTGCCTTTTGCACCACGCCATCTGCTTGCCAGGCAGAACTAGCTTGCGGGTCTTTTTGGTCTGGTATACCGAAGAGCAAAATTGCTTTAACCCCTTTGTTAGCTGTTATTTCAATTTCGTAGAGAGCCTGGTCAATACTCAATTGAAAAATACCAGGCATAGGATCAATTTGTATTTTGCGCTTAGAACCTTCTAGTATGAAGAAGGGATTAATTAGGCTATCCAGGCGCAAATGACTTTCTCTCACCATAGAACGTAGATTTGCTGTGGCGCGCAAACGTCGGGGCCGCATCTGCAGTCCTTTGACCAGACTCTCTTCGTTTTGAATGTGATCGACTTCAGCTGAAAAAGCCTGACTAGATGTCTCCCGACCCTCGGTTTTGGTGGCTATGGTCATGGCTATTATCCTTCATTAAGCGCTGCCTCGGCTTCGTTCCTCGCCTCAACGCGCGTACCCGTCTTCGTTCCGTTGCGGACGCCTCACCGTCGTCCTTCACTGCACTTGTTGATTCTCCCTACCGGAAGCGCTGCCTCGGCTTCGTTCCTCGCCTCAACGCGCGTACCCGTCTTCGTTCCGTTGCGGACGCCTCACCGTCGTCCTTCACTGCACTTGTTGATTCTCCCTACCGGAAGCGCTGCCTCGGCTTCGTTCCTCGCCTCAACGCGCGTACCCGTCTTCGTTCCGTTGCGGACGCCTCACCGTCGTCCTTCACTGCACTTGTTGATTCTCCCTACCGGAAGCGCTGCCTCGGCTTCGTTCCTCGCCTCAACGCGCGTATCCTTTTCGTTTCGCTTCCGCCGCTTCACCAGCGCCGGGCGCTCCACTTTTCCTTATTGAAAGAGTTCTTTTAAGGCATGAATTATGCCCTCAGCGCTGTGCTCATTAGCTTCCTTATCTACTCTTCCTAGATAGTTTAAAGCACCTTCGCTAGTCTCGGGGCCAATTGTTACAATCAGGACATCTTGTAAAGTGTTCTTTAAGCTGGTCTGTGCTTCTGCTTCGTTAGAAAATGGCGATAGTGAATTTCGGCTAATAAAATCCGCATTATCTGCATTTTTTCTTGATGGTGAAGGGGCGGTAATTATTTTAGCTAGATTAATTGCTGTTTGCCTGCTGGCTAAAGTGATCACATCGATTTTCTTGGCGCGGATTAAAGACTGCAATTGATCGCTTATTGCGGTGGCATTCTTTGGCATTCCAGTTTTATAGGCTGCCACTACATGGACATCCGCACCTACAGACCTGAGTTCTTTGGCAATGAAATCACGCCCATAATTTGTGCGTGGCCAAAGTATTTTGGTATTGTTTAAATTATTTGGATAGCCTGGAAATTTGATAACAAAATCTTCTGCTAAAAATTTGTCCGGACAATAACTAACTGTAAGCCCGAGACTAATAGCTGTATTAGCAGTTGTGTCCCCAATTACCGCAATATTTGGCATTTTTTTGGATGCTGAGTTTGCTTGCGAATTGATTTTTAATCTTGCTGCAAATGATACGACGGCATTGCTACTAGCAAATAAGAGCCACTGGTATTTATCTATGCTCGCAATTGCCGCATCTAATTCATGCCATGAGTCCGGATCACTAATTTCTATCGTTGGTATTAAAATAGGTTCTGCACCCAGCTCGCTCAGTTTTAGGGCAAAGTCTTTGCCTGCTGAGCCAGGGCGTGTAATTAAGATCCTTTTACCCAATAAAGGCATACATTTCTGCTTCGCAAGATTTTGTGAATCTAACGGCGGCATAATTAAGGAGGTGATACCGTAGCTGGTGAGAGCCGCCGTAATTGTTCCACTATTTTGTGGCCACCTTGCTCCAATAGTAACGTTGCTAATCGTTTACCCAACTGACTTGCCTCGCTTGTGGGGGCAGTCATTTCACCTTTGACCAGGTCTGTGCCATCCAAGGAAGCGATACAGGCAGTGAGTAATATAGTTTTGCTAGCAGTCAATTTTGCATACGCTCCAATTGGCATTGAGCAGCCGCCGCCGACTGCGGCTAAGAATGAGCGTTCGGCGGTGATGGACACCCGTGCATCTTCATCGTCCATGGTCTGCAATTGATTCAGAAGAACACTATCATCAGCACGGCATTCTATACCTAAAGCTCCTTGTCCAGGAATTGGTAAAGACATTTCGAGATCAAAAAACTGAGCAATGCGGTTATCTAAGCCTAATCTTATCAGTCCGGCAGCGGCTAGAACGATAGCATCACAATAACCATCATCAAGCTTTTCTATGCGTGTAGGAACATTCCCCCGAATGTCCATGTAAGATAAATCATTGCGCAGTGCTCTCAACTGGGCTATTCGTCTGCGGCTGGAAGTGGCTATGCGACTACCGGATGGTAGGTCAGCAAATGAAACATTGTTTTGGCTAATCAAGACATCGCGGGGATCTATGCGGTTGTAAACACAGGCTAATGTTAATGCGGAAGGTAAAGTTGTAGTTAAGTCTTTTAAGCTGTGCACAACTAAATCTACTTCTTTATTTAATAGCGCTTCTTCCAATTCTTTGATAAATACGCCTTCTATACCCAATTCGGCAATGGGACGGGCATAATCCCTTTCGCCGCTAACTGTGATTGGTACCACATCACATTCGTTCTCTGGAAATTTAGATAGAAACTGTGAAATAAAAAAATCAGTTTGGGCGCGTGCCATCTTACTGGCTCGCGTGCCTATAATTAAGCGCCGTTTTTCTTGTATATTGGTAATCATCAGAACTGGGGTTTATTAGTGGGCATTGCAACCTTTTTTGGCACTGGTTTTGCCAAAGGACTGAGATCGAAGAGAGATTGCAAAGCTTCTATTTGCTGTTGCAAGCTTCTATAATCACTAGTGGCTTTCAGCCTTGTCGTCGGTTTATGCAAAATCTGGTTAACAATCACACGACTGACTTTGTCTAACTGCTTGCTTGTTCGTTCTTGTTCACGATTTAACTTTTTCACTGTTCTTTGAGATAAATCGTTGCAGAAGCTAGCGCCTATACGATGGCGCAAATAAGACTGACGAATACTTTCGACTTTGCCACGCCATTCGGCTATTACCGGCGCTACGAATAAAGTTTTTTGCCAGCGATCAAATTCTTTTAGGCTAGCAAAAATGATTATTTCTGCGTCTTTGGTCAAGGCCTCTCTCTGCGCCAAATTTTCTTTAACGATCTGGGCTAAATTGTCAAAATTGTAGACTGAAATATTGTGCAACTGACTTAATTGGGGATCTACATTGCGCGGTACGCTCATATCCACAATATGCGTCACTGTGTCTGATTGTTCATCCGATGGTTCTTGTTTAGCGTTAAGGATTCCTTGTTCAGTAAGTACGAATTGTTTGGCGCTGGTAGCCACAATGACAGCGTCACACCTAGCAGCAATTTTGTGACGCTCTTCAAAATCGATGATATGCAAACGATTTAAATTTCGCATATTGGAAGCTTGCAAAGCTTTTATTTTATTTGAATTTCGATTAGTCACATAAACATTACAAGAATCATTTTCTGCTAAAAGTAATTTGACACAAATTTGACCCATCCGTCCGGCCCCCACTACAAGTAGGCGACGAGATTCAAGACCACCTAGCAATTGTTTAGCTAATTCGACTGCTGCTGAACTTATAGAAACAGCTCGTCTGCTTAAACCAGTTTCTGTGCGCACTTTCTTGCCACAATTAAGCGCGGATTTAAAAAGAGCATCTATTGTTGGCCCGGCGCTACCGGCTTTTAGAGCAGCTTGATGGGCTGCTTTAACCTGAGACATTATTTGTCCTTCGCCTAATACCATGCTATCTAAACCAGATGCTACTCTGAATAGATGCAATGCTACATCATCACGCACTAATTTAAAGTCTGCTTTTAAAGCCTGGTGATCAGCAACTTGTCTTGTTGCTTTGAAAAAGGACTCCAGTTCTTTAAATCCCGAAGCTATGTCACTCACTAAAGCATAAACTTCGGTACGATTACAAGTCGACAAAACAGCCGCTTCACTAACATGAGGCAGCTGTTTTAGAGCATGCAAGGCATGTTCCAAACAAGATTCTGGAATAGTAAAACGTTCACGGATAGCCACCGGGCAGGAGTGATAATTTAGGCCGTAAACAACTAGACTATTCATTAAAAGTGGCTTATTACCAAATGCTATTAATTAAAACAATTGCTGGTCTTATATGCGCAAGAAATATTTGGTGCGCCAAGCAATCACACCGCTGATTATATCGAGCTGAATAGCAATCGTTATCAGTGAATGCACAGGCGTAAAGATTCTTCTAAAACTGACAGTCGATATTTATGAAAACTTTAAGCAGGAATCAACTAGCAGCGGCGCCATAAGCGCGTTGTCAATAATAAATGCAAAAAAATTCAAATCTGACGAAAAACAAACTTTGTTGTCAGGCTGTCAAGTTGGCATCCCGGACTTTGCAACGATTATGGCTCTTATTGCAGTAATGTTGCCTTAGACCATTAGATCGTCTGATGCATCAGATTATCTTAAAACAGAATGTCGAGGTGGGCCAGCTGACCCACCTCGAGATCTTTTCTCTTATTTTATGCCCTGCTCCTTTTAGAACTGGATCTCTTGCCAGATCAACTGCTGTAGCTCGTGATCAAAATCAGCAGTGGGAGCCGCGATCGGACCATCTTCCACTGCCAGTAAAGTCCCGTCCAGCATTCTGGCAATGGCCACCAGGGCAGGCTCCTGGTTGTCTGCTGTCTTTCGTACACTGATGGAAAGGTAACTTTCCGGCGCCAGACGATGCTTCTTGTTGATACCGTAGCAGAGAGGCTGACCCCGGTACCAGTATGTGATGTAGACATCCTGCCCCGCGCATTGTCCGTCTTTGCTTTGGCAAAGTGTAGAAGCCAGGCTGTCCCAGTCTGGATGAGCAAGACCGAAGAACTGCCAATTGCAAAATCGGAAGCCGGTGGCTTCAAGAATAGTGGCCGCCTCGATGTAGTCGATATTGCGGCCCTTGACCAAGAAAGTGGCGGTCTGCATCTGAACCTGATTCTGTGCTGACATTGAAATCCTCCCTCTGCAAGTTTTTTCCTGACGGACCCAGGGTTAAACGCCCCAGCAGGAAAGTGGAAAGAACATCCGTAGTAGCTTTAGCCCGCTTCGCCCTTGTGCTGCGGATGGGTGTAACGCGATCAGTCCCGCTAGCTGCCGCTCAGCAAGAATGCTCTCAATTGAGCAAGAGTTGCCCCACGCACCTCGCAAAGGAATGGGTGCCAGGTTGAGACCACCGAGAGCAGCGATCCATCGGTTTTTAGAATAGGTCCTCCCGAAAATCCCTGTGGACAGAACATGTGACGGAAACTTGCCCGCAGCGAATTTGGGTCAGGAGTGGACGGCGGGTTACCCAAAAACCCAAACAGACCGTCCACACGTAGATCGACGTTTTCGGCAAAACGTCCTGACATAGCCCTGGGCTTGTCTCCCGGTGAGTAAACAATGGCAACGATAGGCGTATCCTCCTCAATAAAATCCTCTTTCATCAACTGCAAATGAGAGGAGCTGCTTGCCGGTGGATGTGTAAAGAAGCGAAATTGCAAGCGCTGCGTTACCGGTCTGAGCAGAGCCAGATCCATGTCCTCATCTTTGGCAATCAGCTCCGCCCGGCACTCCCCCATCTCCGGATTGTAGACGGTGACACGACAATCTTTGCCGACTCTCTGTAAGGTATGGTAGGCAGTGAGGATACCTTGAGGTACCCAGAAAGCGGTGCCTATTGTGTAGCCCCGCTGTCCGCTGAGCGGCCCATTTACAAAGGTCCCCTCAGCCTGCAGCACAAGAATTGCTCTGGCGATCTCAGGATTGACCACTTGCATTCATAGTTCCTTGTTTTTTGGTGACGAGAAACCCCTGCCCCATAAACATGGATTGGCGGAGGCGAAATCAAAAGTGATGCTGAGAGATTCTAGAGAGTGTTTGCCTTGAAAGAAGATCGACTGGAGATACTTTTACTGTATTAAAATTGGCTGCCATTTAGCAAGTCTCGCCAAATCAAAAGTGCAAAAGCAAAAATCGAGCAAAAGCCGCTTATTCACTAGTGTTTATAAAAGATGGGCATTTTTGCTTGGGCGATCTTTTTACTAATCGACCAAACATTTTCAATTAGTGCAGCTTGCTCAGTGGGCAGCAATAGCCGATTTCCAATCTATCCACTTCTCTTTCAATAAAAAAGTGGATAGTATATGTCAATTTTTTAGCTAGCCACTTTGCCCATGATTATTTTCGCTAACCGTTTGACTCCTTCTTCAATTTTGTTTTCATCGAGATCGCCAAAGCCAAAAAAGAACTCACTTTTAGTGTAAGCATCTGCCAAATAGTCGCGACTGGTAGTGCGTATACCCACACCAACAGCTGCTGCTTGGCTGATTATTGTGCTGTCATCTAGATCGGTTTTAAACCTTACCGATAAAAATACACCGGCACTATCACCGAGAATATTTACTGATTCACCGAATTGATCTTGTAATGCTTTTACTAATATTTCTCGCCTAAGCTCATAATGCTTGCGCATGCGGCGTATATATTTTTCTAAACTACCACTATTAATAAATTCTGCTAAGACCGATTGCTCAAGCAAGGGTGAATAATTATCGCTGAGCTTTTTTGCTCCGCTATAAATATCAAGCAGTCTTTCTGGAACCACTAAATAACCTATGCGCAAAGAAGGAAATAATGCTTTGGAAAAGGTGCCGATATAAATGACAGAATTTCCACTATCTAGCGCGGACAAAGCAGGTATTGGTCGACCGGCATAGCGATATTCGCCATCGTAATCATCTTCAATGATAACAGTGCCGGTATGCTGAGCCCAATTGAGCACTTTGAGCCGGCGAGCTAAAGATAAGGTGGGTCCCAGAGGCACTTGATGTGAAGGAGTTAAATACAAGAGCTTGAATTTTACTGTTTCTAAAGCCTCAAGTGTGCTGGTTTCTATGCCTTCTTGGTCAACTGGAATTGGCCACAAATGTGCCCCGGTTGATTGAAAAATATGCCGCGCCCCTTCGTATGCCGGATCTTCCAAAGCTATGGCATCGCCTGGATCTAAATGCACTCTAGCAATTAAACTGAGAGCTTGTTGAGCGCCGGTGACAATAATGATTTGTTCTGGTTGGCAATGGATTGCTCTGGCTCTGAAAAGATACTGTGAGATAGCTTCGCGCAGCGGATAATAACCCCTTGAATCTTGAGCATAATTGAGAGTAGAAAGATCATTTGCATAATGTTTAACCAGCAGCTTGCGCCACTGACTGATGGGAAATTGTTTGACCGAAGGAGGGGGTTCTCTAAAATCAATTTCAAATTCGCCCCTGCCTCTTTGACTGCCCGGCCAAGAAAGCAGAAAATTTCCCCAGGCAGATAGAGGAGGCATTGATTCACTCTGAGCGGCATCAATTTTTGTATTGCCCTTAGTAGCTTGTAAAAATTCCTCCGGTAATTCTCTATTAACGAATGTGCCTGAGCCAACGAATGTTTGCAAATAACCCTCATTAAGCAATTGAGCACAAGCCCAGTTTATCGTGGGGCGTGATATAGCTAATTTTTCAGCAAGAATTCTGCTAGAGGGAAATTTGTAACCGGGCGGCCAGACTCCTGTAAGAATTAGTCGTCTTATCTCTTCATAGAGCTGACGCTTAAGAGGGACGGGGCTCTCTTTGTTTAAAATAATGGGCGGATCCATATTTGGCCTGGGCTTTATTACTGGTATTTGCTTCTTTTGTGTTGGCAAAATTATACTTTAGTGCTGCCAGCCTTTGGCGAATGAGCTTTTCGGCAAAATCTAATTGAAGCGACTGAAAAACTAGATGGCGATTATTTTAGTATTGTCAAAGGGTTAGCCAGTGCTAATAAGACAGAGTTAGCGGAAGTTCGCGCGATTGTAAAGTGGCGATTATTTCTGCCAAACGAATATAAATTCATTCACACAAAGTGATTTTAGCTAAGCACTTTGATTTGATGTCAAGCAATGCACTCGACTAACAGCTGTTTTCGAGCATTGTCGCTTTTTACAAAGAGTTGGCTTGGTTTTGCTAAGAGAAATTTGGCAAGCTTGGATATCATCCAACCACCCCGAACGAAGAAACAGTCAGACAGAATCAGCGCAAGCTGCAGAGTCCGCCGGCTGAGTCAAACCCAATTAGCACCCATTTGCAGAGGGTCGGCGCGGCAGCGGTAGGTGCAAGCTCAAACAATTGACCGGAGAAGGAAGCAGGGGCGGATAACGAATCTCGTTTGTCCCTGCTTCATTTCTTTTTGCTTCTTTTTCTAAGATTGAGCAATGTTTTATCTAGCATTAACCTACAGCCTATAATTAGTAAAAAGGAAAGTCTCGCTAATTAAAAAAGTAAGCTAAAAACTAACCATTTAAAGCTATGCTTATTAAAGGGGTCTTTGGTCAAATAAATTACTAAATATGCAAATTGTAGCTACACATAATAGTCTTGATTTCGATGCTTTGGCGGCAGCTTTTGCTGTTACTAAATTAAATCCGACAGCGCGCATAGCTCTTAATGCCCCTATCCTCGGCAATACTAGAGACTTTCTTACTTTGCACCGCAATAATTTAGCTTTAATACCCATGAAGCACTTAAAAGATAGAGCAAAAGAAATAAGCAAAATATTTTTAGTTGATTGTCAGCATATTCAAAGACTAGATCCCATCATTCAGCAATTGATTAAGGTAGGCATACCATATGCTGTCTTTGACCATCATGAATTTGATGATAATAAAAATGGACTAGGAGTAAATGCTCAAACTGATTCAATTATTGAATGTGTTGGTGCTGCCACCACTTTATTGGTTGAACAAATAAGAAATCGAGGCATCAAGCTCAATTCGTTTGAAGCAAGCTTGTTGGCTTTAGGCATTTATGAGGACACTGGTGCTCTGACATTTTCTAGCACTACCTATCGGGACGCAGCTTGCATTTCATTTTTATTGCAGCAAGGAGCTGATCTACAATTAATTAATCAATACATGCGCACTAAGCTCAATGAGTCGCAGCAATCTCTCTTTCAAGAACTTGTCTCTCAGGTTCGTTTGGTCAATATGTCTGGTAATCGTGTTTGTTTTGCTGCTGCTCATAGCGACGAATATCTTGACGGATTGGCGACTTTGACGCGCAAATTAATGGAGACAGAATCCGCTGATGCTGCTTTTACTGCTGTTTATATGCGTGATCGCATTTACTTAGTAGGTCGCAGCGACAGTGCCGCTATTAGCGCCCGTGACGTAGCCCGCTTGTACAATGGCGATGGTCATCAGGGGGCTGCTTCGGCGGTAATAAAACCTATGAATAAAGACGACTCTTCCGGTGCTGCTATCTTAAATAATATTGAACAATTTTTACATAAAACTGTTCGACCAGAATTGACAGCGGTTCAAATAATGAGTGTGCCTGCAAAAATGATTCTCCCATCTGTGTCTATGGAAGAAGCTGGGAAAATTATGATTCGGCATGATTTGGATGGATTATTAGTAGCTGAAGAAGGAGAAATATTAGGAGTAATATCAAAACGAGATGTTGATCAAGCGCATCACCACCAATTAGATCATGCGCCAGTATCTGGCTTTATGAGTCGTCCAGTAATTACGGTTAAACCAGGAACAACACTGAGCGAAATTCAGTCTATTTTGACTACTAATAATATTGGGCGGGTACCAGTTTTAAATAGTGCCGGCAAATTATTGGGACTTGTTTCACGATCGGATATTCTGCAAGCCTTATTTAGCACCTCACCTTTTGTCCACCAGCCTTCTTTAGCTAATGACTCGTTGAATGAAGTGGAAGATGCTGAAGAAATTAGGACATTGCAGAATTTGCACGATCCTTTAGAGGCATTGGATAAAGATATGCTCTGGCTTTATCGCGAAATTGGTTCCACAGCTGCTGCTTTAAATATGACTGCTTACGCTGTTGGCGGCTCGGTGCGTGATATGCTGCTAGGTTTTCAAAACTTTGATTTAGATTTTGTTATTGAAGGCTCGGCTATCGCAGTGGCAGAGAAACTTGTTAAGCTTCATCCCGATAAATTTATCATTTCCAGTAAGCACGAGCGTTTTCAAACTGCCACACTCAATTTCTTGGGTGCAGAAAAACGCTTGATTGATTTATCCACTGCTCGTCAAGAATTCTATGAGTATCCGGCCGCGCTGCCTACAGTAGAGCCGTCTTTGCTAAAAGAAGATGTGTTTCGAAGAGACTTTACTATCAATACCCTAGCTCTCAGCCTTGGTCCGGTCAATTTTGAATTAATCAATTACTTTAACGGAGTAGAAGATCTAACATTGGGCATAGTGCGGGTATTGCATCAGTTTAGTTTTATTGAGGATCCTACGCGCATTCTTCGAGCAGCTCGTTTCGCCAGTCGGTTTGCTTTTAAAATTGATCACAACACAGCAGAATTAGCTACACATGCTATTGAAATGGGTATTTTTGACAACCTGGCTGGTGTAAGAATGAAAGAAGAATTGCGATTGATTCTAGAATCAAGTACTAGATTAGAAGCTTTGGAAATTCTTTCTAAGCTTGGAGCTAAGCTACGTTATCTTGATGAAGAACTGGAATATGGTGCTGAGCAACGAAAGTTGCTAAGGCGCGCCCAACAACTTTTGTCACGTTATCCCCTGAATAAAGATGACAATTGGTTGGTTTATTTGGCCCTTTTGTTATCCAATCTTTCTTCAGCCCGCTTAGAAAATGTTTTAGCTCGTTTACATTTGGCCTCTGAAGCCAGAGACTCTATCGCTCGTGGACTTACTATTGATGAGCAGCTGTTGCGCTTGGGCAAAAATCCCAAACGCAGCCAGATTTATTCTGTGCTTCACCCTAACAATGATATTTCATTAGCTATTGCTGCTAGTCTTTCTGCTCCTGGCAGTCCAACTCGCCGTGCAATTAAGATTTATTTTGAAGAATTAAAAGAGACTAAAACCGATCTTCACGGAGAAGATTTGCTTAAAATTGGCTTTAAGGAAGGGCGTGAATTAGGGAAAGCATTGCACGCTCTGCTAAACGCCAGATTAGATCAAGTTGTACATAACCGCATGGAAGAAATGGCATTTATACAAAGCGAATTGGCAACCAAATAAAGACAGCTTATCTAATAACTAGCGAACTTAACTAAGAGTAACGCTAATAGTTAAGATCACAGAGTTCTTAGCAAGGCCAAATTGGATTAAGTTTAAAAACTGAGAAAACTCACCACATAGCTAGCGCGAGAGATGCTCGGCAAGATAAAAATTTCATCTGAAAAAATATAAAAATACGTTAAAGAATATCACAATCATGAGATGTGGGAGCCGCGGACACACCACTTCATTTGCTTTTCAGACGTGGGCTGGCAGATCGCATTTGAGTTATAGAGGCTTGATTTTACTGCTCTGAAAATGACAAGGTTGGATGTGCGTTCTCTTGTTTGCAATGGTATACCGGCTTCGTTTGTGAACTCGACTAAGTGTTAAACCAATAGTCCTCTATGAGGGTGGGTGCATTATGTCGAGTTGATCTCGGGTAGGTCCCGGAAAGGGGAAATGCAATGGTATCTGATGATGCAACCGCAACCGGTCCACAACAGCTTCTTCTGTCCAGGGTTCAACAGCTACGATTAGAGCCCGCTCCAGAGACACGAGATCTCGTGGCCGAAGAGGCCAGGGGTTGCTTATTAGCGTCACGAGGGGTTTTACAGTACTTGCTCAGCCTTGATTGGCGGGGCTGTACGGTCCCCAGGACGATTCCCGCCCTCCTCACTGGTTGGCGACATTTAAAGAACCTCCATGAGGCCATCAGTTGTCATGATCGGCGCCCTGATGCTGGCTTGATGATGTTGAAGCTGCCCAAGCCTGCAGTCGAGAATACTACCGTGGCGTTACAGGGACTCGAAGTGACCGCCCACATTCTGCGGCAGACATCCTTGGTCACCGTTACGCTCCAAGATTTACCCTGTAAGATCAGTGCCATTTCTGTCGACCTCAATCCCAGAGTGGACTACCTGGTCACCGCGATAATGGCGCAGCTTCCAGAAGAATTGCCATACCTTATGCCCCAAGACAAGATCAATCGTAACCGCGCAATTGATGCTTTGCGGCAGGCACTGGCAAGTAGCAGATAAGAAGGAATTCCTAGGGCAATGGACGATTCTTTCAGCATCGTTACGTAAATTGCTTGACGATGCAGTACAACCGTTATCCCATCTTAAAGTCCGGCAGAATCTCTCGGCGCGATCGGACAACGCCGACTCGGGTTCTGTCCGGATTTCTTACTTTTATCTAAAATGTAGTATTAAACTGGCACTGTCTGACCGAAGGGGGAGATGCTCATTAAATGCATTTTGCAATACACCCCAATATTTGGCTAATATGTTTTGAGAGATTTTTCTTTTTGAGATCTTCTTTACAACAAAATTAATTGCGGTTTTTACTAAAGAAATGCTTCTGAATAAATTTTTTCGCTTGCTATGGAAGTCAATAGGGGTTAGAATTTCGGTCTTGCGCTTAAGTGGTCTTTTTATAATCCATTTAAATAACAGACAGAAGCATTTAATTGACAATTGAAGATAAACCAGTATTGTATTTGGTGTCATTATCTACCACAGTAAAACTTGTACGCTAAGGCAAAGAAGGAAAAGAGCTTTGAATTATATCTCTAAAAAATTCTCCAAATCAGCGACCATTGGAGCACTACTAATAATTGGTCAAGTTTTCGTTCCCGCAAATCTTTGTTTTATATCTGGTGCATTGGCTAAATGTGATTCTCAGCAAACAAGTCTTAACTTGGAAAATGGTAAGCCAAGTATTAACGATGAAACTATCAATGGCAAAAGCTATTCAGTCAGTCGCACAATTATAAAGGCAAAGCCTGAGCAGGTTTGGCAAGTATTAACCGACTATCGCCACGCTGTAAATATATTTCCTCTTTTGAAGAAGTGCGAAGTTTTGGAAAATCGTGGTTCAACAAAAATTGCCAAGCATGAAATTGCCCCCAGTGGCATACCAGATACTTTCGAATATATTTTAGAAGTGCATGAAACTGCGCCCAAGCTAGTGGAATGGCACAGAATAAGTGGTGACTTTAAAGAAGTTGACGGATCATGGAAATTGGAGCCGATGAATAATGGCAATTTTACTTTAGTGACATATGCCTCTCATGTGACCGGTGGCTTTTTAATGCCCCAAATGATCATCAGACGCCAATCGCATATTGATATGCCCAGCACTCTTCTAGCTTTGAAGAAGCACGCTGAAGACAATACTAAGATTGCCAGCCGTGCTGAGCAAACAAAAATTCAATAGATATCTAGTTTATAGGCGCTGTCGCAGCTTCACTCCGTTCGCCTCAACGCGCGTATCCACGTTCGTTTCGCTGCGGACGCCTCACCGTCGCCCTTCGCTACACTAGCCCTAGCTTTTCGTTTATAAGCGCTGCCTCGCCTTTAGATGCTTTGGATTCAGTGGCAAGCGCTCGGCGTAAGTCATATGCCCAGCTTGCCCCTACGCTGCGCTCCGCTCAACGCGCGTATCAATATACGTTTTGCTGCGGACGCCGCCTCGTCGTCCTTTGCTTTACTAGTTCTATTTTCTATTAGCTATATAACGATCCTTTCTCACAAGATTCTTCTAAGTAATGTTGAGCATTTTTGCAATTTGTTTTTGCAATGCTCAACTACTTGTTATACTTTCTCGGTTTGTAATTCGTTCAAACTTGAGGAGGACTTTTTAAATGTTATGTTCAATATATAGGTATTCGCCTATGCAATATATGATGCTCGGCTGGCCCTAGGGTAATAACAGGAAAAATAAATGGAATATTGCGCACTGACTTTCTGCGCGTTTTTTGCTGTTCTCTCCCTATGGATAATTGGTGGAGAAATACTGCAAGCGCCGGAAGAAGACGCTGGTTAATAGGCATTTTTAGCCGAAAGCTAGTCTCTAAAACTTACTATTTTTTGTTCTCGCCCTTGAGGATTGCTCAGGTGCGAGTAGTTTTTTGCTAGCATCGAATGGATCAATGCTAGATAGCTCGAGACCTGTCTCTCCTCGGACCGATTTCAGACGGCGTCAAGAAACTGATTTTCTACCGCTCACTTGCTTTTCTATTCTTTTGCATTTCTCTTTTACTGGGCTAATCTATAGAATTGCTAAAGCTAGAAAAATTCTTTGTTTGCCATTAACTGATAAAATAACTTCGGGACGTATGAAGCAGTGGAGCGAACGGCAGCGAGGAGCGGACGGAAGCGGAACGAAACGGATACGCGCGATCAGCCGAATGGATGAAGGTGAGGCAGCGCTTAATATTGAGGAGAGGTACCGAAGCGGTCATAACGGCGCCGCCTCGAAAGCGGATGGGTGTCAAAGCCACGTGGGTTCGAATCCCACCCTCTCCGCCATACGTCAGAAAATGCTGCACTGGTGGGGCTTTCAGGGATCGTCCAATCTCCGAGGGCCCGCTTTAGGGCCCACTTTTTTGTTGCAAAAGCTTTGGTTCAAGGATACTCTTTAGAGAAATAGTATGAATATTAGGATCAATAATACATGCCAATTGATGATTCAAGCTTGGGCAATTTAATAGCCGAGGGTAAAACCAAAAAGATTTACGCGCATAGTTCAAATAATGAACTAGTTTATATGGTAAGCAAGGACTGTATTACTGCTGGGGATGGTATGCGACGTAATTCTTTTGCAGGGAAAGCACAATGGAGCACGACTACCGCGGCTAATATTTTTACTCTACTAAATCAGGCGAAGATTGCTACGCATTTTGTGGAGCAAGTTGATGATAATACGTTGCTTGTATCTTATTGCAAGATGCTGCCAATTGAGCAAGTGCAAAGACGTTTTGCTACTGGTTCTTATGTAAAAAATCATCCCGAAACAAATGAGGGAACACGCTTTGAGCCAGCACTAATAGAGACATTTTTAAAAGACGATGCTCGTCATGATCCACAAATTTGGCAAGACGATATTGTAAAAATGGGCTTGGCGACAATAAAAGAAATAGATTGGATGGCGCAGGAAGGGCGGCGTGTGTTTGAAGTTTTAGAACGTGCTTGGTCCAATATAAATATAACGCTTGTTGACTTGAAAATAGAATTCGGAAGAACTATGGATGGAAGCCTAATAGTTGCTGACGTTATAGATAACGATAGTTGGAGATTATGGCCCGCAGGGGATAAATCGCAAATGCTGGATAAACAGATTTATCGCAACTTATTGCAGGTAAGTGAACGAGATCTGGAGACGTTAGCGGAAAAGTATTCATTAGTAGCAAACCTCACCACAACTTTGATAACAAAATAAATGCGTTTTGAGCAAGCTGATACATGGTTAAAATCTGGCATCAAAAATTCGTTCGCCTTTGAGGCGTTTTGTTTTGTAACAGCTAATCTTGATTTTGGTACCAGAAATTTGCCAAGTTAAAGTGTTCATTTCTCGTTTCGTCAAGGAAGAAAAAATACCACTGCACCAACTGCAGCCTAGCAAAAACTCTCTGAATCCCTCCGTGCGGTGAGAACGAGAGGTACAGGATTTTCAATTGCCAACACCCCAAACATTGAGGGCTCTATGAAAGACCTTCTGATGGAGGAAGCCAAGGAGTTTCATCCTGGCACCCAAGTAGTTATGAGGACTGACTTGCCAGACGGAAACAAGTATCTCGTCGGCAAGTGTACCCCAGATGTCCATCTCGACACAGCCGGCCTTGAACCGGTAGACGGGCACGGGCTGGGATACATTCAACGGCCTGTTATGGTTGGACGAAGCGCGCTCATTCACGACAGCCAAGACAGCGGAGTCCCACTGCTGGAAGACCCGGCTCTTCAGGCGTTCGTTACAGTCGATTGGCGCCGCTATTCGGGCTTGTCCCTTCCCTTCATCTTTCGTACAGGGGAAGGACTGGTTCATTCCTGGAGGTCCAACCTTCGGCGAATCGTTAGTGGCGAGACTCACGTCTCTCGTGCCGGAGTGAGTTACCCGGTTCCAGCCGTGGTTGCCAACCCAGTTGCTACTGCTGGCGTTGGCGTACGGCAGTTCACCCTCACGGTCTACCCAGATTTTCAGGTTGAGCCCATGCAACTGAGAAGCGGACTGACTTATGTGCCTTATCAGGACGTACGTTCGCTGGTCGGCGACGTCGAATCCCTTGCAAGATTGTGGGAAGCGATGCAGCAGCACATCGAAGCCCACGGCGCGGATGAAGTGCAAGCGTATCTGGAACTCTATGAAGTCGTCGTGAAGCAGGTTTGAGATGAACTACCGTGGCCATCCTGCACCCGAATGATCGGAAGGAAACTTCTTACGAACGCCAAGGATATGACGGGTCAATCGTCACATCTTTGGCGGTTTTCTTTTGTAGTATTGCAATGAGACTACCGATTATTGTTAGATGATGCAGTTTTCATTCATCATCAACAGGAACCCAGTGGTCACGCTCACGTCCGCAAGAAATACATTCCCGATCAGTTTTTGCATCATCATCCCAAATATTCGCTCCGCACACGCAAATCCACTTATACTGGCCAAACCTTATGCAGGATTTGTCATCTTTTGTTTGGCAGTCGGTGCAAACTCTTGTCACTCCATTTCCACCAAGCCGCTTGGGGCGAATACTGATAAGCAGACCCCTCTTCGCCGGTTCACTTAAGCCGCAACGGCAACATGGTATCAGTTGCCTTTTCTTTTTAAACGTTCTTAATTTGTTTGTAAGCTCACAGCCATCGAAATCATACTCATCAAAAACATATTCTGCTACTGCGTATGGCGGACCGTTATACCAGCTCTTATCTTTCTTATCTAATTTGATGGGGCATTGGTATGTCCCTAACAAACAAGGGCCAATGATTGATCTAGTCAACCAGAAGACCAAATGGGTTGTCACTCCGATTAATTCATATTCTTGTTACTGTCACACTCTTTAGAGGATGGGAATAGGCATTTTACACGGCTTCTAATTGGGGATATTGAAGATGAATGGTCGAGCCGACAGCTTTACGTCCTGGTGGCTTTATAACAATATCGACTTTACAGCCAAGGCGCATCAAAACTCGCATAATGCGTTCAACTGACATTTCTCTAAATTGACCTTTAAGTAGTTTGGAAACATCCGGTTGGCTAAGTTCCATGATTTTTGCAGCTCGGTTTGGGTAAGTTTTTGTTCGTTTAGTATTTCATCTATGCGAGTTACAAGCTGTGCTTTTAATAGGTGAGTGGCTGGATCTGAATAATCTGAGTTCTCCACCAAGAGTTAAACATTCATTTGCGGCGGCGTCTATGTCTAAAAATAGACTAAGTTTAAAACGGTTCTAAGATTCGGATAATTGACCTTTGTGTATATTTCTGGTATATACAATACTGTGGATGAATTAAACAACATCATTGGCTTTGATTGGGACGAGGGCAATAGCCGGAAGAACATAGATCAACATGGTGTTAATCAACAAGAGGCTGAGCAGGTTTTTTTCAATGAACCGCTGGTTGCTAAAGATGATAGGCATAGTCAACGAGAACCTCGCTTCCACGCTTTAGGGCATACCAATGAAGGAAGGCTTTTACACATAACCTTTACTTTACGGCAAAACAAAACGCTTATTCGTGTTATTTCGGCACGGACTATGCACACAAAAGAGAAAGAAGTCTATGGCAAAGAACACTAAAAAAATTCCCCACTTCCGCTCTGAATCAGAAGAAAGAAAATTTTGGGAAAAACAAGAATCTACTTCGTATGTAGATTGGGAGCGGGCACAACGAGTACGATTTACTGAGCTGAAGCCATCGACAACAGCTATTTCTATTCGTTTGCCTACTGATTTGTTGGAACAAATTAAAACATCAGCCAATCGCAAAGATGTTCCTTACCAATCTCTGATTAAGTTATGGCTAGCAGAAAAAATGGCTAATCAGCAGCACGAGCATTTGCATAAAAAAAGATCCCCCCTTTAGTCCCCCTTTTTACGCGGCTTTGCTTAGTAAGAGACATCATTAAATATTTTGGAGGTTTGTCAGCATGATGAAACTGATTGACCCAGCTTTTTATTTAGTAAGTTATTATTAGTCAATGCGGTCCGAGGCGGGCCATACGAGATATTTGTAGCGCAGACAATTGTTTGCCAGAAAGCGTGGATAAATACTGGATGAACTCGGAATTTTAGTTTAACCGGGAGTAGATATGACACAGGATCTGGCCATTTTCCAACATAAAATACGTCGTCACTATGATGAAAAAACTGAAACCTGGTTTTTTTCGGTGGTAGATATTATACAGGCGTTGACTCAACAGTCTGATTTTCAAACTGCTAGAAAATATTGGAACAAGCTGAAAGAAAGGCTGGGCACGGAAGGCAGTGAAACGGTGACAAATTGTCACCGTTTGAAAATGCTCGCAGAAGATGGAAAACTCCGCCTGACCGACGTTGCTAATGCGGAAACACTCTTACGATTAATTCAATCAGTCCCAAGCCCCAAAGCTGAGCCCATTAAATTATGGCTCGCTAAAGTGGGCTATGAACGAATGCAAGAAATGGCAGATCCTGAAAAATCTTTGGATAGAGCGAGAGAAACATGGAAACAGCACGGGCGCAGTGAAAAATGGGTACAACAGCGGATGACGGGGCAGGAAACCCGCAACAAGTTGACAGACTATCGGAAAGAGCACGAAATAAAAGAAGGCGAAGAGTTCGCCATATTAACCAATATCATTCATCAAGAATGGGCTGAAGTTAGCATAAAAACGCACAAAACACTTAAAGGACTTAAGACCCAAAATCTGCGTGACCACATGAGCGAGGCCGAACTTATTTTCACTGCGTTAGCAGAATTATCTACGCGGCAAATAGCTGAAAGTACTGATGCCTCTGGCATGAAAGAAAATAAAAAGGCGGGAAAGATTGGTAGAAGGCGATTAATGCTGTCAAAAATGCAGAAATTGAAATTCAAGCAGTAACACTGGAATTAGGCGATGTACTGATTCGCCATCCATGGGTTTTGCATCGTGGTACGCCTAATATGACACCATGGATGGACTCCCAACAACTTCATGATGCACATGGGCCTTCTTGAGGCGTTTGCCCGCGCCAGAACCGTCCGCTATCAACTCGAGGTCCTCCTGGCGGAGTACGAGATTGATCGTGCTTTGGACCAACAGGACAATGCCGGGCTCTGGCTTCTGTCATTCCTGACGAACACGGACATGCGACAGGTGGACGACGCTCGAAGAGATCAAGCGCGCCGTGCGCTTCGCCACTACTCCTACCCGGATCCCGAGATCGATCCACAAAGGCGCATATTCCTTCAGTCAGTGGGCGTCATGACGACCTTCGGGACAGCAGTGGTGCTCTAAGCACCTACCGTCTCGAGCTAATAACCTCGTGCCCATTCCTCGCGATAATCTCGTCGACTGGGGTGATTATTCAGAAGGTGCACCAACCAGACCGAGCCTGTTGGTGGATAAGCACCAGGCGTAAGCAAGTTGCGCTCGCGCTTGAATCTGCTACCCTGCAGCGGGGCAGCCGAACTTTGGCTATCCGACACCACCAAAGCAAACAAAATCATCCGTTTGTAACGGAGTAGGTGGTGCCGGACAGACTACTGAAAGGAAAAGCATGCGATTCGTTATTGTGGGAACTCTCCGCAGTTTGGCTGGGCGCGAAGGTAGGCTGCTAACGCGCACAGAATTTCATTCTCTGGTAGACGCAGCCGATACTCAATTCTTCGTGCTGGAATACCGAACTGAGCGGGCTAAGATGCAGCTCGAATGGATTCGTGACAAGCCGGGATTGACATTTACCCAGGCAGCCTACAGACGACCAGACTGCATAAACCCGCAGGATGAAGGAGCAACCCTAGTCTTTGACGACGTGCGAGGAGTCCTCAAAATTTTGTATTACGATCCGATCCCTGCAGCCACCGCGACGGCGAATGCTGCCGGGAGTGCGTCCGAGAATTCTCCAGAGTTGCAGAGCACGCACGAATCTGTCCCAAGCTGAATAGCGTTATGCCGTTGCCCCTTCAACGGAAACGCGTTGACTGGCGAGTCGGGATAGGGAATCGCCCAGGTACGGACTAGTCGTCAATGATTAGTTCGCACCCGGGCGATTCTGTTCTTTAAGGAGGTGCATAAAATGTCAAAACCCGTGTTTTTTTGTAATTTTAGTATTTGTAGGTAAGAGAAAACGGCAAGAATTATTGACTTCCGTTGTTGACAATGTTGGACCAGAAATAATTCACACTTTATTTACCATCGATTGAGCTGTAAAAAGCAAAACCGCGCAGAGGTGCAGCAGCCAAGCGTGAGAAAAAACAACAGACTGACGGGGAGAATTTGTTTCATGAACATGAGCAGCTCCTTGCCTCTTGAGAGAGTAACGTGTGGCACGGGCTGCGCGGCGGAGTCGCATTACCGCAACTCCGCCCCTGAAGGTTTGCCAGTTGCCGAGCTGGAAAGTCCACTCGGCGCTTAGCCCTCGCCGTCGGCGTCGTCCAGAGGTCCTCCGTGCTCATCCCACCAGTCACCACCACCATCGTCTTCATCGTCGTAGGGGCGGCCACCACCTCCTATGCCGAAGTCGTCCTCATGATGGTCGTCGTCCTCTTCCTCCTCGTCTTCGTCGTTTTGCTGATCGTTGTCATCTTGATCAACCTCGGCCTCATCATCATCATCATCATCCTCCTCCTCCTCCTCCTCCTCATCATCATCATCATCATCCTCATCATCATCATCATCATCATCATCGTCGTCATCCTCGTCATCCTCATCATCGTCGTCATCCTCGTCATCCTCATCGCGGAGCGTATTCCGGCTGATCTTGTAGACGAGCCTGTCAGCGAGAAGTGTAGTCGCCATGATCTTCCTTCCGTTCTAGCGGGTGTATGCCGCGCAGTTCTCACCACCACCAGGTGAGCGTGAGCCCGGCCAATTGGAAATGGTGCTTTTTAACACGCCAAAGCGAAGGTGGCTCGCCGAAGTACTTCCGGTAGAGCTCGAGGGTGGCGGCGAAAAGCTCGGGCACCGCCTCGGTATCCCGCAGCTTTGCCACGGGACGGTGGTAAAACATCCGGCCCAAAAGATCCATGCTCATCGCTTCGTAATTGAAGTTGTAGAGGATGGCAATGTGCCAAACCTCATCAACCATGAGGCATGGGACGATAGGCACGTTCGCATCGGTAACAATGCGAATGAACAAGAATTTCCTGAACTCCAGGATAACCTGTTCGGAGTTCCTCTGTGACCAGCCGGTTTCCCTCATCACCTTGTGAAGAAAGGAAAAGCGCGGTTCAGCCTCCGGATTGCCGAGTTGGTAGGCAAGGACTCGCTGCCAAGTTTGTGCTTCAGGCGAGTCGGGTGCCGTTTGCAGGGCGGTGGATGCGATTGTACTCATGTTGGATTTCCTCGAAGAAGAGTTAGAGCAAGAGTGGGTTTGCAGGTCACCAGGAACTGCCAAACCCATTCTTGCTGCCCAGACTGGTCCGCCCGTCCATCTCTAATTGGATTCGTTCAGGTCACGATTCCAAAGGACGATTGGTTGTCCTCAGCCGCTGCTTTCGCACCCTCCGCCCCCTCCGCCATCCCTGTATCTCGGATGACCGATGCAGCCCAGAATGTAGAGGGCAATCAGGATGACGATGGTGAGAACTCCTCCTTGGTCTTTCGGGTTGTTCCAGTCGAATCCTGCGGCCGCATCCTCAGCCAGTCCGAGGAGCAGGATCAGTGTCAGTAAAAATCTGCGCATGCGATGAACTCCGGTCTTGAGAGATTCGGAACTGTGATGAGAGACGTTTGTAATTGAATTAGGCGATGCCTGAGATTGGTCCGGTCCGAAGCCGGTGGGCGATTACCCCGAGCCCCTGTCGGAGGGCAAGGTTGTGAGCAGCCCGCGCCTTCCATTGCGCGCTGCTGATTGAAAAGCAAGGAAGTCAGTAGGCGATTGACCTCAGCCGCTACTGACGCAACCACCGCCGCCACCACCTCCACCTCCTCCGCCAGACCTTCCGAAAAGCGCCATGGCGATGACGACGAGAATGACGATTCCTCCAACGATCGCAGCAGAGGTATTCGGTTCAGTCCAGTCGATCGCGGCGAACATATTGGGGACCGGTCCGACGACGTTGCGGCAAAGTGCAGTACTCATGGCCTTGTACCCTTGATATCAAGGACAAGCTTTCTGCATCCCGAAACATCGGGGCGGGATGCGTGCCCCGGCGCCGAATGGCGCAGTACCCTCAGTAGGAGTCGAACCTACTTTACTAAGCTGTTTAAGCTTAGTCCGTGCTGCATTAAACAACAGCGAGGGGAAGGTTATTAAGAGAGGCAGGAGCTTAATTCAAACAATAATTCAATAATGGATTCGGCATCTATCACGCAAGACGGAGCTAGCCAAAGGTGACCGAGCCGACCCATGTCTGTTGACCCCGTCACCTTCGGGCGCTCCGTGAACGTCAGTGGTTTCCATTGGTCTGGAGTTAATGTTGGATTACGCCATATTCCAGACTATATCCGCTGCTCAGCAGTGGAATTAATGGACCCTCTCGCCGGTGAAGAAGAAGATTAGAGCTGCAATGACGGAGAAGATGATGGCCGACACCATAAAGAACACGAACGCGACTGCCAGGCAGCCGAAAAACCCCCGCCGCCGCCTCAGACTCGAGATTTTCATTACATTGTCTCCTGGCCGCCTCGCACTCTTAATACGCCTTGCCCCAGCCTCACCACACGGCAGGATCTAGGGAGCTTTTCTAGCGGATATAGCAATCTTTGCTTGGGGAATTTCCTAATCGTAAGGGTACGAGAACGCACACCGTACTGTCGCATTTTCATTTAAGCAAAATCAATAGTTACTCTCAGTAGCAGGATAACTAAGCGCAAATTTAACCCGATTTCTCAAATTAATTGTGGTGCTTACAATTATTGCAGCTGCGAAAGTACGACTATAGTGATACTATATTTAGTATCGGAATCATAACTCAATTCAGAGAATAATTCAATAATAGATTCAAATTGAGATGTTTTATGTTAGCTTGACAGAGGCTGCTGAATCATTTGATGAATCTTTTACAGAATCACTGTCGGTTGACAAACACAAAGCGCATATCTACAATCCCTGACATAAACTAAGCCGGCGATTACCTTGGCAAAAAGTTCTAAAGTATTTAGTTTGTGGCAATTTAATTTCAAAAAAAGGATTATAAATTTCTCGTGGAAAAGTTTTCTGTTCTTGCAGGTAATCCGCGCATCTCGTTTGAGGATGGCGCGCTGCTTCTAGACCCACAAATACACGCTTTTTCTATGGCTTTAGAGTATGCTTCAACTGTTCGTGCAAGCCTCACTAAGATTGCTGTGGCTTTTGATCACATCGGTCTTTTTAGAAAACAGGAAGCCTTTTATGATCCAAATTTGAATGTTTCAAAAACGAAGAGAGACCATCATGTGCGGCTCGGTTTTCTTCACCCTGAAATAAGTAAAGAATATCAAAAGGTTGCCGAGTTTTTTGATTTCCGACTGATTGATATTCGAGTGATTACAGAGGACACGATTCGATCAAAAGTATTTGACCAAGTAGAACAATCAAATACACAATTTTTCCGTCCAATTGATGACATGGATATGTGTGTGATCAGTCGTGGTGCTCAAAGCCAGTCTTTATCATCTAATTCTAAGAGATCACATAAAGCGACGTGCAAAGGCATAACTGCCTCAATCATCTCAAAGTTAGCCGCTCACGGAGAAAGTTCGATCAATACCTACTGGCAATTTGATCCGTTTCGATGCGATCCCTTTTCTATCATTACGCCTGGAACACAATTAGCACTTGATCGCCTAAACGTGTCAGCAAGAGTCAATCAACATATAGTCTTCGCTGATGAATCAGGCGTAACGGATGTTGAAACGACACAATTTGATCCTAGATGCAAGGTCAGTGCGCAATGTATAGAAAAATGATGCTTGAGCATTATCATCATCCGCGCAATCAAGGAGTGATTGAAAATCCTTCGACTACAATTCATGCAGTAAATCGCGTTTGTGGCGACGAACTAATGCTCTATCTTCAAACAAAGGATAATTTCATCAAAGATATTAAGATGAATGTGAAAGGCTGTTCAATTTGCATTGCCTCTGCCTCAATGATGAGTGAAATAGTGCTAGGACTACCTTTTGAACACGCAAGCAATTTGGTCGAATCATTCAAGCAAATCATGACAAAACATCGAGAATGGGTTTTATTACCAGACCTGATGGTATCGCTAGATCCTTTGCAAGAAGTAAAAAAGTACCCGGTGCGTGTCAAATGTGCGCTTTTACCTTGGGATGGACTAAGAGACGCTCTTGAAACCGTTAGGCAGACATCACATGAAGTACTGAGAGTTTGAAATGGCGAATAAGTAATTCACAACAGCTGCGAAAGTACAAATGTAATGATACTGTATTTAGTATCAAAATCATAGCTCGATTCAGAAAATAATTCAACAATGGATTCAAAATATTAGAGATAAATTGATTTTTGCGCTCCGTACTTTGATGATCCCAAAATAGTTGCCCTTCAACTGCAATTCTCTTCGAAAAACGTTTTGATGAATCTAAATTTGAATCCTGATTTCATGACTATGCTAGCTAAGCTAACTTCAAGGCAGGCTTTAATTTTGCCACATGGAAATAATTAATCAATTCTCGCGCCGATGGATCTCTGTAACCTATGGGTAGAACAGCTCGAGAACAGCGCCACAAGCGTTTTTATTGTCAGGATAAAATCTTCTTGTAACAAGTTGACTTTTACTTGTAATTTTTTTATAAGTAGAGTGTTGGTGAGTTGCGTCGTGTGTTTGCGGGTTTCCTCTTATAGTTTGTGATTTAAGTTGAATTTGGCTATTTCCGTTATTACCTAAGGGGTAATAATGCAATTCGACCTCATATCACGAGCAAATTAGAGGATGGTTACATTGTTGGGTAGGGTGATCAAGGTCTTTCATACAGAACAAGGACTACCAAGATGACAACGCCGCGTCAAGTCTTCGAGGAAGGTCTCGTCCATCTCCGCTTTCCAGGCACCGCATCTGCACATCCCATGTTGGATTGGGATTTCGATGCTCAGGATATTCAGGCAGAGGACGAGGGCAAGGCAATTCAACAAAAAAAAGGACTACCGCCACCGCCCTCATTACGGTGGGTGATCTCAAGATGTGTCTGGTGGGATCTCCAGGCACCCTCCACGGCTGATGTGCTGAGAAAGCTCACTGCTTTGAAGCAGAGTGTACGCATTGCATTGCCGGTGGAGCGCGCAGCCAAACAGAAAATGGAGGAGGAGATCAAGCAATTGGAGAGCTTGATGGCCAAGGACGAAGAGGGCAAGCCTTTTGTGATTGCCGAACGCTACGATCGCATTGACATATCGTTTACAAATGTGGGCAAGCCGGACACCTCACATGAACCGCTCTTCCCGGTATTTACACCCAAGAGCGAGGACTACACTGTCCAGTTCAGGGTGTTTGAAGGAGATGTCGATCCTGAACCCCATTTGCCAAATGTCGAGTGTACCGTTCTTGAGCGCACTGAAGTTACCTCTCTTAGCGAATGGTTTAACTTCAGACACGCTGTTGATCGAACTCGTACCGTTTTCCCACAGCCCTCTATCCCAGACTGGGTGGTCGGGTTACTGTTTACTTTCCTGGGCAGCTCCCTTGGCGGCTGGCTCGGATATCAGCTAGGAGCAAATCTTGGGGCATGGACAGCTCAGCTGCATGGCTTTATCCGTCGAGTCCTCTACTTCAACTTGCTGAGCGACCTGGTAGAGCTGATTCTCCTGTATTTTGGGGGTTGCTTTGCATATGGTCTGGGGATGTGCTTTGGCTGGTTCTTCGCCTTTCGCATCCAGGGTGCTTCAGAAGATCACATCGCGAAACACTCGGGGGTAACTGTCTCGACAGGAGCAATTGCTCTGGCTTTCGCTGGGCTATTATTGTATACATCAAGCCCCTGGTTAGGTGGTGTTTTTGGTGCCATCACCTGTGGTGTGGCGACGGCAGCTGTTTGCGTTGCTTGTAAGCTCAGTGCCGATGAAGCCGCACAAGCATCCAAGCCGAACCCGGTGAGTCATTTCCACATCACCACCACGTTCCGTGGCGGCATTCCCCAGGAGGTCAATTCACGGATACGACAGCTCAGCAAGCAATTCCGCGCTGTCTATCTCGTACAGTGTAATCCTAAGTGGAATTACGGTGGGGAAGGATTCCGGAATCACTTTCCAACTTTTCAACGGAGGCAAAGTTGACCAAACGTGGCAAAACCTGGAGCATGATGGGACAAACGCTCGTGGAGCAGGATGATATTACCTGCTTAGTCATCGTTGAAGACGTTGACCTCGACAAGAAACCGCGTCACTGGCTTGCGGGCACAATCAGCAATAAGCAGAAGTAAAAAGATAAATTGGGTAGCTAGATTACTTACCCAATTCGCCTGAGTGACATTTTCGCATCCGAAAATGTCACTCAGGACGGCAAGAATCTTGTTTGTTATTGGATTCAAACATCGATTCAGCTTTCTGCTGAATTTCAAATTTTTATGACTTTTTAGGAAAATCTGGAAAAAATTTAAGCTATTTATATATTGTCCTATACATAAAGTGTGAGAGGATGGAACTGGCATTTTGCACAATACACAATCGAATAAATGAATAGCCAGATAGATCTCAATATGATTCAAGCATTTATTTTTTTAGAGATGGAATACCTTGGAAATAATTCTCTGGTTTGCAAAATCTGAAAACGGATTAGAACTAGAAAGAACATTATGTCTAGACAAGTCCGGTGCAGAATTTGTAACCGTTCGTGGCAAAACCGCAGGCGCATATAAAAACGCTGGTAAATTTCAGTGGACACCGGGTGTCAAGGCACTGTCTATTGTTTTTTTACGCGCCTTAGCTTTAACTCTGCGTAAAGAAATAAGTTTTTGTCCGCTTCTGGAAGGCGGCAGAGGAAGTTTAGCTTCTTCATTAGACTATGCACTGAGTAAGCAGCCCGAATGGTTGTTTGATATGTTCGGCCATGACGATGAAGGCAATGCAGTATTGCGAAAAGTACTTTTCCGCAGCAATTCCTCTTTGAGAAGGGTAGGTAATGTTGGCATTTCGCTAAATGAACAGCTTCTAGATCCACAAAATATAAAAGTCTATATTGGTAGTCGGCTCTTGACTGATGCTGAAGAGATTGAAGCTTTGGCTATTGCTATAAGTAGGAGTGAAGAAGGAGAAGCTAATGCATTGCATTCAGGCATGCCCTCTGAATTTTCAGATAAAGCGCTTTCATTATTGAAATTTAAAAAATCAACCGAGCTAGTACTTGAGCTTTCTCAAGCCATAGCTATTAAAAATGATACCGCCAATATTTTTGAAAATATCCAGCCAATTGCAGAATTTGGTGTGGATGATGTTTATTTGTTTGAACAATTGCAATTTCCCGGTTCATGCGCCACCCGCGATCGTCTAATTGGATGGCAGCATCTGCGCACCGGAGAGCAAAAACACCCGCCTGTTATAGCGGGCCGGATTGTGCAGGCGAAACATCTTTTTGAAGAATTGTCTTATCTTACTTGCGATAGTAAAACCCAAGCGCAATTTGAGCAATGGATAGCCGGAATGACACCTGAGCGAGACGCGCAATGGGGATTGGATAGAGAAAAAGATGGCCGCATTATTCCTGGTTTTTTGAGTTGGATTCAGGAGCATAATAGATCATTTACACCCGACGGTTTCCATCGCACTTTTTTCTGGCGTGATCGTTTGACCAAAGAAATGGTAGCCACTTTAACTATTGCTCCAGATGATCGGGGCGTAAGAGATAGATACAAAATACCGGGAGATGGGCAACTTGGTGGTATCAACGTTCGTTGGGATTTGCGCTATCGCGGCATAGGAAAATACCTTGCAGCAAGAATCAATCAACATGTTCTTGAATTTGCCAGTCGTGAACATAAAGCCAAACTTATTCACACATGTACTTTCAATCACGATGGTGCGCCGTTTATCGTTTTGCGGCGGATGAATTATGTTCGCAATCCTATTGGTCTTGTTGATACTGATTTCGGTACTATACCAGTATGGACTAAAGAATATCTCGCATAAACTATAGTGTCTATCTCAACAGTCCTTCTGGGTGTTCTCTATTTTGCTCCGATAAAATTACCACTCAGTCATTACTTTGATCTGACTGCTCGCTTCTTTATAAGCGCAATCCATAGCATCCTTTACTTTCTCCCAATGAAAACGCTTTGTAATCAAGGGTTTGACATTGATGCGTCCAGATGCCATTAGATCAATAGCAGTTGGATAAGTATTCCTATAACGGAAAACACCTTTATAAGTCAGCTCTTTTGAGTGATGGCATTTAAGTCCATGGCTACTTCAGAGGCACTAAATAAACCAACAAAAACTAAAGTGCCACCTGGTTTCAACACTTTTACGGCTGTTTGAGCGGCAGGAGCTGCGCCTGAACATTCAATCACTACGTCAAAACCATTACCATCAGTAATTTCCATGGATTGTTTTTGTATTTCATCAGTATCGAAACTCTCGATTATATGAGTTGCGCCACATTCTCTAGCCATTTGCGCTCTATTTTTGTGGGTTTCCACAACGCTAATTATTCCGGCTCCAGCCGCCTTGCTTGTGAGCAAATTGACTAGTCCGATTGGTCCAGCACCGGTAATCAAAACTCTTGAACCGAGTTGCACATTGCCTTGACGAGTAGCATGAATACCCACTGAAAGCGGCTCGCACATAGCCCCTTCTTCAAAACTTAGATTATCCGGCAATTTAAAAGCAAAATTAGCGTCATGAGTGAAATACTCAGCGAATGTACCGTGCACCGGAGGAGTGGCAAAAAACTTGATACTCGGACAAAGATTGTACAAGCCTCTTTTAACAAAATCAGTACAGCCACAAGGAACACCTGGTTCTAATGCTACGCGATCGCCTTCCTTTAAATAGGTAACATTGCTACCCACTCTGGCAATTATTCCGGCAGTCTCATGTCCTAAAATGAGCGGGTCATTAACTATATAAGAACCAATGCGCCCCTCTACATAGTAGTGAACATCTGAACCGCAAATGCCAACAGCTTTTGTTTTAACTAGTACTTCGTTTGGTCCTGGTTCAGGGATATCGACTTCTCTGATGCCAAATACAAAGGGCTTATCTAGAACTCCCGCTTTCACTCTCATATTCATTACCCTCGTGTTAATTAATTGCTTACCGCGGCTTAATTAGGCAAACTACTAGGTAGACTTTGTCAAACATCATTGTTGTATCAACATGCCAATTATATACATCTATAGTTGAATGAAATGTTTTATTTCTGAATATGAGATACGTCTGAACAGAGTCTCGTTAGCGTGCCTGCGCTAGAGGTAAAGATCGGCATATTTAACCGCCTTTTCAACAATTTTTTTTCCTCGAAATAGTAGTTTTTATTTTCTCGTTTCCTGACAACATTCTTGGTGCCATCCAAGTTTGTTTGAGAGAAATCGGCCTTTTTAAAGCAAGATCGCTTGACTCATTTTTGGCATATTTGACCGAGAGAGCACAGAAGTGAGACGGTTAATTAATTGTTTCTGTCATTACTTTTTACCGAGAATTTATACAGTTAGAAAAAAGATGACCAAAAGCGGAGCCCTTAGAACTAATAGTTGTTCTTCTATGTCTCACTATAAAAATAGTTGCTAAATCTACTGGTTTATCCGAGCAACATGTTGAATCTATTGTTGAATTATTCTCGGAATTGATCTATGATTCTGATACTAAATATGGTATCAATATAAACGTACTTTCGCAGCTGCAATATCTGTAAGAGCGAGCATTAATTTGGAAAATTGGCTTAAGTTTTTAGTCGTGTCACTAGCGTGGCGCTCCTTTGACTATCGTCATCTTGATCTGGCTGCATAAAATCTTAGAAGATATAGGTGCTATCAAAACACGCGGTGGGGAATATTAGGCTGGCATAGAACTCTAATACTTCAACAATTACAAGTGATTTCAAGCTTAGTAATCAAGCCGGACTCGCTCAGCGATTTTGCCAGCCCAGGAAGAAAGGGGGCATAGTTTTGGCAGGAATGATTAGCTAATGTTTATGGTGACGATTCCCGAAACAACAAAGGAGAAAAGATCGTCATGAGAACGGCGGCTTACGACGTGGATGATACGGTTCTCGATCCAAGGCACGAGTTCTGTGCGCCGAGTGGTTCCTTGGTGCTTGCCGGGAAATCGATTCGGATCAACCCCACATTCAAACCGACCGGAGACACCATCATCAACCTGCGCGAAGCGGTTGGCAGTATTAACCCTGCAACAGGCTTGCCGTGGGGACGTGACTGGGATTATCAGTGCAAGGTTACCCGAGAGTTGAGTTTCGAGCAGCACTTGCAACTGCAATATGAAGACGTGCTGGACCGCCTGACGATTGCGCAGGCAATCGAACTGGCAGTGCTTACCATGCGTCCCAAACCGGGCGCGCGATCATTAATGCGCAAGCTGCTGCAATGGCACAAAATCGAGTCGGTCTTTGTTACCAATGGGGCCGACTTGATTGCGGCGGGAGTGCTGACTCACTTCTTCGGCGACATTTTGGGAGCTCCCAAAATCATTGCCAATCGGATTGTCAACGGACGCAAGTTTGAGGCACTGCATGGTGCCGATGGACTTGAAAAGCACACCGTCATTCGCGAACTGAAAGAGGTCGTTTTGTTCGCTGGCGACAGTGCGCGTGGCGATGGATTGGCCGCACTAGAAACTGTAAAAATGGGCGGTAAGGTGATTGCGGTTGGACGTGGACATGAATGCGAAGGCAGCCTTGCTCACTTCTGCAAAAATCAACTGCACCCACGTTCATGGAGCTATGTTGCCCGCTCATTCAACCGGCGACGGCGCTACATCTGATTCTCAAACCAGCAAGTTTCTTCCACATTGTTCAGCACAATTGATTGTGCCTGAACAATTACAATTCCCGGAGACGATTCTGATGCTCGTTCCAATGACTACGGATACTTGGCGCTTGGTTGGTCCCAATACCTTCGAATTGCGAGCAGCAGAAGACATTCCGCCGCTGGGCAGCAAAGAGCTGCTGCTTGAAGTCTTCATTACTGCCAATTGTGGCAGCGACGAAAAGATTGCTCACGAGGGTAAACACGAATCCCAGAAGGACGGGGAGAATCAGGACTCCGAAGGGCTTATCCTGGGGCATGAGGCCTGCTGCCGAGTGGTGGCGGTCGGTGCTGAAGCTCAGGGCAGGCTCAAGCCCGGCGATATCGTCGTGCCTGAGCCTGGCATTACGTGCGGCGAATGCCGAGAGTGCCTTGATGGCACTTACAATCACTGTAGAAACGTCCTCTACCTGGCCACTCCCGATTTTGACAAGAGTTGGAACAAGGGTACGTATACGCGTTATCTCACCTGGCCAGCACCTCTCTGTCACAAAGTGCCTGCCGGATTGGCCCCCAAACTCGCTGCCCTGGCAGAGCCCCTGGCCTTCTGTCGGCAGGCAATCCGGGAAATGCTAGAGACCACCAGCCGCTTTGATCCCAACCAGGGGCAGGACGGAGTGATTCTGGCCGGTGGCGGCTGTATTGCCACGGGCCTTCTGCTGCAAATGCATCGCAGATGGCCAGAGCTTCGCATGGTGGTCATGGCCAGAGACCGGTGCCAACGCGATGCGGCTGAGTCAATCGGCGAAGGGAAAGTTTCCACTCTGCCCTTCCCCAATCTCGGTGCTGCATGGCGAGATCGCAAATCACACCGAGATGAACTGGAAGCCGCCATCATGGCCGGCGAGTCGCTTGCGCGACTGCAGGAGCTGGTTTCAGCAAGCCGCGCCGACCGTGATGGCGAGTCCCAATACCAGAAAGAGGTCAGCAAGCTTTTCAAAGACGCCAAGCACATTCTCAACCAGAGGGTGGCTTGTGTTTTTGAGTGCACCGGACAAGAATTCATTGGCTCGGCCGCGATGGAGTCGCGGGCAGTTCGATCCGGAGGCACAATTGGCCTTGTCTCGTGCACATACTGGAGGATGGCAAACGATGCTTGGAATCGTCGCGCGGGGGTGAGAACCTTTCCAGTGCGCCGCAGTGCCAATCAATTCCCTGCCATGCTGGAGGAGTTGGCCGCGGCTCCTGAATATTTCGGCAAGGGCATGATCGGCTGGGAGATTCCTTTTGAGGATATCCCACTCATCTATACAGGCGAAGTTCGGCGCAGACCAAAAATCGGTGACGGACCCAAGATTGTGATCAAATACTGATTCTGCACATCGGCATCGAATCGGATCGGGGTGATTGACTGCCATCTAGGCTGTCGCTCAGACTGCTAGTGACACAGCCAACCATCCCGATCCCTTTTCCTACGCTCTTTCGTTTTTTGATTCTGACCTCCAAATAACGAACCAGAGGACGGTGCCGTCCATTTTTATTCTACCGATTTCAAACCAGCTAAAGTTCACGCTAGGCTTTAATAGAATAAAAAAAGAGAAAGATGGGGCAATCCATTGCCCCCTGTTGTCTCACTATAGCCAATGAGACTACTTGCATCCATGCTGCATGACATTGCTCAAGATGAAGATGATAGCGATGATGAACATCAGGCCGAACAGCCCGGGACCATCGCTATGATTTTTGGGAGCGTTAAATCCGAGGTACATTGAATTATCCTTCTGCTAAGCCGGAAAGTTCACTCGGCGGTCAAGGGCGAGGGGAAAGGAACTGCCAAAAGGGAATTCCCTTCCCCTCAAGAGTTTTTGCTGGTGAGCCATAGCTTCCTTCAGCTAGGCTTGGCTAGACATTCTCTCAAGGAGAGTTTAATCACACTCGGAGGAATGGCAAGCGAGGATTTCACACTGGTGTCCGCACCCTCCGTGGCAGCTGATGATGCCGCAACCGTTCTCGCAGCTGAGGACAGGAGTTGGCACTGTCCAGATGTCGGCCGGCGGCTTAGTTCCGAACACTTCTAAGTAGCGTTCGAGGGTCTTGAGGTAGGCAGACTGCAGGTCGACCTTCTTCGCGTCCGAGGTCGAGGGGTTGTGGTGCTTAAACCCGCCGAAGAAGCGATTGCACATGTGTGCGTAGCGCCGGGTGAACAGAATGGCGAGATGCCAGGCTTCATCGACGGACGACGATGGGACGAGGGTGGCTTCCGGGAAGTACACCCAGAGCAGAACGAAACGGCGGAACTCCTCAACCACTTTTGCGGCGTAGTCCCGATCCCAGTCCTTCTGCTTGCCGACGAGCTTGTCGACGAAGGCGTAGCCGGGGTCGGCCTCGGGGTTGCCAAAATCCCATGTGAGCAGATCCCGCCGGATCTGCTCACGGGACGCTGCCGCGATTCTGGGACGACGAGACTTGAGGACGTTGCTGAGAGACGAAATAGCCATGGTCTTCCTTCCTTGATATCAAGGACAAGAAATTTGCATCCCTAAAGAATCGGAGAGGGAGGCTCACTCCGTTTGTGCCAAGCGGCACAAAATACCCTCAGCAGGATTTGAACCTGATTACTAAGCCCAAAAGCTTAGTCCGTGCTGCCTTAACAAGCAGCGAGGGTAAGCTACTTAGTACCAGCTAACTACTTAGTTCACGCTGGGTCCGGGTGCTGATCAACCGCTACTACTGCCGCCACCGCTAGTGCCATCTAGTAACTTAGTTCATTAATTAGTTTGCCACCAGTCAAGCAAGAACGACTGTTTGCTCTTAGAGCTTTTCTGGCGATCTTTCTGTTACCTGATTGGGGCTATATAACTCCTTAGGTGAAAAGTAAAAACATAAGTAATTAACCGTCTCACTTTTGTGTTCTCTCGGTCAAACAAGCCAAAAATCAGTCAAGAACTAGACTTTTAAAAAAGACGATTTCTCTCAAACAAACTTGAATAGCCTCAAAAATGTTGTCATGAAACGAGAAAATAAAAACAGCTATTTCGATGCAAAGATTTTTTCGCTGAAAGCGCTTAAATATGCAGATCTTTACCTCTAGCGCAGTTGCGCTAACCAGATATTAGTGATGATATTATTGGTGGCTTCAAACGATTATGAGCAATCGTTTTTCCAAAATAACAATCGAAATGATGAATGGCCAGAAGCGTCTCAACCATAAACCACGGTTATTTATTCATGTAATTTTAATCCAGGCGCTATTCCATTTGTCGTTTTGCAGAGAATAAATTATGCGCTCGGCAAAGTACTATGTCGAAGAGTTCAGCTGATTATAGAAATGATCGCAAGCAGCCCAAGTCCAGGCGTAACCTGCTAATTGTCCGTAAAGCCCTGATGCAGCTTTGTCGTTGGCTTCTATTACATTGTATTTGTCCCACATCTTTCCAGTATCAGCAAAAATTTGGGCACACATATTGAGCCATTTAATGCGTATCCTGTTAGCGATTTCTTTAAAGCCGTAGTGTTCAAGACCATCTGCAGCTAGCGTTTGCAATGGTGCGGCGCCGTTAGGCCATGCCCATTGGCACTCTTTTGAGTTTGCAACGTGGTAACCAAGCCACCCTTCTGCTCAAATTGGGGCAACCAGCTTTCTACCATAGCATCAGCTTGCTCTTGGGTGGCTATCCGTGCCCATAGAGTATAAAACATGGCTAAAGAGGGCTCTGGGTTGCGGCGCATTCTTTGAAAATCATAATCGGCAAAAAATTTTTGACGTGCATTCCACATCAGCCTATTCATTGTTTGGCAGCGATTTTGCGCTGCCACTTCCCACTTGAGCGCTCGATCAGACTGATCTAATAAATGAAAAGCCTTTGCCATATCCAGTTCGCGCTGATAAAGAATACTGTTCAGGCAAACAGGAAGATGAAAACGCCAGCGGTTGTGATTACAGCGTGTAGTGTGGTCCCAACCAGATTCTGACGCAATCAGCGTGTCACCGGCGTTAAGATCGTAGTAACGAGAAAGCCCTTCATGCACAAGACGAATATTAGTGCCGCAATTACCAAGCCATACTTCGTTATGTTCCATCTCTGCTAAATTCATCATTTCTAAGAGAAAATCCTTAGCGGCGGGGTCATTATTTTTAACAAGAACCTCATAAGCAAGCCACACTATTCTGGTAAAAAGTGGTGGCTGACTATGTGACATATGGCTATAACGGTTGGAATTAGGAATCATGCCAAAGCGTTTAAGCAAATAAGCCATATTTTTTGCCAGACCAACAATTAAGTGTCTATATTCAGGGTAATACTGTAAACCAAGCGAGATAAAATAACTGTCCCAATAATACATGCCGTTGAAAGTAAAGCCACCATTGTTTTCAGATGTGGGTGAAAGATATGGATAAGGCATGCCTATTAACATTTTTTCGTCGTGTGGTGTGTTGCGAATAACTGTAGGCCAAGAGGTTTTTATATATTCGAACATTGCTGTCCAATTTTGCTTTTCTGGGTACACAATCATAAATTCTCCAACGATATGAGCGTAATCATACCTCGTTAGCGGACCTGCGCTAGGGGTAAAGATTGGCATGTTTTGTTGGTTTGATCAAAAAACTTTTTTGTTTAAATGGGACTTTTTATTTTCTCGCTTGCTGACAACTGTTAAAAGGGCGGGCACCTTTGTTTAAGAAAACTTGGATTTTTTAAAATAATAGTTCTTGACTGATTTGGCGCTTGTTTGACTGAGAAAAGATAAATCTGCGACGTTTAATTACTTACTTCTTTCCTTTCACCCCCGGAGACATATAGCAAAAACCCCAGTACCCGAAACTCGCTTGCAAACCTCGCAGATCAGGTCTTCCTTGTTCTTAGACTCACGTGCCTGTACTCACTCGACACTCTTAGGAGAGTATCGCCATGACCGTTCACAACCAGACCAGCAGCGGTTCCTCCCCAGCCACCGAGCTCAACCCCAATCCAGTGGATTGGAATCCGATGATTCATTTCATCGCAGCCAAATGGCCCACAGTCATCCGCAACAATCCGGTCGACAACAAGACGCTCATCGGGTTGCCTCACTCTTACGTGGTGCCTACAGCCGATGACATTGGCGGCTTCACGTTTGATGAGATGTTCTACTGGGACAGTTTCTTCATGTCCCTAGGACTTCTCCATTACCCGCACTTGCGCTACTTGATCGTGGACATGACAAAGAACCTGGCATTTCTATTCCAGAAATTCGGCATGATCCCCAACGGCAGCCGATTTTACTTCACATCGCGCAGCCAACCGCCTTTCTTCACGCAGATGATCAAGCTGGCCCATCAGATCCTCGTTGAAGAAGGGGATCCCAGCGCCGCCGATTTCCTGCGTCAGATGACCGAGCTGGCGGAACAAGAGCACAACAACGTCTGGCTAGGCACAGGGGGCGGTCACCTGCGTCTAGTCTACGCCGGGCTCTCTCGTTACTTCGACATCAACGTGGCTGATGCTTTGGTGGTGGCAGAGTCTGGCTGGGATCAATGCCCTCGCTGTGACTTCCACCGCTGGCGCTTTCACCTTCCCGTCTGTCTGAACAGCATCCTCTACAAACGGGAGATTGACCTAGCAGAAGCCTGGCAGACCCTGGGCGAGGAGGGGCGTGCTCATGGTTGGCGTGAATCGGCCAACGTGCGCAAGGAGACGATCAATCGCCTCATGTGGAACAGTGAGAGGAGCTTCTTCGCCGATTACGACTACCAGCGGCAACGCCGCAACCCCATGCCTTCACTGGCCATGTTCTATCCTATGTGGGCTGGATTGGCCACCCAACAACAAGCGCAGTGCATGGTCGAGACCTGGCTGCCTCAGTTCGAACAACCAGGTGGTCTTGCCACCACTGTCAAGCCAAAAGAGGGTGCGCAGTGGGCTTACCCCAACGGCTGGGCACCATTGCAAATGCTTGTCACCGACGCGCTTGATGCGTATGGTTTCCGCAATCATGCTGAGCGCATCCGCATTAGATGGCTCAACACTTGTGCTACCACTTTAGCCGCCACTGGCAAGATGTGGGAAAAGCTCAATGTGGTCGAATGTAATCACCACGCCGATGGCGGACTCTACGGACAATTGCCCGGCTTCGGCTGGACTTGGGCGTCCTGCGATTACTTCTGGCATAAGCTGAAGCAGGCAGCCGTAACTGAGATCTGATGACACGACTGCTGTCATCAGCCTACAATGCCGGAGGAGCTTCTTGCTCCGGCATTGTAATCATCACTTTTTCCTTCTTTCTTAGGTTCTCAGCTGCCAAAAGACCAGCTCTGCTACGGGACGACGGGCTTGAATCTATGATGGCGGATCAAAGTAATGGTCTTATTGACCTTTCATTTTATAAACCCACAAAATTGTATCGCTCTATACAAATCATAAGGGTAAAAAAAGATAAAAAAATGCCGGAAGGCGTTTGAGCTCTCCGGCACAGTATGGAGATTGGCATGTTCTACCGCACATGCGTGCGAAGCGCGGGAGGAGGCCCTTCAAAGAAATCTGCCGAAGTCAATCCGAATGACGAAGCTTGCCCCCGAGCGGTGGTGAATTCTGACCCTGTCCGGGAGCGGCAGGCGGGGGGGCTAGCGTCTATTTGGTGGTCTGTTCGGCTCTGGCAGCCCGCCCAAGCCAGAACGACTGGCGTGGACGGGTCTTGCCGGGTTTTCATCTGCGCCATCGCGGTTTGCGTGATGCACGGCGGGCACTGCGAGGCGGTTGGGGAATGGGCAGCGATGTCAGCGGTGCCTTTTCAAGCACGAGCCTCTCCACCAGGTAGTAGTTGAGAGTGTGCACAATCTCACTCGGTGTCCACTCCCGTCTGGTGCGTATCATGTAATAATCCCGCACCAGCCTAGCCCCGACAATCTTCTCGCCGTTGATCACCACGTCGGCGAGCATGAAGGTCTGCATTCTCGTTCGATCAATGTCGACTCGCCGAGGCTCCTTTGGCGCATCCGACTCTTCGGGGTCGGCGACATCCTTGGGCTCGCTGCCGCCCTCCGGACGTTCTTCGAGCAGCTCTGGAAATTCGCCGACCAGCCAGCGACTGAGTCCCTCTCTCACAACCTCTCTAACCAGTGGGTGATACAACGCCTGGCTGAGAGGGGCGTATCCAGACTGCAAGGCTGGCTTTTCGGCGGCAGTGAATTTGTCCAGCCATGCCAGGCCATCTTTGGTGATCGAGATGCCAGTGCGGCGGCCCAGAGGGATGGGTACCCAGCGCAAGAAACCGCGTGCCACCAATCGTTCGACCATAAACTTGATCTCGCAACCGGCCATGCTACTAAGAGCGATGGTAGTGGCGTGCGGCTTGGGTGGCTCGGGCTTGGGTTTTGCCTCCGGCTTTTTCTCGGCTGGAACATCACTGGTGGCGGGCTTGCTTGCAGCAGGACCGCGTGCAAGAGGCTTGCTGGCAGCTTGTTCGTCTGCTTGAGCCTCTTTAGTTGTCGGAGCACCCCTCTTGGGTGCTTTGGCTCTGATCGCATCCGCTTTGGATTTATCCTTGCCGGAGGGTGCCTTCTTGGACGCCGGCTTTTTCAGCGGCATGCTTGCTGTAGAGCTGGTTTCGATGGCTGGGCGGCCTGCCGATTTTACCGCCAAAATGAGCTTGCTGAGGGTGAAGTCCCGTTGGATGAACAACCTCAGTATACCCTCTATCATCGCGGATGGGATACTGACGATTTCATCGAGGGGCTTGCCCTCCAGCTCATCAGGCAGTGCGTTGTGACGTAGGTACTCCAGCAAAATGCGCCTGCGTTGATCCGCCGGGGCATTGAGGTAATGGAAGATTACCGCCAGCCGTCTCAAGTCATCGTTGCGTTGGTCCTCCATTTCTTCCTCCTTGATAGGGAAATCCTGGAGCACCTCCGCTGGATCCTTGGTCAGCGTGAAACGGAATGGATCGGTTTCGAAGAGACCGAACGCTTCACATAGCGCCAGAGCAGAGCTCTTCTGAGCGGCGTCTTTGCTATTGCGGAGAGGCAACGTCTTGCTGAAACCATCGACGAACCGCTGCTTCTGAAGCGCGGTTGTGCCACCCAGTTTTTGTTGATCTGGCTTGAAGAATCTGGTGACGATGGTCTCATAGAGATGACGGATGTAGGCCGCTTTTGGCGTACCGGCCTTCACCACCCCTGTCAAGGACCGGTAATCGTGGGGGTCAACAAACACGATATGTTTGGCCTCCTGCCCACCGCGTCCGGCCCTGCCGGCCATCTGGACGAGTTCCTCCGGGGAATCGGGAGGGTCGAAGTTGACAACCAGATCGATGTCAGACTCATCGATCCCCAGCCCGAAGGCTGTGGTGGCTATCATAATAGGCGTAACACCACGGGCAAAGCGAGTCTCAGCCGACTCGCGCTCTACTGAATCCATGCCAGCGTGATAGCGCGAGACTGCCAGACCTGCGTCCGTCAATGGCTTCATCAGGTGATCCACTTTGTTCCTGCGACCGCAGTAGACAATGGTTTTACGGGTCGCGGTTTTCAGGAGTTCTACGAGCCGTGCAATCTTCTGCTCCTCGCTCACGAAATGCTCCACCAGGAACTCAATCTCTGGTCTATCCGGATCAATATGGACCTCCCCATAAAAAGTCAGACACAAAAGAATGATTGCTTCAGCTGAGATAATAACAATCAACTGGAGGAAAATATGTCTGCAAGTAAATATAGTCAAGAGTTTAGAGAAAATGCAGCTAGGCAAGTGCTGGTTTACGGTAAATCAGCTGCTGAAGTGGGCAGGGAACTTGGCATTCCGGACTGGAGAGTGCGGGACTGGGTTCGCTCTGTAAAGCGCAAAGAAGGTCAGCATGAAAAAATTACTGGTAAATCTCAAGCACAAGAGCTAGCTGAGTTAAAACGCCGAAATAAACAGCTTGAGATGGAAGTAGAAATACTAAAAAAAGCGACAGCGTATTTCGCAAAGTCCCTGCCGTAAAATACGCTTTCATCAAAACTCACGGCATTGAATATCCCATTAATATTCAATGCCGTGTCTTAAAAGTATCTAGGGCCGGCTATTACAAATGGCTTAATCACAAAGAAAGTAAAAGCCTTTTAAAACGCCGCCAGCTGTCTGAAAAAATCAAAACGATACATAGGTCCTCTAGGGGCAATTACGGCTCCCCTAAAGTCTACAAACAGCTGAAACACGATGGAATAAAAATCAATCGAAAAACTGTGGAGAAAATAATGAAAACAGAAAATATCAGAGCTAAAAGAAGCAAAAAATTCAAAGCGACTACTAATTCAAAACATAATTTGCCAGTAGCAGAAAATCTTTTAAATCGAGATTTTACCGCCACACAAGCCAATCAATGTTGGGTCGGTGATATTACATATTGTTGGACAGAAGAGGGCTGGTTGTATTTAGCAACTTTCATAGATATTTTTTCTAGGCTTGTAATTGGTTGGTCAATGTCATCAAGAATGACATCAGATCTAGTTGTAAACGCATTTCAAATGGCAATTAAAAAGCGAGGCAATAACGTTAGTCCGATGATTCATTCTGATAGAGGAAGCCAGTATGCAAGTAAACTCTTTCGAGATGAAATAAAAAAATATAACTGTATTCAAAGTATGAGTCGCAAAGGTGACTGCTGGGATAATGCAGTAGCAGAGAGTTTCTTCAGCAATCTAAAACTGGAACTAGTAAATCATGAAAAATTTAAAACTAGACAGGAAGCCACAGACAAGATATTTGATTATATAGAAATCTTTTACAACAAAAAAGACTACATTCGTTCTTAGACTTCGTATCACCTGAACAATTTGAAAACTCAACCCTAATGGCAGCTTAAGCAATCTATCCCACGCTTGTGTCTACCAAAAATGGTGAAATCCAATATAGACCACGAGAGGATTGCTCAGCTCGAGTAGCCGGATGATCTCATTTCTTGTCCTCACGTCTGCCGTGGCGGTCAGCGCGATGACGGGGGGACGCCCGAGTTTGCGTACCGTCTCGGCGATCGCCAGGTACTGGGGGCGGAACTGAAAGCCCCATTGCTTGACGCAATGGGCCTCATCGACTGCTACGAGTGAAATGGGGAGCTTCTTGATCATCTGCAGAAATGCCCGGCTCCTAAAGCGCTCCGGGCTGACATAAATAATCTTGGGGGGATTCTTCCCCTTGATTGCTGCCATCGCTTCCAGCAAGGGCCGCCCTTTGAGCCTGGAATTAAAGCATACGGCTTTGATTCCTCGCTCCAAGAAGTTTTTGGCATGCTGGTCGCGCATCAAGGCGATGAGCGGCGAGACCACGATAGTCGTGCCCTCCATAAGCACAGCCGCGAGCTCGAAGCACAGGGATTTCCCATACCCCGTGGGCATCACCCCCAGGGCATCCCCGCCCAGCAGTACCGCCCATATCAGTTCCAGCTGCTGCGGGCGGAATTCCTCCAGATTGAAAACATCCTTCAGGCAGTCGAAGACCATCTTGTCGGTGAACGTAACCGTCTGGATCGCGCGCGCCATTTGTCGAGTCTCCGAAATGATCTGTGCTTGTCCGCTGTCAATAAAAACGCATTTATCGACAGACCAATTCTGCCAAGTTCTGTTTTAACGGATGGTGCACATGCAGGCTGCGCAACGCACCATATTGGTCAGCGATTTGAACCAAATCTTGCTTGCGCAAAACTTAGCTATCGCTTGGGTCACTGAGGGATTGGGGTCTGGGGTTTACTGTCGGTTGGAAAAATGACTCTTACAGTTTCAAGCTAACAAAGAGCCAAGGCAGTTGGCAAGAAGTGTAATGATTGATATATGCATAAAATATGAAAGGGGGATACCCTTTAAGCCGAATTAACCATATTGCTGATATTAAACAAGCAACATATAAATGTGCTAACTCGCGCTAAGCAACATAATTCTCCTCGAAAAAAATAAAAAGGAAAAGAAGCTGCTCAAGCATGGCGTCATTGCTTAAGCAGCCTTTTACCTTGGTTAACCTTACGCGTGCCAGAGTCCTCTATATGAGAACCGACAGCAACGCAGACAACTGTAGCAAGCAAAGGCTGATTGACCGGTACCTATTAGGCTCTGGACCAGCCAATAGGTCGATGGTAGCACCGGTGATCCCCTTGCTCGCCAGGAACTTTCTGGTGCTCTGATAATGGAAGAGAGCTAGCGGTTCAGCGCTAACTACCAGGTATGTGTCGCCGCCAAAGTGTCCGGCATTATACCAGGCGGTTAGCGACTGCCAGGTGTTGGCCGACCGGGCCTCCCCGTCTTCTCCAGGCGAACCTACTGCCGCTACCAGATCGAGGACTTCTACCTGCTGCCGCATATCTGGCGGTAACGGCAAGCGATTCCACCACCACAACCACATGCCTACGCCTGTGGTGTGCGAGCGCAAGCCGAAAGTGCCTTCCTCGCCCAGAGTATCTTCGGCTCGCCGCGCGTCGGGCATCCTGAGGTAGGAAGCCTCGAGCTCTTGCAATTTCACAACACTGATATGCCGCGGCGCTCCGAGCAAAGACAATTCTCTAAAACGCAGGCGGCCCAAGCGCCATTGCTGTATCAGTTGGTGGCGCATGGATAATATGCTTGGCACGTGTTCGCCGAAGCAGATGACGTTCTCATACCACCGCCTTTCAGGCAGAAAAGTGCGATCGACAACCCCCAGCCGTTTGAGCAATCGAAAAGTTTGCCTTTTGACCCGCGCTGACTTATAGCGCTTGTCGGCATTTGGCCAGTCCACTTCGTCCTGCATGAGTGGATTGTTTCGAGGCGGCTCGTCGCAGATTTGCCAAGCTCGAGCGGCTGCCTTGACAATGCCATCATCACCGTCGAGCGTTTTTGAATACTTTACGCCGTGCAGGTCAAGTAAAGCAAATAAAGCTGTTGCAGCTGGCGGCTTAAGACCGGCGAGCTGGTCGATTCTTTGGCTAGCAGAAAGATGTGATCTGGCCACGGCTTTCTCCTGAAAAATGAACCCTCTCTCGCGGCGCTCTCCAATGAGCTACCGATCTGTCTCTGGGGGACGCGGTTCATAAACTCATCCTTGATCCATTGAGAAACACTCCACACTATCAATTGTCTCCGGCAGGCAGCTCAACACTACTTGCGCTCGCAAGTATGCTAAGTTATTGTCCAGCCCCAGATAATTAGAGAATGTGCGTGTTTTGTTAAAGGAAATTGTAGAATCCAAACACACATTAGCAAATGGCAAATAGAATTGACAATGCCAATAAATAGGCGTAATGTCGTTTTTACATGTCGTTTAGACCAAATTAACCGCCCTCGACATATTAAATAGCAATATATTATTGTGCTAACTCGCGCTAGCAGAGCGGCTGTTGCACATTATGCCCCAATATTTATCATTGTTATAGTGAAATTCTTATTTGATGATATCTTTTGAAAGACAGTAAGCAGGTCCAAAATTGTATGTGTGACAAATTCTTCTCATTATCAAAGTTTATCTACCAATTTGTGATCGCGCTAATATTAGCGTTTAGCTGCTCTTGTCTGAACTGCAAAGCACTAGTGGAGCCTGAAGAAAACTTTACGTTTGTAGAAGATGGCGAATTTTCGAAGCAAGTGCATATTCCTACTTATGAGTGGATTCCGAAAGATCCACAATTGAAAGCAATTATTTTTGCCTGCCATGGCTTGACTTTGCATGGCAAAACGTTTCAAATTGCTGGACGCACATTTGCTAATAACGGTTTTTATTTTATAGCGCCGGATATGCGAGGATTCGGACGTTGTTATGCTGATCCAGACAATAAATTTAGCTGCGCCAGTGATAATAGACATTATGTCAATTATGAAAAAAGCACAAAAGAATTTATTGCTTTAGCTAAATTATTGCGCCAGCGTTATCCTGCTACACCTCTAATACTTTTAGGAGAAAGCTTGGGTTGTACAATGGCCGTGCGTATGGCTTCGGAAAGTCCAGACTTATTTCACTCTTTAATATTGAGCGCTCCGGCGATGCGCTTAAATCCGATGATGTTTATTAATCCAGGGGGTGTTAAAGATTACACTATAGGTTTTGCTACTCATCTAAGGTCTGGCATTAGTATGAAAAGCTTTTTTAAAGATCTGGTTTCAAATGATCCACAAGTAGTACAAGACGCGCTCGCCGATCCTTTAATAAGAAAAAAGCTTCATCCTTATGAACTAATAAAAACCTTAGGCGAAGTAAAACGTACTCGTCTCTATGCCCGAAAATTAAAAGCAGGTATACCTGTTTTAGTTATTCAAGGCAGTGACGATAAATGTGTCTCGCCCAAATCAGTAAGTTTATTAGCCAAAGACATAAAATCTGACGATCAAACTATCAGATGGTTCCATGGCTATGGCCATCTTAGCCTTTGAGACAGATCATCTTAGAGCCGCTGTAGTAGGTGCACTTATAAGTTGGTTTAGAAGTCACGGCCCACAGTTTCAAACCACTTTAGCAAAAATGCAAAAAGATATTATAGATCTTGGCGGCACAGTGCGTGATTAATCGCCATTTGGTGATTGCGCAAAAATGAAAAAATCGAAAGAAGCGGCCACACAGCTCCCCGCGAGCAAAAGGGCCGCTTCTTTCGATCCAACACAGACCGCGGAAATCCCTTTCTCAATCCTGGCTTCAGTCAAAGAATCGTGCTCGCATCAGCTGGACCATCCTGTCCAGACCGCGCTTCTGCTCGAATAGATTTAGTCTATCGGCATAGCTTGCCAGGTCTAAGATCCTGTTCAAAAGGTCGTCGGCCGCCTGGCGGCAGGCAGGCTCAGCTCGGAGCTTAGCTGCCGTGCAACGCACAGCCTCGATCATCAAGGATAGGGCCTCCTGAAAAAATGGCGTCGCCTGCTCAAAGGCATCTTGCTCGGCAAAATACTCCGCCAGCTTCTGCAAAACCGTTATCACCGAGTGCTGAGGCATGTGGCCCCAGAGCCTTTTCCCTGTAAGGATGAGAGCTTCGTACCAACTGTCAGCATCTTCGTTATGTCCAGCGCCATAAAGGCTGTGGACATAATTGCGCAGCCGTATAAATGTGCCTGCATGATTTGGTCCAAATAGCTCGATGGACATTTGGAAGCTTCGCTCGCAGATGAGCGCAGCCTCCTCAAATTTGTTTTGGGCGAGCAGGCAGGTACTATATCTGTGAAGAGTGCCAATCTGGCTGTTGTCGCGCCGCTGGTCATCGATCATCTGCCCACAGAGAGCCAGGCATTCTGTCAGTAAAATTTCCTCTTCTTCAAACCGGCCAAGAGCGTGTAGGCACTCCGCCCGCCTTCCCACCCACGGCAGTTTCCAGGCAGGATTTCTACTGCCAGATCGGTCCATACTCTCCAGCACATCCAATGCCTGTTGGTGGAAACGCCGAGAAATGAGCCCCTGTGCTATTTTCATCTTGTTAGCATCGTCGTTTCCGCGGTTCATACAGTTCCTCTCTTCCTGGCGTTCAGCCAGTAGAATTGGTGAAAGAACGTTTGACTCTGCGTGGAGGCTTCTGCTTGAAAAACCGAGAGGTGGTTTGCTCCTCAGCCACCTCTCGGTAATGGCACTGCTGAGCGCCGATTTGTCCTCGCCGATGGAGCTGCCCTCAATGATGGGCTCCCTGGATCTTCTCTACTTTTGCCTTTCCAAGGTAGAGTGCACTGCCCTCAACATTGCCTCTGGTCCGATACCGGAGGTGGCGCGATCGAATTGCGATCTGGTTGGCCACTCGGCGCCGGGTCGACTCTCTTTCGCTTTTGCGTGCACACTGTCGAACTGCCTGCGCAGATCTCCCAGTTTGTGTAACTGTCTCTGGCTCATCGCGAACACGAGTAGCCGAATCACGGCACTGTGGCCAGTATCCCCTGGAGCAGCAAAGGTCGCTTCGGCAGTCAATGACTGGGAGGCGGCTGGCGTGGCGGAGGCGGCAGGCGCGGAAGCCGCAACTGCCTGGGTTGTTTTGCTTGTGCGAGGCATGGTCGAAATCCTTTGCGTGGAGTCAAGTGGGTAAAGTCTCGATACGACAGGTCGACGGCTTCCTCATCCTTGAGGTATAAGAATGCAGGCGCGCCCAGGCCGCAGAACGCCCATCCTGGGCCCGCAAACAGTACTCATTGTTCACGGTGTTTTGCCCCCTATCCACTCGGCTCTGTCGGCTCAATCGCAGATTCCACGGGATTACAGTTAAGTAACGAAGAAATCGCGAGAGTGAGGCTATGAGTCTGAGCGGATAATTATCTTATCGAAGATATAGGGTGGAACAGTTTCTAGATTAGCCATCGCGTGAGACCTTTTCAAGCTGGCCAAGAGCTGCTCACAAAAACCGACAGTCTGGGTGCGGTGGTCATGTATGGAAACGACGCGAATTTGATTAGGAGATTATTAGCAAATTTGCTGATTAGTTCTCGCCTTATACGTTAGCGAAGCTAGCGCAAGCTATAGACGGAAATCAATTTGTTGATTAAGCGCTATGCATTATTGATTGAAAAACTTCTTCATCAACGTTACCGCCGCTAATGACGCAGCATACATTTTTATTTTCAAACATTTTTGGTGTAGTCAAAATGGCTGCCAAGGATAAAGCTCCTGTTGGTTCAGCTTTTAATTGCAAATGGCTATAAATAAGTTTTACAGCGGCTTTTATTTTGTCATCAGGCACTTCAATAATGTGCCGCAGATTCTCTCTCACAATTTCCCAATTATGCTTACCCAGGCTAATAGTTCTTGCTCCATCAGCAATTGTTTGTGGCTCAATTGTATTAGCAATCAATCGACCAGCCTTAAGTGAGAGTGAAGCATCATTAGCAATCTCTGGCTCAGCCCCCACAACTGTGGTGTTTATTTTGCCTGATTCTTTAGTGCCACATATGATACCACTAATTAATCCACCCCCGCCAATGGGCGAAACCACATAATCAAAGTCTTCATTATAAGTGGCTATTTCTCTGCCTAGTCCCTTAGTTCCTTCAATGATGAGCGGATTATCGTAGGCATTAGTTATATAAGCATCAGGGTATTCATTGGCCAATTCAGCTAATCTTTCAGCCCGTCCCTTTTCGTCAGTATCAACAAATTCTATTTGTCCACCATATTTTTTTATGCCATCTATTTTCACTTGAGCTGAGGCAACAGGCATTACGATTGTGCATCGTTTACCCATGAGAGAACAAGCATAAGATAAAGCTTGAGCAAAATTACCTGATGAAGAAGCGATTATGTGCGCTTGTTGAACATAGGCAGCCACATTGTAAGCTGCTCTAAATTTGAAGCTACCTGTAGCTTGCTTGGTTTCATCAGCAAAAATAATTTTGGCGCCCAATAAAGCAGATAATGCCGGTGCCTCCACAAAAGTGGTGGGGCGAACAGCAGTATGCGATGTCTGTATTGATAAAGATGGTGCTGACAACATAAGCAAACACTAGAGAAACAACCAGTCAATTAGACTAGCACAGACATATGGCGAGATAGCGCCTCCTTTGGTAAAGAGCCAGTAAATAGTTTGTAGTCGTTCTATTAAAGCGCATTCAGGCAGAAAAATGCTGAAGCTTTGCAACTGGTATGCCTTGTAAGGATGACGTGTTTTAGATGTCAATATTGATTTTGCTTATAGAAATTTGGCAAGCTTAGGGTGTTCTCGTTCTTATTCTTCAATGAGGTGTTCTCAAAGAAAACTACCCATCGGGTTTAGTTGACATTCATATTCCGGTCATTGACGGAAAAATTGAATGTTGGGTGAGAACGAGACGCGAATTTCCTGATTTGTGCGCAGGCTATACATCAGTCCCGCGCTCATAACCTTCGGAGGACTCACGCATGTCTGACGATCAAAAGAAGCTTCGTGTACCCACACCGGAGCGGCAAGCGCAGATGGAGGAGAGCCAGCGTCTCTTCGAAGAGGATCTGGAAGCGTCTGTTACAGCTGTTCTATCCGCGCAGGCCGTTGCCATGATGACAACCATCCTCGCTCTTCCGAGGGAGACCGTCGTCGCCGCCAACGAATTGACGGCCCGTACAGTGTTAGAGTCGTACGTCTTTCCGGAAGAGGGAGTAACACTCGAACACTTCCTCCAGAATCTGGCGAGGTGCGCTCAGTCCGTCGCCGACTACAGGCATAAGATGCCGTTCAGGCAGGAGTCTAGCAAGCAGAGCTTGCAAGAGATGCTCGCCGAATTGCGTAAGATCGCCGCAGAGATCGTGGGAGAACCCCCAGAAGGGCATATTCTCCTCCGTCCCATGCGTGAGGGGGTTGACCCTGCCTATGGGGCACTCCTCATTCGCGTGATCGACGTCATCAATCTGCTCAAGGTCAAATTCTGGCCCTGAGTTGAGTCAGCTCGTTCTCGACCGGCCAGGGACCTTGCAACGTCGGATGTTTTCGGGCATGCCGACGTAGGGTCCTTCCCGGCCTCTTCGAATTGTCTCAAGCTGGGCGGGTTCGAATCCCGCTGGGGGTGAGGCGCCGATAGAGCGTCGAGACCATTTGCCATGTCTGCGTTGATTACCGGTGCGATGCCAGCAAAATCGATGCGGACCCAAATTTTCTATGATAAATGAGACAGTTTATACTAGGAAATAGGAGTCTATTGATGGCAGTAAAAGAAAGAGAAAAAGGTATGGGAAAGTCTTCTGTGACTATTTTTGATCCAGGTAGTAATGGATATGAGGGTGATGAAGATCCAGGAAATGAAGTAAAGGTTAGGGCAGAGTGCAGGCGGTTCACAGCTAAGTACAAACAAAAAGTTTTAGATGAATTAAAAGAATTATCGGCTGGTGAAGTTGGGGGATATTTGCGCAAGCAAGGGCTTTATTCATCACATATTACTCGTTGGCGCAGGCAAGCAAAGAGCGGTGATTTATCGTCAAAGAAAGCTGGTCGTAAGCAGACAAGGGATTACAAAGAGGAAAAGATTGGTCAGCTAACAAAAAAAGTAGCGAAGTTGGAAAAAGATTTACAGGTGGCGAAAACAATTATTGATGTGCAAAAAAAACTAGCAGTGGCGCTAGGGATCGAGATTCCAGAGCAAAAAGAACGGAATTAGTAAAAGATCTTATACCTATTACTGGTATTACCAATGCTTGTAAGGCATTGAGTATATCCACAGCTTCTTTTTACAGGCAGCTAAAAGTTAAGCCTGACAAAACTGATAGACCAAGAAGGGTGTCTCATCGCAGATTAAGTCAGGCTGAGCGAGATAATGTTTTGGCTATACTAAATAGTGAAAGGTTTGTGGACAAATCGCCTACAGAGACATATGCCACTTTGCTTGATGAAGGCACATATTTTTGTTCTATTTCTACTATGTATCGTATTTTAAGAGCAGAAGGAGCAACACAAGAGCGCAGACGTGGACACAAGCGACATCAATACGCCAAGCCAGAATTGCTTGCCATTGCTCCTAATCAAGTATGGAGCTGGGATATTACTAAATTAAGAGGTCCCGTTAAATGGAGCTATTACTATCTTTATGTTGTTTTAGATATTTTTAGTCGTTATGTAGTTGGCTGGCATGTAGCTGAAAGAGAATCAGGTGAGATAGCAAAGAAATTTATTAGCGAAATAGTTGATAGACAGAAAGTAAATCCAGAAATAATTACTATACATTCAGATCGTGGTTCGCCAATGAAGTCATCTACTTTAGGGCAATTATTTATTGATCTTGGCATGAACAAATCTTTTAGCAGACCACGGGTAAGCAATGACAATCCCTATTCAGAGAGTCAATTCAAGACATTGAAGTACCACCAGAATTTTCCTGATAGATTTAAGTCCTTAGAAGAAGCCAAAGATTTTTGTCGAGAATTTTTTCCTTGGTACAACAATGAGCATCATCACAGCGGTTTAGAGTTATTGACACCTAATGATGTTCATCACGGGCGAGCTGATGACAAGCTATTGTTGAGGCAAAATGTAATGTTGTCTGTTTACGATAATAACCCTAACCGATTTGTTTTAGGTAGTCCGAAAAGAAAGAACTAGCAAAAGAAGTGTGGATTAACCGCCCTAAAGAGGTTGCCCCCGATAAAGGCAAAACAGCCGAGCCGACAAGCCAAGGCAATGTGCTGGCGCAGCCACCGCAAAGCGGCCTGGCACTTGCCGTGGCTTAGGCGAGGCTACAATTTCTGCCCAGGGGGGAAGCTTATTTTTTGTAGCTTTTCTATCTTTTTCTGATCTGGTGCCACTACTTGTAATGCCAACCTTAGACTCCTATTTATTTTTTAATGTGTCTCAAAGTCATTGACAAGGAGCGGACCAACTCTAGTTTTGAGGAGGAAGAATGGATACCAATCCCCGACGACAGAATCTACATGTAGTAGAGGTGACGAACGCTGCACTGCCGCAAATCTTGTCATTTGCCAACAAGAATGGTTGGCGAGTGTTGGCAGTTGCGGCTGGTCACGTCTTCGAGGATCGTGCAGTGGGATGCGTAAGACCATGGATCGTGACAATGGAGAAAGATGGTACTTCGGATCCAGAAAGGGACCTGCTGGCTATCCAGAAGGCCTGCGAGGGACACTTTGTGGGCATGTACATCTGATCTGACCCTTCCTTGGTTATCTGCGCTGCGCCCAAGGAGTGTGGAACAAAGAAGCTTTCTTCCGCCGCATCCAGCGGTTGAACAGCCAGTGACATTTCCGAGAGGAGGACGGCCGCGGCATCTTCTCGGTACTGCCGGGGGCATCTACGGCGTGTTCCAGCAGGTGGTGCGGGGTCAAGCGCATCCGCCCCCGGTTTCCTGCGAGGCCTCGGACTGACGACCCCTGGAACCCAGCATGTCCGCGTCGATAGCCAGTGCGTTGCTGGTAAAAGGCGCGGACAGTCTTTCATCGCACAAGGAAATATAGTCAGGCTTATTCTTGATATCCTAGAACAGGACTTCTTTGATGTTTTTGTCTTTGTTGCTATTATTTTTTTGCCGAGGCAACCGCTGATTGATGAGACAACGGATCGATTTCCCAGGTGCTACCTTCTTTATTATCCATAACACTGATGCCATACTCGTTCAAAGCACTGCGTATCATATCTGATGTATTGTAGTCCTTCTTTCCTTTTGCATCAGTGCGCAATTTTAATAAGAGATCAATTAATTTTTTGGCAGTGTCAGTAGGGACTTTTTGGCGCTCATCGCCAAGGGTCAGACCAAGCACTTCAGAATAAAAAGACAGGATTTCCGCTGCTTTTCGTTTTTCCGTTTCATCAGTAATTTTTACGATAGCATCAGCTAAACTGAATAACGAAGCAACCGCCTGCGCTGTATTGAAATCGTTATCCATTGCGGCGCTGAATTGATTGGTAAATTCTTTCAGCAATGGGTTATTGGTTAAATCTATTGTGAGAGGAGATGGTAGTGTTTTTTCATTTTGTAGACACTCCACCGCTCTTACAAGGCGCTGCAGGGCTGTCTTTGAAGCATGCAAGCTTTCAGGAGTGAAATCAATTGGGTTGCGATAATGAGTTTGCAAAATAAACAATCTAATTTCATCAGCTGAATATTGCTCAAGCAAAGCTCTAATGGTGTTGAAATTGCCCAGCGATTTAGACATTTTTTCGCTATTCACCTGAATGAAGCCGTTATGTACCCAGAAGCGTGCCAGTTGTTGCTGATGCAAGGCAAACGACTGAGCTAATTCATTTTCGTGGTGCGGGAAAAGCAAATCTTCTCCACCGCCGTGCAAATCTATTGTTTCCCCAAGCAAACTTTTAACCATAGCCGAGCATTCTATATGCCAGCCCGGTCTGCCTCTTCCCCAAGGACTTTCCCAGCCATATTGCCATCTTATGTCTTCGCCAAAGCCCCGGTACTTGCCGCTGTCAGCACTTGCTTCATAACCTTTCCAGAGGGCAAAGTCTGCCGGATGTTTTTTGCGCTTTTCTAATTCGCTTTGTGCTACCACTTGCTCTCTGGCTCCCACCATCATGTCTTCCAGCTTTTGTCTAGTTAGTTGTCCGTACTCTGGCAGGGAAGCAACGTGAAAATACACATCGCCATCAATAGCATAAGCATGCCCATTGGAGATTAAGCCTTTTATAAACTCAATCATCTCGTTAATATATTCGCTTGCTCGTGGCTCGCTATGGGGTCTTTCAATGTTTAAAGATTCCATGTCTCGCCAGAACTCATAAGTGAATCGGCGTGCCACCATCTCTGGTGTGGTGTTTTCCGCTTTGGCGCGGTTTATAATTTTGTCTTCTACGTCGGTAATGTTGCGGACATAAATAACATCATAGCCCTTAATAAGGCGAAGATAGCGTTGAATAACATCCCAAATAATATAGACACGCGCATGACCGAGATGGCTGTAATCATACGGTGTTGGCCCGCATGCATAAATTTTTACCGTTTTGCCATTAAGCGGTTTGAATTCTTCTTTTGTTTTAGTGAGACTATTGTAGATAAGCATATTTACGTAATTCTAAAAATATTTGGCTAGCGATGATAAATACATAAAATCGTGCTAGCTACAGCAGGCAAGAGCGGCTTCTATACGTGATTTTATACGCCCAGCTCCTAGTATGGAAAGGATAGAGCCTAAATCTGGCCCTTGGGTAGCACCAGATAATGCTGCACGCAATGGCCAATACAGTTCTTTGCCTTTGACCCCTAATTCCTTACCCATATTGTCTATTACTTGCTTGCAGCCTTTATGATCGCCGTAAGGTAATTTGCCCAATTCTTGTAGTGATCTAGTCAGCACCGTTTTTGCTTGCGGGTTAGTTAAGACCGATTTTTTTGCTTCTTCGCTAATTTCTATTTTATCTACGAAGTAAAAACGAGTGGCAGCTAATACTTCAGCAAGTATGCTTAATCCTTCGCGGACAGAAACAATAATTTCTTGTAGTTGTTTATCAGTGTATTTAGTAAGATCTACTTCAGTTAAATAAGGTAAGCAGCGCTCTGTTATTGTTTCTATTGGCAAACTTCTAATATAATGACCGTTGAACCAATTAAGACGTTGCAAATCAAAGACAGCCGGACTTTTACTCATACGAGCTAATTCAAACATATCGCAGCCTTCTTCCAGCGTGAAGATTTCACGGCCATCAGCTGGAGTAAAACTCATTTGCGCTAAATAATTTATTATCGCTTCCTGCAAATAACCTTGCTGGCGATAATACTCAATATGGACTTTTTCACCATGCAAGCGCTTTGATAATTTGCGGTGATCGTTGTCGAATATCAGAGCAGCATGAGCAAAATGTGGGATTTTGGCATCTAATGCTTCGTAAATCAGAAGTTGTTTGGCAGTATTGTGAATATGATCTTCGCCACGAATGACATGCGAAATTTTCATGTCGATATCATCTATCACCACAGCAAAATTGTAAGTAGCGATGCCGCTTGATTTAACGATAACTATGTCGCCGCCCAGGTCAGTAGTTTCAATGGCCATTTGTCCGCGTATTTGATCGTTCCAAGTAACCGAACGTGGTTCCTCAACAATAAAACGGACCGAAGGCACACGCCCTTCTTTTATAAAATGCTCTTTTTGACTTTGGCTGGTGTGACGCCCACGATTATCGTAACGCGGTGGCTGCCCTTTTGCCTTTTGCTCTTCTTTCAAGGCAGCTAGTTCTTCGGGTGTTTCGTAAGCTAAATATGCTGCACCCTTAGCTATCAGCTGATTAGCAATGTTTGAATAATGATCCGTTTTTTGGGTTTGTTTATACGGAGGATAAGGACCACCAATATCTGGACCTTCATCCCAATTGATTCCCAGCCATTTTAATCCGGCGATTATGTCTTCTGTAAATCGTTCTTCTGAACGCTCTTCGTCTGTGTCTTCTAGGCGCATAACAAATTTGCCTTTAAAGCGTTTGGCATAAAGGTAATTATAAAGTGCTGTGCGAGCTGTGCCTAAATGCAAACTGCCAGTTGGGCTGGGGGCAATTCTTACCCGCACATCTTGTTGGCTTTGGTTATTTAAACTATGCAAAGGTTTGGCACTGGTTTCTTTGGCAGGCATGGTAGTTATTTTTCCTCACCTGATTGCTCTTTCCCAAGCGCTCGGCACATTAGTGTTCTTGATCGGACGCTTTTCGATCAGGCTATGACAATATGGATATTTGACTATATTTTGGCTTTAAGCTTGGCGATAAACAAGCTTAAGATTATCATTTTGTATTTACTGTAAACAAAGCGATGCCAAGTAGACACAGGCGAGCTCATAGATTGGGAAATTCATTATCAAGCAAATGACATCCTGCTTTGCTTAGCAGACTTTTAATTGTCATGAGAAAATTGCTGGTCAGCTAGCTAATCGGCAGTCTGCAATTGTGCAGAATATCCGCCAATATGTATAGTTTGCGATTTTATTCGCGACCTATCACTACACAATCGACCATAGCCACCCCTGAACCAAGCATATTCAACTGCCTGGCAGCGCCTTTAGATAGGTCTATCACCCGACCACCGACAAATGGTCCGCGGTCATTGACTTTAACTACACAGGAGTCGCCTGTTCTACGATTGGTCACCAGCAATTTGGTGCCGAAAGGCAAACTACGATGGGCGGCAGTTAATCCGTCTTGATTGAATATATGTCCATCGGAAGTCTTGTGACCATGAAAATGTGGTCCATACCAGGAAGCATTGCCACTAAAGTGCTCTGTAGCCTTAGCAATTGCTGCCAAATCATCGAAACTATGGCGTGCGGTAAGTTCAGCCAATTTAAGAAAGGACACTGGCAAAGCCTTGACGCCAAAGGCTGTACGAATAACATTAGTTAGCTTTAGACCATATTCTAAAGATTTAGCATCAACAGCTTTGCAGTCTAATTCGCAAGCGTCAATTAAAGCAGATTGACCAAGAATTGTTGAATTGGCTAATTCTGAATTAGAAAATTTCAGTAATTCCATACCATCTGTTTTCAGAATGACTCCGTCTTTAGTTTTTATTGGATAGAGTCTATCGGCATTGAATTTTTTATTTTTGACTAATTGGTCAAGCTTATTGGCCATATCTTCTGCTTTGTCTTCTATTGCGACTTCGCCAATTTGGTCTGCCGCAGCTTTGAAACGAAACAGTTCTTTGCCATTAAGAGTAACTGCTGCGCAGCGATTAGTTTCATCGCTCCAACTGCTAGCTACTATTTCAGGATCAACATCTGAATTGCTTGCTGCTCCTGCTGCTGCTGCAGGGCCGGCGGCCACCAAGAAAAGAGCTAAAAATAAAGTTAAGGATTTAATTTTCTTGAGATTCAAACTTTGTTTCCGGTTTGTGTTCCGATTTATAGAATTTTTTCGCATCCAAATTTACCTACTTAAAATAACTCGGTTATTTGCATGTCTTCAACACGTGTCTATGGTTTTTCACGAAAGGTTGAAGAAACTGTTTGCTAGATCACTGAGTTATGAATGTAAAGCTCCGTTAGGACTTGCGACTCGCAAAAGGTAGCAAGAGAGAGGCACTTCGGTCAAAAATTTTCTACCAGTGTCAGTTTTTTAGAATATACGGGCTATTTAAAGAATATGAACGATATTTAAGATACAGACCGTTGACAAAATGCTTGAGATCTTTTTTGCACTTGGCGACCTGGCTAAGTCTCTGCTATTCTGACTTTACAGACATAAGTAAGGATTAAGAATGAGCTGAGCTAAACGAAATCGGCTTCCTTAGTTAAGCTTCGTAAAAAAGAATGAAGCCTCCATTAAACTTAGAGCGTAAAATATGTTAACCGACAGTAAAAAATATGCAAAGTCTCTGTGGCTGAGCGTTCCCAGCTATAAGAGATTGCCAAGTCAAGAGTTTCCCCTCTTTACAATCCGCAACCAATTGTTACTTATCCGTTACCTGTCAATTCTAATAACCAATTAGACTCCATATCAAAATTGGCATAGATTTGCTGCACATCGTCCTGATTTTCCAGAGCATCAAGCAATTTCAAAAGCTGAGCGGCGATATTTTTATCGGTTACTGCAATGTTCGTTTGAGGGACCATATTATTTTGGGCTGATTTAACAAGCAGTTTTGTGGAGACTTTAGCCTGAGCCAATTTGTCTTTAACCGATTCCAGTTTTTGTGTATCGCATACAAAGGTGGTGATAAATAAATCATCACTGCTTACTTCTTCTACTTCAATATCATCTGCGCCGCTGTCCAGCGCTAGAGCTAGCATCTCTTCTTCACCAATTGCTTGATTGCTTTCTACGGTTATTTCGCCGCGTTCCTTAAAAAGCCAATTGACGCAACCTGATTCACCCAGATTGCCGCCATATTTAGAAAAATAACTGCGAATGTCACCAGCTGTGCGATTGCGATTATCAGTGGTGCAGCGCACTAAAATGGCCACCCCGCCTGGACCATAGCCTTCATAAGTAAGTTCTTCCAGATTGCTGCCCTGTCCTCCGCCCGCACCTTTTTCTATTGCTCTTTGGATATTGTCATTCGGCATACCCTCGGATTTAGCTCTATCCACTGCCTGGCGCAGTTTAAAATTGGTGGCTGGATCTGCTCCGCCCCGAGCAGCAACGATGATTTCTCTCGAAAGCCGAGCATAGGCAGCACCTTTTTTTGCATCGACCACTGCTTTTTGTCTTTTAATATTTGCCCATTTAGAATGACCGGACATTTTTCAATCTCCCCTTATCAAATCAATCAATATTTGCCAGACTGATGCGTGCTTATAGATTTAAACTAATTGCTCGATATTTATCAATTGCAATTCCTTATATATGTAGGAAAGAAAAAAATAAAAAGGAGCCAATCGCACCTGATCCGTCAGGTGCGATCTGCTCGAGCGCCGGTCCAAGTCGCTGTTCAGTCTGTGCTTGCACTGATTAGCATTGCTCAGACTTCGACCAGGACCGATTTCTTTGTTTCGATGGGTACTGTACCGCGCAGAAATTCTGTCAACGAATGGTGCTCACAAATGGCCATTCGTTCGTTCCGCCAGTCGTAGTGAAGAGCAACCGCCATGACAGCTCCATCGGCAAAAATGGGAGAGCCGTGCATGCCCAATTTGTAGTCGACGGCGAAGCCGCCACCCTCATTAATGGTCACTTCGTCGTAGCGCAGGAAGGAGCAGCGGGCGAGGCGACCCTTCCGCTCACGCCAGGGATGGTGGTAGCCGACCATGACTGCCTTGTCAGGACAAACGCCGTTTCTTCTGATAGGGAGCGTATTGGCCATTTGTCCGTAAAGGCTAAATCGCATCGGCGAGTAAACTTCCAGCAGTGCCAGCCCTCCTTCTTCCCGTTTCACGGGACGAGCGTTTGCCCAGTTCCGACCTTGGCGGATGACGATGGTCTGTCCGGGCCAGCCGCAATGGATGTCGGAGGTGAGAACGAAGTTGGGCTCGTTATCCTTGTTTGCTCCTACAAAGAAGCCCGTGCCCCAATTTTGGGGATCGTCGTCACCGACGGTTTTGTCGTGTTGACAGAAAGTGTGCACCAGTCCTCGCTCGGCTGTCTGAGTGCGAGTGCCCAGCGGACCAGGAAGACTGTGGCGCCACTTGCGTTCGCGCTGCCATCTAATGATGCCCACGGCGGTATCTCCTTGACAAAAGGAATTGTTGCTCAATCCTAACCAGCTCAGCCTGCTGTATAAGAACAAACTTTGCTGGACACATTCTTCAGGATAGTTGCTGGCAAACTAGGCAACGCCCTAGCGCCAATTTTTCATGGCGAGAATTCCAGGCTCACTTCATGCCTGGTCTCGGGTTTGCTTTGTGGCTTACTCTTTTAATGCCCTCTCGAGGTCTGCTTGTGCCCAGGTTTCATAGACCCATCGAGGAAGGAGCAGAAGTCCGGTCCGCTTCTTTATCCAGTATAAGAGCTCTACCGTGGCGAACATGCAGAGTACGGCGAAGAGCAACACTGGAATGACCTCAAGTAGAAACTCTGTGACGGAGTCTCCACTCAGTGGTTTAGAAGCGTCGACACAGTATTTCTTGCAAATGGGTACCATTAAGAGAATGCCCAGTGGTCTAGCTTTTATGTCAATCAAATGTAATATGTAGCCGACCAGAATACCCACATATACACTAGCTAGAATAGCCACCAGTGATCGCATGACATCAACTGTGTCCTTGTATCCGCCCACGGGGGGAGCGTCGTAAAGGATGATGATGGCGAGGATCACACAGACTAGCCCGAATTTGGGCGTCTTTCTTGTCAGCCACAGGGAAATCGCTGTAAGGGCGACGGTGAGGAAGACAAGGCCAGGAGCGGAATTCAGCTGGTCCAGGAGAAAATTCATAGCATCCCTCTTGTGGTTTCGGAGAAATTGCCCGTCCGCGAAATGCGGTTGGTGCAAAGAGCCCCAGCGGGATTCGAACCCGCGTTTCCTCGTTTGAGCGAGGTGTCATGTGCCAATTAGACTATGGGGTGTACTCAGGCGATGAGCGATCATTCTTGACCATTTCATAGCCTTTCGCTTCTAGGACTCAAATCAGAGCGGCAGAGACCCCAATAAGGGCATCGAAAAGGTACCATGAGCAATGGCTAAGAATTGGCTCGCGGCATTCTTTGCTTACACTGCATTTGGCCAGACACAAAACCAACCTTTGCCACATTGATAGTAGTCGGGGAAGGGGCTTGCCTAAGAACTGCGCTTGTTTCTGGGTCTTGAGTCACAACGAGATAAATGGGGGCGGAACTACCCTATCCTCACAAATCTGCCCTAGCAGAATCAAGCATGACATCTGGCTGATTGATCGGCAACTCTCCAAACAGGCCCGCTCCTTCTGTGTTTGTATTCTTTTGTTGTCAGCCGTTTAATTAATAGCTTGTCAAAAATGTGTACATATATGAGGGTTGGCTGCTAACCTGAAAAGATGAGCAAGGGTAGTTACAAAGAGGTCGCAGGAATGAAGTATAAACTTTTGGCATTGTCTATAAGCTTATTGGTATTTGACATTCCGGCCTTTTCACAATCATTGGATATTGACGGCAATCGAATGCCATCCTCTGCGAATAATGGCGGTGGCCTCAAGGCCGCTCAGTCTAAAATGTTGGGTTATGTAGCGCATGAAGCACACTCTCCTAAGAAAAAAGTTCTAAGAGGAAGAGTCGATAGGCAAGTTCTCTTTGCCGATCAATTAATGCTTAAAGGTAAATATTCGGAAGCAGCCGATCTATATAAGGATGCATTGCACAGAAATAAAAACAATACTTCGGCTAAACTCGGTTATGGTATGGCACTGGCAAAGCAATTTAAGCTTGACGGTGCTAGCGAACAATTTGATCAAATACTAGCTTCTGATCCTCAAAATCCTCAGGCTCTGGCCGGTAAAGCTCTAGTTGAATTTAATCGTTTGCAGTCTTCATCAAATACTGTCATTAAAGGCAAAGACGCAACTTTGCAGAACGCTGAAGCAATGGTCAAACAAGGGCTATCTAGAGATCCAGACATGCCCGAAGCCCATTACACTCTGGGCATGATTTACAAAGAACAGGGCAGACTGAGTGAGGCTGCTGACCAATTTAAGCAAGCAACAAAAATTGATCATCGCTACTCAGAAGCCTACTCTGGATTGGGAGTTTCTCAATTAGGACTTGGTGACCAAACTGGAGCAGAACAATCATTCAAGCAAGCTCTTGCTATTAACACCGCCAATTCAACTGCCCATTATGGTCTAGGCAAAGTTTATCTGCAACAAGGAAAATTGGACGATGCCATTAAAGAATTGAATACTTCTTTAGCACTGTATCCAAACAGTGCTCCGGTGCGTTTAGCGATGGGAGAAGCTTATGCCGCTCAAGGCAACAATGTTGCGGCAGTGAGAGAATTCCAAGAATCAATCAGAATTAAGCCTGAAAATACTGATGCATATTTACATATCGCCGATATTCGAGAAACACGCGGAGACATTGAACATTCAATCGCAGAATTACGCTCAGCCTCAGAGCTTGTGCCCAATAACACTTCCTTGCATCAGCGCATTGGGGATGAAAGCTTACGTGTGGATAAACTTGATGATGCAATCAAAGAATACCGCTCTGTTTTAAATACAGATCCACGCAATGGCCAGGCTGCTCAAGGCCTGACCCGGGCTCTATATTTAAAAGCTAATCGCGAAACTAATAGCGCCTTTTTTACTTCTAATGAATATCAAAGTGCTGCCGCTTTAATTGATCAAGCGGTGGCTATGAATCCTAATGATATGGAATTGCGATTGGCACAAGCAAAAATTCGCTCAATGTCTGGCGCCACAGTCGACTTGTCTCAATTGGGAGTGCCAAACAATGACGGTGAGCGAGTGGCTTATGCTGAGGCTCTCTTAGCCCAGAATAAATTCAAAGAAGCTGATGTGCAAATGAGTATTGTTTTGGCCAATGCTAATACCGCCAAACAAGTCTGTGCAGTAGCAGATCTTGCTTTAATGATCAAAGATTTGCCTAATGCTGAAGCTGCTTACGAAAAAGCTGCCCTTTTACCGGGAGCAAGCGAAAGAGCTAGATACGGACTAGACGCTGTTGCCAAAGCAAAAGATCAATCTCGTCAAGACTATACATTGGCTCATGATTTGTACAAGCACAGTCAAACAGCCAGCGCCATAGATAAATATCATTCATCTATTTATAAAAACCCACGATTTCCAGACTCTCGCTATGAATTGGGTCAGGCTTTAGAAAAAGTATCGCCTAAAACTTCTGCCAATTTGAAACAAGCCATAGTTCAATATAAAGCTTATGAAGGGCTAAGACCAGATTTAAGCCCGGAAGAAAAAGAAAAAGTCGATAAGCGCATAGTGAATTGTGAAAACAAAGCCGCCAAATTAGAGAGAAAAGAAAAGGGCGGCTAATTGCTAGATTGTGCTTGGTAATTTGTTGTAAAGCTAGTGCTGCTTGCCCTAGCAACGCAGTAAAGATTGGAAAGCTTCGAGAGGCAATTCGGACTGCGCTTCCTCGATTAGTTAATAGATTTAACGCTGCATTTTTATTTAAATTTTCCACCTTGAAATACTAGCAACATGTGCGTGATTTTCAAGGTATAATATGAGCATGATAATTGAAAGAACCAAAGCCGAACAGGCAATTAAAAAGGCTTTAAAGCGCGGCCGTGTTGTTGCTTTGGTTGGTCCACGTCAATGCGGCAAAACTACTCTTGCCAGACAATTTGTATCGCCAGAATCCTTGAATTATTTCGATCTCGAAAATCCTATTAGTTTGGCACGTCTAAATGAACCAATGACTGCTCTATCTGGTCTCAAAGGGACAATCGCTATTGATGAAGTGCAAAAATATCCAGAATTGTTTCCTACGCTGAGAGTACTGGTAGATCGTAAATCTACTAATGGACAGTTTTTAATTTTAGGCAGCGCCTCACCCCAATTGCTCAGACAATCTTCTGAATCTCTAGCCGGACGTATGGAAACTATTCAATTAGGTGGGTTTTCTCTTTCTGAAGTTGGTATAGAGTCTGTTAATAAGCATTGGTTGCGCGGTGGCTTTCCGCGTTCATTTCTTGCGGCTTCAAACAAAGATAGTTTTATCTGGCGCAAGAATTTTATTCAAACTTTTCTAGAACGCGATATACCACAATTTGGATTACAGATTGCCTCAACTAGCCTTTTGCGTTTCTGGATAATGCTTGCTCATTATCATGGACAAATATGGAATGCTGCTGAGCTTGCCCGGGCACTCAATATTAGCCAATCTACTACCGGACGTTATATTGACCTTCTGGAAGATTTATTTATGGTGCGCCAGTTGCGACCTTGGCACAGCAATATTAAAAAACGCCAAGTAAAAGCCCCTAAAGTTTATGTGCGAGATTGCGGCTTATTGCATCAATTACTTGGATTAGAATCTCCTAAGCAGTTACTGGAACATCCAAAATGTGGCGCTTCTTGGGAAGGCTATGTAATAGAGGAGATATTAAAAAGTGTGCCGTTTGATGAAGTATATTTCTGGGCTACACACAGCGGTGCCGAACTTGATTTATTGCTTATAAAAAGTGGACGACGTTACGGTATTGAATGTAAGCGAGCAGACGCACCGCGCCTAACTCCATCAATGCGTATAGCTATAGATGATCTTAAGTTAGATAAATTGACCGTAATTTACCCAGGAGAACTGCCATATAAACTAGCTGATAAGACCTACGTCATGCCGCTTTCTTCGTTAGCTACGAGCGAAGCTATGAAATTAGTGACACCCGATAAAATTTAAAACTTACTTAGCGCAAACCTCGCATAATTGTAAAGCGGCAATTAAGTTTAGAAGAGGTATAAAAAGTAGCTAATAGAAACTACTGCATTAGTCAAGTAATGGTCGTTAAGAAAGGGGCTATCAAGTTGTCTGACAACCTTTTCAGCCTCAATAGGGGCCTAAATATTTACAGCTGAATCAAGCTTGCTTTTCTCGTAGCCAATTTGTCAATGTAAATTATCTTTCCCATTCCAATAGTAGGAATAAACCCAGTCAATCAGGGTTTAAGTGCTAGAAACGCTATTATTCGATTTGCCGTGAGGCGAGTTAATAGCGCAGGCACTGCGAAAAGAAGGAGACCGCGCTATGAGCATCGCGACGATCCTGTCCGCCGACTCTGCCACCATTCAGCAGGCGCTTGACGCGCTTCGGACCAACGAGAACGTCCTTGTTCTCATCCTGCCCCTTCAGGGTGTTACCGTGGAAGATCTGGTCGACGAGCTGAAACCTCTTTTGGTGCGTGCGGCACCAGTGGCCACCCCGACGCCACAGGCAACTGCCTTAGTTTCGACTGAGCCAAGTGAGAGTTCGGATGTACGTGCGCGTCCGTTCCCTGAAGGCTACGAAAATTTTCTTCGCTCCCGCAAATTGACACACAATGACAGACATCTTGCTGTCTATGAAGCAATGAGGCGGTTCAGTCCTACAAGCGACGGCGACCGCTGGGCTTTGGACGGAGTAGCTCTATGTTTAGTTCCACCAGCCAGAAGCGCTGCGGATATGGCATTGTTTACTCGGCAGCAGATTTTTGAAGCCCTGTACTGGTCCCTCGGAGGTGATTTTGATATGGTTGATTACACGCTTGAACGCCTCGCTGTCAAAGAGAGCAAACTTCTGCAAGCATGGTTCAAGAAAGCCTTCAGGCTGAGTTTTCTTGAACCAGAGCTTGAAGAGATCCCCATCTGCTACAAAAGGTTTCTGAAGCGCCATCAGCTTAACGACAGCACCGATGCTCTGGCGTTGTGCAGAAGACTGCACGACTTCACTCACAGGAGTGCTGCAAAGACTCGCTGCCCTCTGTCCGCTCCTCAGTGGAAAAGGTGGCGGCGCTTTGGAGCTTACCCCGTCGCTACCGGTGCGGACCTGGCTATGCTATCGCGAGAGGACATCCGCAGTGCTTGCGGCCGGCTTCTAACCCCGCCTAAGGGTGAACCGGTTAGCGAGAACGAAGCGGGTAAGCTAGCCAGGAAGCTGGAAGGCTGGTTTGAGAGGAATTTCGGTTTGAAATTCCTCGACTGATGCCTAGTCGTCGGGGAAGAACAAAAAGCAAGGGGCGCCCTTCGCGACGCCTCCTGCTTTTTGCTTTCTTCTTCTTTTTGCCCAAATTTTGCATTGGCAGGCAAATAGACCACCGCGAATAAGTTATTCTATTGGCATTATGGAGAGCTTAAAAAAAGTAACTATTCTGGGGTTGGGCAAATCGGGTTATGCTGCGGCTCGCTATTTGGCTAGTCGTGGAGTTAATGTGATTGTTTCTGAATATGGACAAATCAAAGGAGAGTATATTGCCTTAGCCGAGGAGCTTAAGCAACTAGGCATTGAAGTTGAATCTGGTGGACACTCGGACAGAGCCCTGGGACAAGCCGACTTGATTATAACTAGCCCTGGTATTGCGCCAGATACAGCAGTGATTAAAAGAGCGTGCGCTCTTGGCAAAGATATTATTTCTGATATTGAGTTCGCTTGTACCAGTGGCACAATACCAATCATTGCTATAACGGGCACTAATGGTAAATCAACCACTACTGCAATGATAAGCCATATTTTGCAGAGCAATGGTCTTGTAGCTCCTCCTTGTGGCAATATTGGTTCTCCTGTCCTCGATTTTTTATCTAACAATGGTGTGTCTGCTCAACCGAATTATTTGGTTATGGAAGTAAGTTCTTACCAGCTTTTCTATACTAAATATTTTGCTCCTTATATATCTATCTGGCTCAATCTCACACCAGATCATTTAGAGTGGCATAAAACCATGGATGCTTATATTACTGCTAAGGAAAATATATTCGCCAATCAAGATCGTTTTAAATTGGAAAAACTCAGTGACGTAAAAGCACTAAGGCAGGCTTATGCTGTGCTTAATATTGATGATCCAGTAGTTGCTTCGCGCAAAATAAAGGTTAAGCCTTTCCCTTTTTCTCAGCAAAGTACTCTAGAGGGTAAAGATCCTGCCGCTTTTATTTTAGATAATTGGCTTTGTTATCGCTTAAATGGCCAGGTCGAGCAAGTTTGTACAATCGACGAATTACCCATTATCGGTCAGCATAATATTGAAAACTCTTTGGCCGCTATAGCTACTGCAGTAATATGTGGCTTATCAGCCAAGCAGATTTCTAAAGCTATGAAAGAGTTTAAAGCTCTTGAGCATCGCTTAGAGTATGTTGACACCATAGATGGTGTGGCCTTGTACAACGACTCCAAGGCCACTAATCCTGAATCTTCTATTAAAGCTTTACAAGCATTCAAAGAAAAAATTGTATTAATTGCCGGTGGGCGCGATAAAGGGACCGCTCTCACCGAATTCAGTAAAGTTGTACGAAATCAAGCAGCAGCTGTTATCCTTTTAGGTGAAGCAAAAGAGCGTTTCGCTCAAGCCCTGAAACAAGCTAATATAGAGAACGTATATATAGTAAATAGCATGGAAGAGGCAGTAAACTTAGGACTCAAACTTAAACTTGGCCAATAGTTCTATCGCCAGCCTGCGCAAGCTATGATATGTTCGAAAATTTTGAGGATAGAGGTAATGTCTTCAAGGATATTATCCACGCAAAGCGAGCTGAAGTCGGGCAACCGACCTAGGGGACGCGCGGCAAATGTCAGAAAACAAATGGGTGGCGAATACAAAGGGCTGCCCGATCCGGCTATTGTCACCATAGTTCTATCTCTTTGTGGCTTTGGCTTAATGGCGGTTTTTAGTGCTTCTGCCCCAGAGTCTTTGCAAACTTACCAAGACACCTTCGTTTTTTTTAGACGACAAGCAGTTGCTTGTATTATTGGCTTAATTGGCATGTTTATTTTAAGCCGACAAGATTATCGTCAACTTAAACGCCTTGCTTGGCCACTTGCCATAGGCTCGTTATTTTTACTTGCGTTGACATTAATTCCGAGTTTGGCTGTGACGGCTAAGGGCTCCAGTCGTTGGATCGGATTAGGCCCCTTACAGTTTCAGCCATCTGAATTTTGTAAATTAGCTTCGCTTATTCTTATGTCCGCAGGCTTGTCTCAATATTTCTGGTGGCATAGACAAATTGTATTTCGCATTGTAATTACTCTCATAATGGCCTTTATAGTCATCAAACAACCAGATTTAGGTACAGCATTGATGATTTTAGGAGGACTGCTTGCTTTGCTCTATGCCAGCGGTACTAATTCGATGTTGCTTTTTTTGTCCTTGGGCGGTGGTGCTTTTGTAGTTTGGCACCACATAGAAAAAACGCCTTATCAAATGGCCCGCATTCAGAGTTGGCTCAACCCTTATTTGCATCCACAAAGTGAGGGTTGGAATATTATCCAGGCCCAATTAGCAATTGGTTCTGGTGGATTAATGGGTGTGGGCTTTGGACGATCACTACAAAAGCTCTATTATTTACCAGTTCAACATGCTGACTTTATTTTTGCTGTTATAGCCGAGGAATTCGGTTGGTTTGGCTGTCTAGCGCTTATTAGCTTATTTGTTCTTTTAGGTTATTACGGCTTTAAAGCAGCGGTAAATTCGCGCACAATGTTTGGGCGTTTTCTGGCTATAGGCATAACCAGCTCAATTACTTTGCAAGCAATGATCAACATAATGGTTACTGCTGGTCTTTTGCCTGTTACCGGTATTACATTACCTTTTGTTAGCTATGGTGGTACTTCACTCGTTATTACTTTATTTATGGTCGGCATTTTACTTTCTATTTCGCGCGATCGTGGTCCCATGCCAGAAGAGGAAGAGCAAGATCCTTTAGGCAGAAGGCTAATTAGCTGATATGTCTCATCGAATAATATTAACTGGTGGTGGCACAGGAGGTCATGTGTATCCTGCTATCGCCGTGGCTGAGCAATTAAAAAAGCGAAGCGATGTGGAGACAATTATTTATTTGGGTGTACAGGGACACATAGAAGAAAGGCTAGCCAAGGAGAGCGGACTAGACTTTATAGGCTTAAAAGTAATTGGCTTGCCACGCAAGATTTCTACTCAGCTTTTTTCTTTCCCGTGGCAGCTTAGCAAAGCAATCTGGCAAACTTCGGCCATCATGAAAAAGTTTAAGCCTACTGTTGTTCTAGGCACAGGAGGCTACGCAGCAGCCCCAGCGCTAAGTGCTGCTGTTTTAAGAAGGATTCCTATTATTATTCATGAGCCAGATTCAAACCCTGGCTTGGTCAATAAAGCCTTTGCTCCCCATGCCAAAGTTATTTCACTGGGTATGGCTGCTGCAGAAAAGAAATTTAGACTTTTAAATAAAACAGCAAGAATTGTCATTAACGGCAATCCAGTGGCTCAGCGCTTTCTGCATTTGCCCACCCAGCAGCTCGCTCGCCGGGAACTAGGTCTTGAGCCAGATTTACCAGTTGTTCTGGTAACCGGCGGGTCACAAGGGGCGCAGGCCCTTAACCAAGCAGTTTATGACTTGCTGCCTTCTTTGCTTTCAGATAGCGCAAAGACTAAATTTCAAATATTGCATCAAGTAGGGGAAAAGAATTGGACAGATATTGAGAGTAATTTAGTCCCTTCTTTACGCAATTATCCACTCTACAAACCAAGAAAATATTTTGATAATTTGGCAATTGCATATGCGGCTTGTGATCTCTCTATATGTCGCTCAGGTGCTATGACGATTGCAGAATTGGCAGTCACCGGCACCCCAGCCATATTTGTGCCCTATCCCTTTGCAGCCGCTGACCATCAAACATTCAATGCCCGCTTTGTAGAGTCCAAAGGAGCAGCCAAGGTAATTATGCAAAACGACTTAAACGGGCAAAAACTTTATGATGAAATCGCGATGCTGCTTGGTTCTGAGACTTTGCCGCAAATGCGCCAGAGTGCGTTTGCTTTAGCCAAACCCCACGCTGCTATCGAGCTGACCGAACAGCTACTTGCTTTATCTCAAGAATAACTTACTTCGGTTTTTATACCCAAGGCTAGAAATTATTTACTAACGCTTCAGGCGTGAAACTAAGGACTTCGTTAGAGTCTGAAACTGGCAATACGTTTAGCTTATCTTCTATGGAAGATAGCATTTCCTCTATATTAGCCATTGCTTGCATGCAGTCACTATTGCCGCCCAGAGAAGAATTTAGCACTTGACTAAGCTCATCGACTGCTTTTCTTAAAGAAGTATTGGTTTGAGAAGACATTTAATAATCCCTTTCAAGATTCAAAGAGAATAACATAAATTAAGGGAGAGGCTAAGATCCGCAGCTTGAGTATGAAGCTGAAATAGTGATAATCTCCTCGAAAGCTCTATAAACAATATGGATACGAAGAAATCGAATGTTAACACAAACACTTAAAGAAACTCCATTGTCTGATATTCACAAGCAAATTGGAGCCCGGATGGTTGATTTTGCTGGTTGGAATATGCCGGTGCAGTATCGTTCAATCATTAAAGAGCATATGGCGGTGCGTCAGGCGGTTGGTTTGTTTGACGTTAGTCATATGGGCGAGTTCATTATCAAAGGAAAAGGTGCTCAAGCTTTCATTCAGTATTTAATTGGCAATAATTTAGAACGATTACAGAAACCGAACACTGCTCTTTACACTCAATTTGTTAATCAAAATGGCGGCACGGTGGACGATTTAATCGTTTACCGCCGACAAAACGACTATTTGCTAGTGGTAAATGCCGGTAATATAAATAAGGATTGGCAGTGGTTGCAGAAATTTGCACCCCGTTTCGCGGACATAGAGTTGATAGACGACTCCGATAAAACTGCATTGTTTGCTTTGCAAGGACCTAAAGCTGCTTCCCTAATGAAAAGTATAGCCGGTGAAGAAGCAGCCGCTTTACCGGCTTTTCATTACGGACACAGTACTATTGACGGTATCAAAGTAAGCTTTGGTCGTACTGGTTATACCGGTGAAGATGGTTTTGAAATTTTTTCAGATGCGTCGCAAGCTGTTAAACTGTGGCAGAAGATAACAAAAGCAGGTGAGAGCTATGGCATAGAGCCTTGTGGCTTAGGAGCCCGTGACACATTGCGCCTAGAAGCCTGCCTGCCCCTTTATGGGCATGAATTGGATGATGATACCGGTCCTTTAGAAGCTGGTTTGGGTTTCAGCGTGAGTTTGGATAAAGCTGAATTTATCGGTAAAGACAAATTGTTGAAACAAAAAGAAACTGGCCTAAAGAAAAAATTGATCTGTCTCCTTAGTGAGGGTAAAGCCCTACCTCGCCAAGGCTATGCGATAAAATCTGCTATTGAAGGAGCTGCTATAGGTATTGTAACCAGTGGCAGCCAGGGTATAGCTATAGGCTGTCCTATAGCAATGGGTTATGTGCCCCCCGAATACGCAGAGTTAGGCAGGCAATTGTATATTGACATTAGAGGCAATGCTGTGCCATCAAAAGTAGTGGCACGACCATTTTATAAGGTTAAAAAATAAGTGATGCTTAACAGCAGCTACAGTTCACTTTACGATTGCCAATAATAATCAAAAGCTGGAAATTTCTTGCTAGAATTGCAGTTCTATATGCGAATTATGAGGAGTAACTATGGCTGCCACATTATCCTATCCGTCTGAGCTTAAGTATGTAAAGACCCATGAATGGGTCAAAGCTAACGGTGACGGAACAGCTACAATCGGCATTACCGCTTTTGCCGCTGACCAATTAGGCGACGTCACATATGTGGAATTGCCCAAAACAGGCGGTAAGTTCAAAACCGAAGGCAAATTCGGTGTGATTGAATCGGTAAAGTCTGTATCTGACTTATTCATGCCAATTAGTGGCGAAATCCTATCAGTGAACAATCGGTTGTCTACTGAACCAGAGCTGGTTAATAATGACTGCTATGGTGAAGGCTGGATGGTGAAAGTTAAACTTGATAACGCCTCCGAACTGAGTACTGCTCTTTCAGCTGAACAATATAAAAAATTTATTGTCGACTAAAAAACTTTAAAGCTTTCTTTAGAAAGCTAATTACTTAGGCTGTTCGGCTTGGTCACTTTTTGAGGCTTCATGCTGTAGCTGCATGGCAGAAGGCTTAAAATGAGCCTTTAGTGTTTCTTGCGCTAATTCAAAAAATCCAGAACTGGCATCAATTTTTGCTAGTTCTCTTAGGGCCGCTGGGTCTTCACTTGAGACATTTAGCTTATCCATAGCATCGAGATAAAGAGCTTGATTAAGTAATTCTCTTGGCTCGGAGCCTGGTGCACTAAAAAGATCCGGGAAAGGAGCTCCCTCTAACAGAGTAATTGCGGCGGGGTAATTACGCTGAATAATACTTTGCTCAGCTGAATGCGAAACGTACATTTTTACTAAGCCAGCGGAAAAAGCGCCCATGGTAGCTAATAAACAGGCAGCCAACAGAAAGTCTACTACTAAAGGGTGCCGATTGTGTCTATTGGCAAACTCTTCCGGTTCTTCAAGCACTTCATCAAGAATATGAGACACCTTTTGTGTGGAGGCGTCAGGCTCATTACCGCTTGGATTTTCTGGATTATTTGTATCAGATGGGGAAGCCACTTTTTTTTCCTAATTGATTAAAGGCTCTTTTAAATTGTATAAGCCATAATTTGGCTATCAATTCTAATATAGTCCTCTTTAATCTTTGCCGCTAGTACTTATAAGAGAGAAATTTAGCAGTTTTGCAATAAATCTAAGATTCGTTGCTTCTTATGTTCTTCTTTAATAACTTTGATTTTTTCTTCTAATGTCGTTTTGACGACCAGTCCGTGACCTCTTTTAGCCAGATAGGCAAGAGTGGAAATTGCCTGCTTGCTGACAGTATTTTCTTGGACATTTATCAAAGGCACTATGTCATTTATTAGATTAGCTTGATCTAGTTTTGTTACCCCTCGCAAAGCAGCCAGTTGAACCATGGCAGACGGATCTGTCAGGGCTATTTGCACCAACTTCTCAATGGGCTGCGGTAAATTCATTTGAGGATCCTTTTCACAAATTTCAACAATTGACTCTAAAGCACAGGCGCGCATATCTGGTGCATAGTCGTCGAGAGCTTGCACCAAAAAGGAAGCTGAATTATCAGCAACTACATTGCCCAAAGCTCTTAGTATCTCCCAATATGCTTTTGCTCCGCCTTCATATTCGTCTATAACAGGCTGCTTGTGTTTATTAAGTTTTAGGCGCTCTTCGAATTTGACCGTCTTTTTTGCCAGGTTGATAAGTAGATTGGCAGTGTCTTCCGGGTTTGCAGATAGTCGGCTGATAGCAATAATGACATTCTTCAGCTCATTAGTATTTAGACTGGCACTGAATTTACTTAAAAGACGAGCTAATGCAGTATGTGCTTCGCACATATTAAGTTTTCCAGCTAAACTTAGGGCAGCAACGAGTTCAGCATTTTGATCTTCAGGCGCACCAGCCGCGGCGCGATCAATGATTTCAAGTACTTTGTTCCCAAAAGTAGCTGTGGCGGCAATACCAGTTAAAATTGCTTCTTGCTCGCTCAGAGTTAATAAATAGGATGTTGACCTGGAGCCATTCTCGCTGATCGTTTTATCTCTAGGCTCGGCCAAGCAGGCGCATAATTTAAGCGCTGTGTCTAAGACAATTATATCTGCATCTTTCTGCGCCAATTTAACTAAATATGGCATACAAAGTTGAGTTTCTCTATCTAAAGCGAGATCCTTGCTAAAACTATTTTTTGCCGCTTCAATTATTCCAAGAATGAGTCTGCAGCCTCCTCTTATCTCTTCTTTTGCCTCTCTTTGTAAAAAATCGAGCGGTTTTAACTTGCTGCTAATTGCATAAGACATATAGTCCAAAGCCTCTTGCTCTCGTAACAATGCATCTGCTAATTGCCCTGCTACCTCTGGCAATGCAAAATAAGAAAGTGCTCCAGCAGCATCGACTCGCAGCCAGGCATCACCATTTCTTAATTGCTTTTCTAAGGCTTCTCTAGCTTCTTGTCCTTGCAGCTTGCCCAAAGCATATGCAATATAGCAAAAGGACATGATATTACTGGTAGTATCACTATCCAATACTTCTATGAGGGCCGGTACTGATTCTTTAACTTTCAAAAAAGCCAATATATTGGCAGCATTTGCCCTTACACGCCAATCTTCATGATCCAGCGCAAAAGACCTTTTATCTGGATGCGAACCACTCTTATTGCTCGAAAAAAGCAGGCTGCCTAGTAATTGTTGTTGCCCCTGGTCTAAACCAGCAATAATATTGTTTAATTGCTCTTCCCAGAGCGTCGGAGCTAGCTTGAGAACTAAACTTAATTCATTACTATTTTCTCTGTTTAGCGCTTCCTTTATGTCCGCTTTTACCAGTCTGGTCTCTTTATTGTTTTCGCGGTTAACACCCGCCAAATCATGATAAAAGAGCATATGTTCCAAAGCATGATCATCTATTGTCATCTTTTGCTTTTCTTTTAAATGAAAAGCAATTTTTCTTGTAGCATAAATTAACTTATTGAACAGGCCGGTTGGCATGTTATATCCTTAATACTTCGGCTTCACCTTACTTGCAACTTATCATTGTATTATGGATTAGATGCTAAAAATGTTAACCTCCAATAAAAGGGCGGTTATCGAATACTGTAAGGTGTAAATTGTATTTTGGTCTGGATATTGTGGAGAGAATATGATCAAAGCGGGTTTGGAAGACATTGTAGCCTTGAGCTCATCAATATGTGATGTGAATGGTATAGAAGGTAGACTGATTTATCGCGGCTATGATGTTCACGATTTAGCACAAAACTCCACCTTTGAAGAAGTTGTTTATCTTTTATGGTTTGGGCACTTGCCAAACCAATCTGAATTGAAAGGCTTCAAGGAAAAATTAGCAAAACACAGAGCTCTACCTACAGATGTGGTTGAGATTATGAAAAAATTCCCTCATAATGTGCAGCCAATGGAGGTTTTGCGTACTGCTGTATCGACTTTATCCATGTACGATCCAGAATCGGAGAGTGACTCTAGCGATGCCAATATTAACAAGGCAGCTAAGCTTACGGCACAAATTCCTACTATTATTGCTTATTGGGAGAACATTCGTAATGGCAAACAGTTATTGCCACCAAAACCGGAATTAAACCTGGCTGGCAATTTTCTTTATATGCTTAAGGGAAGCTTGCCTGACGAACTTAGCACTAAATCTCTTGATGTAGCGCTTATTTTGCATGCTGACCATGAATTAAACGCATCTACTTTTGCCGCTAGAGTAGCAGCAGCTACTCTTACCGATATGTATTCTGCAATAGTTGCTGCAATCAGCACGCTCAAAGGTCCTTTGCACGGTGGGGCTAATCAGGAAGTTATAAAGCTATTGCTCAAAATTGGTAGCTTAGACAAGGCTCACTCTTATGTGCATCACATGCTAGAAGAGCATCAAAAGATTATGGGTTTTGGTCATCGCGTTTATAAAACGGAAGACCCACGTGCTCATGATTTGCGTATTATGTCAGAGCAATTGAGCCGATTAAAGGGTGATACCAAATGGTATGACATTTCTTTAGAAGTTGAAGCCACTGTCATGAAAGAAAAGGGACTGTATGCCAATGTCGATTTCTATTCGGCATCTGTTTATTATATACTCGGTATACCTATAGACATGTTTACGCCAATATTTGCTATTAGTAGAATGTCTGGTTGGGCAGCGCATGTACTGGAGCAATACAGCAATAATCGTTTGATTAGACCACGTGCTGAATACACCGGTGAAAAAAACTTGACTTATGTGCCAATTGATAGGCGCTAGAAATTAGATTTAAAGATAGAATGGATATTAGCACCTCTGGTGGTGCTAATATCATCTCTAGTATCAAGCCTAATTCTTAATGCTAACCAAGGTAAACGACCTCCATACTTTAACAATTGTCAATCTTTAAAATCTATGATGAATCCTAAGCAGCTATCGAAAATATCCCACACAGCTGTTATAGATAGAAAAGCCCCCACTAAAACACACTTCTCACAACTGACAAAGCGAAGCCGTCGCACCAAGATGTTGCGGCCCGGACAAAGAGTGGTCAAATATCTTGCCTTTATTATATTGATAGCATCGATACAAGGATTTTGCGCCCTAAATGGGCAGAATCAGCAAAGAATATCGGGCAAAAAGCCTGCTGTTAGCCTAGTGGAACCATTTCGACTAATCGATGAACAAAAGGATTTGGAGGTTCAATTAAAAAGCTTAGCTTTGGACAAACCATTGCGGCTGGGTGCTTTTGCCGTCGAGCCCAAAACCGGCAAGTTCATAGATATAGAAAGCAAAGGGCAATTTTGCGCAGCGAGCATTATCAAATTGCCCATACTCGTGAGTGCTCTAAAGGCAATCGACAATAAGACAATTGATCCAAAAAAAATGCTTACCATTAAGGCTGAATTGGTGACTGGAGGCTCTGGTCATTTACAGTGGAGACCTATTGGCACCAAATTACCCTTTATGGAAGTAGCCAAAATGATGATGATCTTTTCTGATAATACAGCCACAAATATGATCATTAACGCCCTGGGCGGCTTAAAGCCATTAAACAAAGATTTTGAGACATGGGGACTCAAGCAAACAAAACTCAATAATTATTTAGGCGATTTTAAAGGCACTAATAAGACTTCTCCTTATGATTTAGTCTACTTACTGGGTCGTGTGGATGGTGGTGAATTAATTTCCGACCAAAGTCGCAAGTGGATGTTCGAGACTTTAAAGAAAACCAAAGTACGTACTCTTCTTTGGCGGCCTGGGCCTGGAGCCACAATAGCTCATAAAACCGGAGATATTGGCGCAATGGTGGGAGATGCCGGTATAGTCACCACAGCTGATGGCAAAAAATACTATGTGGCTGTACAAGTAGAAAAGCCCCATAATGATTTACGTGCTAATGCTCTAATTAGAGATGCCTCTAAATTGCTATTTGGGCGCTTTGCGGATTATGCTGAAATGACCTCTAATAAAGTAACATCTAATAAAATGACATCTGGTAAATAAAAATACTTTTTATTTACCAGCTTACCTTGATCATTAATCGTTACAGTCTTTATGATTCTTTTTGGCATGTTAAGGTAGTATCGAGCATATTTGTGTTCGCCCACCCTTCTCAATGCTTCCTTTTTTACGAGGTCAACCAAATCACGAGTAGCTGTTGCGGCAGATGTGCCAGTAATTTTGACATAGTTATTTAGCACTAAGCCCGCCTTTGAAGCCATGAGGTTCTTCTTGAAGAACACGCATCAGCACTTTTTGTTGTCTATCATTGAGTTGACCGCTCAATCGATCCAATAATTTTGTTTTATTTATAATGAATTCGGCCAGTGCAAGAGTATATTGTTGCGCCTCAATGGTGACTTCAGCGAACCAGGTGAGCCAAGCACTAATCTCAATACCCTTGCTAGCCGCTCCTAAGGCATCGTAATAACTCTTGCGTTTGGCTAAGATAGTGATTGCTAAAGCTATTAATAGAGGCTGTCCAAGACTTTGTGCCAAAGATTTCTCAGCGATAGCGCGCCCAATTCTTCCATTGCCATCTTCAAATGGATGGATGCTTTCAAAATATAAGTGTGCGATTCCTGCTCTTGTCAAAGCAGGCAAAAATTGATTGCCATCATGTTCTGTTCGATTGAACCAGGAGATAAAATGCTTCATTTCATGAGGTATCCTTGAGTAAGGCGGTGCTTCAAAATGCATTTTTGGTCTGCCAATATACTCATCGCTCAAACTATAGGCATATTTATGAGCGATAGCTGCTTCTTTTATCGCTCAAACATTCGCCGGTGTAAAGTATATAAAAGTGCTCAACACGTCCCTTAAAACCTTTTATCAAGAGACTTAGTTAGGATGGCTTCGCTAGGTAAGTCCGCTGAATTTAATCATTCAAAAAAGCATTAAAATTAGCTAACAAGCAAAATCATAATATGTAAAATCATTTGTAAACAAGGTTGCAAGCCAATCACAGTAGTCAATTGCACTTCTTGGGTTTTTAGCGCAATTCTTGCTTTTGCCCGATCTTAAGTTGGAGACTAAAAGTAGTTTTTACAGGCTGAGAAATAGGCGAATCAAATAAGGAGTACGTGGGTTTCGATAGTTAGTCTTTAGCGGCGTGCTCGAATTTCACGCTGCCCAGGTAAATCTCAGTGACAGTCTCCACTTTGCCACATTCACCCAGACCCAGGAGTTCACTATGAACCAATTGCAGAAGGTCGAATTTTCGATTGCCCTCAGCCCTGGCGGTCAGTTGCTGAGAACACTGCAATTCTTGCGTTTCCAGTCAACCGTCATTCTCTTGAGGCTCTTGCGGGCCCACTTGCACGGACTTAGCCCGAGGCAGCTGGAAAATCAGTTTCATCGCTTCGGGTTTATCCTCAGCAGGGGCATTCGCTTGCTTCTCTTGTTCGATGAACTGGAGGGGAATCTCCAATCCAGAACCAACCGAAAGGGCTTCACCGCAGAGAATGCCCAGCTCATCGACCAAGCGACGCGATTGGTCGATGAGGTTTACAGAACAGCGGCCAACAACTTGGGCCGTGACAATCGCGGCTATCGTCGTCGCTTGGGGGACGAGCTGTCCTGGCGCTGGTCGGTGCTTTGCCGATTCGCCAGCAATCAAGCGGGGTTCAGCGACTATATGAGCATCGCCTGCCAGCTTCAGGCTACCTTTGGCTGCAAAGCCATTTGCAATCTTGATGACTGGCGTGAACGTGCCTGCGCGGTCAGCGACCAGCAAGGGCTGAACAGCCTGTTTGCCCGACTGCGGATCTCCCTGCTCGACGCCTCTCCGCTGGTGAGAAGCGTCAACAATGCCAGTCTGGTCGCCCTGAAAAAGCTGCTGCTCGCATCCAACACTTTGATGCAAGGGGCTGCAAAGGTACCTTATAAGCAGCGCCGTGGCAAAGCCTTGGCTGCAGTCCGCGAGCTGCTTGAAGCAGCCCGCGGACTCTCCGGACTGGTCCAGACAACTCAATTCCGTATTCCGGACAACCCGGAGAACATTGACTGGGACGATCTCGGTCTCCGGCTCACGGCTATGAAGGGCGGGCTGAGTGCCATCAGAGTGTACCGGTTCTTCACACCGGACAGCCTACACCAGCCGGCTTTTGAAGCGCAGCTCGCTCGCGCGCAGGAATTGATCGACGCCGTCCTCTCTGCGGCCAGTCGTCTCAAAGAAGGCGATGCCTTGCGGCTTGAGGACGCTCTTACCATCGTGGTTGACTAGGGCTATTGCGACGATTGACAATTTAGCTCTATCTAAAACCTTCGCAAGGGGAGTGCGGCAGATCTAACCGGGCTCCCCTTTGTCATTATCTATGCTGGCAAGTGACTCTTTCGCTACATACTTTATCAAGGAGCTGGCCATGCGCAAGCATAAGCATAAGCCGTTCTTTCCGTTCAGTCTGCCTGATCCTGACAACCTCCAATTCCCAAATAACTTCCTTTGGGGTGTGAGCACCTCAGACCGGCAGATCACCGAGAATATCGACAGGGGATTGTCCATTTGGGATCTGTTTGCCATGATCCCAGGGAAGATCGGGGGTGGCTACGATCCCCGCGTTACGTGCGAGCACATGCGCTACTACAAGGAAGACGTGGCGCTAATCAAGCAACTCGGAGCTGGCGCCTATCGCCTTTCCATTGCCTGGCCCAGGTGGAAGTTAGAAGCTCTGGGCCAACTCAATGATTCTGGCGTTTCGTTCTACGATCGGCTGATTGACGAGTTATTGGCTCAGGGTATCGATCCCTGGGTCACTTTGTTTCACTGGGATCTGCCTCTAGAACTGGAGTGTTTAGGCGGCTGGCAGAACCGTGATACAGCCAAGCGCTTCGCGGACTACGTCTTCTCGGTGGTCAGCAAACTTGGAGATCGGGTCAAACACTGGATGACCCTCAACGAGCCGAACATCTTCACCTTCCAGGGCTATCTTTCCGGTGAGTTCGCCCCTGGCAAGCACGGCGCCTGGTTGGCAGCCTTTCGCGTGGTCCATCACCTGCTGCTTGCCCATGGGTTGGCTGTGCAGGCAATCCGCCAGGCGTCTTTTGACGCCCAAGTCGGTATTGTTATGAAAATGTTGCCGGTGGAGACACTGAGCTACAGCCCACTAGCACACGCGTCTGCCCACCTCTGGCGCATGCTGGGCACAAGTTGGTTCCTGGATCCGCTGCTGCGCGGCTTCTACCCGCTTCCCGTGCGCGGCATTTATGCTGGAATGTCCGCAATCAGCAGGATTGGCGGCCAGCCCCCGATCGTCCGAGCCGGGGACATGGAAATCATCTGCCCAAAAAGGCAAATGGATTTCCTCGGCATCGACTACTACTTCAGGCAGGTGATCGATTTCTTGGGACGATGGCGTATGCATGTTCCTGGCTCCCAGCACACCGCAATGGGCTGGGAAGTCTGTGCTGCTGCCCTTGCCCGAGGACTGATTCGCCTAAAGGAGGAGTATGGAGAGTTCTTGCCACCCATTTACATCACAGAAAACGGATCGGCATTTGACGATCAATTGGTGGACGGCCAGGTAAACGATCAAGAGCGGACTGACTATCTGCTCGATCACTTGATTGCTGTCCTGCAGGCCATTGCTGCCGATGTCGAAGTGCGAGGATACTTCGATTGGTCGTTGTTGGACAACTGGGAGTGGCCGAAAGGCATCCTCAAGAGGTTCGGGAAGGTCTATGTCGACTTCCAGAACCCGTTGCGAACGCGCACTCCCAAAGGCAGTTTTTACACGTACGGCCGGGTGATTAGGAATAAGGGCCTGGTCGGTCTGCGCTAGTAAATGTATTGTTCGACCCGTTCTTGCACCACCTGCAGTGCCCTAATCAACCCTCATTATTACCGACGACCCGTGATCCATCTAGGATCACGGGTCGTTAAGCATTTTCACCCTACCGCAGAGGAAATGGGAAAGCAGAATCGTCAGCCGACGGAACTACTTTCCCATTTTTCTTTTTGAGCATCGATCTAGTGCTATGTTTAGTCGTTTTTCCCAGCCAGAGGAAGCAACGGACTATTTAAAGGCATTGAAAAAGCAGTGTGTCTTTGTTTTGCTTGCTCGAGTAAACGTTGCCCATTGCGCACAATTGCTTGTGACTCGACCAGACGCTGACCCAAATTATTTAAATCAGTATCTATCCGTGTCAACACGGATTCAGCATAGTGATCAGCACCTTCACGAATGCGACCTGCTTCTTGTTCTCCTTCGCTGCGGATGCGTTCTGCTTCGGCAAGTGCTTCTCGGCGCATTTGTTCAACTTCGCTGACAACTTGCTTCCTGATTCTTTCTACTTCGCCCTGCACAGCTTTCAGTAATTCCGATTCTTGCAGCATGGTTTCAGCTTGACGGCGAGCGGTGGTAATAATTTGCTCTGCCCGGCGTTGTGATTCAGAAATAATTTCATCGCGTTCTTGTAATATGTCAGCTGCTTCACGCAATTCTTCTGGCAAGCGTGCTCTGGCTTTATCTAGCACATCAAGAAATTCATCAGCGTTGATAAATTTGAATTTGTACACACCCATTGAATCGTCAATTAGATGTTCAAGCAGATCTAAGTGCTTGTAAATAGTTGTTTGTTTGTAAACAGCCGTGGCCGGTTGTGCTTGCATGATAGTGGTCATATTAACGTGCCCCTGTGATAGTGCTCCTTCAAATATTCGTTCACTGGCTTAGGAACAAAATGAGATACTTTGCCACCAAGACGTGCAATCTCTTTAACAATAGAAGAACTTATAAAAGAATACTCGGCTTTTGACATAAGGAAAATAGTTTCTAATTCAGGATAAAGTTCTTTATTTGTTTGTGCCATAGCTAATTCCACCTCAAAATCCGATATAGCTCTTAGCCCTCTGATCAATATATAGATATTGTTTTCTCGAGCATAATCAACGGTTAAACCTTGAAAATCTCCCACCACCACATTCTCTAAATCAGAAACTGCCTGCTTAATTAGTTCGGATCGTACTTCTAATGGTAAAAGTGGGGACTTACCGGGATTGCCAACTATCGCCACTATTACTTGATCAAAGAGCTTTGCTGATCGCTGGATTATATCGAGATGTCCAAAGGTCATTGGATCAAATGATCCTGGATATATTGCTCTTATCACGCTTGAAGACCGCCTTGCCTCATGTTATTCAGTTTCTGTTTTAACATAACCTCCAGAGAAATTAAGTGATTCTGCTCTTTGAATATTGATTTGGATATAAACCTTGTCAACGCTCAAAATGATAACACGAGAAGAACTTGAAAACCTAAGAAAAAACCAATAAGCAGCTTATTTTAGAAGTAAAGTTACGAACGAGCTTTCGCGGCTTACAATCCACGCGTATCACTAAGTGTCCTAATTTATCAAAAAACAAAATATAGATCTGAGATAACTTTAATTGCAATAAGCACAATAACTTTTTGCATCCATGAAATAAACATATGATGAATATAGATATAATATCGACATATCACTTTAAGCTGTTTTTGCTTCTTTAGGCTGTTTAATAAGTTCGTTACTTTGTTCGGCTGCTATTGGCAAATAAAAACTAAAGGTTGAGCCTTGCCCAAGTACAGATTTAACCTCAATTCGTCCCTGATGATTTTCAATAATCTTTTTGGCAATGGTCAAACCTAATCCTGTGCCTTTTATTGTGTGCACTTTGCGTTCCACGCGGTAAAAGCGATCAAAGATTTGTGGCAAGGACTCTTCTGGAATGCCTATGCCATTGTCAGTTACTAAGACACCTACTTCATTTAATCCACGATTTTCTTCTATTTTAATTTCAATTTTTCCACCTTGCGGTGTGTATTTGATTGCATTGGTAAGTAAATTGATGATTACTCGCTCGATCGCTTCTTCATTCATCATCACCATTGGTAGTGTCTCGCTACTTGTTAGTGTCAAGGCAATTTGTTTGTTTTTTGCCATTAAGTTTACAGCTCTAAGGGCTGCTTCGGCCGCTTGCCTTAAGCTTAAAGCATAGATTTCTGCGTCTATATCGCCTTCTTCTATACGGCTCAATTCAAGTACGTCATTTACCAGCGACATCAGTCTGTCGGCTTCATTATCAATGATTTGTAAAAACTCTCTATAAATGTCAGGGTCAAGTTTTTCACCATGATTGCACAATGTATCTACATAACTTTTTATAGAAGTAATTGGTGTGCGCAATTCATGAGAAACATTAGCGATAAATTCGGTTTTCATTTTTTCCAACTCGGTTTGACGAGTAATGTCATGCATGATTACTACCGAGCCAAGAAATTCTTGATTGAGAATAATCGGAGATATGTGCAACCTAACTACCAATTCGCCTAAATGCATCTGCTGTACTACCGGCTCTAGACTGGAAGGCGATAGACTATCTGTAAAGTCTTGCACTATGGCGCAAATACTAGGAGAATCTGGTCCTTCTGTGCAAAATATGAGCGGTTTGCCCACTAATTCTTTGGCGTCCTTTGCAAAAATAGCCGTAGCAGCAGCGTTTACTATCTGCACACGATTTTGGTGGTCGCAAACGACAACTCCGTCAGCAATAGACATAAGCACCAGTTCTAATTTATTGCGCTCCGATATGTATTTATTTCGTTCTGCTGTTAATTGACCCACATTTTGTTTGTCATATTCAGCTAATTGGGCTGACATCGAATTGAATGCATTTACAACTTGATCAATTTCCCGGCCTGCCCTTTGTCCTTGTATTTGATGATCAAAATGGCCAGCTGCAATTTTTGATGCACCTTGAGCTAAGACTTTAAGCGGCCTATTGATGAGAGCATAATTCACCCACACCCCTAATGCACCCAGAATGCCGATTAAACCGAAAACTGAAATAAGAAAATATCGCGCTTCTTGGGCCGTGCCAAGAATGGTGAATACTTGATTATCTAAGCCTACCCAACATATACCTAGCTCCACATTATTTCTGACCATGGGTACGCCGATATTTGTTATGGAGCGATAACCCGGCGGGCTTGGATAAATATGGGGCACTGGATAGTCCTTTTTTTGCTGGCGGTAAATTGGAAAAATCTGACCGCGCTGGCTTTTTGGAGAAGGCAAAGACAAGCTATCGAGTAGAACTTGACCATTGCGATCACAAAAAGCGACGTAAGCAAGAGCGGGTGTCTTTTCTCGCTCATTTATAATATAAAACTTAAGCCCCTCTAAATTGCCATTATTAGTTAGAGCTTCTGCTCCGCCGCGTGCCAGAGCTTGTGCTAAGGCAAAACCAAATTGCTGAACAGAGGAGTCAATTACTGCCTGAGCGCGGGTTACCCATGCCCAAGTAAAAAAAGTAATTAAAGCGGCAGTTGAAATAATGCCTAATAGCAATAATTGTTTTTGCGCCGAAGTTTTACGCCAAAACAATCTCCATCTATCTAATATGTTTAAGGATTTGGGCAAATGACAACCCCTTTTATGCCGGTTATTAGCTTTAGGGTAACCTAATTAAGGGCAATTGCTTAATTGCCAGACAATATGTTTCCTAAAAGGAATCTAATTGCGAAAGATTGCATAATTATTTTGACTTTTGTTAATCGCTCAAGCAATAAAAATTTTGGCAAATGGCAATGCTGCTCAGCCCAAGTAGCAAAGTGCTGCAATTTTAATGCAATGTACTTGAGTCATTAATTGACTTTTTGTCTGCTAGTAAGATAACCTTGTTGGCGGTTGTGCGAATTTTCTCAATAACGTTATACAAATGAATTGAAAAAGTTATCACGAAAGCCTGAAAAGCTTGCTAGCACAACCTCTCATTTGTAAAGCGTGGGGCTGAGTTATTGATTCATATTATTAGTAGGGGCCAAAGAAGACCAAATAGTTAAATTGAGGAGAGAAGCTAAATGAAAAGAGTTCGCAGTAGAAAAGGACAAAGCATGGTCGAATACGGTATCGGTATCGGCTGTGTAACCGCCGTATGTATGCTAATGATGGGTGGTTTGGGACATGCCACAGCAGATGTGCTCCAAGCAGTATTGGTTAATATAAATGACGCCAATGATCAACAAAAAGATCCTGGCTCCATATTTAAGCAAGGAGCTCCCGCACCTTGGACTCCACAATAGTCTGATTTCAATTATTTAGCTTAATCGGGAGGATTTTCCATTCTTGGAAACCCTCCCGATCTTTCCAATAGACGTGCCTGGCATCAACTGCAATTCTCTCCAAATCTACACAGTAAGTAGTCTCAAAAAATAATGAAGTTTTACAGAAAAAGAAATTATTTAAGGGTATCAAAAGGGCAAGCCATGGTTGAGTTCGCCCTAAGCATGATGTTTTTGCTTCTTATTCTTTTTTCTGTGCTTTACTTTGGGCGATATTATCTTATTTCACAAGTTCTTTTGCTTGCCGCTCAAGAAGGAGCTAAAATCGCTGCACGCACTCCTAATTTGAGTGACAATGCCACTAGAGACATGGTACGGGGCTTCACCACTAGCGGTGCAAGCACTAACCCAAATTCTGTAATATTTACTGCCCTTGCTTCCGCTGGACTTTTGTCTAAACCGGTAGTTGGCAGTACGGCGCCCACACTTGGTAATTTGCCGGCCGGCTCAAGTGTGCAAATTTTGCCCTGGGATGCTGGTGCAACCAGCACGCCCATTCCAGTAGGTACGGTTGCGGTATTGATCACCTACCCATTTGAATTTGTTGGCAATCCATTTACTGGTCAAAATGGGACTGTTAAAAGCGTTGCTTTAGCAATGAGCTTTGATAAGCCGGCAATACAATTCCCCAACTTCAATATTTCTCAGCAAGCTGTAGCTGCTGAAGAAGTCTATCAACAATAGGAGATTATCCATGTCTGTATCAACAGCGAAACCTTCTGTGACACCATTGGTGTCTTGGGACAAAGCACAACAAGCAAAGCCTTTGCCTAAGAAAAACAATTCAATGTTAATGGTCATTATGGTGGCAGTGGTGGTATTAGCCATAGCCGGGTTATGGCGAGTCTTTAATCGGCCGGCCATAGGACAGTGGGTGCAAGTTATGTCAGCTAAAAGTGATATAGCAGTCGGTTCCAGACTCGGGATTTCCAATATGACTTTTCTTAGTGTGCCCAAACAGTTTGCTTCACCAGATATGCTCATATCTCTTAACGACACCACAGGTCGGGTAGCCAGAACTTTCATACCATCTGGTGAACCAATTAAAGATTATATGCTTTTCCACGGTCACGGCAGTCTCTCGAGTAATTTAGAAACTCATGAAAGAGCTATTACCCTGCAATTAGACGACGATGAACTAGTCGATCATTCAATCATGCCAGAAGATATGGTAGATATAATGGTCACTTCAAATAAAAACGATAAAAAATTCACTAGGACTATTTGCCAAGCTGTACGAGTCTTAATGGCTTCGCCTAAAGAACAATTAACTGCTCACCATGGCGGAAATGGCGGGGATAAAATCACTTTAGCTTTAACACCTGATTTGGCTGAAATCGTTAATGAAGCAGCTGAAACAGGAAAGATCAGATTGCTGTTACGAAGCCGGGTAAGTACAGTAGTACAGAACTTAGCTGGCGCTGGGCCGGAAGACCTTCTGCCTGGTTCAGCTCTAATGAAGGATAAAGTTATGGAGAATTTGACCGTCAGTTCTCAAATAATTCCCCCCCCTCCACCACCGTTGCCTTCTGCAGAAATGCCAGCGGCCCAATCACCTGGGCCCATACAATGGATAGTAGAAGTCATTTCTGGTAACCATCGCGAAACCTATGCTGTACCCGAAAAATAAGCGAATGGGGAAAATCATTTTGAGCCAAGCACAGCGCAGGCGAAGCAGCGCTAGCATAATGCCTTTTGTGGTTATGTCGGTATTCTTGCTCTTCGTAACTTTAGGTATAAGTACTGATTTTATGCGCGACTTTGAAACGGCAAGTGAACTTAGTTTTGCCGCCCAGTCAGCAGCCCTTTATGCCTTGTCTCTTGCCACTAATAGCGATGGCAGCTACTCGCTTTCTTCCGCGCAGACTAATATTTCTAATGCAGTTATCAATGCTAGTAGTGCTTCTTGGAATGCGGCTCAATTTGGTCCACAAAATAATAAGTGGAGCAAACCTGTAATTTTTTCCTCTTCTAATATTAAATTTGTATCCAATCCATTGGATAGCAGCGAGTTTTTTGTTCAGCTTACTGCTAGCCGCCAAGGAGCTGATGCCTTAGTACAATACTTCTTACCATTGGCATATGCTAATTTTACTAAAATTATTTTGCCACTTAGTCAGGTTGCCCCCATCGAGATTGTGGAAGTTTTCGGACAGCCAGCTTCACGCATTGGTGCTGGCGTTCCCGTCGGTGCCCAGCCAGGCACACGCAATGCTGATTTTAGCGGATTTGCCACAATGCCTTTTGCTATTAGTAATTTGCAATTTTCTACAGCTAGTTCTCAGCCCATTGGTACTATTTTTACAATTGATCTTGTCTCGTCTTCCACTAGTGTTCCTACCCAAGCAGGGCATATTCAGGGTTGCTTTGTGAATGCTTCTGCATCAGGTAATAGTACCGGTAATTACTATGGCAGCTCGCAGGGCAGCCAAGCATTTAGCCAACTGATTGCTTTACTTACTTATTGTGCAGGGGGCAGCTCTACAATTATGCCGACCAATATAGAGTGCGGTAGCCTCCTGGGTGCTTTTGATCCAAATGCTCTGAGTTCTGCCCAACAATCAACAATTGCTAAATTCGCACAAAAATTACCCAATCGTTATTACATCGTTCCAGTTTTACTGAATAATCCTAGTTTCGGCAGCAACAACAATACTGTAGTTGGTTTTGCCAGAATGAGACTAGATCAGGTAAATATCAATAGTATCACCGGTGCAATTACATCTTTTACGATGGCTATTGGGGAGTCCGTGCCTTTGCGTAATGCTAGCTCTGCTACTGGGTTTTCTACTGTTTCTAATACACCTAATACCCCTATGCCGGCTTCCGTCTATCCGTTTTTACCCAGACAGTATGATTATGCTTCTGGTGGCATAACACCCAGACCGACCGGGGTGATACTGGCTCCCGCTCTTTCACCAAGAGTCATTAAGCCCAGTTAGGCAAGGATACCTATAACTATCATGCTCAAAAGATTTTTCGAAGCATCAGCAATTAATTCTAGCCTTACTACGGTACAAGCTCATCGTCCTATCCGGGCGGTGTCACCAATGGTGGCAGTTGTTGGCGCTAAGGGAGGGGCAGGCGCTACTTCGGTATCCATTAATTTGGCAGCTGCCTTAGCTGTTTCTGGCATGGAAACGACTATCGTAGATGCTAATTTGCAACAACCCGACGTAGCTAGCATGATTGGCAAGGAACCGGAGCATTCTTTTATGGAGATGCTGAACCGAAGGCACTGTTTAGATAAGCAGATTTTTGAGGCATGTACTGCGTCGTTGAGTGATGTTGGTTTACCTCTTACTCTTCTTTCACCACCGTTAGATGGAAGCGCTGCTTTTAAAAGTAATCTAAGCGAATTGGCAGAGTGTCTATCCTCCGTGCGTTCTTATTCTCAATTTTGGGTGCTTGATCTTCCTAGACACATCGACCGACATTTGGTCACTTTGGCTGATCTGTGCGACAAGATTCTACTGGTCTTTGAAGCTACTGTGCAAAGCGTAGCTACTTGCCGTCGGTGGCTAAACATCTTTGATGAACTTGGTTATAGCAAGGATAAAGTAATTTGCGTGCTCAATCGATCGGGCTGTAAATACACAGGAGTCGAACAGCAGCTTAACGAACATTTTGCTGGTGAAACTATTTTTCGTATTCCTAATGCCTCGTCCATTGCCTGGGAGTGTTCGACACGGGGTATTCCCATAATTCTGGCACAACCAAGCCATAAATATTCGCAAGCAATGACTAAACTAGCGCAGCATCTTAATCAATCATTTTTAGAGGAATAATCAGTGTCAAACTTACGCCAAGTATTATTTAGTAATGATTCATCGCCAATGGCATTTAATGGTTTGAACCTAACAGCTGGCAATACGCAAGCATCTCTAAATTCGCCAAAAGGAAAGCTATCTCTTTCAGGCATGCTGTTGGATCGTGGTCCAGCTTTCAGCCAAATGAAGAAGCACACTTAAAAGCATATCAAAAGCTTAAAAGTCGTATCCACAATAGATTGATTGAAAATATAGATATACAAGCTCTTATTGCTCGTGACGAATCGGAGCCACTAGAAGCCGCTATAGAACGTACTGTCCATGCGTTAATTGAAGAAGAAAAGTTACCATTAACAGCTGACGAATGTTTGCAAGTAGCTCGTGAGGTTCTTTATGAAACACTAGGTTTGGGACCATTAGAGCCTCTCTTGGCGGATTCAGAAATTAACGATATCTTGGTCAATAATTCACAAAGCGTGTGGGTCGATCGAGATGGTAGGCTAGAGATTACTGATATTCACTTTAAGGATGATGACCATCTATTGCATGTGATTAATCGCATAGTTGCTCTGGTTGGGCGCCGCATAGATGAGTCATCACCAATTGTTGATGCTCGTTTGCCAGACGGCTCTCGTGTGAATGCCATTATACCGCCATTGGCTCTTGATGGCCCAAGCCTGTCCATAAGGCGCTTTAGACCCATTCCTTTTCTCATACAGGATCTGGTTGGACGTGTGACTCTTACTGAGAATATGGCTATGTTCCTCGCTTTCGCTGTCCAAGCTAGATTAAACATACTTGTGTCTGGTGGCACATCAGCGGGTAAAACCACCTTATTAAATACGGTGTCACGTTTTATTCCTGATAGTGAGCGCATCGTTACCATTGAAGATACTGCAGAATTGCGGCTACAGCAAAGGCATGTGGTGCGATTGGAGTCGCGTCCATCGAACATAGAAGGACGTGGTTCTGTTACTCAAAGAGAATTAGTAAAAAATGCCTTACGTATGCGTCCTGATCGTATAATAGTGGGCGAAGTGCGTGGGGCTGAGGCTTTGGATATGTTGCAAGCTATGAATACCGGCCATGAAGGCTCACTCACTACGGTGCACGCCAATTCACCCCGGGACTCCTTAAGCCGAATAGAAACATTGGTATTGTTAGCCGGAATCGATCTGTCTCAGCGGAGCATTCGTGAACAAATCGGTTCTGCTTTTGATTTGGTCATACAGATCAAACGTATGCAGGATGGTACAAGACGAGTAACAAACATTACTGAGGTCACTGGTGTGCAGGAAGGAGTGATTATGATGCAGGATCTTTTTGAATTTCAGCAAGAAGGTCTTGATAGTTCTAAAAAAGTACTCGGACAGCACCGTGCTTGCGGCTTGCGTCCTTATCACGAAACTAAGTTTAGAGAAGCGGGTATAGATTTACCTCTCAGTCTCTTTTCCTCTCAGAAAATGATAGATGAATCTAATGACAAAATTGTCGAAGCAGCCCATAAAACTGAACTAGAGGGAAGAATGGCATGAATATGCCCCTTTTACTTGGCATACTTTCAGTACCATTATTAAGTGGAGTGATAGGCACACGCATTTGGGTAAAACGGCGTGAGCAGGGCACTATTAATACTCGCTTGGCGCGCTGGGCTTCGCAGCCGCAAGTTTCTGCTTCTCGTACACTTTTGAAACCCCCGCAATGGTCTTCGTTGGATTGGCACTTTCTTCAAACTTCACCTGGCATTGAACTAATAAATAAACTCCTGGATCAATCAGGTTTGAAAAATAAACTCACTGATATTTTGATTTTAATGGCTGTCTTATTATTCTTGCCAGTTCTAATTGCTTTTGCTTTTGACCTTAATCCACTTATTGCTGGCGTCCTAGGTATTATTTTTGCAGTCAGTGTCTTAATTGTGATCAAGGTAAAGGCAAATGCATTACGTGCCAAGTTCTGTGAACAATTACCCGATGCTATTGATCTTATTGTGGCAGTTTTGCGCAGCGGACACAGTATTCCCCAAGCAGTCAAATCTGTTTCAGAGGAAATTCCTCATCCATGCGGTGCAGAATTCCAAACTATTTTGCACCGAATGAATTTAGGGCAGCCGCTCTCGCAGTCTTTAATTCTTTCTGCTCAACGCTTCCGCTCTTATGAATTAGACTTGATTAGACGCGCAGTCGGCATTCAAGCAGAGGTGGGTGGCAGTTTAGCTGAATTACTTGATAAAACAAATACTACTTTGCGGGAAAGGTTGAAATTAGCCAGACAACTGAAAGTTGTTACTGCTCAGAGTCGTCTTTCCGCTTCAATCATAGGTTTGATGCCTGTTTTTCTTGCTATTGGTCTTAACTTTATTAGTCCGGGCTACTTGCAATATCTCCTTGCTGATAAGCTTGGAAAAATGTTAGTGATTGCAGCTATTTTTTTAGAAGTACTGGGTGTTTTTATCATGAGACGTATGTCTACAATGAAGGTCTAAAATGCAAGTCAAAGAATTACTCGAATATCCCGAATTTCTGCTTGCAGGATTGCTTGTCATTGTGGCATTGATAGCTTCTCGGCAAGGAGAATTCTGGCATTGGCCAAAAGGGCTGGCGCAAAAGGCCAAAATGGTTATATTGCTTTTCCCCGATTCTTACATTAATGCCGTGACTAAGATGCTCATGCAAGCTGATTGGCGGAATAATCGTAGCTTTGGTGACTTTGCCAGCTATAAGCTTTATTCGGTTCTTTTGGCGCTCGTCTTTATACCATTTATGTCACCGCCAATGATACTATGTCTAGTGTTCGTGATCTGGTTTTTGCCAGACATGATTTTATTTATTAGCGTAAAGCGAAGACAAAGTGAAATACATGATTCATTACCGCAAGCACTGGATCTTATGGTTCTTTGTGTTGATGCTGGATTAGGTTTGGAAGCGACTTTACATAAAATTGCTAGTGAAAATACTGGTATAGCCAAAGCACTTTACGATGAATTAAATATTCTTGGCCGCGACATACTCTTAGGCATGGACAGAGAACGAGCCTATCAGGAATTATATAATCGCACTGGCGTTGACGAATTGAAAACCTTTGGATCCGCCCTGGGACAAGCAAGTAAATTAGGGCTCAGCATCTCGCGTATTTTACGCGCCCAAAGTGAATTCATTAGGAAGAAACAGAGCCAGAGAATAGAAGAAAAAGCGATGAAAATGCCTGTTTATATGGCATTTCCTTTGTGGTTCTGCATTATGCCTTCTTTGATGCTATTAGTATTAGGACCATCTCTCATAAGATTCTATAGCCAGCTTCATCCGAGCGGCTTACAATAGCAGTTCAGTCTATCTGAACTTTAGCTCTGTTAGTTATAGAATAAGTTTCGTTTGATTACAGTGATATTCCAAGCTGATTGCTATTTCTAGCGTACTCATTCTAACAGTGCCCCCAGCAGCCTATTCTTTGAATCGGAAAATGGGTTTATTACTGTTACCCCGTTCCAAGTAAAGCCTGGGTGCAGATCTTCAGAAAGAAGCAATCTACATTCACCTACAGCCGCCGCGGCCAGTACAGTCGCGTCCCAAATGCCGAGCTTATGATTGCTCGCTAATTCCATAGCTCCAAAAAGCACCTTTGCCGATGTATCAACTACAGGAAAGGCGTCTTGCCAGCTCATTACCATCTTGGTTGCTGACTTTGTATCCTTGCCTGCTTTTCTGACCAAGACGCTGAATAATTCAGCCAATACTTGTATAGGTAAAATGGTATTGTCAGATGACAGCTTTTGAATTAATGTGGTGGCACGCAGCTTCATCTGGGCGCCATTTAGGCCTTCCGCGTATACGAGTATGTTCGTATCAAGAGCAATGCGCATCATTTATCAATGTACAATTCGTCACGCGTCCATCGCCCAATTTTTTTTGCAGGTTGAGATTTTAATCTGGTCACCAAATTGGATTTAGCCGAAGACGCCGCACCGCCGTAACTACGAAACGGCGTAATTTTTGCAACTGATTTACCATGGCAGGTAATTATATAACTACACCCCTGCCGAACTTCACTAAGTACATGTGAAAACTTTCGATTTGCATCGGCTGCCGAAACAATCTTATCCATAAGATATGTCCTTTGTAGTTAAAATAACTACTTTATTATAGCATGTTCCGATTTGTTCAGCGCGAAAAGCGGAGTGTTCTTCTGGGTTTTGACGCCCTCGACCGGTGCGTCTGTCGGACACACTTGCCAGTATTTAGATCCAAACTTGCTTGTGAGTCTACTGATGCCAGCAAGTAAGCACGAGCACTTAAAAGGCAAAAGTGTATACCATGTCTCCGGAACGTTCTGGATACTATGTCTTCGGGCCGAACCCAATGTGCGTTCCGACACATAGTATACAGTTTGTTCCGGACACATAGTTTACACTTTAAAACCAAAAGGATTTTGTAGGGGTTGCAAAGTTTTTTCCTCTAAATCAATATAACCAAGATCATATTTCATAAAACTGACTAACCAAATACCATCGTCTACCTCCTTAATTCCGACTGCTTGTCCTGCAAGACTTTTGCTGAGATTGATTTTTTTACGATAAATGCAAATACGACCACAAACTGTGACATTTACAGTTTGGTCGTGAAAAGGATAATCTGGGTCTGAAATACCTTGATATATTCTGGGGGAAGCAGTGTAGATTTCGGTAGGATATTTCATGTTGAGAGCCTCATGAGGCCTTTCATTATTAAATTCCTCAATGAAGGCGTCGAACTTGGCTTGTTGTTGAAAGATATTAGCACCAGCTGGTCTGGTAGCTTCTTTTTGAGAGTTAGATGCATGCGTTCATGACGACCGTTCTGTTCTGGATGACCGGGCTTAATACGTTCGATACTAATTCCTAGACGCAGCCACCAAACCGAAAGTTTGGATAGATTGAATAAAGCGTTGGGAGAAGCAAATGGGACACCATTATCAGAGCGGATAGCGAGCGGCAAGCCTCGCTCTTGGAATAGTCTTTCAAATGCTGTAAAAGCCGGCTGTTCTTTATTCGATTCCATTGCTTCACATAAAAAAAGATAACGTGAAGCATGATCGGTTACTGTTAATGGATAACAGTATTGTTTATTGCCAAGTTGGAACTCGCCTTTGTAATCGGTGCACCACAGGTCGTTTGGTTTTGAGCCAATAGATAATGGAGTACCCTCAGCTTTTGTTCTTCTAAGCTTCGGTCTAGTAACCAATTGGTGCCGATCTAGAATCGCATGGATAGTGCTGCACGCAGGAACTTTGATTTCATTCGGAAGTTTGCGTAGTAACCGCTCGCGAATTTTTCGAGCACCCCAGTGCGGCTTCTCCCGCTTGGCCGCTACGATCGCAGCTTCTATTTGTGCTGGCAATTGATTTGCATAGTGCACAGGTCGTCGCGCCCGATCATGCAGCCCTTCTAAACCGCACTCCTCGTACCGATCTAAAATTTTGTAACCAGTTCTACGAGTTATCCCAAATTCACGGCACAGGGACGACATATTTTCTCCGTCTTTGAGCCGAATAATAAAGCGCATACGTTCATCCATAATTGAACTTTCCTTCCACGGCATACCCCGCTTGCCTCCTTGAAAAGGCAAAAGTGTATACCATGTCTCCGGAACGTTCTGGATACTATGTCTTCGGGCCGAACCCAAATAAAAATGGTCGGGACGAGAGGATTTGAACCTCCGGCCTCACCCACCCCAAGGGTGCGCGCTACCCCTGCGCCACGTCCCGACACAGTTATTATTTTAACAACAGTGAAATTATAGCGGTATCTTAAGCCTTTTTCTTTTATTTTTTTGTCACACGCCTATTTAATCAGCAGTCCTTACGAAAAGTATGATATTATGGTGGTATAAAAAGTATTCATATTAGGTCAAACAATTATGCGTACCCCAAGGATTAAAGAATCCACAACTACAACAGAACAAGATCAGTCTTTGAATGCCGGCGTTGGGCTTTATATGACTTCGCCCGAACAATCAGGTTTGGAGAACAGAGAAAAGGTAACAATTTCTATTAATGCATCTTTGTTAAAAGCGATAGATGAGCATGTGCGCCGAACAGGCATTAATCGCAGTGCTGTTTTTGAACAAGCGTTGCTTGTATGGTATCGATGGCAGCAAGAACAAGCAGACATTGCTTATTACACCAGTCTTACTGATAAAGATAAAGCAGCAAATGCTGCCTGGACAAAAATTACAACAGAGGCAGCTAAGCATATTTGGAAGAATGAGCAGACAAAAGTTTCCAAAAAAAGGTGAGGTCTGGTGGGTTAATTTACCCAATCAGTCTATAGATCCGCATCAACCAAGAACGGCAATAATTGTTTCTAGAGACAGTCGCAATGCCTATGCAGAAGACTATATGGTGGTGCCTACCTTTTCTAATATTACTGCTAATATCAATACACATATAATCATTCCTGCCGGGCAAGGCGGGCTGCCACACGAATCCGTTGCCAAAGGTGATCAATTGACAACGCTTCATAGATCACTTCTGGTTAAAGGACCTTTAGGTAATCGTATCAACGAAACATTAATGTGGCGTCTCCATCACGCAGTGCGTCGAGCCATGGGCGAAACATTAGGACAATGAACAATTTTGTCAAACTGGCTATAATTCATAGAGCTTCGATAAGATAGTCATGAACCCCAAAATACTCGATCGATATGAATTCCATGATTTGACAAATTCACTATGAGCACTGTTTCGCAATTCCCCTATAAACTCGATGGTTTTCAGTTAGACGCCATTAATCATTTGCAAGAAGGTATAAGCGTAGTAGTGTGTGCCCCCACTGGAGCAGGAAAAACCGCCATTGCCGAATATGCTGTAGCCATTGCCATAAAGGCGAATAAGCGTTGTTATTACACCACGCCCCTAAAGGCATTATCCAATCAAAAATTTCACGACTTTCAGCATGCTTACGGAGCAGAAAATGTGGGACTGCTCACCGGTGATACTTCAATAAACCGGGAAGCTCCTATTGTTGTTATGACTACCGAAGTTTTTCGCAATATGCTCTATGGTACTATATTTGGTGAAATTAAGCATAATTTGCGCAATGTTATTTATGTTGTGCTCGACGAATGTCACTATATGAATGATGCTGAACGAGGCACAGTATGGGAAGAATCTATTATTTATGCGCCGCGCGAATTGCAATTAATTGCCCTCTCTGCCACCATTGCCAATGCCGATGAATTGACAAATTGGATTGATGAAGCTCATGGACCCTCGGCTTTGGTTTCGTCTAATTATAGACCTGTACCGTTACGCTTTTACTATTTTGCTGAGCGAAAATTATTCTCTTTGTTAGACAATAATCGTCAAATACATCCATCTTTGCGGGGTAAGTTTACTAAAACAAAAGGCGGTCGTGGTCCTAAATATAAACAAAGAGGAAGTGAGGTTTCTCATCCAGCAGATGTGGTAGCTGCTCTGGCTGATAGACAAATGCTGCCTGCTATATATTTTGTTTTTTCTCGCCGTGGTTGTGAACAAGCTATGCGTCATTGCGCTAATTTGCCACTGGTAAGCAAAACGGAGGCAAAAATACTTAAAGAAAACGTTGATGCTTATTTTGCCGCTAATCCAAATTCAGGACTGGCAGAACACGCCCATATGCCTTATTTGCTCAATGGTCTTTCTGTGCACCATGCTGGCATGCTTCCCAGCTGGAAGGGTTTAATTGAAAAGCTTTTTCAGCAAGGGTTAATTAAAGTAGTATTTGCAACAGAAACCTTAGCAGCAGGTATAAATATGCCTGCCCGTACTACTGTTATCAGTTCGTTGGAAAAGAGAACAGATGAAGGACATCGTCAATTAAGAGCTTCTGAGTTTTTGCAAATGTCTGGACGCGCTGGCAGACGAGGTATGGACGACCTAGGTCATGTTGTTATTTTGCATCATCCCTTCGAGTCAGTGCAGGATGCAGCTCGACTAGCCGTTGCGCCGCCAGATCCTTTAGCCAGCAGGTTTAGCCCCTCCTATGGTATGGTTTTAAATTTACTAGAAACACATACACCTGACCAAGCCAAAGATCTGATTGAAGCAAGTTTTGGCCAATATTTAGTCAATCAAAATTTGTCACCATTCTATGAAGAAAGAATGGCTTTAGAACAAAAAATCGAAAGTTTGCAAAAATCTCCTGGACAAGAAAAAAGAATTGCCAAGTCGATTGAACGAATTAAATTTTTAGATAGACATATACAAAGAGAAACAAGTAAATACTGGTTAAATTTTCAAGCCCTAAGCAATGTGCTCACTTTATCCGGCTATTTGGATGGCAGTAAACCGACTAAGCTGGGACATTTAGCCCAAGGCATTCGTGCTACAAATGAATTTTTTCTGGCCGAAGTATGTATAAGTGGTTTACTAGAAGATCTTAAAGCAGACGAATTTGTCGCCATTGTCACAGCACTGGTGACAGAAGCAAGCCGTTATGATGACAGAATGCGAAGTCCGTATAGCAATATGATTAGTCCACAGCTTGAGTATACTCTGGCACAAATAAATAAAATTGCTCGCCGGGTAATTAAATTGCAAAGACAATTTTCAGTAGACATCCCGGTGCAATACGGTTCTACTTTTTGCTATCTCACGCAAAGATGGGCTCAAGGGGCTACCTGGTCTGAACTTAATGAGAACAGTAAATTAGACGAAGGTGACATAGTGCGCGTACTAAGACGAACTCTTGATTTATGCAGACAAATCAAAAGAGCCCCGGCCATGAAAGAAGAACTTGTATTATTAGCTCAACAAGCAGAAAAACTTATCTCACGTGATGAGATAAAGGAAGATGTTTAGTTGGCTGTCATAATTAGTTTGTAAGCATTCTCTCTTTTGCCATTTGTACAATTTTTTCTACTACATCGGCGATGCTTAGATAGTCTGTATCTAGAGTAATTGCGTCTTTTGCAGCGTGCATAGGACCATAAGTGTTATTAGCATCTTTTGTGTCTCGTTGTTCAATTGCTTTAGTTAATTCAGATAACGATATTTGGTCATTGCTTTGTTTTAGCTCCAAATAGCGTCTCTCGGCTCGTACCGCTAGCGACGCAATTAAATATATTTTGAGTTCTGCATGCGGAAGAACAACAGTACCAATATCTCTGCCATCCAAGACTACGCCGCCCTTAGCAGCTATCAGCCGTTGTTTCTCTACCAGCATTTTTCGCACCGCTAATGTATTGGATACATCACTTACTGCGGCACTAACTGCTGGTTCGCGTATTTCTTTTGTCACATTTTCGCCGTCCAAAAATAATTGATTAGTAAGAGTACTATCAGTTTTAACTTCGAGCTTACAGCTTCTAACTAGAGCTGCAATTGCTTCATCATCATCGAAGGGTATATTAGCTCGCAAAACTGCAAGGGTAATTGCCCGATACATCGCACCGGTGTCAAGGTAAGAGTACCCTAGTTTCTGTGATACTAAGCGAGCTACCGTCGATTTTCCTGCACCAGCTGGACCATCTATGGCTATTTTAATCAGTCTATTATTCTGCGACATTGCCGTTAACGCAATATTGGATGGTTAGGGTTTTGCGTATTTTTGCTTCCATGTCGGGAAAAGGGATATGAATATCGTCTTGGCGATACTTCTGAAGAGGGAGAATTCATTAGTAACCAAGCAAAACAAAGAACAACAATTAGGGAAATTAACAACATAACTAAAATCAAAATTAAGTCTCTTAATTTCCTTTGCCATTCTTTACCCGAAACCAAAGTTCGCAACTCATGAGTCGAGTGCGGATTATCATCCCACTCATCGCCGATAGTACTGATAGGCCCTGTCACCCGGCCCACCGCCCACCAATAGAGGATTGACCAATTCCCATTCTGGATCTGATTGTTTAATTTTAAAAGGAGAACTAGAATCGTCCCTGCCGGAGAGTTGTTTGATTCCTTCGAAGCTTCCGGTTTGATGCTTGGGTTTAGTAGATAAAGTTTCTACCTCCGGAGTTTTCTCAATGTCACCGAAGATTTTATCGAGCAAATCGTTACTAGACATGGGGGGTACAATCTGCCAATTAGCTATCAACTCCTTTAAATCGATTTTTAAAGTTTTTTCTGGCGGCAAAGCATCTAAAGATTCGCAGGCATAGTAATAAAAACTAGCGTGTTTGAGCTGTAACAGATGATTTAAGGCTTCTTGAGCACCCATGTCTGTTTTACACAACCGGCAGCCAACTACAAAATGACCTCCTAGAAAAAGATTTCTCCATATCGGTCATCAGAATTAACAAATAACTCCAGTAAAGAAAGTCCGGGCGCTTCAGCCTGAAGTATGCCTGCAAGCAAGTCTTTTAACATTAAAGTCTCGCTGAGACTTCCTTCCAACAACAGCTTCATCATAAAACGCCTATAAAACCGAATATTGTTTCGCTAAAGAAAATTTACCATGAAAAAGGGCGATTTATAAATCGCCCTTTTTTCATGGTAAATTTTCTACTTCAAGAGCCGGCTTTCTACTACTGACCAGTCGACATTGCTAAAGAAAGCTTCTATATATTTGCTCCGTTCAGCCGGCTTATAGTCAAGCAGGAAGGCATGCTCCCAAACATCCATGACCAAAATTGGCACAAAGCCCGCTATATTGCCTTCTTCATGTAAAGTGATCCAATGATTAGAAAGAACTTTAGTCATTGGGTCTTGAAAAGAATAGCCCAGCCGACCCCGCGCATGCTACCTACTTTGGCGAAGTCGTTTTTCCAAGCAGCAAGCTCTCCATATGTTTCGGCTATAGTTTTGCCTAAGGTCGAACTTTCTTTTAATTCAGAGCCGCCCGATTTTAGATTGCCGAAATAATACTCATGTAAACGCATGCCGTTGTATTCGAAGCCATATCGTCTTTTTATTTCGCTATATTCAGGGCTACCCGATTTATTGCCTTCGATTAATTCGACAACCTTCTCATTGAGGATATTCGTATTCTTCACATAGCCAGAATAAAGTCCCAGGTGAATTTCTAGTGTTTTGTCCGAAATTCCGGTTAGACCTTTAAGATGGGTGAAATCCTTCTCAACATAGGGCTTATAATGTAATTTTTGCTGTAACATCCCAACTCTCCTGTAATGTAGAGTAATTTATCAATTATTAGTATGGCAAATTCATACCATAAATCGATTTTCAAGAACTTCTATTTCATGTTAAAACTAAGCTCTTCACCAAACAATCTGGCTTTTTTCTTTCCAACCAAACTCGAATAGACAGTCTCGTATCGAATTGCGTGTGCGCTGGCATTGATGTAGGACTATTATCGCTTGTTCAGGCTTTAGGTGTCCGGCAGCTATTAGTTGACAACATTCTTGAGCAGCATCTATTACAAAATCTTCCAATATACCCGAGCGTTTTAAAATAATTCCCATAATCTCTGGCTTTTTTAATCCATCCTTGATTGCACTTTCTAATGCGGATGTTTGGACCAGTCCTGCCATAAGTAGCATGTGGTGCAGGGTCAAGCTCTCTAATTTAGGAAATGCTTGATTAGGCGTCTTTTGTTCTGCGTCCTTGATCAATGTGTCTCCGGCATTCTCAAGCGATATAGCTTCTGTCTCCACGGTAGTACTAACTGTTTCAACGGATGCTGTCAATTTTTGGGAATTGCTTTGCTCTGCCTTAGCGAGTGCATTTTCGTGATCGCTCAGTTTTTTCTCTTTGCTTTCAACTAAAGATTCGATAGCTTCCTCTTTAGTTATTTGACCACCACGCAACAGCTTTTGAATGCCTAAGGCATCATCAATCGTCTCCTCTGAAAGTATTTCCAGATTGACCAACACTCTGCCTAGTGGCAAACCACAGCGATGACTCTCCGCCAAGGCCGCGTCAAAATCCGACTGACTAACCAAAGATGAGCCTAATAAAAGTGCGCCCAAGCGATAACTTGTTGAATCAGCAGATCTAAGTGGTTCTATGCCCAATTTAGTGAGAGCTTCTTCTAATGAGCACTTGACGGTGCTTACCAGATTTAACGCTTTCATGGCTGAATCGTATTCAATCTGATCATCTTTTAGACGAGATTGCACCTCAATCGAAGCTTTCAAAAGTTCTTTTGAGATGTAACCAGACATCACTAAAACTTTTCCAATAGGAAGATTCTGACCGCGGGCAATATGCGCGGCTTCTCTTAAATCATCTATTTCTAACAAACCGGCCTCTGTTAAGAGTTCGCCCAGCAGTTGGTTAGACCTATCACCGACCATTAATTCGTCACCCCGCACCTTTCATTCTAAACCAATTTTTATTATACTGGCGAAGTAAAGAGGCAATTTAATTATTTATCCCCTTACTACCAGGCTCTTTTAACATTGCCAGTTCGTGATAAGCTTTATGCATAGTCGCGATAGCCCAAATTTTGGCGCCCTTATTTAGGTGCGTTTTAATATATGAGGTTATTGAATCAACTTGCTGTTTAGCAGGTTAAAGGGAATACGTGGCACCCTAAGAGCTTCATGATATGAAACCAGCTTCTCAGCGAAAATTAGGAATTTCACTCACTGCAGTTCAAGAGGCAGCTAGCGAACCTGTTTATCGTCGTGGTGTGCAATATTACCGCCGGAAAAAAGTACTCAAGTATGAAGAGAGTGCAAATGGCGATTATATAGAAGCTTTGGTTATTGGATCAGAGCCCCAACCATATAAAGTCACAGTTAAAGTAGTTAGTAGCAATGAGTTTAAGGCAGATTGTTCTTGCCCGTATTTCGAAGAACTTTGCAAACATTCGATTGCTGTTCTGCTCACCCATATTGCTCGAATAGCACCGGGTACGCGTTTTGATTTAGCTGAATCAGATTCAAGCAGAGAAAGTGGACAAGAGCGAGCGTCAAAAGCGAAAGATTTGCTCGATGATCCAAGATCTTTGGTAAGTAAAGTGGTCAATGCCCAAAGCGCGCAATCAGACGACTCTACAGCCGTTTCCGAATCAAGCAAAGCTAATATTGAGGCTCTTCTGTCTCTCGCCCATTCTGAAGTGAGTCTAGGCATGCTTGTTCTAGAAAAGCCTTTAGCACTAATTGTAGGTATTATACCCGATACCCCCCAAGGCAAAGTAAATATACTCAAAGTGCCGCCAGAAACAATGGATACTTTTGAATCTGGCTCTCGTATGTATCGTCTGATTAAATATCTTGCTTCTTTGCCCCAAACTACAAAAGGAACTGCTGGTGGGCATCGCATCCCGCGTGGTGAAGAAGGTATTGTAGTAGGACATTTAAGTGTATGCTGCCAATTAGTCAATACAATTAATAATGAGAAACTATCATTCTGCCATGAGGCTGTTAAACCTCAAGCAATTTTATCGGAGACAGAGAACGGTGAATTATTATTGAAACTTGCCGCCCTTAAAGAAGATGGCACTGCGCTTGAGCATGCGATTTATTTTATGGGAAGTTCTAGTTGGGTGTTGTCAGAAAATGCTTTTTACCCTATTGATTTAAGCCCGATACATAGGCTTTTCCCTTATTTTGATGCTTTTGGTCAAATGACCATAAAGCTTGATATAGTGCCTAAATTTCTTTCGGTTGATTTGCCGGTATTAATGAAACGAATGGCAGTGCGACTTGATGATTCTTCTGCACCAATTCCGGTGGCAATAACGGAGCCCCCTCAAGTTGTAATTAAATTAAGTGAAAAGCAACGTGCTAATAGAGAGGCGGGCGAAAGTAATCCCGATGATGTGCAGTTAGAAGTCAGTCTTGGGTTTCGCTATGGCGAGCTTGTATTACCTTCACGAGATGAAACTTCTGCTGTTGAGTCAGAAACTTATACTCGAACCATTTCGGAGAACGGACAAAGTGTTTGGGTTAGACGCGCCTGGGCTCAAGAAAGCGAAGTGCGCAGATTTTTAAACAATTTGCAGCCAGATCGAGTGCTTGTTGATCGATTTTTCTTTGTGGCCGAACCTGCTTTGGACGCCGTCTATTACCTCTCCTCCCCCCAATGTGCCGATTGGGAAATATCCGGCTTTGAGAACTTAAATATTTACCGGGTGAGCGGCGAGGGCTTAAACTTGGAAGCGAAGCTTTCTTTAACCGAAGATTCTTACAAGTTTGATCTTGACTTGTTATGTTCGAGTGATGGACAGTCTGTTCCTTTTGGCAATGTCGTCGAAAGTCTTTTCCGAAATCGAAATTATGTCAAATTACCTGACAGCAAAAATGTTCATCTGGAAGCAACCACTTTGCTTGGTTTGCTTAAATTGATTGGACAAAGCCAAGAAAAGTCCAGACCACTGTATCAAGCTTTATTGATTTTACATGCTCTTGAAACCAATGGAGTAAAAATAGTACCAGATGTCGGATTTAGCAAGTTCGTAGAAAAAATTTACAACTTCGGTAGTTTACCTTTATTGACTATAAACAAAGATTTCTCAGGAAGTTTAAGAGAATATCAGCAGGAAGGCTGCAATTGGCTAGGATTTTTGCGCGAATACGGGTTAGCGGGTATCCTTGCTGACGATATGGGTTTAGGTAAAACGATTCAAACCCTGGCATTATTGCTAACTCATCATAAAAATAAAAATGGCAGCCCGAAGCGCGCGCCGTCGCTAGTGGTTGCTCCTACGTCAGTGGTATATAATTGGCTCAGCGAAGCACAAAAATTCACTCCTTCCATTGTCACTGCTTTATTCTTGGGACGCGATCGTAATGAGATTCTTTCGCGTTTAAGTCCTGATAATTTGCGTTGTCCAGATGTAGTATTCACCACATACGGTATCATCCGCCGTGATTATGAAACTTTGAAAAAATATCAATTTGAATATTTAGTTCTTGACGAAGCACAAAATATTAAAAACCCTGATTCTGTGGGAGCTATTGGTTGCAAAAGTATCAAAGCTTTTCATCGTATAGCCTTGTCTGGTACGCCTGTAGAAAACAGGTTGAAAGAACTTTGGTCGCTTTTCGATTTCTTAATGCCAGAATTTTTAGGTGCCTATAAAGACTTTAACGATTCTTATGAAAGGCCAATTGAGGCAGGTATGGAAGGCGCTGGGCAAAAGCTTAGAAAGATTGTCAGTCCTTTTATCTTGCGACGGCTTAAAAGCCAGGTGGAAAAAGAATTACCCGACCGCACTGACATTGTCAATCTGTGCGAACTGGAAGATGATCAGCGCGCATTGTATTTGGATGTGCTTGATGAATGCAGGCAAAAGGTATTCAGTGAAATCGGATCTGATGGAAAAACAAGATCGCCAATTTCAGTGCTTACCGCTCTGCTTAGATTGCGCCAAGTATGCTGTGATCCGCGCATAGTTAAAGATCCGCCTCAATCTAAAGTGAGAACCGAAAAGGTTTCTACTATGCCAACTAAGTCTAATGGCGGTAAAAATGGTGAAAACGGTAGCAAGAGCAATGGTAATGGTTCATCCCCACCACTTGGCTCAGCAAAACTGACAGCCTTGATGGCTATGATCGGTGAAATTGTCGAAGAAGGACACAAAATACTTGTTTTTAGTTCATTTGTCTCAATGCTTTCTATTATCGAAAAAGAATTACAAGCTGCTGGCTACACTTACGAGTATATAGACGGACAAGTTCCTGCTAAAGAGCGCCTAGATCGTGTGAATCGCTTCAATGCCGATCCTACTATTCCCATTTTCTTGATTAGCCTGAAAGCTGGTGGTACCGGTTTGAATTTAACCGGCGCCGATTATGTCATTCATTATGACCCTTGGTGGAATCCAGCTGTCGAAAACCAAGCTACAGACCGTGCACACCGTATTGGACAGACACGCCATGTTTTCAATTACAAACTTATTACTCGCGGTACAGTAGAAGAAAAAATTATTGCCTTACAAAAGAAAAAGAAAGAATTAGCCGACTTAATTATTGGTGCTGGCGACGAGTCAATTGCCAAAGAATTGACTAAAGAAGATCTAGAATTCTTGTTCTCTTTCTAAAATAAAAAACAGAAATAAAAAAGGTCTCAATGCTCGGCCAACCTTTACCGATGATTGGCCGAGCATCGACGTACCGACTGTACTTCAGAGGGGTTCCCAGTACTCAAAAGGATCCCTCCACCGACGACGATCTTTGTCGGTGTGCTCCGAGTCAAGAAATGCCGCAGCCCGGCGATATTCTAGCTTCAGCCAAGCAGTGCACCCTGTTTGAGCGAAAAGCCCTCCCGTGGTGCATCTGATTTCCGTGCCTTTCCGAACCGCCGCATAATCCGTCGCGTATTTGAACTCCCTACTGTCCCAGATAACTTCGACCGGTACCACCCCGGTATCGAGGATGACGTGAATGGCGTGGATCAGTCCGCCTTCTGGTTCCTTCCACACTTGGATCCGGTAGCGCGGTCGCAGCGCGATAAGACCGGGCTTGCCACCTCGGCTCGGGTAAATCTCAGCTCGCTCGCGACCCTCATCGTCGTTTAAAAATCGATTCTCTCCGGTGTGACAGCTGTCCGTAAGCTCCCAGCCAGGGAGGATCACCCGCCATTGGCTGTCCACCAGCCGTTCTAATGACTGAATGTCCCAATGGGAGGCAATCGTCTCCCATTGAGGCCGGTACGGAAAGGGTGCTAAGACTTTGCTCGGCAGGACGAAGGTGTAGCTCTTGCGCCGTGTTCTGAAACTGATCATTCTCGCAGCCTCCTTCGGAAAGGAATTGACTGATGCGAAAGCGAATTGCCTGGGCTCACTATACTTGTGATCGTTGGGGACTCAAATGACTATGCTGGTATCTGCGAAATGAGGGTAATCTGGCGAGGTAACTTAAACAACTCTTCAAGTCTAGGCATTTCTGTGCGTTAAAAACAAGCGATGACAAAACAATGTCAAACATACGGCCAGGACACAGTTCTAAAACTTGCGATGTGAATGCGAAAAAGATCTAGCCTTGTTTAGTTACATCTTATCCTTGTGTTAAATTAATTCGATATTACTAGGATAGCGCGGCTTGCGCTATCTTGACAGCCTCTCTGCTTGTATTGAGCCCGTGGTGACTCGTATTACCTCACGAAAGAATGTTACCGTGACATCAACTGTTGTCTCACTTAAGAATGTTATCCAAATGTTTGGGAAATCATGCACTAATTTTTTCTGGTATTGTCTCAACTTCAACATTGGTCATTGCCAGTGCGTGTTACGTCACGAAAGAATCTAACCGTGACATCAAATGGAGATAGCAAAAGCAAAGATGTTATGATTGCTCAAATATTTACTTAGGTTTTTGTGGGAATAATCGTCATGGATAAAAAATTCTTTTGGTCAGAAGTAGAAAAAACAATAGCCAAGTACGACTTGCTCAAACACCCTTATTATCAAGCGTGGAGCAATGGTGAATTAACTAGGGAAGATTTAAGTGCATATGCTCTGCAATATTATCCTCATGTAGAGGCCTTCCCCAGCTATTTAGAAGCTTTAGAAAAGCGTCTGCCTGAAGGACAATTACGCTCAACAATAGAAGACAATCGTCAAGATGAATTAGGATCTAAGTCTGCTAGTGGCACTTCCCATTCTGATATGTGGTTAGACTTTGCTTATGGTATGGGTGCTAATCAAGAGCAAGTGAAAAACATAGAATCTATTTCTGAAGTCAAACAATTGATGACCCAATTTTATGACTATGCCAAAGAAGGTGACACTGTTGAAGCACTGGCAGCCTTCTATGCTTATGAGTCTCAAGTACCACGCATAGCTCAGGAGAAGGAAGCAGGACTTAAAAATAGATACAGTGCTGATGCTAAAACTTGCAAATATTTTTCGGTCCATAGTGTTGCCGACATAGAGCATGCTCAAACCTGGCGCCAATTAATTGAAAAAGAAATTGACAATGACTCTAACAAAATGAAATTGGCTTTGCACAGCGTAGAAAAAACAGCAGCCGCTTTGTGGAAAGTACTAGACGGTATTATGCCACTTACGAGCGTTAAATCTACTTGTGTTACTCATTAAACGCTAAATTTAGATATTTCCGTAGTCTTGTTCTTTCGCCAAAAGCTGTTGCAATTTGCTTTCTTTCTGTTTTTCCCAGAGAGCCTTTTTATCTTCTGCAATTTTGTGCACAATTCGTTTGAGCTTAGGAATTTTATTTTCAATAACATCCCAAACGATCTCTAAATCAATTTCGAAATAATCGTGAGTAATCTTATCGCGAAAGCGTGCGGCTTCCTTCCAGTCCGCAGGATATTCTTGCTTTATTTCAGCAGACAGGTCTTTTACTATTTGTCCTATGACTTGAAAGTTTCGCAATATAGCATCTTGCGTTCTAGAGTCCTTTAAAAAATAGCCTTTGCCTTGAGAGGTGTATTCATTAATGTTGCCAATGCACTCTTTTAGTTTAGTAATCCTTATCCTATCGTCTGTCACAATGCAACAGCCTCTTCGAAAATCAATTCGCGTATAGGGCCACGTAAGGCATCCTCATCTAGAATATCCACTTTAGCATCTAAAATATTTTCCAGATCTGACTTTAATAAATCCAACATTTTAAGATAATTAAAAGCATCACCTTTGCTATTAAAATGAACCAATATATCTACATCGCTTTTTTCATCATAGTCATTTCTTGCACAAGAACCAAAGATACGCACATTATCTGCACCATGAGCGGCACATATTTGCAGAATAGGCTTTCTTTTTGCAACTATACGCTCCACTATATCCATAGCAAGTTGATTTCCTAAATTTGATTAGGTCTTAATTAACCATCCTCTTATTTTACTATAACAGTAAATAATTCGGTTAAAGGCGTTGGATTTCATTGTGCTGCTTGCGAGGTAAGCTGTTATACGCTTCCGAATAGCTGGTATCTATTTCACAGAGCGGCGCTAATACGAAAGCTCGTTCCAGCATGTAGCGATGAGGAATGATCAAATCAGGCTCGTGTATAGTCTCGTCATTATAAGTAAGAATATCGAGATCAATTGTTCTTGGACCCCAGTGAATATGACGCTCTCTGCCCATATCTTTTTCAATTGCCTGTAATTCTTTGAGTAATAGATGTGGTGATAAGTCAGTTTCTATTAACACAACTGCATTAATGAAGTCTGATTGGTCCACATATCCCCAAGGCTTAGTCAAATAAAGACTAGACTTAGCACAGAGCTTATAGTCTGCTGATAATTTTTCGATTGCCTGCCGAACGTTTGCAAGTGGATCACCAACGTTTGAACCAAGTGCTATATATGATTTAGCTAGATTTTTCTTTTTATCCATGGTTTTTTGTTCGTAAACTAACTAGCATTCCAATTAGTAGGGCGCCAATTGCGAACCAATGCATCGCTTACTTTTACTACGTCAGCTATTTCTTCCACATCGTGCACGCGTACTATATCTACACCTTGCGCAATGGCAAAAGCTACAGTGGCGGCGGTGCCAAAAACTCTTGCATCTACTGGACGCTCGGTAAGTTTACCAATTGTCGATTTACGCGACGTGCCTATAAGAGTGGGAAAACCCAATGCTCCGATTTGAGCAAATTGGGATATTATCTCTATATTGTGGTCAGCTGTTTTGCCAAAACCAATACCAGGATCAAGAATTATTTGCTCGTGGCGTAATCCGGCGTTCATTGCTTTTTGCGCATTTTCCGATAGCCAATTTCGCACTTCTTGAATCAAACCTCCGGGATAATCCGGTTCTTTCTTGTTGTGCACGACAACAATTGGTACAGGTTTTTGTTTGATAAATGCCAGTAGATCATCCGTCAGCCCCCAGATAGAGTTTAAGATATCGGCACCATGCGCGAATGCTTGCTCGGCTACTTCTACCGAAAACGTATCTACTGAAATTATTACATCGCTCACTTTGCGCAATGCCTTTATTACCGGAATAATTCTTTCAATTTGTCTCTGCTCATCAACTGGTTCATATCCAGGACGAGTCGATTGCCCACCAATATCAATTAGCCGTGCGCCTTGTTTTATTTGCTCCAATGCCAGCAACACTGCCTGTTCTGTATCTAAAAGCCCGTCTTGAGAGAACGAATCAGATGTGACATTTATAATACCCATGATAAATGTTTGCTTACCAAACACAAGCTCATGATTGCGAATTCTCAAAATGCGGCCTTTGGCCAGTCGTTCTTCAGGTGGTAACAGCATCTAACTAAATTAACATAAATATAGCTGGTAGCTTTATGCATACAAAGAAAAGTGAAATTGTCTAGGCAGAAATTCTAGAAACGAGGCATCACTTAAAAGTTATCTTCGTTTGAACTAAGTAACGGTGATTTTCGTTATTAGTCAGACAGTCGACAATCCTCATCGGACATTATGTAAATCTAATATATTAATGTCGGATTAGGATATATAATCTATGGAGAGACCACAGTGGTTAAAGTGGCAGCCTTTGCTTTGGATGGATATGAACTTGTCTTTTACCCTAGAGATCACGCTCCAAAACATTTCCATTTATCTCAGTTAGGTGAGCGTTGGGAGGTGAAAATTCTATTTATGTTTTGTACTCAAACTCATATAGAAACCAGACCGAAAAGACCATTAAGATGGCCAATTAACTACAACCCGCTATCCAAGAGTAAGACTAAAGAATTATTGTTACTGATCGACCAGCACAAAATTGCTCTGGAAGCGCAATGGGATTATCTACAAGGTGAATAAAAATGATCGCTAGTCTAGCTAGAAATAAAAAGCCACTAATAGTGATGCCAGACATTAAAGCTAAGCAAAATCTTTGTCAACCCAATCTTTTTAGAATTATACCCAGCACAAAAAAATTTGCTTCTAACGAGACAGCATTGCTTGTTTTACCTTTGAGCGCCCTAGGAGGGCATAAGAAAAAAGAATTCGGGTTATTCAAAGCAGTATTTATCCAATCTGATGTAAATGCCAATGCTATCTTGGACAAACCTGGACTTAAAAATACCAAGTCTAAATTTTACATTTTTGATAAATGGCAAGAGCTTAATAGAATTTTGCTAGCATGGCATGACGGAGTTGAAGATGAAACTATTGCTACTGCATGGGTAGAAATTGATAATCTTATTGTGAAAAGCTGTGCCACAAAACGTTATTCTATATCGTTCAAAAATTTTCTTGCTCTGGCAAAAATTGCTGTCAACGATCGCACTAAGTTTAGGATTCATGAATTTGGTAATTATCTGTATTGGCCAAATTACGATGTGCACCTCAATATAGAATCAATAAAATATAATACAGACAAGAAATATAGAGAGAAAAAAGCCATTGAGCAAGTAACGTATGACAAAGATTATGGACAAGCCATTGCCGAATTGCGTAAACGTCACGGACTTACACAACAGAAAGTTCAAAAATTGGTTAAGTTGTCTGCTAGGCAGCTATACAGGGTTGAAAGCATAGGGCATCGAGTAACCATCAATATTTTGGAAAAGTTGGCTACTGCTCATCAACTTGAGCTGAATGATTATCTAAAAGAATTGGCTGAAATTATTCGGGCAAAAAAATCAGCTATAAAGTAGTTTGTATCATGAATTAACTATCTTCCAATTTAGCGTATGCCCCGCCATGAAAGGCGCTATCCCGTGAATGTCTTTAGGCACCACCCACGGTTCTCCCTTCAATTCGATACGTTCTACCCATGATAAATGTTTGTTTACCAAACGCAAGCTCATGCTCTCTTATAGACAAAGACTTCTTCCTGGCGGCATTTATTTCGAGCATATTATCGACACAATGCGGCCAAGCGATTTTCGTCTTGAAAAACTACTTTGCCTTTATATATGGTCATAACATTTTTGCTAATAAGTTTTCTGCCGTGAAAGGGAGAGTTACGACTTTTGGAAAAACTTTGATTAACGTCATAAGTCCATGTTTGCTCAAGATCTAGTATGGCTAGATTAGCATCCTTACCGGGAGCTATTTGCTTTTCTGCAATATTGAGTATGCTGGCGGGCCTAGTCGTAAGTAATTCAATCATATGTTCAAGAGAAATTATTTTAGACACAACTAACGCTTCATATACGAGGGGAAAAGCAGTTTCAAAACCAAGTATTCCAGAAGAGCAGTGCTCGAATGGTCTCATTTTGTAAAGAGCCGACCAGGGAGCATGATCTGTGGCAATAGCGTCTATAGTTCCTTCAGCAATTGCCGCTAAAAGCGCTTGTTGATCTTTCTGGGAACGTAATGGCGGATTCATTTTAAAGTTGGAATCATAGGACACAACATTTTCATCTTGTAAAGTTAAGTGGTGGGGGGTTACATCCGCAGTTACTCGCAACCCATCTTCTTTAGCTTTTTGATCAAGGCTACCGCCGCAGCAGTAGAAACATGAGTAAAATGCAAGCGACCGCCTTGCAGTCGTAAAACCTCTATTTCACGAGCTACCGCTACAGCTTCCGAAGCCGCTGGTGAACATGGGAGTCCAAGACGGGTCGACTGGGGAGATTCATTCATTACGCCATTTCCGGAGAGATGTTTATCTTCCGAATGACTAATGATAAATGACTTTGTCAAAGCTAAGTAAGATAGAGCACGACGGAATACACCCATATTCATGATAGGCAGTCCATCATCGGAGAACGCAACAGCGCCATTTTCCGACAACTCGACCATATTAGTTAATTCTTCTCCCGCCAATCCTTTAGTTACTGCAGCGACGGGCAAAATATCAATACAAGCTACTTGTCTTATGCGTTCTAGGGTATCTTTGAGAGCATTGATATTGTCCCGCAGTGGGCTGGTATTTGCCATAGCAACGACTGTGGTAAAACCGCCGGATGCCGCAGTACGGGCACCGGTACCAAAGTCATCTATATCAAATTGGTCGAAATCTCTCAAGTGTGCATGTAAATCAATTAAACCCGGCACAATTGTTAGTCCGGTAAGATCTATCACTCTGTCGTCTGATGTCACAGCTAGTGTCTTGCCTATCTCAGATATGGAAGTACCACAGATTCGCAGATCAATTGGTCCTTTATCCAGTTTCTTTATTTTGCCAACTTTATCCGCCGTGAACACAGTGGCATTTTTTAGTAATAAGTTCTTCTCTTTCATGATTTATCGCTTTGGGTCAAAAGTGTGTGCAAAATAGCCATTCTCATGGCAAAGCCATTACTAACTTGCTGGTCCATTAAAGAAAATCTTTTATCATCTGCAAGGCTGTAAGTAATTTCTATATCACGGTTCATTGGCTGCGGATGAAGCACTTTGACGTCCGCTTTGCCTAGCGCTAATCGATCATGATCAATTCGAAAAACTCGTTGATATTCATCTATGCTCGGAATTAGCCCGCTCTGTTGTCTTTCCATCTGCAGTCTTAGGACCATGACAAAATCCGCGTTTCTTATTGCGTCTTCTGGGCGCATATGAACGTGAGCACCAAGATTGAGCAAATAGCTAGGCATAAGTGTTGGTGGTCCAGCAAAATGCACTTCTGCGCCCAAAGTTTGTAATAACCACAAATTAGAACGCGCAACACGACTATGGCTAATGTCGCCTACTATAGCTACTTTAGCACCGCGCAAATTTTCTCTGCACTCTAACATTGTCATGGCGTCGAGTAAAGCTTGGCTAGGGTGTGAGCTCGCTCCTTCTCCGGCATTGATAATGCAGGATTTGTCACCTATGGCCTGAACGAGAAGGTCGCAGGCACCGGCAGCCGAATGTCTCTGCACGATTATTTTAAATCCCATTGCCGCTAAATTGCGACCGGTATCTTCTATAGACTCACCTTTATTCGCGGAAGAAACTTTACTGTCAACATTTACTACATTCAAACGCAGGACTTTGCCGGCAAATTCGAAACTGCTGCGTGTGCGTGTTGAATTCTCATAAAAAACATTAGCCATACCTTGACCCTGAAGTTCTTTAGGTAAAGGTAAAGCTTCTGGTCCGCCTTCTTTGTACTTTTGTGCTGCCGTCAACAGATATTTGATTTCTGCTAAAGTCATGTCGCGTGTATCGACTATGTGGCGCCGTCCCGACCAACCCAATGCTGGCACCGGTTTAGCGGATTTTGAGCTACCGTTTACTTTTACCATTTCAAACTATGCTTTCCTGGTTGCCAATTCTAATAGTGTCAGCAAAAGAATTTTGGTGCCTAACACAATATCATTTATATCGGTCCATTCTTCATGGTGGTGGCTTACGCCACCTTTACTTGGTATAAATATCATACCAACTTCTTTTATATGATTAGATACGGTGCAAGCGTCGTGTCCTGCTCTGCTGGGCATGACCATGCATTGCACACCCAAACTTTCACAGGCTTTTTGACTTATCGCCATAATATTGGGAGAAAAAGTTTTGGGATCATCTTCGCTTATCACTTTGCGAGAAAGTGTGACACCATATTTAGTGCAAATTTCGTCCAGCTTTTTAAGCAGCAGATTTTTCACTCTATCTTTGGATTCTTTGTTTGTGCTACGTAAATCTAAAAACATTGAACATTTACCTGGCACAGTATTCATAGCATTGGGCTCAACTGAGATTTTTGTTATGGCACCCACTGTACCGTGAGCAGCCTCCTCTTTGCAGATTTTGTCCACTTGTAAAACAAATTCAGATGCTGGAACTAGGGCACCCTTGCGGCGTTCCATCGGCGTGGTACCGGAATGTGCCTGTTCACCGATAATTTCAATGGCCCACCGCGTTGGCATTGCTGCACCGCTCACGATACCAATAGGTATTTTGGCCTCTTCTAAAAAGCCCGCTTGTTCCACATGCAATTCAACATAAGCATGAATTGTTTTAATATCTGCTGCTGACTCTTCTACCACCCGCAAGGCTCTTTTCATAGGTGCATCAAAACTGCTTTTAGTATCTTTTTTGAAGTGTTTCAGTGTTTCTACATTTTGTAAAGCTTCAGCTAAGCTAATACCTTTGTCGTCTTTTAGAAGTAGCGAGTTTTCTCCCCTTACTTCACCCATAAATACTTTGCCACCAAAAAGACCTAAGCTGAATCGAGCTGATTCCTCCATAGTGAAGTCTATTACTTCTAGAGGATGAATTAAATCGTCTTTTACTTGCTGCAAAACTCTAAGCGCTTCTATGGCACAAATTACGCCGACTATGCCATCGAAACGCCCGCCATTAATGACTGAATCCGTATGTGATCCAGTTAGGACGAGAGACCGATCGCATTTAGGACCATTTAAGCGACCGAATGTATTACCAATAGGAGATACTCTAACTTCTAGACCAGCTTCTGTCATTAGATCGGCAATATAATTTTTGCCTTTGATATCTGTGTCTGAATAAGCAAGCCGTGTTACGCCGGTTGAGCCAAAAGCAGGATCACTAATATTAGCTAGATGCTCGAGAGAATTAGCTATCCGTTCTTTGTCAATAAGATCGGCTAGCTGAGTATATTTGCTGGTAGCAATGTTTTTGGTAGACACTCTTGATTTACCATCTGCTGCAAGATATTTATAGGAATCATACATTGGTCCAGCTTAGACCGTCAATGTACTTGTATCTTTTACAAAATAGCCAGCCGCTTTATTAGCAATAGTTTACCCTGATTTGTCTGACTGAGTGATTGACCAGGTGCTGATTTTGAATCACTGCGGGAATGTGAATTGCCATTGTCCAGATTCGTCTGCTTTGACAATAACTATTTCTCCCTCTTCGGTTTTTGGCTTTCCTTGTCTATTTAGCGTGTTAAAGGAATTAGTGATTACATCTTCTGGCACCTGACGCTCGCGCTTTCTATTCCTTGCCAAACAAATATCTAAGGGAACATCTAACACCCAAATTTGTATGTTCGTATAATTAGAATTTCGCGCCATAGCAGTAATTTGCTGGCGATGTTCCAATTTTACATTCATATTATCAACAACGATATTCTTGCCCTCTTTTAGTAAAGTTTCGAAGCGCTCAAAAAATATGGCAAATACCCGCTTAGGATCGCCTTGTTGAGCAGCATCCCCATAAAGTTCTAGTCGAATATCGTCTGCACACAAACGATCAAAGCCTTTGCTAACTAGGTTTTGCGCCAATGTAGTTTTGCCGGAACCAGGCACTCCTACTAGTAAGATCAATCTTTTCACTGTCTCTCTAGTGAGTGAAAGGTAAAGAATAAAGTTGCTTGGTAACCCACATGGTACCAGGCAAGATATAAAAAGCTGCTGCTAATTTACCAAAAGGCAAATGTTTCAGAATTATAGGCACCGCCTCCGCGCCTTGAAAGCTGCTGCCATTTTTATCTACAACCTCTAGGCTGTCGTTATAAAATTGTTTGTGCTTTGTAGTTTTCAGGCCAGATTGACACTGGGAAGAGAGACAACCATTGGACTTGATGCTGTGTACATCGATATTTTGTTTTGTATCCCATTGTTTAATTAGCGACAACAGGTGGCGATTGAATGCCGAGCTTTCGTCAAGATATAAAGTAATATTTTGTTGATAATCAATTTGTCGATCTTGCATATCTAAAGAGACTCTATTTTTAGGCTAATAAGAAATAATCACTGTTCCCAAGTTTAGCAAATTTTAAAGAAAATAGTATATTAAATCGATATTTTAATGTCTGGTCTTGGGCTTTTGATTTTCCCAGTTATATTTAGAATTTGGTGTTGTATTTGGTACTGACTGTTTTATGCGATTATCTAATTTAATTTGAACGATGGCGTTATTATCCGTGCCTGTTGATTTTCTAATAAGGAGGACAACTAACATTTGTCCTGTTGCTTTTAATAGCCGGTCCGCTAATTAATGACCGCAACAACTGCCTTTTGCCTTCTTTGGCAGAGTGCCCCTCTTGGTATTATATTTGGTGTTGCTAGTTTGGCTCTTCACCTTATTAGTATCAGAAGCCCTGACAGTTTTTAAATACTTTTCAAAAGTGGGACTAGCCTCCTCCCAGGGATATTGTCCAGCAAATTTATCATCGATAGCCTTTTGAATCTGAGCTAAAGTTTTGCCTTGTTCTTTCATATTGCTGGCAATGATTGCCTCTTCTTGGCAGATGGCACAATCTACCCCATGCATACTCGTGAAACAGTCAAGTAAGCTTGTGTGCTCGTCGGTTAGGTCGCAGCCGCAGTAGCAAAACAACTTGCTGCATATGTCTTTTGCTTTTTGTGCTGCCCTATAGCCTTCGGCAATATCTCCAGAAAATTTTTCTGGAGATATTACTTCCTTTGCATTGACGGCAGTAGTTGTGCTTATCGCTAGTAGCAGTACTAACAATAATTTGGAGATAACATTACCAGGCAAAGGACATTTCATTTTTTATCTATTAAGGCAAAATTGAAAGTTTAAAGCCAGAGAGAACAAAATTAATAATAATTGGTTATATCAAGACTGGCACTGAAATAGTGGGCTTGAAGCTAGCATTTTAAGATGCTACAGTAAGACCGGTACCTTCTGCAGATTATTATAAATGAAAGCCAGATACGATGTTATTGTTATTGGTGGCGGACACGCCGGTATTGAGGCAGCTCACGCAGCAGCCAAGCTTGACTGTGAAACGCTGCTTTTAGCGGTCAACCTGGACACCATCGGAGCTATGCCTTGCAATCCAGCTATTGGTGGCCCTGGTAAGTCTCATCTTGTTAAAGAAATTGATGCTTTGGGCGGTGTGATGGGTATTGCCGCTGATGCTACCTATTTGCAAATGCGCACTTTGAATACGAGCCGCGGGCCAGCAGTGCAATCCTTAAGAGCACAGTCGGACAAGCGTGAATATAGCGTTTTTATGAAGCATTTCATGGAATCACTACCGAAGCTGACTCTACGCCAGGGAATGGTCAAAAAATTATTGACCAAGAATAATAAAATCGCCGGTGTCGAACTAGCCTTTGGTGAACAAATCGAAGCTGCAGCAGTTGTTTTAAGTGCTGGCACCTTTTTGGAAGGCACCATCTGGATAGGTCAGGAAACTATGCCTGCCGGGCGGGCAGGTGAATTTCCGGCTACTGGACTTTCAGAAATGCTCAGATCTTCAGGTTTTAGACTGGGGCGGCTGAAAACCGGCACTCCACCAAGACTGGACGGACGCACAATTGACTACAGCCATCTCCCGTGTGTACCTGGTGATGAGCAATTGCAATTTTTCTCTTTTCTAAAAGATAGACCTGTCCTAGAACAGGTGCCATGTTATCAAACCAGAACAACTGAAATTACTCATGAAGTAATCAGAAAAAACCTTCACTTGTCTCCGATGTATTCAGGTTTGATCCACGGGGTAGGACCGCGTTACTGCCCTTCGATAGAAGATAAAATTGTACGCTTCGCTGATAAAGATTCGCACGTTTTATTTCTGGAACCAGAAGGGCGCTCTACATATGAAATTTATCTCCAAGGATGCTCTACCAGCTTACCTATTTCGGTCCAGCAAGAAATTATTAAATCTATGCCTGGACTTGAAAATACTGTTATGATTCGCCCCGCTTACGCGGTGGAATATGATTATTTGCCTGCAATTCAGTTTAATCATTCTCTTATGTCCAAAGACTTGCCAGGTTTTTTTGCTGCCGGCCAGATGTTAGGTACTAGTGGCTATGAAGAAGCCGCCGCCCAGGGCATTATGGCTGGCATCAATGCCGCTTTATACACAAAAGATCGGGAATTCTTTAATCTATCGCGTTCTTCCAGTTACCTAGCGACACTCATCGACGATTTGGTAACAAAAGAAATTAATGAACCTTATCGTATGATGACGTCTCGTTCTGAATATCGCCTGCTTTTGCGTCAAGATAATGCTGACCGGCGTCTAACTCAAGCTGGTAGGGCAGTCGGCTTGGTGGATGATGAGCGCTGGGCAAATTTCAATGAAAAGTATGAAGCAATCGAAAACGAACGTGAACGATTGGCTAAAACCCGTGTCAGCTCGAGTCCTGGCTGGAAAGAAGAACTTTCTATTTATGGCGAGGAAATTAAAAATCCGATTACCTTATTAGAATTGTTACGTCGTCCAAAAGTGCCATATAGCTTGGTCGAAAAAATGGCTCCCGAAAGTCTGGAAACGCCATTCCGATGGGGTTTAGAGCTTGAAACCGAGATTAAATATGCAGGCTACATAGAACGGCAGAAAAATCAAGTAAATCAAGTAGAAAAGCTAGATGGTGTGCGTCTTCCGCAAGATTTTTCTTATCAGTCGCTGCTTAATTTGTCCAAAGAAGCACGCGAAAAATTAGAGCGTATAAAACCAGACACACTTGGGCAAGCAAGTCGAATAGCAGGTGTTAGCCCGGCAGATATTTCGGTGCTCTTGGTATCTCTTGAAATTAGACGGCGAAATAGTGTTAATTCAAAAAAATTAGTAGCCAAGATGGGCAAATGATGATTATACAAGGCAATTGCGGGGCAGGTTAATAAAAGATTGTGTTTTATGGGTGTAGTAATCTGTGTCATTTGATCTTCGTAGACCAAGACAAACAATGTTTGGCCAGTCAACAGATTTTCTGATTGGTGAATTGCTGTTAAAAGCAGGAATAATTAAGCAAAATCAGTTAGACGAAGCTCTGAAGCTGGCCGGTAATAAGCATATGCAAATAGGGCAGATGCTCATTATGGCGCGCTCTATTACACAAAAGGATTTGCAAGCAGCCATTGATGCGCAGGTTGCTTTGAGAGATAAGATAGTAGACATGAATGGCGCTTTGAAGGCATTGAGTGCTGCCCATCGCTCTCACATGACCTTTGCTGAAGCATCACAGAAACACCAAAACGAAGACACTTCACTGGTGCCCAGTCATAAGTTAGGGCAAATATTGCTGGAAGCCAATCTCATTAATGGTGAACAGTTATCGGTAGCCGTTCAAAAATCGATGGCTACTGGTCTACCAGTAGGTCGGATATTAATACTTAACAGTGTAATTAGCGAGACCACTTTGGCTGCAGCTCTGGAAGTTCTGATAAAACTGCGTGATGGCAATGTTGTGCGCGAAGAAGCGGTCTCATACCTTTCTGACATTATACGTACCAAAGCAGTTGATGAGCTCGGTGTACGTATGTTGGAAGAGGCATCTGTCTTCAATGCTCAACCGGTTCTTTCTACCAGAAAAAGTATGAGACTAGGCGAGTTCCTGGTCTTAGCCGGCATCTTGAGCGAAACAGATATCATGAATGCATTAGAATTTAGCTTAGTTGCCGAAAAACAGTTAGGTGAAGCTTTGCTAGAGCATGGCTACATTACGCGCGATATTATAGAAGCCGCCATAAAGTTACAGTCTTTGGTTGAGTCCGATACTTTGGATGCTACAAAGGCAGGTCAGTGTCTAAATCTGGTGCATTTCAATTCAATAAGCTTGACTGATGCGTTGGAAAAAGTATCCAGTTCTGCACCGGACGGCAGCAAACTTCTATTCGGCACTCTATTAATAGATGCGCAGTTGTTGACAGAACAAGACATTCAAAGCGCCCTTGACTTAGCAGCAAGCAATCCGCGAATTTTAGCTCAAATACTTACTCAAACAGGGTATTTGAGCAGTGCACAAGCAGATGTCTTAATTGAGTGTCATGAGAATATTACACAAAATGCCATAACTCATCATGACGCCAAATATGTATTGGATTTTTGTTTAGAGAAACTGGCCGATGGTAAAATCACCTTTGCTCAAGGCTTGCAAGAACTTGGTTGGTCAAAAACGGAAGAAGCAGCACCTGCTCCCACTGCCACTCCCACCCCCGCCGGGACACCTAGTGAGCCGTCAGTGCCTAAATCAGGTAACCCTAACAAAATTTCAATGGAAAATAAGCCTTCGCCCGGCTCTTTTATCACTGACACCTTGCCCGAAGTAGCTAATCAATCTTCTATTAATAAATCCTCTGTCAGCGATGTACCGCGGAACATAAAATCGGCCAAGGTGAGGGAGCACTCAGGAAGAACCACGAGCAATATGCCGGCGATTGGCAACCTTCAGGCAGGTTCCAATTTAAATCCACTTATGTCAGAGAAAGCGCTTGAAGCCCATTCGTCACAATCAGACTCTGATTCTTCCCAGAAAAATACCATTCCGTCCGGCAGCGCCCAGTCAATAAAGGTAACTCAGAATGCTCGCTCGAGAAACCAACCCGTGAGTCTGAAATCTCTTCTACAAGAAGATGATTCCATGCAAGCACAATCCGACTCAGTTAATTCATCCGACAATGAGTGCATTAGTGGCGAGTCTGCAACTAATGGCAGCGAAAGCAATAAAGCAAATGATGAAGAACTAGAATTATCTGAGAGCGAAAAAGCTCTAATAATGAAAGCATCGTCTCTTACTGCTAGTCCGCAAGAAATTATGGCTGCGATGAAATTAGCTGCCAAAAAGGATAAAACAATCCAATCTCAAGATAAGAGCAAAGAATAGGAGGGCAAAGAAAGTCAATAAGTAAACTATGCAAACATGACAAAATAGTTTTTTAGCAATTGATATTGATAGCTACATCCACACAATCAAACTTCTAAATCTCAATGTTTCTTGCCTCTCTAACTATTTCAACGGTAACAAGACACTAAAAGTGGTACCAGTCCCTGTAGAACTTTGTACTTCTATTTTGCCCTTGTGCGCATCTATTATTGCTTTGACGATTGACAATCCTAAGCCCGATCCCCCGGCAGCTCTTGATCGAGACTGATCTACTCGGTAGAAGCGATCAAAGATATGAGGCAAATCTTCGCCGGGTATTCCGATGCCAGTGTCTGCTATGGATAATTTACCTTGTTTGCCAAGAACCTCCAGAGAGATTTTTACTGTGCCACCAGGATTTGTATACTTAAGAGCGTTTTGCAGCAAATTTGTAATCAGACGCTTCAAAGATTCTGCGTCTCCATTTAGCATTGCAGGCTGTACTTGGCCTTTTATAAGGTCGATGTCCTTACTCTTGAAAAGTTCTGCAAAATCTAATGTTACTTCGTTGACTATTTTGCTCAGGTCAACCAGTTTTGTTTTGAAAAGTAGCACTTCGCCTTCCATTTTGGCTAGAAGCATCATATCCCCGACCAAACCATTCATTCGCTCAGTAGAACGAGTTATCGTGTCTAAGCGTGTTTTGAAGCTATCGCCGTCGGGAATGTCCGCTTCTATTGATTCAGCATTGGCCATGATGATACTAATAGGGGTGCTTAGCTCATGCCCTGCGTCCGCCATAAAACGCTGTAATGCGGAGAAGCTCTCCTCGACAGGACGGGCTGCCAGGCTAGAGAAAAAATAGCCTGCCATGCCGAAGCCGATTAAAAGGAATGGAGCGATTAACGCCATGGTGATACCAAAATTGCTAATAGCTCCGTCGAAATTCTTTAGAGACAATTGCAATTGTAAATAGCCAATTAGATTCTTGCCATCATCTAAGGGTACTGAATGCACTCGGATGTGGTAAGTCTCTTCTTTTACGTCAGTTCTGGCTCTTCTGAAGCGAGAGAATAATACAGGCACGCCCGGGGGGCCATACGACTCAATCAAATCAGCGTTTTTGTTGTAGAGCTGAATCATCGGCAAATAGCGGTACGGCCCACTAAAAGCTTTCTTTCTCCAGCGTTTTAAGCTTGGTTGATTGTCAATAATATCTATTGCTGGTATTAACTCGTTTGTGAGCACGGTCAACTCACGATCAACAAAGTTAGTCATTGTTGTTTTAAAAATCCAATATCCAAACAATGCTGAAATTATAAAAACAGCCATGGTTAGCAATACAAACCAAATAGTTAATTGCCAGCGCAGGTTCCTGAACATATTATAAGCGCTGCCTCGCCTTCACTTCGTTCGGCTCAACGCGCGTATCCGTAACCGCTCCGCCAACGCACGCCTCACCGGCGCGCTTGCTGCGCTCAAACGTGCTTTCAATAAAGCGCTCCGTTCGCTTCATCCTTCGCTCACTCCGCGCGTATCCGTAACCGCTCCGCCAACGCACGCCTCACCGGCGCGCTTGCTGCGCTCAAACGTGCTTTCAATAAAGCGCTCCGCTCGCTTCATCCTTCGCTCACTCCGCGCGTATCCGTAACCGCTCCGCCAACGCACGCCTCACCGGCGCGCTTGCTGCGCTCAAACATGCTTTCAATAAGGCGCTCCGCTCGCTTCATCCTTCGCTCACTCCGCGCGTGTATATAACCGTGACGCGATGTTTCTGCTTTTAGCCAATACAAACATTTTTGCTAGCATTCCAGTTTGTAGCCTACACCGTGAACTGTTTTTATGATGTTGCTGGACTCTTCGTTTCCTAGTTTTTTGCGCAAAAGCTTTATATAGGTTCTAATTGTATCTGCAGATGCCATTGTGTCTGATGCCCATACCCGCTCGATTAGGGCTTCTGCGCTAAAGACTTGATTAGGATGACGCATAAAAAATTCTAGTAAACTATATTCTTTAGGCACAAGATGTACTTCGTTACCTTCTACAGTTACTTTGCGGGACAAAGAATCTATGATCACATTGCCAGCTTTCAAAACTGAGTCACTAGACTGCATGTGTCTTCTCAACAACGCTCGCACGCGCGCCGACAATTCTTTTAGATGAAAGGGTTTTGTTAGATAATCGTCTGCTCCTGCGTCTAGTCCTGTTTCTTTGTCAGCTATTTGAGATTTAGCCGTGAGCAAAAGAATAGGGGTAGTTCCACCAATTTCACGAAAGCGTTTGCACACCTCTATACCACTGTTGCCCGGTATCATCCAATCTAAAATAATCAAATCATATTTGTACACTCGCAATTTATCCAGGGCGTCTGTACCGTTATCTGAAATCTCAACCAAATATTTTTCACGCGCCAGCCAATCTTTTACTGGATAAGCCAGGTCCATTTCGTCTTCCACAAACAATATTTTTGCCATATTCTCTATTCTTTACTGAAAACTACTGATTTCCAAAGACTTCCTCTCATAAGGTGCAACTTATTCGTTTCATTGTCAATTGAACTGCACAAAATCTCCACGGAGAATAAATAGTATAGAAACATAAGTTAGTTTAACTAACTTGTCTTTCGCAGTGATTAATTAGTAATAAGAGGTAAGAACAATGAACACCAAAATCGGATTAGCGGCATGTTTAAGTGTATTTACACTTGCATCGCTTTCTTTGCCCGTATTTGCAGTTAAGACAGCTCCAATGGTTGGCAAAGTTAAGACACAAAGTGTCTTGACAAAAAAGTTGTCCAAGAAGGCAAAGAAAATATCTTTAAGTCCAAAAGCTAATCGCCTGATTAGCTGCGGAAAAAAATAATCCAAGTAAAAAACCAGGGGATAAATATTGACTCTAGCTGTTTAGACAACACTATATAGTCAACACGATTTATATCCCCTGGTTTGATTGTCAATGTATTGAAGGGGAATCTGCCTGTTTATCAATGGAATTGATTACAATCAACGAGCTCAATCGTCGTACTTCTTGAAGTCTGTTACAGCCATCTGGCCAATGTTTTTTACCACAAAATTAACTTTAGATCCCTTGGCTTGTTTTTCCTCATCTTTGATTCCTGGTACTACCCTATTCGTGCTGTCATAGTCTTGCGCAATAGCGTCAGGGCTATTGAGAAGCGATCGTACTTGAGAGTTCCCAGTTAGATTTTCTAAAACCTCTTGAGAAAAGCTAAGAGAGGCGGATTTTTGGTTACCAAAGCATAACGATAATTATCCAGAGCCATTGAAGATTCTTGGGTAAGTACTCTTAAGCGGCTTTGAATGCGCTTGTCCATTAACAATTCTCTTTCTAGCTTGTTTTGCTCAGTTCCGCCTGTAGCAAGCTTAAATACCACTTGTAAACTAGCTGATGAAATAGAAGGGATAAGTAAAGGACTAAAGATTGTAATACCATTTAGTGTGGTCTGAATAGCTGTCGATGCTCCCAGTGCAAATTTCCCTGGATTGGCATATTTCATCACCCTTTTTCTCATTGCGCCAATAACAGGATCATGATCTATCGAGGCTATGAGAACCGCCTCTAGTTTTTTATTACGTTCACTAGTGTTCCATGGTGTTTGGGCAAAAGTAGCGTAAGGAACTTGAGTGTTATTGAGCCAGGCTGTAAGAGCCTTTACCGCTCGCTCAGCCTCTTCGTTACCTACCAGAGCGCTTAGTTCTTCTTTACCGGTGGCTATTGTTTTTGCACCGTGCTCGCTTTCGTTATTGCCAATACCTTCGGCTAATTGCATTAAGCTAGCTACTACTTGTGCATGTATTTTGTCGATATACTTTTGTCTGGAATATTCGGCCCAGGCTATGTTGCGAATTTTCATATTTGGCGACTCAAGTACTATCTGCCCGCCACGTGCTGACGGGGCAAAACCTTGATAGCCCAGCATTTCTTCAACGGCATCTTTTGAAACATCGATTGTCTTGTGTTTCAACCCACCTAATCGCTTCACCTGCGCATCAAGCCTTTGACCCTCAGGTGAATTTTCAAAATGAGTTTCCAAAAGATGATTTACAATCCGATCACCATTAAACGGACCGTCCCATACCGAAACTCCACCGCTAATAAACTTACCTTTTAGAGGTAAAGTATTATCAGGGATGGCCTCGGCAATAACATTATTGCTGAGAGTTTCTGGCGCTGTGAGGCTGAGAACCTGTACCTTCTTTTGCTTAAACATAGCCAAATCTTTTGAGCTACTCACTTGCGCAGCATCGTCCGCAAGAGTAGCGCCAGTTACCGGGTCAGCGTTATTTATTTGTGAAGCATTAGCCGTTTGAGCGTCACTACTCAATTGACCTTGAAATGGTAATGACCATTTTGGGGCTAAAATAATTGATCTTGTTTTGTCTGTTTTTTCAGAACTGACAACAGGGCTTGACCCATTGTCAGAGTCTGACGCGCTATTTACCAGAGCGAATGACGGATACAAAATAGTTTGACTTGCTGCTAGCAAGCCAAACACAAAAGAATTTCCAATTACCTTAGATCGCATTCAAGATCCTCTATATCATTGTCCAGTTCATACATCTCTTCATCAGTCAGCTTAACTCTGTTTTTGCCACTAGAACTTAAAGATTTTCTATTATTTTGTTAATCCCTGACAAGTATAAGCATGACGCTGCCTCAAGCTAAAACCAGCTGCGCAATATTTGCAATAATTACTATTAGGGAATTTGGCGCTTGACTAGTAAAGAGGTAGAGCTAATGGAATTAACAGACAAAAATATTTTGATATTGGCTGGACCGGACTTTGAAGACCGCGAACTCTTTTATCCTTTCTATCGCATGCAAGAGGCTGGAGCGACAGTTAAGGTAGCCGGCATCGGCGAAAAAACATACAAAGGAAAGTATGGTGTGCCAATCGAAGTCGATGGTTCGACAAAAGACTTTGTGAAGCAAAAATGGGATGCGATCTTTATTCCCGGCGGTTGGGCCCCAGATAAAATCCGTGCTGATGAAAGCGCTTTGGAAATAGTGCGCAAAACGATGGAAAGTGGTGGGGTGGTGGCAGCAATCTGCCATGCTGGCTGGGTATTATCATCGGCTGATATTGTGCGCGGTAAGACAGTTACGAGCTTTGCCAATATCAAAGACGATTTAATTCAAGCCGGAGCGAAATGGGTGGATAAAGAGGTGGTGGTAGATGGCAATCTTGTCACTGCACGTAAACCAGCAGATCTACCGGCATTCTGCCGCGAAGCGATCAAACTTTTAGCTAAAGCCAAAGTTAGCGTCTAATCTGGAAATAACAATAAAACCAGCTGTCAAGAATTAATTTGTCGCTTTGTCAATGAAAGCCAGTATTTTACTTCTTAAGCAAGCACTACTTGATAAGTCTGCTTTGTTTAATGACAAAAAGTGAATGCTGCTATTGGATATATGGGACTTATCTTGAAAATTATTATAATTTGATTGATTAACTCCAGTATCTAGCAAAACCACGGGTATTCCTGCTAATTCTTGCTCATTTTTCAATTCACTAAAAAGGCTATGGGCATCACTATCTGCTAGTTCTTGTTGAGAAATGATTAGATTCGGCTGATTTTTACGAGCCAAATAAATTGCTAAACCAATGGATGTGGCTAAAATAATGTCTACATCGTCATTTTCGAAGGCATCTTTAATTGATTGAAAAACAGATTTTTCTTTGCCAACAAGCAATAATTTGAGAGTCATAATTTTTCTTATTCTATATTTGATCTGCTGTTTAATTTAATACTAGAAGTTTATTATCCGACACCCTATCCTCTTTTTTATTTTTAGGAGAGTACGAAACATGGAAAAACGCACTTTTGGTAAGACTGGGCTTTCTTTAAGTGTGCTCGGATTCGGCGGAGCAGAAATAGGCTTTAGGCAAGATTCCACTGAACAAATGGTAGAGAAGCTTCTTATGGAAGCTATCGAAGCAGGTTTAAATGTTATTGATACAGCTGAATGTTACGACAAAAGCGAGCAGCTTATTGGCAGCGTCCTTGGTAAGCGACGTAAGGATGTTTATATTTTTACTAAATGTGGACATGGCAAAAGTTGGAACAAAGATGCCTGGGACGCAGCCAGTTTAGAAGCATCAATTGACCGCAGTCTTAAGCGACTAAACACCGATTATGTCGATTTGGTACAGTTGCATAGTTGTGCAGCAGACATCCTTAAACAAGGCGAGGCTATAGAAGTACTGCAGAAAGCTAAGCAAGCAGGAAAGACCAGGTTCATAGGCTATAGCGGTGACGGTACGGATGCTCTTTATGCCATTAAATCCGGTGCTTTCGATACTTTTCAAACATCGGTAAATATTGCCGATCAACAAGCATTGGACTTAACTTTGCCCTTCGCGATAGAGAAATGCATGGGTATTATAGCTAAAAGGCCTTTAGCTAACGTAGCTTTTAAGCACAAAAACAGGCCCGACGGTGACTACTGCTTACCATACTGGGAAAGACTGCAAAAGCTAAAATATGACTTTGTTAATGGTGATAATAAGCGGGCTATGGCGACGGCGTTGCGTTTTACATTGAGTGTGCCCGGAATACATACCGCAATTGTTGGCACCAGTACTCCCGGACGTTATAATGAAAATGCGAAAATTTTGGACGAAGGGACTTTGTCAAAATCCGATTTTGACTTAATACGCACTCAATGGCAAACTATAGCTAAGCCTGATTGGGTGGGGCAAGTCTAAGAAAAGATTCAGGGCAAGAAATATAGGCAAAGATAAGGTATACAAAAGTGACAGGGACGAATACGCCAGAAAAAGAAAGCTTTACTAAAATAGTTCAGCAAGCCAAGGAGCGTCGAAACTTAGTCACTTCTGGTTATATTGGCGATCTTCAGTATCTAAAAAGAGTGCAAGAGTTTGAGAAAGTGCAAGCCGAAGCTACCCACCAGATAAATTTATCCATAGCCAGAGGTGAGGACTTAGATAGATTGGCTTTGCTCGACCCCGTAACGGACTTATGCAATCACCGTACTTTTATAAAAGAATTGAAAGCCGAAATTAATCGTGCTAAGCGTTACAAGCATGGTATTGCTCTATGTTTGATGAGTATAGATAATTTTGACAGTTTAGCTAAACAATACGGCGCATTGACCGCCGAAGCCATTTTAAAGATTGTAGGTAATGTAATAAGAAACTCTATTCGTGAAATAGATATTTCTGGACGCTATGAGGGGCACCAGTTTATTATCGGTCTTTCTAAGACAGGGGTATCCGGCGGTGCCATAGTATCCGAACGCATTAGACAGCGAATTGCTGCTCAGGGAATAACTCATAATTGGCAGAGTTTTTCGCTTACCGCAAGCTTTGGGGTTGCTGCTTATCCAAATCAGGCCAATGAATGCGAAGAATTGATAGCTTGTGCGTTCGAAGCCATGGAACGTGCCACTGCCCGCGGTGGCGATAGGGTGCTAGCTATTTAGACGGGTTAATTGATTTTTTGGTTACTCAAAAAGCCCAGGTAAGTCTATCACTTCAATACGACGCAATTTCATATCAACTACTGGGAATAGCTCTTTAACGAAGGACACTATCACTGTTTCTGAAGCAGTATCATTGACTTTTCTTATTTCTAGGAATTCGCCGTTCTCTCCTGGTGCATCGAATACGGTGCCAATTAATTTGCCCTCCGTTGTATAAACTTCCAGTCCTATTAAATCATTCACCCACCACTCGTTTTTGCCTAAGTCCCTTAGCGATGCTTTAGGGGCAAATATATGCATCCCCCTAAAACCTTCCACAGCAGTGCGTGAGTCATAACCTACTAATTGGATATGTAAGAAATTTTTGACAAGCTTGATGTCTTTGATCGTCGCTTCCACAGTTATTGATGATTTTTCATTCGGACTTTTATTGACCGATTTAAGCAAAACATTCTCTATATCTAAGAATAAACTGGGGTTATTAGAAGTAGGTCTTACTTTCATAGTGCCCTTTAAGCCGATGAAAGTTACAATCTCTCCTACCCGTTGGTCAAAGGCAGAATCTCGGGAAGACTCGGCTGTCATGCTTTAAATAATGGCAGTGGTCGCTCATCGGCGCACCAACGTTTAAATAACTGATGATCAAAATTAAATTGGTCAAGCACTCGTCCAACTACAAAATCTATTTGGTCCGAAATTGTTTTTGGTTTATGATAAAAACCAGGCGATGCGCATGCAACTATGCCACCGGCTTCTGAAACAGCTAACATATTTTTTAGTTGGATGTGACCAAAGGGCATTTCTCTTACTACTAGCATGAGCTTGCGCTTCTCTTTCAGGCAAACAGCGGCCGCTCTATGAATCGGGTTTTCGGTTAAGCCATTGGCAATTGCTCCTAATGTACCTAGGCTGCAGGGCACAATAGCCATGCCTAGAGTACGGTAAGAGCCGCTAGCTACGCTGCTGCCATAATTGGCCAAATTATGCACCGTAAGCGGTGCCCTCAATGATAATCCAAGATATTCTAAAAGCTCAACTTTAAAGGATTCGCCAAACATCAAGCCATTCTCTTGATCCATAACTTGCAGCGCAGCCTTTGAGACCAGCAATTCAACAGCCTGCTCTTGCTCCAGCAAAAATTGTAGTAAGCGTAATCCATAAATAGAGCCGCTAGCGCCAGTGATAGCTAAGACAAAAGGAAGTTTCTCCATTTCCATACCCTTAAAAGTTACTATCTTGATTGTTTGCCGGTGATCGCTGTGTCCTAGGTATAAAAGGAGTTTGCGTGTTGTTTACTGGTCTTTGTTGTGTGGGAGGATTCTGATATTGATTGCTGGCAGGCGGATTTTCATTTACAGGCCGTTGTAATTCCGTTGGGTGCATTCTTATTGCTGATTCTTCTCCAGAGGAGGAACCGATCGCTATTTTGAATGGTGCTTCTAAACGAATGGTTAATGGTGATCCATTATAAATGAAAAGGTTGTGATTCTTTTTTACTAAAGAGCGCATGGCTGTCTTTTCATTCATGCCCTCTTCGCGTCCCATAATTGGATCTTTTAGCATTTCATTTTTTGTTATTACTTGCGAAATACCGGTGCGAGGATCATAGTGAGCTGTTCCTGGAGATACCGACTGAAAGCCTGTTGGAGTGCTAAAGTAGGCCACGCCCGATCCACGAACCGGATTCTTGTTATTGCCAAATTGATTGTACATAGTTAACGGATTGCCAACTGCTTCTTCTCCCACTAAAGAGGCGACCATTGGATAAGTCATACCGTCCGGCATTTTTAATGCGTTTATTTGCACGCGTAGTTTTCCAACCGGTTTTTCTTTTTTTGGTGGGGTACTTTTTCGACGGGAACAGCATTAGCAGGAACTGCCTGCACTACTTCCCCAAGAACCTCACTGCCAGCGGGGATAAGTACATCCGATCCATTGGCTAGCACTGGGCTTGGTATAGTAATTATAAAAGGTGTGCCTTGTTTGCTTACTGATGAACCAATAGTAGACTGAATCCGTCCTTCAAAAGTAGTGCCGGCAGGTACAACAAAAGTTTTGCCTGCATAAGATGCGGGCGCCTTATAATAAGGACTTACTCCAGGCTGAGCCATTAAGGGCTTAATGCCAAGAAAAAAAATGGCAGCTGCGGAAATTATTGTTTGAAGTGTGAAAACTCTTTTCATTTGTTTAATCAGTCAAATATTTTTGGCACCAATTACTGAGTGGTGGGCCGAATCGCTCAATCATTATGGCAGGAACTAATTTTTTCCCGAACCAATAAGCGCAAAACATTGAAATAGGACAGAGCAAAACACGGACTATTGGAAGAAATAGCGGGTAGATTACGCACCAAATCCAAGCAGCAGCACCCACTGTAGCAAGCCAACATACTTTTGTCACCAGCTCTTCCTGTTGAGCTGCAGTCATATTTTGATAATATTTGTACAACAGTTTTAACCAATTCCTAAGTACGCCAAAGATGGCACCAATGGAGTCTTTCCAAATCCGGCTTTCTTTTATATTGAATTTGTCCATGATTTACGCGCCTTTTCTACTTTGAATTACTAGGTTCTATTACCACAATTGCTAACATTCTAGATCGCTTATCGCCTAAACCCGAATCTGGCTTTTGGTTCATCAAGATGTTTTTGTAGTTTGCTTACCGTATCTTCTACTTCTTGACGTTGGCTATTATTATCCGCTGCCGCTTCTAAAAAACAAAGCCCATTGGCTATGGCTAGTTGTGGATTTGTTCGTCCTCTTTTTGTGAATATTGAATAAAGTCCATAATAAGCACTTGGATACTGCGGGTCAGCAATTAGTGCTTGCTTGTAATGATCGATAGCAACGTCTGGTAATGAAAGAGTTGCGTCACCTAATTTTGTTTGTCTGGCTGCTTCATTCCGTTGCGTGACAATTTTACTAATACCTTGCTCAGCCCTTGGTGTTACTTCTGGAATGTCTTTTGCATAGTCATATGCCTGTTGAGCTGCCGTCAAATCACCTATATTGAAGGCTTGTTCACCCAAAGTAAGTAGACCATAAGGATCATCACGATGATTTTCAATCACGCTATTAAAATGTTTACGTGCATCACGAAAATGATTTTTTGCCAGGGCTTTTTCTGCCTCTGATAATTCTATATTTTCTTGCAAAGTTTTAGCACCAGGTTTAATTATTTGTCCTCGCACTGATTGCTCGCTAACAATATTCTGCAAATGTTCCATCAGCTGCTGCCAATCCGGCGGATATTGTCCATCCCGTCGTGCTTTGCGAAAATAAACCCGCGATAAGCCCAATAAACCTTGGGCATCATCAGGTTGGGCAGCTAGTATAGTGCGGTATTCGGCTTCAGCTACATCTAGTTTGTCTTGTCGCAGAGCAAGTTCGGCCAATTGACTACGCAAAGCCAAATCGTTTGGCAGTATTTCCAGTGCATTATGCATTTCGGATATAGCCAATTCTCCGTCTCCTCGCAAAGTATGATATTCGGAAAGACGTCTATAAGGTTCAGGATTGCGTGGGTCCAGTCTTATTGCTTCTTGCCAGGCGACCAGAGCCGCCGGCCCATCACCTTGTTTGCGATAAATATCGCCCTCTACAAGCTGCCAGTCAGCGGTGCGCAAGGCGTCAGGCACACTATGCAACTTCATATACGCCTCTTCATTTTTATTCTTCTGTGAAAGGATAATGGCTTGTTGAATATAGGCAGGATAGTAATCTGGTCGTTGTTCCAGGGTTTTGTCAAGCAATGAGGCAGCTTCCGTGTCTTTTGCATCATTGCGTAAAAGTGCCTGGGCGAGCAAAGTCAAATTTGTTGCATCCCCTGATAATTTAACGGCCACCCGCAAAGGTTCTATCGCTTCACTGACTTGATCTTGAGCTAATCTAGCTAAGCCTAAGGTTTGTTGAGCAATAAAAATATCAGGGTTGGCTTTGATTGCCTTACTACACAAAGAATCCGCGGCTTCTATATAAAGATCTCGGCGAGCCGGAGAAGCAACCGTTTTAGAATGCACATATGAAACATAACCACCGGCCGCTAATACATTTGGATTGTCTTCAAATTTATCCCGGGCACTTTTGAGTGTTCTTTCTGCTTCCAAAATTTTATTCGGTACGCCTTGTTTAGCTAAGGCTACTGCCAGTCCAGACAGAGCATCGCCGGTATTATCAGTATCCACCAAGCTTCGGTACAAATCTTCAGCTGGTTTGTATTTCTCTTCTAACATTAACTGATCGGCCTGGGCGATATCACCGCTCAACTTGGTTGTTTTTGCTATTTGTTTCTTTTGTTGGGTTTTCTTGCTCAAAGCGGCAAGGCAGGTAAAGTCTATCAAACCCGTTAGAACTAAGCAGGCAGATATTAGCCTCAAAAGCGTAGCGCGCCCTTTTGGGGAACAGAATATATTTTCAATTTGCCTTTTCCAACTCATCTGCTTTCTTAGATTCCCGATCTGATGCTTTTGTATCACCCAATTGTTTTAAGGCTTCTGCCAGTTTACGATGCACGATTATTAAATTTGGTGCCAGACTTTCCGCATCCTTTAAATCAGCGGCTGCCATTACCCAATTGCCTTGTTTGCTAGCCAATTCAGCTTCTTTAAGCATTGGCTGCACTCGTGAGCTGTCAATTTGATCTAGGGCTATCTTTGCTTCAGGTTCTTTTAAATTGGCAGCTTGTCGGTAGGCCACAGAAGCACCATCTAAATCTGATTTCTTCTCAGCAATACGTCCTAGTATAAGCCAACCCTTGCCATTATGCGGATCTTTTTCTATCAAGGCGGAGGCTAATTTTTCTGCTCCCTCTAAATCATTGGTGCGCATTTTATTTTCAATTTCAGCATAATTGCTCAGATTTTTAATCACATCGGAATTATCTGTGCCTGCAGGAAGAGGACCATTAGCTTTGTTCGTGCCAGCGCTCGGTGCTGTTGTGGTGGCAACCGGCTGGGTCTCCCACTGCTCCTGCTGCCGTTGTTCCTGCCGCAGTATTTACTTGTGTAGGCAGGTGTCCGCCATTAATTAAACTGGCAATACGATCTTTTAGATCGGGATAGATCAAAGGATTAATAGCGGCAGCATTTTCGTAGGCTCTAAGCGCTGGCTCGGTTTCTCCTTGTGCTTCTTTACCTCGCCCCAGGATATATAACAACTCCGGGTCATTGGGTGTTTGCTTGAGACCGTCTTCAATTTTTTGCACTGTAGCTGCTAAGATAACCGGTGAACAGAGATGACTGACTACCGCAAGGTGATAACTGCGTCTTGCGCTTGCTAAGGCAGAATTGTTGCGATCTCAGCTTCCAACAAGCCTCGTATTCCATTTTTGCCCTTTCATAATCGCCAGCCAACTGATAAGCTCCAGCGAGTAATAAGTGATTATTAAACGAAGGTTGAATGGCCACCCCTTCACGAGCCACTTCCACCAATCCGCCTATAGCGTCACTATTGAGCGGATTTAAGGTAACCGCTCGCCTATATTCAATTCCTGCATTTTCCAGACGTTTTAGTGCTCGCACCATGTCACCCCGGTCTCTAGCCTTAAAAGCAAATTCTTTAAGAATTTCCCCCAATTGTCGGTGACAATCAGCTAGATCATTTTTATCGCTGTCCGACCATTGTTTAGCCACTGCCGTTTTAATTTCAGAATATCCTTCCACTACTTTGCCTTGCTTAAGCAAAACGCGTCCCAATCTGGCCCTTACCGGACCGGTGTCACTCATCATTACACATTTGCGATATTCAACTATAGCGGTAACATAATTGCCCGATATATCTGCTTTGTCTGCTTCATTCATGCGCGTAGTCAAATCGTTTTTATGTAAAGTGCGTTCCACTAATACGTCCAGCGCTTGGTCTGCTTCAGCATTAGAAGGATCTACATATAGCGATTCCCGATAATGGTTCATTGCCTCATAAATTTTGCCCTTACTAGCCAATTGACGGGCATATAACATTTGCGCACTAGATAAATTGACACGAAACTGATGATTCTCTGGGTCCGCATTTAAGGCTAACTCGTGTTCGTGAATGGCCGCTTCCCACTGACCTTTCATGCCCAACTCACAACCTCTATTATTGTGTTCAATAGGAGTGTGGGGCTCCGGGGTAGTTAAGCTCACTGCGGTATGTGGCTTCGTGCTTCCTTTACTACTGGCTCTGGTAGCAGATTTCTTCTTGACAGGATACGTGCCCGGTTGACTAGGACCAGCACTAAAACTATCGCTAGCCTTAACTGCCGGCGAACAAAGCAAGCAAATTAATAGAGATAAGGAAATTTTTTGCAAATAACTAATCGTATATATGGTTTTCATAGTCTTCATTTTTAATTTTCTACTTAACTTGGCTGGCATACTGTTAGCTAGCTTACAGTTTTCTCTCTCTATAAGCTATTTATGTTGACATTGACCGCTAAACCATTAACAATTAATCATCTGCTTGGCATAGCTAGAATAAAGAAGCAAATTTACCAGGGGAGGTCACTTTTCTATAACTTTGTGGACTGCACTTATCAGAGCGATCATTTGTGTTTGGCGTGAACTTACTAAATTAAATTTGGATAGTGCTCTGAAAATCTCGCAGTTAAACCCAATATAGTCGGCCAAGACTAGATGCATAATTCTTATCAGGGGGGTACTATGCGCGAAGCCCGTCAATCTATATTTAAAGCTGATATAAAAACAAAATCGCTTTTGTTTTGTACCGCTTTCACGCTTATCGGCGCAAATATTCCTTGTTACGGGCAGCTTCCTAACACCAATTTCGGACAATTTGTCCATCAACCAGGGGACAACCAATATACCAATCAAACTCAGGCTGAAAGACATGCTCCGGTTATGCCTGTAAATATTCCTGTTTCCAATGCTGGGCCTGCCTCAGGGCCTGCTTCTGCTAGCGCTAGCTATAAATTGACTCCCGCTGAGCCAAAGCCAGATGTTTCTCTTTTACCGGTTGTTGCTGATGAACCAATTAAACCAGCTGGTTTCCCACCCTTACCAGATAGGCTTGATTTGCCGACATCAGGATCTGCTTCTTGGGCAAGTGGCTCTAATCAAGGATCTGCTGGTAACTCTGCTAGTGGTGGCACATACACAAGAGAGGGGGTTTCACACAACCCTCAAGGTGTGCATCAATTCTATGTTCATTATGCACCTGGTGCATTTATGCCTGATCAGCCAGTACAACAAGCATACCGGCCAAGCAATACCGATTATTACAATGTTAATCCCGGTGCCAGACCTGCAATGAGGTCTAGTGTTGGTGATGTGCCACTGCCAAATACAAATCCTATTAATATGGAAACGCCCAGTACCGTGGCTTTGAAGCATATGGGACCAGAACCTCAATTGGCGTCAGATAAAGCCAGCAAACCTGAGGCACCAACCGCAGTTACCGTTAATCAAAGTGTTAGCCAGGACTTATCCTTGCCTGAAGATGATTTCAATAAGCATTACCCGACCAATATAAATAATACTCCAGCTAATCGTACGGCCAATGGCATTGGCAGTGCTCTTGCTTACCCGGCCCGCATGCTTTTATATTCGGGCGCTGGTATGGCTATGGGGGCTGCATCCATGGCTGGGTCTACTGTTCTTATGCACCGTTAAATGAGGAATTAAGGTAAATCATGAAAATTGTAGCCACCCCACAAAAATATTTAGGCTTAGCGACATTATTATCTTTAAGTCAAATAGTAATTGGCGCTCAAGCAAGTTATGCGCAAGGTACTATGAGTGACAAAGCCATGGAAAAATCGCGTTTTTATACTGCACCGCGCGAATATCAGATTATTGATGACAGACCAGTCATAAGAGACTTTCGTGACGCTCCTGCTGCTGGCGGACAAATAGGAATCCCCAATGGTCCCGGTGGCGGACAAGGAGCCGGTGGCATGGGCGGTATAGGTGGTGGTTCGGGAAGTAATCCTACTATCCCTGCTACTGGATTACCTTTAACTGGCGGCACTGGTCCTGGATACAGAGAAACGCCCGTAGGTATGAGCTCATTACCAAAGTCTGGCTTCGGTGGTAGTAATATTCCTTCTGCTGGCATGGGACCCCGCGGTATTTTGCCCGGAGTAAGTATGGGTGTGGTGGGCAAAGTAATGAATCAAAATAAGCCAGTGCCAACTGCCGCTGCTCCCATGCGCGGTGTATCTCTTAAAGGACCATCAGGTGGACGCAGTGCTGGCTCATCGGCACCACCTACAGTGACTAGTTATGGTGGTTATGGCAGTCATCCTACTTCTTACGGCAATAGCTCGCGCACTGAACAAAATGTACGCGGACATTTATTGAGAAGCAAATAGCTTAGGTGAGGAAGCTGATTTACATGGTACCAGGAGAAAATTACATATTGATAAGCGCTGCTTCGGCTATTGCCTTGTTGGCATTTTCTTTAACTCTGAGTGGTTGTACCCAAAGTTCTGCCGATAGCAGACAAGCAGAGAGTTCAGGGAGAACCTTGCTAAGTCTGAGACCCAAAGCAGATCCCGCTATGGTGGCACGCATCATAGAGGAGGAGAAGAAACAAGCTGAGCATCAAGCTCAAGCAACTATATGTGTCCAAACAGGTGGTCCCGAACAGGTTCAAACTGGTTTAGGTCGAACGTTGCCTAATGTATCTAGAGATCCGATCAGTAGCACTTTGATAGCTCCGCCTGCTGATTCTGTCAGTGCCAACGGAGCAATTTTAACCTCTAATAATAGCTCGGCCCGTGCCTCTTATCATCAAGACACACAAGTTGTTAACTATGAAAGTGCTTATAGCAGTGTGCCGCCGCCGCCGCCAGGAGCGCTTGGTGCTGGTTTGGTCCCACCACCGCCAGCGGTGACTTTGTCGACGCAAGCACAAACGGTTGCTGACTCTGCTGCAGCCTTTTATAATAATCCTTACTTTAACCCTTTTGGTGTACCAGCCCCACCTCAACAGTCTGCACCTACGAGGCGCCCATCTGGATTATTTGGAGAAGGTGCTGCGCGCGGACAGAGTGACGATTCTAACAGTGGGCAAAAGCGCAGACCGGATTTTGTTCCCATTACTCCTAAAGGTATGGAAGCCCGCTCGCCTTATAAGCAAAGAGATGATTTAAGGTTGTTATGGAAAGGCGTCCTCAAAGGCTCAACTAATCTTGGTGAATTGTCTGAGAATAATAAATTAATCGATCAATTAGTGCACACAGACGTCGGGCTACCAAGTGAATCAACCAAAGGCGGTTTCAATGTTTCGTCTCGTCAGGTAGAGTCATTTTTCAGAGCTTCTTTAGTAGAAAAAATTGACAAGCGTGCTTTCCTGGAAGTGCGGAAATTGCAAACCGAGCTAGTACAAGCTTATTATCGCTATCTATCTACTTACAGTAAATATGCTTTAGTTGAGCAAACAGTGGCAGCGCGCAAACAAGAAATAGACCTATCTGAATCGGATTCCGAAAAGCAAAGAGCCACTGCCGATCTAGCCCAAACTCAAAATGACTTAGATGCTGCTAAAGAAGATCTGCGCTCATCCGAAATAGAATTAGCTTCTGCCAGCAGTCCATCTTCTGCCCGATCTGTGATAAGCAGAGTGGCTGGTATTGCACCATCAGTAGAGTCGTTAGCTCAAGGGGTGTCACAAAGTGGTAGCCACGGTGGCGCTAATCATGCCAGAAAAATTGCCGGGTTTTTTGATGCTGTCTTCAAACACTCACATGCTGCTGAGTCTGCAGAAAATTCGGCGGATCTTCCCGAAAATCCTGATGAAAAGGCAGTAAATGCCAGCTCAATGAGCAAAGCAAAAGATGCAGATAAATCAACCATCAACAAAAAAGAAGGCAAAAATAAATTTGGTCTATTCGGCAGAATGATGGCGCATTCTGGATCGGATAAAAGTACTAGTGAGTCCAACAGTGCCAAGGACACTCATAAAATTGCTAAGGCTGACGACTCTGATTTAGGCCCGGCTCCAGTTTCAAAGCCAGCTGCTGAGAGCGAAACCCGTCATGAACGTCCGGTAAGTGCTAACAGTTCTCCGAGCAATATCAGTTTCTTATTGAAGAAGGTTGATGTCAATCCTCGCAAATCTGTATTAACAGTGGCAGTAAAGAATTCTGGGCAGGAAACATTTGAGTTAAATCCGGATGCAATTTATATAGCTGAAGGTACTCATAAGCTGGGAGCCGGTACTTTGAGAGCCGATTTCGATAATACTTCTATTGAGACCAATCAAGAAGTTCAAGGAACAATAACCATACTCAGCCGTCCTTGGAATGACAGGTTAGTCATTTATCTTGCTGATGGCAACAGAGCAGTTCAACTAAAAAGGTAAAAAGTTAAAGCCATAACAGTTAACAGGAATAAGTAACTAAACTAAATGCACATGCACCGCACCATCAAAATAACCATAAAATCGAGCTTAATAGCTGCGTTGCTTTGCCTTGCTATTTTTACTTGCCCGGTGCGCGCCAGTAATTCTGTGCTCTCAGGATCTAATGGCGGTTTATCCAGTGCCTCTCTGCCAAGCAGTCAGGATCAAGGCACCCTAGGCATTGTGCAGAATTATAGAAAGGCTCATGGATCGGTCGCTCAAGAAGCGGCGCAAGAGCAGTGGGTGAAAGGTGGAGATCCAACTGGTGGTAGCGGTGGTGGTGGCGCAGGCGGTTCGCGGTTTATGCAAACTGCGCCTGCAGCACCGGTTGTAAGCGCTAACGAAGTAACGCCTGTTCCTCCCACTCCTACTGTATTTGTTAATCCTCCTGTAACGGTAACCGCTAATTTGGGCTCTGCTGGTCAAAATTCTCTTATATCTAATCCGGCATACAAAGGGGATGGCCTGCCTGAGACCGCAGGACAAAGGTTTGCTATTTTGAGTACTGTTTTAGCTATGAATAGCGCCGCAAAGAATGCTCCAGATAAACAACTGGCAAAGGCTCAAGCAATAGGTCAACTGGCTACTACTTCCGCTGGCAACGCTTTGGGTGCCGCTTTGCAAGGACCGCCTGGTACTGGAGGTGGCGGTGGTACTATGGGTGCTGCCCTTACGGCCATGGGTGCTGGAGCCGGTGGCGCTGGTGGTGGCGGACCAAGCGGCGGAGACGGCGGCGAATTAGATACATTAATCGGTGCAATTGCGGGTATGCCTTCTCCAGGGCTGATCAACGTTGCTAACGAGAACGCTACCAGTCCAACTGTTTCTTTTGCGCCTTATAAAACCATTCCGCAAGCGGTGTGGATGGTTCAGAAAATGTACAAAAATTTCTCTATTCCTCTAGCTATTCTTTTGCTTTTGCCAGGAGCGGTTATTACCCAATTAAAAGCCCAGATAGCTGCCAACTTTAACTTAAAAACAGAAGACGCTACCAGTCCTTTTGAAGGCATATTACGTGGCATGATAGCAATATTTCTTATACCGGCAACTCAGCTCATAGTTAGCTATTCAATTGATGTTGGCAATTCTCTTGCTTATTCGGTTAATCCTGCTGTAGGTATTATGCCTATTCTTGGCTGGTTGCAACAGGTTGCTTATACCACAATGCCTTCTAATAACTCCAATGCTCTTGTGCCCTCTGAAGGCGGACCCCCGCAGACAGAAAGTCCAGATGGTGGCGGTAGCTCTTTTATGTCTGGCAGCAACCCTTTGAGTGCTGCTGCTGGTCTTGCTGGAGGAGGCGGCGCAGCGTTTGGAGGTGGAATTGCCTCCGGTCAATCGGATGATCAATCTAAACCGGAAGGACAGTCTAATTTAAGTTCAACATTAGAAATTATGTTTAACGTCATGATGTATATGTTCTCCGTTGGAATTCTGGTCATGACAGCCTTCCAGTTAGCAATTATGTGTTACCTGTATTTATTAGGACCCATAGCAGCAGCGTTTTTTGCCTGGCCTACTGTGAAGGGTAAAATTTTTAGACCCGTTTTTGGTAACTGGGTAAATGCGGTCATAACCGTCTCTTTATGGCGTTTTTATTGGATGGTTATTTTAGCAATTATGACTAATAGAATTCTTAATCTTGGTGAAAATGGCAGTATGCTTTTCAATTTACAATGGGAAGTAGCTGTATTCACTTGTTTGATTGGACTTTTATTCTATGTGCCTATGAATCCCTGGAATTTTGATCCCGGTCAAGCCTACCGCAGCGCTAAATTCTTTGGCGAAAGCATTATGCAAGCAGCTTCCAAAGGTGGCGGCGGCAGTGGCAAAGGAGGCAGCGATGGCAAAGGAGGCAGCGATGGCAAAGAAAGCGGCGGCGGCGGTCAGAAACAATCTGGCGGCGATCAAAAACAATCTTCAGCTGGTGGCCCTCCAACTGCCAGCGGTGCTGGTAAAGCACAAGGTTCACCAACAACACAGGGTGCTGCTCCACCAACATCTGGCTCTGCTGGGGACAGCTCGAGGCTAGGAAACACTTTGACTCCGACTGCGGGAGCAACAACAGCTGGTAGTTCATCACGCTCTCAAGAAATGGGAGGTAGTGGTAACGGTGCTAGGGGTGAAGCACCGCCCGTAGATAAAGCTAAAGATTCGTCTTCTAATAATGGTGCTAATCAAGGCAACGGACAAAGCAATGCGGCGCAGCCTGCGCAAGCAGCTCCTGCGTCAACCCAACCATCTACCGGTTCAACCGCTCCTGCTGCAGCTCCTAGCTCAAGCCCCCCGTCTACCGGTTCAACGGCTCCTAGTTCAGCTCCTGCGTCGACCCAACCATCCGCTGGCTCGACAGCTCCTAGTTCAGCTCCTACAGCAACAAATATGGCATATCCGCTATACCCCTCCGGTGGCGGGCAAGGTAGTTTAGCTGCACCGGTAACCACCCAGAATCCTAACTTGCTTAATGCTGCTCCAACCGCTGGTCAAAGCTCTGGTAGCGTGCCTGGTGCCGGCTATGAGCATAATGCTCCGCCCGCAGAAAGAAGCAGCTCCCCGGCGAGCCAAAAACCCCCTGACTTTAATCCCCCCAAATGACCAGAGACTAATCTTGAGTTTCAATCTTAAAGACTAAAAGTGACGCCAATTCAAATGAATAAAATAGAACAAAACAATTTTTCAAAAGACGATTTCCATCCAATATATGGAATTTGTTTTGGCTATTTTGGCAGGCTCATGCAGAGTTTTATAGTCGTGCTTTCATTTGCTTTTTTGTCTTTCTCTCCGGCTCTGGCTCACGCCGACAATCCAGGTGACGGGTCGGTAATGAACCAAAGCCAGGTAACGGCTCCAAGTATAAGAGAGAATTATGAAGCGGCTGGGAATCCTGCCGCCAAAATAAACGAAACTTATGAAAGAACCCATTCTGCTGGTGGCCCGTTTACTGATACCAGCAACGGTGGCTTCCCCACAACCTTCACAAGAGCACCATTTCCGGGTCCTGGTGGTCCCAGTACCTATACCATTAATACTGGCAGTGGCGAATTAGACAATGCTTTGCAAAAAGAACAGAGCAATTTTAAGATTGCCGGCGCTCAAGGAGGACTTACCGATAACGAAGATTTTGGTGCTACAGCGACTGCAGTTGCAATGCAAGCGCAACGCGACAATGATCCGGCTGCGGCAGCCGATTCTGCTCTTGCTGCAGGTAGTGCTATGTCTACTTCAGCAGCCAATAGCATGGCAGGAGCTGCTGTTAGCCAGGCTATGGGGGCAATTCAATTCACCCAGCATTATCTTGTTAATTTCACTGCCCAAAACAATAGTTGGCAGTCTCTGCGTAACAATTTGTTTGTACCCATCGCCATTCTACTTTTGTTACCTGGTGCGGTATTAGCCCAAGTAAGAGCAATCGTAGCTCAAAGCTCAACCATTCTTGGAGAAGTTAACCCGTTTGAAGGTATCACCCGATCCATTGTGGCTATTTTTATGATTCCTGCCTCTTTCTTAGTAGTCAATTATGGCATCGATTTGGCCAATGCACTAACTTATGGCATTAACACAGAATATACCAATTTATTTGGTACAGACATGTATCAAGATGCACAGTGTGCTGAAATGCGAGCGTTTCCAGTGAATAGTTCTAGCCAGAACACAAATGCTTTTATTCCTGCTGCGGCTTCCGCTGCTTCTTCAGCACTCTCATCGATGGGTGGAAACAGTCCATGGACTTCTTTCGAGGCCACTGGTTTGGCACAAAAACTATTCGATCCTTGTGTTGGACTTGATCAGTCACTCATTCCTGATGAATCATCTAGCTCAACTATGAATACCAATAGATTGATGATGAATGGCTCTAATTCCTTTTTGGCTATGACCTGGAATATCATGTGTGCTTTTCAAACGGTCTTTCTATACTATTTATGGTGTATGGGACCGATAGTGGCTGCCTTATGGGTATGGCCAATGGAAAGATTGCGCGCTGCTTTGCCCAGTTGGATAGAAGGTGTAGTTACTCTTTGCTTCTGGAGTTTATTTTGGAATGTAGTGGTATTGCTTATGGCTTGTTTTAGAGGAGTGTCTGAAACTGGCACAGTAATAATGACTGCATTAAACAGTTTAGCCACTATTTCAGTTTGGTATGCCTTTGACTTTAGCGCTCTTATTAGTGAAGGTGCTGGTTATTCCATGATGAATGCTATTAGCCAATCCATGAGCCAGGCTACCAAGGGCGGCGGTGGCGGCGGTGCTAGCGGCGGCGGTCAAAAACAAGCTGCTGGTGGTGGCGGATCACGCCAGTCTGCTGGTGGTGGTGGCATGGGCCAAGGATTGATGGGTGGTGATGGAAATCCGGCTGCAGCGAATGCAGGAATTCCTGGCGGTAGCAGATACGCTAGCACAGGAAGTACGGCCGCATTCGGCGGAGTGGCAGGGGGGGCAGTAGCCGGTGGCTTAGCTCCTACAGGTCATTTGGGCAATATGGCAACTGCTAGTAGCGGTGCGCCTATGGGTGGCGTACCAGGTTGGATGCCTAGTGGTTCTGGCAGTCCAGGAAATACTGGCAGTCTTAGCTCTAAAGGTATAAGTCCTTCTTCTACTTCAAATTATGCAGACATTGATAAAGCAGTAAACAATCAATTGACTCCTCAGCAAGCGGCGCAACAGAAGATGAATGAAGCACAACTTGCCAAGCAAGAGCAAGACAAGCAAGACAGGCTTGCCAGCTTTAACCGGGCCGCCCAGGAGAACCAGAATGCTACTTTTGGTGATTATTTGCGACAACACCAACAGCAGCAACAACAACAACAAACTGAAAAAGACAGAGTAAATGCTCAGTTAGCAGCAAATGTCCTTGGTCAACAGCACCAGGAAGCCGAAAAGCACTTGCAAGATACCAATATGAAAGAGTATCTAAGTCATGCCAAGCCTGCCGAACAGGCTCGCTTAGCCCAATTATTTAATGCTAGGTTGGGCACGGCAGGATTAAATCTGGACGGACCTCCGACAGTCGGGCAAACTACGGCGAGGGGGATGGGAGCTTCAGGCGGCGGGAATGATACTAATTTGGGCAATAATATTTTATTGACTGGTACCGCAGGACCACCATTATCAGATGCTAGTTTTGCTAGGTCTGCTGCGGATTTGCCACCATTAGTGACTCCATCTCCTAGTAATCTGCCTGATCTGCCGGTAGTACCATTTAGTGGTGGTACTTTGTCTAGCGCACCACTAATAACCACATCCACTTCTTTTACAAGTGTTGATGGTGGTGTTTCGCCCGATATCTCATATACCACAACCAATGCTCCGGCTCAGCCAGCTGACACTTATACAGTGTCCGCGGATGTGCCATACACTACTGGAACGGAATATAGCTATTCAGGAACTGATTACACCACTTCCGGAACTGGATACACGTCCTCGGGAACTGATTCCTCAGGAAGTGACGCTGTATACAGAACCGAGAACACTATCGGTTGGTCCAATGTAGGTGATGCAAACAGGGGATCTGTCTCTGAACAATCTGCCATAGTCCAGCCGGTTAATCTCAGTCAAGCACAAGCGCAATATACGAATCAAGTGGCTGCTGAGCAGCAGCAACAACAGCTACAGCTACAGCAACAGCAACAACAGCAGCAACAACAACAAGTTCAATATGTGCCTGCTGAAGTAAAACACGAAAGAGTAGAAGTGCAACAGATTCAACCACCTGCTAAGCAAGTGCAAGAGAAAATTGTTCAGCAACAGCAGAAACCGGCTCCTCAACCAGTGAAACCCAATGTGCAAAAGCCGATCAATGCCGTAATTCCTGTTTTTGGCTCACCGCCAGCGGCGTCGAAGTCTGGTAATAGTATTTCATCTCTGTTAGCTGGTATGCAAAAAGGTGGTAAGCCGAATGCTAACCAAAGCAGCAACCAGAATCTGTCTGGTGGCACTTTGTCTCGCGATTCCAATGCCAAAGGCCCAGAACATACTACAACCGGTAGCCTGGCTGACCACTTAGGCAGATTGCAACGCGGAGGCGGACGCACCGCGCCCAAAGCAAAGGATATTTTGAGTGAATTAGGTCTCCCTCCGCAATCGGAAGACGAAGAGGAAGAAAAGAAGGATACATGATGGAATGAGAGCGAGGCAGCGCATGAAGGATAATAAGGAATACAGCGAAACGAAGGGCGCTGGTGAAGCGTCCGGAGTGAGAGCGTCTATACGCGCGTTGAGCCGAATGAAATGAGAGCGAGGCAGCGCGCATGAAGGATAATAAGGAATACAGCGGAGCGAAGGGCGCTGGTGAAGCGTCCGGAGTGAAAGCGTCTATACGCGCGTTGAGCCGAATGAAATGAGAGCGAGGCAGCGCATATAAATGGATTTGGTTCAAATTGCTGTGAAATGTCCGCGTTGTGGCTCTAAATTTAATTCAAAGCAACTGCCTTCCTGGGTAGACCTAGGTATTCGCAATAGTGAATTGCGCCAGGATTTCGCGGGACAGGCAACGCAAATAGAACCATTCTTTGTTTGTACTTGCCCTGCTTGCGGTAGATCTGATTGGATGGGAAAATTTCCTGCTACCGAGGAAGTGGCAGTTCTAACTCAGTCGTCGCTTACCCCTCATTTGCAATTTCGTAATGCAGCCATGCAAGCAGAACAATTCAGTAAAGACTTTTACGATGTAGGCAATCTTTATTTATATGCAGCTTGGTGTGCTGATGATGCTAAAGCGGATTTGCAGGCGAAAGAATATCGATTGCGGGCTATCGAGTCATTTAGCAAGTCTCTTAATGATGTTTCCTGTCCGGTCAATGAAAGACCCACGGTGGAATATTTAATCGGTGAATTGTATAGACGGGTGGGAGACTTTGGTTCTGCCCAGCGCCATCTACAAGAAGTTTTGCCGCAATTGCCTGGTAAACTAGCATATATGGCAAGAAAAGTTATGAAATTAGCAGCTGATGGAAATCCTGAAAAAGATAATTTTGAAATTCCAATTTGAGAAACAAGGATGGTTTTAATATGGCAATTGTGCATAAAGTTATCATTCTGAATACACCATTTAAATTATTTGGTTATTCTTTTGTTCAGTGGATTCTTTTAACTTTTACCGCCTTAATTGCTTGTTGGGCCTGGTTTAGCACGCCGCCAGTCAAAGTTAACGGATTGCCTCTTGGCCTTTTCGTTTTTGTGACTATTGTTTGTACAGGTATTGTTTTCGTTCATGCTACTTCAATTAAACCCTGGCAATGGTGGCTTAACCGTGTTCTTTATGCAGCCCAATTACTGCCTACCGAGATTTTGCCTAAGCCCCAACCGGTAAAGACCTACTTTGAAGAAAACTCTGTCCAATCGAACAAAATGCCTAATTCAGCCTTCACGAAAGGTAAATGACATTTATAATTGTTTATACCAGACACTAGGGTAATAAATGACCTTTTAATTTAAGAGATACCGATGACCGGCAGTATGCGATCTTCACCATCAGATAAATTGCCTATAACGGCTGAACCATCCTGGCAGAACATTGTAGCGGGCTTTTATAATAATCTGCCAGAGGCTTTGCGCCGCCAAATACCAATGGCTAAAATCGGACAAAAATATTGGCCACCTGTTGTCGAGAAACCGCCATCAAGCAATGGCGAGCCTGACAAGCAGGTTGACGAAGAGTCTACTTTATCTAAGCCACCGGCTGATAAGCGCGGAGATATCGACTGGGCAGATGTTTGTTTTATACATTCTGTGCCGGGAGACGATGAAGACGAAGGCTTGATAGTATTAGCCGACGGCAGCTTCCGTCGCTATATGGCTTGTAAGGGTATTAACGCTCTATTGTTTGATGAAGCTGATGTTGAAGCATTAGCGCGAAACTTTAAAGAATTTGCCAATTCGTGCGAATCTGACGTGCAAATTATTGTCAAATCCCGCAATTTGCCGGTAGACGAATATCTCTCACGTTATCAAAATCAGGTTACCACAGACAATGATTATCTAAAATGGTATGCCAAGAACACCGATCAATGGTTTAGACGTGTTCAAGATGTCCACTTTGTTCCCCAGAGAGATTTCTATGTGGTCATAAGTTACTCACCCCCAGATACTGTCGATATAGCCAATGATATCTGGTCAACTTTATATAATCATTTGTCTTCTAGTAATTCATGGTCAGGCAAGCGCACCGCTGCAAAACACGATGAATACGTTGAAACTTTGAATAGATATACCCGTACCGCCTTTGAACAATTGAGACAATCGAATTTACGCCCACAAGTATTAAAACGCAGTGAAGTGCGTGACTTGATCTATGGAGACTTAAACCCTGGCTTAGCGGCAAAGAGATCCAAAAGCACCACCAGCTCGTCCAGACATGTCTGAAGCTTCCGCCCTAGCGCAATCAGCCGTAAGAATCGAAAATGACTATCTCTGGGTCGATGGACGCTATATAGGTACTCATTATATGGCTCAACCACCTCATGAAACTTGGATGGGTTGGTTAGTTGATCTGCTATCTTTAAGTGTTGAATATACTCTTTCTGTTTTTATTCATACTTGTAATCAAGACAAAGTACGTAAAGCATTATCCGATAAATATAAATATGGTGTGATGGCTACCACCCAATTGGGAACGGCTCCAGATTTAGAGGGCATTGAATCAACACGCAGTGCTGCTTCAGCTATTCAAGAATTTTTGCGCAGTTCAAATAAGGCGTTCGATATGAGTGTCTACATAAACACGGTTGCTGACACTCAGGAAAAACTAAGTCAACAGATGGATGAAATTCGGCGTGTTTTTAAAAATCGCGGTGCTGTGATGGATCGCGGGCAGCTTTTACAATTGGATGCCTGGCAATCCACCTTGCCTGTTGGAGTGGATAAGTTGGCTATGGTGCATCAAGTCATGTCACCCATCGTGGGCACATTTTGGCCGTTCTTTAGTGCCAGTTGTGGTACCCCAGATGGTGTACCGTTTGGTTTTGCTCTTGCCTCCCGTGAACCGGTTTTACTCAATCCTTTTTATCGTGGTGGTGGCAAAGATGCTAATAACATGTTTGTTGTAGGTACAACCGGTGCCGGTAAGTCATTTGCTATTTCAATGCTAATATTGCGGCTTCTACCAATTGGTACACGTTTTGTTCTCATAGATAAAACAGTTGATAAATATGGTGCTTACCGCTTTATCACTCAATTGCTAGGTACAGAATTGAGCGCCTACATAGATCTCGGTCCTAACTCCGGATTCATTATCAATCCTTTTGATTTGGGGCCCGAAGACAAGCCTGGTGAGCCATCCGCCGATAAAATTACCGCCTTACTTTCTTTGCTTGACCTGATGCTTGCTCCAGAAGGTCGAGAAGAGTTGAACGTAGAAGAAAAATCTTTGCTAGATGGTCTAATTCGCGTGGCGTACATGGATGCCAATTTCCGCAATACAGTACCCACTATGTCTGATTTGGCCCGCGTAGCTGCTCAGGCAGCAGCGGATGAGATTGATCCCTTACAGCGGGATCGTTTACAGCAATTTGCTCGGGGACTGTCTTTGTTTACTCGTTCTGGCGCGTTTGGTGGACTGGTAGATGGCTATACTAATATTGATACCGAAAAACTTTTTATAGTATTTGATACTAGAGAAGTAAATGAGCCGCGCCTGGAGCGTATAGCAGTATTTATTTTGGCTGAATTTATCAGACGCCGTGCGGCAGAATATAAAGAGCGTCGCATTCGTTTTGCTGCTGTCATTGACGAAGCGGCTATGCTCATGAGATTCAAAGCTGGTGCGAGGTTACTCGACGACTTGTCACGTCGCGCCAGGCATTACGGTATGATGTTAGTCTCTATTACACAGCAATTAAAGGACTTTTTCCGTCAATCAGAGCAAGCAGATTCAGTGGTAAAAAATGCACACATGAAGCTTATACTCCGTCAAGACCCTAGTGATTTGAAAGTTTTGAAAGAGACTTTGCGTTTGACAGACGCAGAAGTGGCAGCGATTGACAATTTTTCGCGCGACGAAGAAAAGCGCAAAGATAGCCAATGTTTGTTAATTGTTGGTGGCAGCCACGGTACTATCCGGCTTGTACCCAGTCCTATGGATTATTGGATATGCACATCAGAACCAATAAACGATATTCCAAAACGCCTGGAAAAAATCAAAGAAGTACAAGAGAAAAATCCCCAGTTAAGTCAGTGGGATGCAGCGAGACAGGCAGTGTATTACTTAGGACTCAGCCAGGACTGAGGCGGCATGAAAAAGATATTTTCTTTCAACAAGTTTTTCATTTCGTTCTGCATATTTTTTATTCTAGTTTGGATAGCCTTGCAAATGGTCGGGTATATGCGACTAAACAGTATGGCAAGGGCAGATGGCGACAAAATATTAGCTTGGACATGGGCAAATGAAAACATAAAATCGAGCGTAAAAATTTATGCTACTAAAATACTAAAAAAAGATGCAAATGATGCTATCGTCAAAGTTTTAGCTGATCAGTTAATTGAGCCCATAGTGCCCCAACAAATGAATACCAATGGGCAAGAGGGTATTAGTAAGATCTTTGGTGCAGAGCAGTTAAAGTCTGCGTCTAAATGTGCGGTTACTTTGACATATTATCGTACGAATAATCTATGGTTTTTAGGTAAAGTAGAGTTTGAATAATATGGAGCTCGCATAATGTATTGGCGCATCCGCAAATATGGACCACTAGATGTAGTAAAAAAGTACGGCATACATATCGCGCTTGCTGTAAGTCTATTATTCAATTCCCTTTTAATAATAACCAGACCTAATTTGAATAAAAAAGTTACTGTCGACGTCGCATTTCAATTAGACCAATTTGCTCGTCGCGTTGCCACTCATATTCTTGATACCAGCTATATTTCTTATGGTGCTGCTACAGCGGCGCTAATGAATCCAGACTCTGGCGAATTAGATCAATCGGTGGTTGGCTTATTAAGGGGTCAGCAACTTTTACCAAACAGTCCTGCAGAGTTGAAGGCTAATATTCAGACCTATACAGATCAAAAGCGAGTAGTGAATATTAGAATTGATCAGGTTGTTATCAACGACGCGGTTAATGTAAATGGCCCAAATCAACAAGCAATTAGTCTGATACCAATTGATGTGTCTGGAATTATCGCAGTGCATTCAGCCGACGAGGCTGGGCCACCTAGTCATTTTCACTTCCAACTACTCGTTGGTTCTCGCGGCGGTAATCAGCAATTGCCATTAGTTTATAATTTCAAAGATCTTTCTGGATAGGCTGCAACGCACAAACTTAAAATGTGAACGATAATTGCAGCATTCTTAAGTAATCTCACAAACAATGGTGAAGATGACGTCACACTCTTTGCAAGTTTAATTGTAACTCGATACAATATATACAAAGATGATCGAGTCTTTAGCTTGTATGGTTCGTTAGAAACTGCTCAGAATTGTCTTGAGCCGGAGAGACGTAGAGCTAAGTATGTATACAGGTATTGTTGAACAAACAGGAACTATATCAGCGCTGGCGGACAGTGCCGACGGCAGGCGCTTGGATATTTCCTTGAGCAAGCCAATGAAAGATCTTAAATTAGGGGACTCGATTAGCATCAGCGGCTGCTGCTTCACTGTAGTTGATCTGACTGATAACCGCTTTGCTGTGCAGGCATCGCATGAGACTTTGCGCCGTTCTAAACTGGGCGTTCTTAAATTGGGCGAAAGAGTAAATCTGGAGCAACCCCTTAAACTAGAAGACCGCATCGGTGGTCATTTGGTCTCTGGACACGTTGATACGATAGCTAAAGTATCGGCAATCAAAGAAGAAGGCTTTTCAAAATTAATAAGCTTTGCTTTGTTCGCGGAGTATGCGCCATTCTTGGTCGATAAAGGTTCAGTAACCGTTGATGGTGTTTCATTGACTGTAGTGGGTGCAAAAATGGTGGGCGACCAATTTCAATTCAGCGTTGCGCTTATTCCCTACACTATGGAAATCACCACTTTAGGTAATCTGCAAATTGGTGAAATGGTAAATATTGAAACAGACTTAATAGCTAAATATTTAGCGCATTGGCTTAATTTGGGTAATCAAATCAATATCACCAAGTTAATTGAGAAAATCAACGCAAACGAAATGCCCAATTCTAATCTTAAAAAAAGGGAACAGGTATCTCAGTGACTCAACAATATTTCTTTAATAAAGACGCAGATACAACACAAATTTTTTCTACAGTAGAAGAGGCGCTGGCAGATATTAGGGCTGGCAAATTTGTTGTGGTTGCAGATGATGAAGGTCGTGAGAATGAGGGCGATTTGATTTGTGCCGCAGAGCTTGTTACTCCAGAGATGGTCAACTTTATGATAACGGCTGCTCGTGGGTCGGTTTGCTTGTTGCTAACTCCTGAAAGAGCCAAGCAGCTGGAATTAAATAGCATGGTCGACAGGAACACGGCATTACAGGGAACAGCTTATACTGTCACTATAGATGCTGATACCAAATATGGTGTTAGTACCGGTATTAGTGCTTCCGATCGAGCTAAGACTATTTGTGTGGCAGTAGATCCCCATACGGTGCCCTCTGATTTAAGGCGTCCTGGACATGTTAATCCGCTGATTGCCGCTACTGGTGGCGTCTTGCAGCGCGCCGGGCATACAGAAGCATCGGTTGATTTGGCCCGTCTGGCAGGCATGCAGCCCGCCGGCGTGCTATGCGAAATATTGAATGCTGATGGTTCAATGGCTCGCGTACCTGAATTGGCAGCTTTCGCTCGTCAGCATAATTTGAAATTTATAAATATTGCTCAGTTAATTGCGTACAGGCTGCAGCGCGAGCGTTTTGTCGTGAGGGAGGCTACAACTAAATTTCCCTCCGCTTATGGTGATTTTACTCTATATGCCTATCGCAATAATCTAGATGATACTGAGCACATAGCCCTAGTAAAGGGCGATGTAACCGATAAGCAAGATGTTCTTATTCGTGTGCATAGTGAGTGTCTCACCGGAGATGTATTTGCTGGATTGCGCTGTGATTGTGGACCACAGCTAGAAGCTGCCCTAGCTATGATTGCTAAAGAAGATAACGGTGTGCTCGTTTATTTGCGGCAAGAAGGGCGCGGTATTGGTTTGTTGAATAAAATTAAAGCCTATGCCCTGCAAGATTCGGGACAAGATACCGTGCAAGCAAATGAAGAGCTTGGATTCAAGCCTGACCTGCGTGATTACGGAGTGGGCGCCCAGATATTATGTGATCTTGGTTTGACCTCTGTGCGCATTATCACTAACAATCCGCGCAAGATAGTAGGATTGGAAGGGTATGGCTTAAGAGTCACTGATCGTGTGGCAATGCCTCCAGCTTGTAATAGTCACAATCTGCGTTATCTTTTGACTAAGCGAGAGAAATTAGGACACTGGCTGGATAATTTAACTGCCGACGGCAATACTTAAATACAAGAAGGGAGTTTTTATGAAAGACGATCAACCTACCATCACTCAAGGCAGACTCATAGCTACTGGCTTGCGTTTCGCCGTGATTGTTAGCCGATTCAATGACTTTATTACTAAGCAACTATTAGAAGGTTGCCTCGATACTTTACGTCGTCATGGTGCCGATAATCAACTGATTGAAATAATTTGGGTACCCGGTTCTTTTGAAATAGCCATAACAGCAAAACAGGTAGCTCAAACTAATAAATTCGATGCCATAATTTGTCTGGGAGCCATTATACGTGGCGCCACCACACACTTTGATCACGTAGCCGGGCAGACAGCCAGTGGCATATCACAAGTAGGCTTAGAGACTGGCATACCAACCATATTTGGTGTAATAACCACAGAAAATATTGAGCAAGCTATCGAGCGTGCAGGCACTAAAGCAGGCAATAAGGGTAGCGATGCTGCTTGTGCTGCTATCGAAATGGTCAATTTATTCAGCGATTTGCGTCGCCGCCACCAAGCAACTGAACACCCGATTGGTTCAAGCAAAAAAAATTGATAATCGAGCTGAACCGTATCGATTTACTATCGGCTGTTATTTAGCTAAAGTCGCTTATGATTCTTGATTCGCTTTACCAGTAGTCTCAGTCAAAAAAACTACTTCAAGGCCGTTTGGATCCTTGATGCCGAACGAGGTTTCGCCCCACCAATTGTTTATAAGATCATGAGCTATAGTTACTTTTGCTCTTAGGTCCTCATATAATGACCAAACGTCTTCAACACCTAAAGCTAATCGAGTATTGGCGCCGAATGATGGAGCATCTGTCTTAGTCATAAATTCAAGATAACCATAACCAGTATCATATATCACGCCCTGATCTGATTCTGAGCGGTTCCACTCATATGACACTTTGAATCCAAGAATGCCTTCGTAAAATTTCCGAGTGCTATTTATATTTTTGACATAATATATTGCTCGAATTTCTTTACTTTTCAAATTATCTCCTTTGGTTCATTTGATAAAGCCAGTTTCGACATAGCTCTATATTTATTGATCAAACTGAATCAAATTTTTTGACAAGGGTGCTCTTTCATAAAATTTGAAAGAAATTTGCTGACTCTTAGGCTATCCTTCAAAGCACCTTCAACTTGTACCTGTTTGAAAAGTAGAGCTTGATGCAAAGGCACTCGATTCTGCATAATACTAGTCATTGTGTCACCAGTTAAATAAAAGCAGACGCTCGGTTTTGCACTGGTCTCGGAGTACCGTTCTACAAAAAGTTTTTGCGCGCATGTTTTGCCGTTATTACTCTTTGTAGCTTTTAAGATCCACCCTAATTGAGGAAAGTCTCTAAGCTTGAAACCAACGCTAGTGTCGCTTTGCGTAATCTTATTCAACAACTCATCATTCAAATTAGCCGGAATAAACTCCTCAAAATAATAGGACATCAAGTCAGTAGATATGGTCATTGCGGATGCGGATTTTATCCTGTTATTTCCCCAATTTTTTTGGCGTCCTACTTGGATAATTTTGGCAAAATATTCTTCTGTCAGTTTCTCGGGCTGTAATTGATAGCGACCGGCTACTTCAAACAAATTGCGAGTTTTTACTTGTACATTGTCGAGCAATAATTTCCTTAAAGCCCAGGGTAGTTGTAAATTGTCCTTTGTTACCGGTACTATTTCTTTCAGATTGAGAGCCTGGGCCAAATATTGCAACCACTCTCTGTTGAGAGTAGCTTGAGCGCTGACAAAATTGCAAATGCGCGATCGCATATTGTCCTCTAAATACCGCCAAAACATATAGACAGCTATGTCCACTGGCAAGAACCAAAGCGTAGCATCAGGTTGATGCGCCAAGCCTACTGATTGACCAGCCGAGAGGTTATGTCTATCGTTGCCATTTGCGTTCTTCACAACGCGGAACTCTGGATCTAGCGCTGCAAATAAATTGGACAATCCTGTAAAAGCATACGAATAGCCATTAGCTCTTGCGCTCGTTAGCAGCGGTAAACGAATGAAATACCAGCTAGACTCTACCTTCGCCAACTGTTTTATAAGTTTAAGTTCATAGCTTTGGCAAATTTTTTCCCAGTTACTATTTGGTTTCCGTCTTTCAAATTCCAATTCTTCCGGAACGACGCCATCTGCTTGCACAGCGCCCCAAAGAGACGAAATCATAAAAATGGGAACACCTTTAAAATGTTTGGCAATCGAGGATAATTCGTCAGCTGCCCACGGAGCACGTGGTACACGTGGGTCGTCGAAATTGGGTGGTAGTCCACAGAATATGAGGGCATCGTAAGTGGTATCACGAGGAGGCTCGCTTGTTTCAATAAACTTAAGACGCTCCTGGAATGCTTTAAATTTGTTTCTGGTTCCAAAAACTTCGCCCAACGTACTTTTAGCGGAGGAAGAAATATCTAATGAAGATAGCGAAAGAAGGGAAAGTGCCGACTTGGTTGCTATATGGACGTGCCAACCTTTTGCTATTAACCAAGCGGCCAATGGAGCAGTAAAGGTGGAAACTGGTCCCCAAAGATAGGCTGTTTTTGCTTTCATAACTGAATCATGTTATCAATTTTTGTTTTTGGGCACAAATTGATCAAAGCTTGTCTGTGTCTGAACAATTTTCGTGTGGGCAAGCTGATCTCCCAGGCGTAAACTATCTTCACGTGTGAAAGCGCGATAGCTTTCAAGCGGTAAAACGACGAACGAATAAATTTTCGCTAGTATATCAATAATATCTGTGATTAAAGGGGGCAAAATCGCAGCCGGCACCATGGCAGCCAATCCCAGTACTATGAGGGGAGCCGCCAGAGTTACATTACGCAAAAATGATTGTCTTAATGTTACAGCTTTTCCTGAGCTCGCATCTACTACCTGTAAACCCATCAAGTTTTTGCCTATCCCTCGGCCCCCAAAAAAGTAGTCTCTGGACATAAAAATTACCACCAAAATCATTGGTTGAGGCAGCAAATTGGGCAAAAGAGGAATCAGGGACACAATCACAGATATTAAAATGGAAAGTATGTAGCAAGTAACCAGGTCAATTAGCAAAGCAACTAGCCTTTTGCTCGGTTCCACAGCCCTTTTGGGCTCGTTCTGTCTGCTATATTCTTCTGTTAAACCATTGATATTGCTTTGAATATTGTGAGCCTTATTGCCGGAGATATTATTTGGAACATTATCTGGAATATTTCCTGGGTTAATTGATTGTGGATTATCGAATTCCTGAATAATAGCCTCCTTAATAGATTTAATAGGTTGGCGTGGCAAAATAGTTTCTTAAACATAAAAAAAAGCATACATACAAGTTTAAATAACTATGGGAAATGTACCATGGTAATAAATAGATGAAAAGCAGTTTATTGCCGATAAAGTATTAGAGCAGAGTAAATATCAAATAAAAGCAGAATAAACATGGCAAATTCAAATACAAATACAGTTATTGTCGACGGTTTAAGAAGCCCTTTCGGTAAATTAGGAGGCGGTTTGAGTAGCCTGGCGGCGGTAGATTTAGCAGCGCCGCTCATTAAAACATTGTTAGAGCGTAATCAGCTTGAAGGGCATTCAGTTGATGAAGTTCTTTTGGGACAGGTTATACAAGCAGGGTGCGGACAAATACCATCTAGGCAAGCGGCATTTAAAGCTGGTTTGCCCGCCACTTGTGAATCTACTACTATCAATAAAGTTTGTGCTTCTGGTATGCGGGCTGTGACAATGGCGGATCTGCGCATAAAAGCTGGAGATGGTCATATTATTGTTGCCGGCGGCATGGAATCGATGAGCCAGGCACCTTATTTGTTGCCTGCTAATGTAGTTCGTTTTGGTAAGCGGATGGGAGATGCCATTCTGCAAGATGCTGTGCTGAGGGATGGTTTGCAATGTCCAGTCAACGATGTGCCAATGATTGTTTACGGCTCTCAAACTGCTCAGGAATTTAACATTTCGCGACAACAGCAAGATGAATGGGCCTTACGCAGCCATGAGCGAGCGGTGCAAGCTCAAGAAGACGGAAGATTTGCCCAAGAAATACTGCCATTTACTGTGGGCGAGGGAAAAAAGCGAACTTTGATTGAAAAAGACGAAGGACCTAGATCCGATACATCTTTAGAGGCGCTTGCGGCTTTGAAACCCGTCTATAATCCCCAAGGAACGGTTACGGCTGGCAATGCTCCCGGTGTTAACGATGGTGCTTGTGTTCTATTGCTAATGAGCGAGCAGAAAGCAAACGAGTTAAATTTAGAACCGTTGGCAAAAATATTGGGACACGCCTCTATTGGACAAGATGTTCCTTATTTAGCGACAGTTCCTGCTTTGGCAACAAAAAAAGCGCTGACTAAAGTCGGTTTATCAATCGATGCTATTGAGTTGATGGAAATTAACGAGGCTTTCGCGGTAGTAGTTCTTCAATCTGCAAAAATGCTTGGCATTGGGCTAGAAAAAGTAAACATAAATGGCGGCGCTATTGCTCTGGGTCATCCAATCGGTGCCAGTGGAGCACGTATTATTCTAACTCTGGCAAAAGAAATGAAAATGCGCGGTACCAAATATGGTGCGGCGGCCATCTGCTCTGGCACTGCTCAGGGCGATAGTATTATACTCTCCCGCGAGGGACTGAATTGATCGAACTATGCTTAGCAAGATCTGCAAGAAGAGCGAGCAGAGATTGCTTTAAAGGGGGATTTATTAACAAAGACAAGCCAGAAACTACTGCCGGCATTCGTACCGACTCAATGACTGCAATCAATATTCAGAACAAGATGGAAGATCTGGCGCGCCAAATTCGGCACCATAGATTTCTATATTATGTTTTAAGTGCACCTGCCATTAGTGACAGTGAATTCGATCAGCTTTATCGTGAATTGGAACAATTAGAAAAGCTTCATCCCAATTTGGCCAATGCCGATAGCCCTACACAGGAAGTGGGTAGCACCCCAAGCACTGAGTTTAAACAAGTGCGGCATAGAGTTCCGTTGCTTAGCCTATCCAACACAACGTCATACGAGGAATTGCAAAAATGGCAAGACCGGCTTAATAGGGCTATAAATGCTGATGACGACCTTATCCAAAATAAATTGTCGACCGACCTATCCTATGCCTGCGAGTTGAAGATAGATGGTCTCTCTGTAGCTTTGACTTATGAGAAAGGACTGCTTGTAAGCGGTGCCACCAGAGGTAATGGCGAAATTGGAGAAGATATCACTCTTAATCTCAAGACCATTCCCACCGTCCCTCATGAATTGGTTTGGAAGAACAGATCAAAAAAACACGATAAAATACCAGATCTTTTGGAAATTCGCGGCGAAGTTTATATGCCTAAGGAAAGTTTTGCTGCATTAAATGCTCAACTAGAGGCACAAGGGGAGCCATTATTTGCTAATCCACGTAATGCGGCTAGTGGTGGATTGCGACAAAAAGATCCCAAACAAACTGCTAAGCGCAATTTGGCATTTTTTGCATATTTTGCTTATGTGACTGACAAAACTGTGAAGGAGCCCACCAGCCACTATGCTACTTTATCTTTGTTGGATGATCTGGGTTTTTCTGTTGAGCCGAACCGATTACTGGCTGAAAGCCTAGAAGAAGTGCAAAAATATTGTGATCATTGGTCAGACAAGAGACACAAATTGTCTTATCAAACTGACGGTGTGGTAATCAAAGTAGATGATCGCAAACTTTGGTCGGCTCTTGGCACTACCGCACAAAGTCCACGTTGGGCGGTTGCTTTTAAATATCCACCGGAAGAGGCGCAGACTATAATTGAATCTGTGCACTTTGATGTGGGACGCACTGGCGCTATTACTCCTGTGGCATGGCTTAAGCCAGTTGTACTAGCTGGCAGTACTGTCAAAAGAGCCAGTTTGCATAACTCGGATCAAATTAAGCGATTGGATGTGCGAGTTAAAGACACAGTCATTGTGCGCAAAGCAGGAGATGTTATTCCTGAGATCATAAAGGTAAAGAGTGAGTGCAGACCGGTTGATAGCGAATCTTTGCATTATCCTCACCACTGTCCAAGCTGCAACAGCGTTCTAGAAAAAGTAGAAGGCGAGGTGGTGTTGCGCTGCGAGAACACTTATGGTTGTCCAGCGCAATTAGAAAGACGTATAGAACATTGGGTCAGTCGCGACGCAATGGATGTTGAGGGTGTGGGAGAATCTTTGATAAAGCAGCTGCTTGCACAAAATTTGATTCGTTCGCCTGCCGATTTGTATCGATTAGGAAAGGAAGAATTGTTGTCTTTAGAACGCATGGGAGACAAATCAGCTGAAAATGTTTTAAGTGCTTTGAAAGCTTCTAAAGAAAGGCCTTTGGGTAATTTAATTTTTGCTTTAGGAATTCGCCATGTTGGTTTGAATGTTGCCGAGAAATTGGCTGAATCATTTCTATCACTGGCTAATCTGGCCAAAGCTTCCGGTGAGGAAATAACCAGTATAGAAGGTGTTGGAACAGCTATTTCCCAATCGCTGCGTGATTATTTTGAGCGAGCGGAAAGTAAAAAACTGATAGATGAATTGGCAGAGGTTGGTATCTCAATGTCAATGACCAATCAGGAGGCTAAGCCACATTCATTGACTTGGGCTGGCAAAACATTTGTTCTTACGGGCACTCTACAAAGCCTGGACCGAACAGAGGCTGAAAATGCAATCAAAGAACTTGGAGGTAAGCCGTCTTCTTCTGTTTCAAAAAAGACAAATTACTTAGTATTTGGAGAAAATGCAGGCTCAAAATTGCTGAAGGCGCAAGAACTTGGTATAACATTAGTCGATGAATCTCAATTTCTTAAGATGCTTAAAGAGGCATCAGAAATGGATAATTAACCGGTAAACCCGCTGGCCGAGGTGTTGTATTGTATAGCTTTCAGATCAATTCCTTTGGAGCAGCAGTTCTGCTCTCTACTCTCTTCATGGGTGTACTGGGTGCTTTTGTAGTTGCGCCTATCGCCTGTATCGAACTTACTTGGAACTTTGCCGCCAAACATTTTTGGTATATGCCAATAATCAATCCTTGGCAAGCTATTTTGGTTTATTTGGCTTTTGCTACTGTGGTTTATTTGTTTGGTTGGATTAGGATAGAGATTAAGGCAGACGGTTGGGAGTAATCGACAATATTTATAAGTTCGATTTTTAGACCAATCTGTTTTAGACCAAAGTGGGCTTTAATTTCAATTGTTTTTCTGTTTTTAGAAATTCTTGTTTTTTGCCTTCCAAATACAAATTCCTGTGCATTTTCTAAAGTGCGCAGCCTTGGAAAGAATACTGTCGAGCCGTCCAAGGAGAATTTTGAACTTGGCATGAGCAAATATAAAGAGCACGATTTGGACGGCGCAATTGATGCCTTCTTACAAGCAATTTATTTTGCTCGTAATTCTTATAATCCAGAAGCATATTATTGGTTAGGTGTTGCTTATCAAGATAAAAATGTCGATGCAAAAGCAATTGAAGCTCTTAAGAAATGTATAGAGCAATCAATCAAGTCGGCACCACAAGCACATCTTCACTTGGCGCAATTATATTTGCGCAATGATAGGTTGGATGAGGCGGAAATTGAAGCAAGCAAAGCCCTCTTGGACTTTCACGGTCCCGGACCGCAAGCCCATAATATTATTGGACTTATTTCTGACAAAAGAGGACAATTTAAGCGGGGACAAGACGAGTATATAGAAGCGCTAGGTGAGCCCCCCTGGCGCTATACAGAAGCATGGATGAATTATGCTGAGAATCTCATGAAGCAAAAAGAATGGGGTTCTGCCGTTATTCAATTACGCAAAATGCTCAATCACAATAAGCCGCTGAAAGGCATGGACCCTCAAAGAATCTATCTCGATATTGGCATTTCTTTGCTTGCCAAGGGCGATCATCAAGGTGCCATGGATAATTGGCATGAAGTTTTAAATTACAATCCTGATAATGCTGCAGCTCATTTACAGCTTGCTCTTTTATTAGATACGGAGCGCCATCTATCTGCAGCAGTAAAAGAATATAAGGAGTACATCCGGCTTGCGCCCGATAATGCTGAAACAGCCAAAATAAAAAGACAAGTTTTGGTATTGGAGCAAAAGCTCCGCTCTGTTTCTCCTGAGGCACCAATTGATAATTCGAGTAGATACTCATCCAAATCGACCTCAGAGTTGACTGCTCCTTCAGCGAATTTACATGACGGGGTGAACGAAAATAACGAAGCTTCTGAAAGCAAGGATCATGCGAAAAAGTCGGGAAAGAAAAAGGATGCTTTGGAGCCGAGTGGCACTAAAGAATCGGGTTTTTAGACTGTCCCAGCCGTTAGCAGGCGTTTGGTTATAAATAGATAGCAAGTGAAAATTAAGGGATTTTAGAAGATGCTTCAAGACTATCGAGATTTCGTTTTAAAAACTAATACCTTAGCATTGGCTATTGGTGTCATCGTGGGTGCTGCTACTGGCAAATTAGTAAGCTCAATAGTTGAGGATTTGTTTATGCCTTTCATTTCATGGCTTGTGCCACAGGGCGGATGGGCATCGGCGCAATGGATCTTATCTCAAAGCGCAGACTCCAGTGGCAGGCTGACAGTAAATGCTATTAAGTATGGACATTTCATTTCTGCCATAATCGATTTTTTGGTGATCTCTTTCGTCGTTTTTATAATGACCAAATTCCTAGGCGTAAAGCAGCCTTCCACGGCCAAGAGCAAAGACTGCCCACAGTGTCTTGAAAGCATACCTGTCGAAGCAAAAAAATGTCGAGCTTGTTGCTCTGAACTCACGGCATAGTGATTTACTAGAGTAATGCAAATTAATATCGTAAATCTTGTGCTTATTGTGACGATATTGCTTCTGTCCAATCACATTGCACTAGCTAACGATAATAATCCTTCTCTTTTACGGTTGGCCAGTGCTGTTCAAGCTGAGAAACAATCCCCTAATACAATAGATAAAATTGATCTCCTGACCAAGCAAATTATTCTCAAAGAGATTGAATTAGAGAAATTCAACTTGTATTACCGAAAAGAAGTTGGCAAACAAGGTCGCTGGGCTGGTTGGCGCTATGCCACATTGCAAGAAGGAAATTTTTGCGCAAATCTTGCCAGTGAAATTTATTCTACTAGCGAACGCTCCAGCCATTTTAAACACCCCGATAAACTGTCTACTGTCAAATTAGAACGATGCAATCTGACCAGCATGGTGGGCTACACTATAGGTGCATCAGCCGGTGCCTTAGAGCTGGGCATTACTGAATTTCATGATATTCAAGCCAGCCAAAAAGGTTTTTCGCCTAAAGCAGCAAAAGCTCACGTTTTGTCTTTAAAAAATGAGATTGATAAATTGCTTTCAGAGCGAGAGGCTCTTCTAAAAATTGAATCTGCTGCCCCGCTTCTTCGTTATCACGTTGAAGAAGGCTTGGCCGAGGGCAAAGTCTTATTTGATTTACGTGATCTTACTTTATTAGAGTACGAAAAGTTTCATATAAGCGCAAGAAGATATGTTGCCTTTCAAAAATCTCTCTATTTCTTTGATATGACTAAATATACCTGTAGCGCTATAGGAAGCTTTTTTGCTTTCCTATCGCAACATAGACATGACAGAAAGTGGAATCTTCGCGCTGGTATTTTAGACGATATTGCTGGAGGCTTAATTATAGCCACCCCTTTTCTTAGTCGTGGACTTGGTATTCTTGAACAAAAAATTCAAAGACATTATATTGCAGCGATTGTTAACGATGTTCAAACAAGGCAAATTGCCACTTTAGAATCCGATGAAGCTGCTTTAGAGAAACTCAGCAGCGAAATAACGCCAAACATTGATTTTGCTGATAGTCCATTAAAAAGAATGTCCATGTATCGCACGGAAAATCATTATTTTGAAAGCGAATCTGAGCGTATCATCAAACAAGAAAGAGCAGGCAAATTGACCGCCACCCAAAATATGGTAACCGGTACATTTACCGGCAGCACCCACCTAGCAGGTGGAATTTTGTATACCTCCGCCGGTAAGATTGCTAATGGTCGAACCCTTCGAGATTCTCGGATAACCAATTACAATCTTGCTACGGCTGCCATTGTTGGTATTCCTGGTAATTCGGTGGCCATACTGGATACTTTGCGTATACAGGTACAAGCTGAAATCAATCGCCATAATGCAGCTAAAGCTGGCAAATTACCAAGTCAATTATTTACCGCTAATTTAGCTCAACTTGATCACCTCGAACAACAATTAAAAACTCAGCGATAGTTAAATGATTTTGTTGCATACGGCGATTAGCGCGAGCTTGCGCTAGTATTGCTAGGCACAAACGAAGCTTTTAATATGTAGATTTTTATAAAATATCACTAAGAGCAAGGACGCCCAAAAGCGAAGACTGTTTTCAGCCCCCTTTTAAGGCTGATCTACGCTGCTCCTAAGGAATATGCTTGGCACTTGACTTTGTCCAGGAAAAACATACATAGTAAATTGTTCTCGTTTCCCGATCGACCGGACTCTTTTATTCAAGCAGGCTTTAGCAGTAGCACTTTCTTCGACCCCTCGAGCCGCTTAGAGAGCGATTAGGGTAAGTCTGGCTGCTTGGACGAGAGTTTCGCGCGGTCGGTTTCTTTGGAGCGCAGTGAATAGCGCTCCCCGCTGACCAACCGCCAAGCGACATTCGATTTGAGCAACGGGCTCAAGCCGAGATTTGATGGTGATTTTGCCGGAGATTCAGATGACTGATTGGAGTGAGCCGCGTGAATGGGGACAGGCAGCGCGTCGGATTCAGCAGGCTTGCCTACGAATTCTTGGGGAAGGGGGCGAACCCCAACTCAAAGAGGTTGTGGCATTGCTTTGGGGCATCGCCTCGGCAGCTGCCGGGGCAATCACTCTCGACATGAGTTACGGGAGTGCCAGACTTCTCCTTGACGTAGCACTCAAGGCATTGACACGGATCAAAATTCTCACTGGCGATATGGACGAGACCATGGATGGTCCGTTTCAGCCAAACCATGACGTGGAAGTCATCCAACTTCAGGTTCATTCAATACCACTGCTTGAAGCGGATGAAGCTTCCGCTCGTGCTGCTCACCGAGCGAATCTTGACCAGGCTTATGACCATCTCTCGCGTCTCGACGACCAAGCAACCACAGATGTCCAAAGGGAGAGAGTGGCGGCCAAGGAAGCGGACATGTTCGCAGAGGCCATGATGGCGGGCTCGGCACAGCGGGATTGTCGAGAGTTGGCATTGGGACTCTTACGAAAGTCCAGAGAAAAACTGGAGGAGGAGGGCTACGTCGTGAAGAAACTTCCGAATGCCCGAAAGAGCAAGAAATCTGGTTGAGCCACCAAGTTTGGTGGCTACCCGACGAGCAAATCGCCATCAACGAGCCTCTTGTGCTGCAGTAGAAGGCTCATTGCCGCTCTCTTCGACGAAGAACTCTGCTGAGCCCAGGCGCTACCAATTAAACTTCGGCATAGCCACGACGCAAATATCTGCGTCGTGGCTATTTTCACACTAATCAAAACCGGGCAAATTGAGTTCAAATTGGTCGGCGCTTTTGATTTTTTCTAGTTCTTTAGCTAGTTTTTGATTTTGAGCCAGTATTTTTGTATCTAATTTTGATACATCATATTGAGGCAGTGCACTGATAAACTTATCAATTCTTTCTTCTGATTCATGCAGTATTTCTTCAGCAATTTCACCGTTTTTTATGGCTTCAAAAAGCATCTCAGACATTGCAACAGCATTATCTATAGTCACATTATCGCCAGCCACTAAAAATATATCCAGACCCGCATTTATTGCTTTAATCAGGCTTTCTTGTTCGCTTATATTTTTGGATATTGCTGCCATTCCTAAGGCGTCAGCGATCACTACACCTTTAAACCCCATTTCTTTTCTTAGAAGATCGTGCAAAATTGTTTTGGATAAAGTAGCAGTATTGTTTGGATCGATCTTGGGAAATAGAATATGGGCAGTCATAATCATTTCTATGCCTTCGTTTATTAAGGCTTGAAATGGTATTAATTCACGGGTTCTTAGTTCCTCTAAACTCAGATCCAACACAGGCACACCGAAATGAGAATCAGTTTTTGTATCGCCATGCCCAGGAAAATGCTTGGCGCAGGAAGCGATACCATTAGCTTTCATAGTGCGAACAAATTCTATGGTAGCTTTGCTCACCCGCGATGGTGTGGTGCCAAAGGCTCGCTCATTTATAACTGGATTACTTGCATTGCTATGTATATCGGCAACGGGAGCAAAATCAACATTGATGGCCAAAGATTTTAATTCTATAGCCATTGCTTCTGCTACTTCATTTACATGGTTGGTCCAATGTATTGCGTAAGGAAATTTAGTTATTGGCTCAGGAGGACGAATTACTCGGCCACCTTCGTGATCAATCGAGATTATCAATTCTTTTGGCAGGATATTTCTAAATTGGGCGATTAACTGCTTGTATGCTTCCAGCCAGATTTCATAATCTGCATCTTGCATAAAATTTCTTTTGCGCAACATTATGGCGCTGGGTTGTAATTGCTCTAGCGAGTATTTCTCATCATCAGTTACAGCAATACCTGTAACTTCAACTAAAAAATGTTTTCCGAAAGTTGAAATAGCTTTTTTTATCATTTGGGTGCTGTAGTGAATTGATACTTTTGCAGTATAGCAAAATGAATTATTACCTCCCACTGGTATATTTTTTTGGTTTTTTCATCGTGTCAGAAAAACCGTACGGTTTTTCTCTGACACTGCGCATAAGCCTAAAGCCGTAAAGTCAAGCTGTACCTGGCTTTAGAGAACTCGTCTTCATTGCTTAATCAAATTTCTTACTACAATATCCCGAAAGTCAAGCTGGTAAAGTGTTTTCACGATTGGAAGAGCAAAAATCCTGCGGTTTTTCTGACACCGTGAAATTCTGTAGATCAACATAGTACCGAACGGATGGATCTATAATATAAAATGCACTAAAGCAATTGATCCTAGAATAATAAATTTGTGCCGGTGATAATTGCGTACGAAGTCCAGCATTTATTTACCTTTATACACCGGTTGGCGTTTTTCGATAAAAGCTTTTACTCCTTCGGCAAAATCTTCACTAGCACCAGCTATTTCTTGTAAATTTGCTTCTTGTTCTAACAATTCTTCTATATCATTGAATATAACGCGATTAACCGCCCGCTTAGTTAAAGAAAATGCCAGCGCTGGACCAGCAGCAAGTTTTTGGGCTAAATCTAATGTTTGCGCGGCCAATTTATCTTGCTCTGTTATAGAATTCAATAGACCTAGTTCTAGTGCTTCTTTAGCAGAAAGTTTATCAGCTAAGAGCATTAATTCAAATGCTTTAGTAAGCCCTATCAGGCGTGGCAGAAAGAAGGTTGATCCTGAATCGGGCACCAATCCTATTTTGCTAAAAGATTGAATAAAAGTAGCCTCTGCGTTGGCTATCCTGAAATCACAAGCAAAAGCAAGACTTGCCCCTGCTCCGGCTGCTACACCATTTATAGACGCGATAATTGGTTTTTCCATATTGCGTATTTTAAGAATAATTGGATTATAGCGGTTCCTAATTGATTCTCCTAGTGATACTGGATTGTCTTTGCTGTTGAGTCGTGCTTGCAAGTCTTGACCAGAGCAGAATCCCCGTCCGGCCCCAGTGATTATTATTACCCTTATTTGGCTGTCTTTCTCTGAATCTTTTAAGGCTTCATGCAGTGCATAAGAAAGCTCATCATTAAAGGCATTAAGCTTATCCGGGCGATTCAAAGTAATGGTAGCAATGCCGTTACTTTTATCCAGAAGCAGAATATTATCTTTACTCATTTGGATAATCCTTCATAAAGTTATTTAGGGTATCGCTAGTTAGCGTCCTTCGAAAACTGGATCGCGCTTTTCTAGAAACGCGCTCATGCCTTCTTTCTGATCGGCAGTGGCAAAAAGCATGTAAAAGTTTTTCCGCTCGTGTTGCAAGCCCTCAGATAAAGATGTTTCGAAGCTTTTGAGAATAGCATCTTTAGCCAATTGCAACGCTATAGGCGATTTTTTTGCAATTATCTCGGCCATTTTTTTAGCTTCTTCGAGATAGTGTTCGACCGCTACAACTTTATTGATTAATCCGATGCGTAACGCTTCTTGAGCATTGATCATATCACCAGTGAGAATCATTTCCATTGCTTTGTTTTTGCCCACTAAACGTGTCAATCTCTGGGTGCCCCCGGCACCAGGGATGATGCCAAGATTTATTTCCGGTTGTCCAAATTTGGCATTTTCTGAAGCAATGACAATATCGCAATTCATCATAAGTTCAAGACCACCACCCAGAGCAAAACCGCTAACAGCCGCAATTATAGGTTTCTTTATAGTGCGGATTTTATCCCAGGTGGAGAATGGATCCTCTAGCATTAGAGATACCGAAGACTCTTGCGACATCTCTCCAATGTCTGCTCCGGCAGCAAATGCTCTTTCATTTCCAGTTAGAACAATCACCCTCACGTTAGTGTCTTTGTCTAAGCTGTCCAGTGCTCTAGTTAATTCGCCAATTAGTGCATGACTAAGAGCATTGTGAACCTTTGGTCTATTTAGTCTAACAATAGCGACACTTTTTTCTTTCTCTACTAGAATATGCTCATAAGTTGAAATCATTTCTTCTTAACCTCTTGCTACTTCCGCTTTGATTTTTTTTGCTTGGGTTTTGATGCTTTATTCCCTTTAGACTTAGCATGGTCAGATCGATGACGTATGGCATTATAATCGATATTTTCTTTCTTGCTGAATGCCTCCAGTCCTGCTCTAACTTCGGCGCTGTCTGCATGAAGGGTAAGCCAATCTCGGGCATGGCCTATAGTCATTGACCAAGAAAAGTCTCGCCAGAAATTTAATTGCTGTTTAGTGTAACGTGTGCATTCTGGCAGCTTATCGCGCAATTTCTCGGCTAGAGCTAGGACTGCCTCATCTAGTTTTGCATAAGGTACAACTTCATTAATTAGTCCCCATTCGAGGGCTTTTTGAGCATCTATATACTCGCACAGAAAAAGCATTTCTCTAGCTCGTCGATCGCCCACAATTAATGGCAGCCACTGGGTTGCACCGCCAGCAGCTACCGAGCCGCGGGCAGCACCAACTTGCTTTATTTTCACGTGATCTGCAGCAATAGCTAAGTCGCAGGCCATATTTAATTCATTGCCACCGCCAACCACCAAGCCGTTTAAACGGGCAATGGTTACTTTGCCAATATTGCGCAAGCGGTCGTGCATTTCTATAAAGCTATACATCCACTTATAGTAATTGCTTGGTTTAGGTAATATTTCTTTCTCTTGTTCCTTTAAATCTGCTCCGGTGCAAAATGCTTCTTTGCCGGCTCCTGTAATAACAACCACGGCGATTTTATCGTCAGCACCAGCATCCAAAAATGCCTCACCCAATTCTTTCAAAGTAGTTGAATCAAAGCAGTTCAAAACTTCGGGCCGGTTAATAGTTACTCGGGCAATGAAATCTTGCTTCTCGTAGATAATTTTTTTTGACATAGTCTGCTACTGGACTTCGCAAATAATTATTTGCACCAGACCATTGGCAAAGTTTTTTACGTCCCTGGCTGCTGTCTTACCTTCTTCAGAGTTCATGGCACTTTTCAGAGCATCCATATTGTCAAAATACAAATGGGCCATCAAATGGTATTCCGACTCACCAGCAGGACTGCCTATAACTTTGGCTACTTCAAATTTTTTCAATCCTGGCATTTTGTTAGCCAAGGGAGTATGTACTTCCTTATAATAACGGTCAAATTCTTGCGGATCGCTAGGTTTTTTATAAAGAGCAGTGAGTTTGACCACTATAATTCTCCTTTTTACTTAATGGGTTTTTGTCCGTCTATCTATTACGCGAACTGGCTTAGCTTCGCTATGAGCTAAAGTACCAGGCATCATCAGTTCTACTTCTGCTGTTATAGCCAATAAATCTTTCAAAAGATTCTTGAGCTCTTCTTTCAAGTGCTGCTGATGCGCTTGTGCTTTGCCAGCATCGGACATACTGTCCCACTTCTGTACTGTTTGGCGATTAATCTCCACCTGCAAATTAATTGTGTCCAAGGCCTTTTGCCTATCTATAATCAACAAAAATTTTGCTGAAAGATGCGGATGAGTGACAAGGATTTTCTCTAAAGCACCGGGATAGAAATTGACCCCACGAATAATGAGCATCTCATCTAGTCTTGCTTTTACCCGTGCCATTTTAACCATAGATCGACCACATGTACAAGGTTCTCGACTGAGGCTTGAAATATCTCCTGTACGATAACGCAAGAAGGGTAGTGCTTCTTTGGTTAGTGTAGTAAAAACTAGTTCGCCCTCTTCGCCTTCTGGCAGAGGATTGCCAGTTTTTGGATCAATAACTTCCGGATAAAAATGATCTTCCCAAACGTGCATACCACTTTGATTAATAGCTGAATGTGGACACTCCATAGAGACCCCCGGCCCAATAATCTCGCTCAGTCCATAAATGTCTAATGGCTGAATAGATAATTTTTTTGATAGCTGGGTGCGCATTTCTTCTGTCCAAGGTTCCGCCCCAAAAATGCCGATTTGGAGATTTAACGTATCTACGGGTATTTCCAGCTCCTCCATTAAATGACCAATGTTCATTGCGTATGTGGGAGTGCAGCATAAAACTCTTGCTTTTAAATCTTGCAGAAGCGTAAGTTGCCTTCTGGTCATACCGCCTGATGTAGGAATTACTGTTGCACCTAACAACTCAGCTCCATAATGTATACCAAGTCCACCGGTAAAAAGACCGTAGCCATAACTATTTTGGACAATATCACCAGAACGCACTCCTGCGCAGGCTAACGAGCGTGCGCAAACCTCTGACCAGACTGCCAAATCGTTAACAGTGTAACCCACGATAGTGGGTTTACCTTTACTTCCAGATGAGCTATGGAAACGGGCTATTTCCGGCACGGTTTTTGTGAATAGTCCGAAAGGATAATTATTTTGCAAATCAGTTTTTGTGGTGAAAGGCAAATGCTTAAGATCTGTCAATGATTTTATAGCACTACTAGTGATACCGCTTTCTTTTAGCCGAGCTTTGTAGAATATATTCTTATTTTCTAATTCGTTAAGAAGAATCTTAAGTCTAGACAATTGCAAATCTTTCAATTCCACCTCAGGGAGGCGTTCTATTTTAGAATTCCAAATTGAAGTTAAGGGGTTATTTGCCACTTTGGACATTGCTGCCAACCGATTACTCTAAGACGCTACGAATCTGCTTATTCTACAACGCTTATGTCTGGTACTTTCAATTCATATGACTCAAGTAAAGGTTTAATTTCTTGATACCAGGATACCCTGACTTCTTGATTGTCTCTTTGCTTCAGCTTAAAGTGGCGATAGCGCTTATTGGTATCGGTTCCGCCCTTACCAAATATTTTATTCACTTTTGGAAACCAGAAATCAAGTGCTTGCTGAACTGCCGCTTTTTCTTTAGGATCCCGCGCTAATTTTCGTACCCATGTTTCACCGTGCTTAACGTGCATCAATTCTTCTTTTTCAATTTCTATCATGACGCGCGACCAGGGACCCCAGCTGCACTCAGCTGCATCGTGTAACTGATGCCCAGCTGCTCTGTCCATTAAGAAGTTAAACATTACCAGTTCAGCCCAGGTTTTAATTGGTTCGTAAAATACTTTCAGCCGATTTTTCATATAATCTTCGAAAATAAGCTTATTTGTATTGACCCCTAATTTGTCCAGTAGATCATATATCGCCTTTGCATGTCGGCATTCATCTTTAACAATGACAGCCATAGCTAGCTTCTCCGCCATAGTGGGAGCGCCTTCAATCCAAGGTATATATCCATAGGCGCCAGCTAATTCGGAATCTGCTTGCGCGATCATTAAGCTCAAAAGATGCTCGCGATACTCGTTAGTAATTTCGTCTGTAGATTCTAGCTTTTGACCTACCTGAATCTTTTCAATCATAGTCTTTTCTTCAAGTGCACTATCTGGCATATTTTCTTGTCTCCATCAGATAAAAATATTGATCCGGCTTACAGAAAGATTGTTCATTTTGTTGGTTTGAAGCAAGCTTTTACCGGATTTAGCCTGCTTGCCGCGACATTATCTCATTAATCTTCAATATAGCACGATATTTAATAGATCTAGCGCCCATTTTGGTCTATACACTAAGCGAAAATTTGTCAGAATAGGAATATACGGGCATTTTTTGATGAAAGAGCGCTGTAGATGGCTTCCTATCCAATAAATCTTCCTCCTGGTCTGAGATCCTTATTTTTCAACCGCATTTGGTGGCTGGCAATCGTTTGCGTTTTGGGCCTCTGCGCATATTTTCGCTATGACGCCACAGTTTTTCCTTCTGCATCTGTTAATTTACGAGTGCCAAGAATAGAGATTATCCGCTCTGCGCGCCAGCTAGCAAGTAAGCTCGGTTATGACCAGGTCAATGCCATTGAATCTACTCAATTTACTGTCGACAATCGAGCGAAGACATTTCTCGAATATGAGTTCGGTATAGACAAGGCAAATCAGTTAATGAAAGAGGATTTGTCGATCTGGTTTTGGCGTACACGTTTGTGCCGGGAGCATCAACAAGAGGAACTTCACATTTGGCTGAATACTGCTGCAAAAATGCAGGCTTTCAGTCATGAGTTAGAGAATGATAAACAATTACCATCACTGGCGCGCCAGGATGCTTTGAAGCTTGCTAGTGTCTTTATCAAAGAAAATACTATGCTATCCCTGGATGCTTACACTTTGATTAAGAGCGCTTCTTATAAACAGCCTTACCGCACAGATTATTCATTTACCTGGCAAGATAAAAATCGTGATTTTCGCGGCGCCAAATTGCGTATTCAGGTGGGGGTTGCTGGTAACCAGGTCAATCAATTTAATCACTATCTTTATGTGCCCGAGAGTTTTCAGCGAAAATTCAGTACTTTGCGTTCCTCGAATCAGCTACTGCAAAGTATTGCTTCGATATTTTATTCGCTTCTTCAAGTGGTCTCAATCTTCATCTTTTTCTGGGCGGTAAGCATAAAGGGCATTCGCTGGCGTTTTGCCATAACCGTCGCCGCCATTCTTACCTTTGTAGATCTTATTGATTCATTTAATGATATTGTCTCTGTTATAGATAGCTACAATACTGAGAAATTGTTTTCCGGCTATTTTCTCGAATTCATTCTCGATTGTGCAGTAAGTGGATTAGCTAAATTCATTAGTTGTCTCACGCTGGCAGGAGCGGCAGAATTTATATATAGAATCAGTTATTCGAAGAAAATAGCTTTAGAAAATATATTTCGTCTTAGAGCATATAGGACAAAGTCATTCATTGACGGCAATCTGGTTGGGCATATAGTAGTGGGCATAAATCTGGGCTGGATAATCGCCTATTATTTATTGGGTGCTCATTGGCACGTCTGGTGTCCATTAGGGATTGAGAATTATCAAGTTCTCAGTACAGTTGTTCCTTTTTTCTCGGCTATTTCTACTGGAATATCGGCAGCATTTACTGAAGAATTTCTCTATAGAGTTTTAGCGTTAAGTCTATTTCAACGACTGACACGTTCATTTTGGGTCGCGAATCTATTGCAAGCGGCTGCTTGGGGTTTCATGCATAGCACTTACCCACAAGAACCAGCATATGCCAGAGGTATTGAATTAACTGCCATCGGGCTATTACAAGGATGGATTTTGAGGCGCTATGGATTATTGCCATGTTTGGTGGGACATTATTTATTTGATGCTTTAGTATCAGTCAAAATGCTGTTCGGTGCTAACGACCTAGGGCTAAGGAGTACCGCTATAATTCCGCTAATCCCTTTTCTGATACTTTTGATATTTGCTTACTTAAAAAGTAAAAAGCTAGGCTACAAGAGCGATAAGCCTTTGCAAAATCGTGCTTTGATTAAGCTTTATCCGAGGGTCCAAACCCACATAATCGCGCAAATAAAGAATGAATTGGAGCATACAGATGAACTTGCTGCTAAAACTTTAGCTTATACTCGTTCCTTATCGAAGAAGCATTCGTTGGCATTAGTGTTTCTCGGATTATGCAGTCTCTTCCTTATCTTTCCTTTGCTTAGCTATCAGTCTGTAAACAAAGATACCATTTTGTTTACCAGTCGTCCGCAAATTATTTCTTTGGCAAAGAGCGAACTTGCGAGCAGAAATATCGATGTCCAACAGCACAAAGTATTGGCTAAACTTATAGACGATACCAATTATTTGGACATGCAGTATCTCTTTGAAAAATTGCAATTGCAGCAAGCTTTGCGATTGGCTAAGGAAACCAGGCAAGGTTTAGTTTGGAAAGTACGATTCTTTAGACCTCTTGATCCAAAGGAATATATTATATGGCTAGACTTAAAAGGAAAGGTCGTTTCATTCACTTTGGTTGAACCAGAAGATGCTGTAGGAGATAACTTGTCCGAAGAGGAAGCCAGAAACAAAGTCGAAACTTATTTGAAGAACGATCTCTCTAATTGGTGTCCGTTCAAATTTGAAAACTCCTTCGAAAATAAGCGCAAAGCAAGGAAAGACTACACACTCACTTACACAGTCCCGCATTTGAATGTAGCGGATGCCGAATTTAAAGTTTCGATCGATGTGCTAGGAGGCGTTGTTTCCAGTATGGAATCTGGCTATGATTTACCGGATCACTGGCTGAACGAACGCAACAAACGATCTATTAAAGACGAGATATTTTCTTATCTGCGCACAGCTCTTAATGTTTTTATTGCTGTAGCAGGCTTATTGTGGGCTTTTGGTTTGCTCAAGGGTGGTTATATAAGGTGGCAGTCTACTTACCTATGTACTGTGATTTTGATTGCTTTAGCTTTCGTTCAACATCTAAATAGCTGTCCAGAGTTTTATAGTTCATATTTGACCACTGAACCCTTATATTCTTATATCTTGCGACAATTTACCAGCTATGTGCAAGTGTTGCAAAACAGTTTTCTTTATAATTTTTGTTATGTGGCCCTGGCAATTGCTGCACTATATACAGTGGCATCTAAATTCGAACTGCGTTCATTTGCTGCACTTCTAGTCACGCAGCTGAAACGTGAAAACAGCTTGTTGCAACCAACCCTCTGGTCTAATTCATGGACATTGGCTTTTGGCGTGGCTGCCCTCCATATTTTTATCAACACGCTTTCTGATTATTGTCATGTGAAATGTTCGCCTGGTTGTCCGCAGGAATCACTCTCTACAATATGTGATTTGGCCAATATGGGCTGGCCTCCCTTTGCTATATTTATTGATGCCCTCCTGGCGGCAACTCAGCAAATGCTTCTCATAGCTGTTTTAGCCGGTCTATACAAGCGCTATTGTTCGAATTTCTTTCTATACGTTATATTTATAATCGTCTTCAATCTGGTGACATATTCATCGATGCGCTATTGGCAGGATTATGCCATCAGTGTCATTTTTGGTTGCACCTGGCAAATTATCATGTGGTATTTTATTGTCAAACTGATTGGAGTGAATCCTCTCACATATTTTTTAATTGGCTTTATGGAGAGTTTATTATCTGATTTAATTGATTTAGGGCAACACGGCTATCCGCTGTTTATCGTCCCAATTATTTTGACTCTGGTATTTATACTCTTGCCACTGCTACAGGTGCTGCGTTTATTGTATCGACAGAGTGATACCAGAAAAACAGTCAGCGCTCCGAAAGTTTTATAAATTCTCCATCACTTTTTTCAAGGACAGGGTCCTTAAAAGCAAACTCTGCAATTGACCAGGGCTGCAGTTTGGCCGCACGAACTACTTTTAATTGGATAGTGGTGTTTATTAAATGAGGCAGTTTATTGCTTATCTGTTCTGCGCTCAATAACTTGCCATTAGGCATCAGGACAGGACCCGCATCTTTAGGGGAAAAATACCAGCTGGCTTGCTTGTCAACTTTTTCTCGGGCGTAGATTCTAAGAATTTAAACTCGGCACGGACATCCTGGTCTATATTGCTAGTATTGAATTTGATGGCACCCTCTTCCAGTCTGGCTCTTTGGCGCAAAGTAAAACTCTTCCAGGACTCATAGTCCGGATGGACTACGAAAGTTTCTAGATCTTTATTGGTTATTGTTTTGCCATAAGCCATAAATAAGGGTATAAAAAAAGGACTATATTTATTTTTATCGAAACTAATTCGGACATTGACTAAATAATCTTCTGGCGCCTCCCAAGGTACTCCATGATGAGCTTGCGGAGCACTGGGAACTAATATTTTACTGATGTGATCAATTTTAAAAGGATGACCAAGCAAGAAGGCAAGATTGGGCTCCTCGTCTGTTTGATACGCTAAATATGCACCCCAGCCTTTTTTCTTAGGGCAATGGCAGACATTTGTGCCAAAATGTCTGACAACCTTGCTTACATTTCCTGATTGAATATCTGAGAGAAATGAAATCGCTTCCTTCTCGGGAGTCATTTGCTGGGCTTCTATGAACCAGCTTCTTAAGACCAAAAGAGCAAGAATTAGAAATAAGGTTGGAATTGCGTAGCGCACGGTGCGATAATGTTCCTGTTTTACGTTTAAATCGACCCAACCATCTTAATAGATATAGAGTTTATTATAAATGAGTAGTAAAGTGAGACAAGTCAACTCCAAAAAGACTGACCAATTTACAGAATCGGTCATACGCGAAATGACGCAATTGGCCGTCAAGCATAATGCAGTCAACCTCGGACAGGGAGTGCCAGATTTCCCTTGTCCTCCAGAATTAAAAGACGCTGCTGTCAAAGCTATCCTGGATGACATCAACCAATACCCAATTACCTTTGGTGATAAGCTCTTGCGGCAAGCATTAGCTGAAAAATATTCAGCTGCTTTGGGCTTTTCCATCGATCCAGAAACTGAAATTACAGTTACTTGTGGTACTACGGAAGCTTTAATGGCTAGCATTATGGCTTTGGTAGATCCCGGCGAGGAAATTATTGTTTTTGAACCTTATTATGAAAACTATCTCCCTCAGACTATTTTATGTGGAGCTGTAGTTCGTCATGTTCAACTTAAGCCCCCGCGCTGGCAGTTTGATCCTGACGAATTGCGCCAGACTTTCAGTGATAAAACAAGAGCAATAATAGTAAATACGCCGCATAATCCTACTGGCAGAGTTTTCACTACTGCCGAACTTACGATGATAGCCGAGCTTTGTCAGAAGTGGGGCGTGTTTATGATCACTGATGAAATCTATGAACATATCTTATATGACGGTGCTCGCCATATACATCCAGCGAGCTTGCCAGACATGCGTGATTTAACCATTACAATAACCGGTCTTTCAAAAACATATAGCTTAACCGGCTGGCGCTTAGGTTGGGCAATCGCTAATCCAGTAATTACTACCGCTATTCGCAAAGTACATGACTTTCTTACTATCGCCGCTCCCGCACCATTACAAAGGGCAGCAGTGCAAGGCATAAATTTGCCAACCTCCTTTTATCTAGATCTAGCGCAAGAATACGCTACTAAGCGCCATTATATGATGGAAACATTGGACAAAATCGATATGCCTTATTGCAAGCCGGACGGTGCTTATTATATTTTTTCTGAAGTGTCCAAATATAATTTTGTCAGTGATATCGACTTTGCCAAGCATTTGCTTGAAAAAATAGGTGTAGCAACTATTCCAGGCTCAACCTTTTTTTCTAGCAAATCACGACAAGCTAATGCATTTGTTCGTTTTTGTTTTAGTCGCAAGCAAGAAACTTTAGAGGCAGCTAGAGAAAAACTTTGGCAGGCTAAATTTTAGCGAACCATAGTTAAATAAAGTTCTATTTGCTCGATAACACATAAAATCAGCATTAATCCAGAAGGCATAAATTTCTTTGTCTTGAATAGACGAACGAGAAAGACTCCGTCTAAAGCACCAATCAATGCAAAAGCCAATTTGAATGCATAAATGGGACTGGTCTGGCTTTGCCAATAACAATAGCCAAGAGAAGTGGCGCTTACAATACCGGCAATCAATGAAGGCTTGCTCTGGGCTTTCTTATATCCCATTATGCCACCAACGAGCACGAGCACTGCAAAAACTAAAATGCTTATACTACACACAGGAACAGTATTCATTGTCTATAGAGAGCTCCTTTCCTTTTAAACCACATACGTCTAGATGTTCTTATCTTATTTTTGAATTTTGAAAGAGTCGATTAACTCTCCATCCTCAGAAATTTGGCTCAATTTAAACTCATTTCGATTGACCTCGCAGAGCGTCAATGAATGTGTCGAACCATTAAATTTATCAGTAAAGGTAGTCGCATCCGATAAATTGGTTGCAGCACCATAAAGTGCCGCTCCTCCGCCCCCCGAGACTATGTATATCACACCGTTTGGATGAAGATTCTTTTACCGTCAAATAATTTATCTAGCACAAAAGTACCGCTTACAGTACCATCTGCATTGCCAATTGGATTGCCGTCCTTTCTTAAAGGCCGAAATAACATTGGGAAAGTTTTTTGATAGTTGTGCGCGTGACCAGAAAAAACCATGTCGACCTTACAATCTTGAAATATATCGCTCAATAGACGCATGCGTTGCTCATTACTATGCGCTTTATCAATACTAAAACCGGGCTGGTGAAAACAAACAAATTTCCAGGTTTTGTCTTTGTTGACCGTTAAATCTTGCCTTACCCAGTTTCTCAGTTTTTGATTGGTCCAATTCATATAGGGGTTAGCATCTAAAATTAGCCAGTGGCTATTGCCGTAATCGAATGAGTAGTTGGACATTTCAGGGTAACGCCCGTCAGTTGATTCTAAGTACCTGGCGACGTTTTCTTGGCTACCTAGTAATTTTGGTATATCTTTCTCACTCTTGTCCTTAAGCGGACCATTTAGTGGTGCTGACCAGATTTGATAGAAAGCCAGAGCATCTCTCATCTGATCGAAATTGATGCCGCTTTTATTGGCACCATATGCAATATCATGGTTTCCGATAACGGGTAATGTGACTGTCGATTGCAGAAGAGGAGCGCCTACTTGGGCTGACGCCGTTGAGCTACTAAATATGGGGAATAACTTTCCAAGGTATTCGGATAAACGTCCAGAATTATAAGTTATGTCACCTAATATGACCAGAAAGTCCGGCTTCTTTAAATAGCTCTGATAAACAACTTTTTTTTCTGACAATGTATCAGCACCGGTGTCGCCGAACAAAACAAAGCGAAAAGGCTGCTCTTCGGTTTTGCGTGCCACACTTTCACCAGTAAAAAGCTCCTTGCCGCCCTTGCTCACTTTATATTTGAATTTTTCACCCGGTTCCAGGCCGTCAATAGAATTATCCAAGAGATACATTTTTTCAGGGACTGAATACAAAAGAATGTTTTTATGTGCTGGTTTTTGCCTAGACCATTTTGCTTGACCGCGAGACTTGGTTTGTACTTCCCATGAGCCTTGAGCATCTGCAGGCACCCATAAGAGCTCTAAGCTCTCTGATTTCTCAGCCGAGGGATGATTGCCAAGCTGCAGATACGGTTTAACAATGAAGCTATTGTCGGCTTTCTCCGAATCCACTGCTGCCAGCACGTTCAACCCACCCGCAAAATAGCTGAAAAAAATTATTAACAGGTGATGCAAATAGTTTTTCATGGATAAATAATGTGGAAATAAATGAAATGCCGAGAGCCGGAATCGAACCGGCGACACAAGGATTTTCAGTCCTCTGCTCTACCGACTGAGCTATCTCGGCATAATTTAGAGAAAGGCACGGTAAAGCACAATAAGTGGGCCAAATTGGATGGCTAATATAGCATATTTGTGTGGTCAAGAAGCAGCCTTCAAATGCTTTACTTAAACAAGCAGGCACAAATCAATTAATAGTGGCGTTCTCAGGCTGGCTTTGTAAATGCCAAATAAACCGCTCTGTAACTTTAATCCAAATTAGATCTCAATATACTGAAGGACTGAGAGTATTGATTCGATTATTTATTCCTGTAATTCTTAGTCCTGTATCGCCCTTGCGGACCAAGACATCTATTTGAATTTGGCTGGAGACCGGCTGAGCATTGGCTGCCTGCAAAACAAGTGTACCGGTTAAACCGACCACAATAGAGTGATCAGGATTCACCGCTTCGGCTTGTACTGAAATGGGTTGGAAGGCTCCTACTGTTGTACCCGATCCTATTTGCTCCGCTAGATTCGGAGTCCAAAAAGCCTCTGTGAAAGCCTTATAGGCTTCAGGACTCATCCAATTAGAGGCTGCTTCATGGCTTTGAGCAGCTGATTGTTGCGAATAATCCATGGCGGCTTTCATCCACCATTTCACAAAATCCACCGCTAAGCTAGGAGATAGTCCAGCAGCCTTAGCATAATTACTTGCTCCAGGTTGTGCCGCCGGATGCGGTTGAACGAAGGCGTTACTATTTGGACTGCTAACGGGAGGAGCAGCCCCATTGCTGCTTGGATTGCTCGCGGTAGGAGCAGCAGTCTCCATGCCCTTAATTGCTAATGGCGGTTCATCTTTGTGATTAAAACCGCCCACAAAAAATCCCAGTAAACAAACGATAAGTAAACCAAGCAAGATCTTATCGTTAAAAATCCTTTGAACAGTTAACCTGATAATGTCTTGGAACATAAACGCTATCCAATTTCTGCTGTAACAAACAAAATACGAATTTACTCGAAAAACTGCCAATAAAGTTATTTACAGGACATTTTATCAATTTGCTTAACTTCTCTGACAAGCAATTCTAAAATCTAATCCTATAATATTGTCTGATGGGTCAAAATGACATGTAGCAAAATTGAGTAAACTTGGAATAACTTTAAGGTTGGGTCCAGAGGACAGGGCGAAATGAGTGACGAACACGATACTGAGGCTAGCTGGGTCTCATCCGACCATGGTTCTGGAGCCTCCTCCGCCACGCAGCCAGACGATCAGTTCGTGGAACAGGAGGATAGCAGCCAATTAAAAATTCCTCAAAGAACATATGTTGATGATAAGTATGTGGCCTATACAATCAAATTACCCGCTCACCAATTAGCCGCACTGCAGTCTATTTGGTTGGAACTTAAACGCCTTTACGGTACTCATTCACCTGACAAAAGTGGCATGATTCAGCAGGCGGTCGAGGAGTGGTTGAAAAGGTGGGATGGACCAGAACGTCATGCCTCGTTGGATAATCTTCTTCAGATAAGAGCTGACACGCGCAGACGCCAGTACAAAAAATCGCCTTAGAAAAATTTATTTTCCACGGAAGTGGTGGATTAGATAGTAGATAAATCCCGCAGCCAAAAATGCGACTATTGCCAGGTCAAATTTGTGCCATATAATCACAAAGCTTTCTAAGTTTTCACCAAATTTGATACCGACCCACGTAAGAAAATAGCACCAAATCCAGGAGCCCAAAAAGGTCAGAAGACAAAACAGCGCGAAATGAGCTCTTAAAACTCCTGCTGGAAAGGAAATAAATGTTCTGATAACAGGCAACATCCGGCAGATAAAGAACGCAAAATCACCATAACGGTCTACCCAGCGGTCGGCTGTCTCCAAATCGTGTTCTCGCAGAAGAAGGTAGCGCCCGTATTTCTGTAGAAATGGTCTGCCACCAATTAAGCCTAGCCAGTAAGAGGGAATTGAGCCTAGCAGGCAACCGAAAGCACCAGCTAAAGCAGCCAAATGAAAATTTAGCTTATGTTGCTGGACTAACAGTCCAGCTGTTGGCATGATAGCTTCACTGGGTAAAGGTATATTGGCTGACTCAATAGCCATCATAATTACAATACCTGCGTATCCCCAGCTAGCTATTGTGTCTTTCACCAATTGCAAGATGGGATCGATGAGTTGGTGCAACAAGATATGATTCCTCCAAAGATAACCTTAATTTACTAGCTACTTGATTTTTCCAGCGCTACTTCATAGGCGGGACGATCTTCTATTTGACAGCGCACTTCATCTCGCTTCTTAACTACACGTGCGGGAGAGCCAACTAGTACTGAATTCGGTGGCGCATCGCCGGTGACTATGGAACCGCCTGCTATAACACAGCCTGTTCCTATACGCACCCGTGGCAAAATAAGTGCCTTAGCACCGACAATAACTCCTCTCTCAAAATAAGGACCCTCCCTCCCTTTCTGGCAAGGCGGATGCAGACTATCGACTGTGCAAGCGAGAGGATAAAAATGTACATCATCTTCGATTGTTGTATAAGTAGAAATAAATACGTTATTGTGAAAGCGACAATTGTTGCCTACTTTTACGTGTCCGTCAGATTGCGATAAGGTTCCGAAAGCACAATTATTGCCAAAAATACTCTGCTCGCGAATTACTGCTCGATGCCCAGTTTGAAAATTTTCTCCCATTACACAATCAGCATAAATAATGGTGCCAGAGCGAATTCTACTTCCTCGACCAATACTTAAAGTGGGATTATTATAGGTCTTCTTCTCTAGATAATCAGGTAATCTTTCACCGAGTATGCACTGAGCGCCGATGAACGAATTACGTCCTATGTGCACATTCTCATAAATGATCGCGCCAGGTTCTATGGATACATTCTCTTCGATCACAACTCCATCCGCAATAAAGACCCAAGGTGCTATTTTGGCGTTGCTAGCTATTTGAGCATTAATACTTACGTGACAACTACTGTCATTGGTCATCATCCCAATCCCACGTTCGTATAAACTTGGTTCGGGCTTGTAAATGCCAGCATTTCTTGTCCAATTTTGTCCAGAGCGACTGCTACTCTTTTAATAGCGTCTTCGGTTAACTCAGGATACATAGGTAAGGAAATTACACGTTCAGCTAGCTTTTCGGTGATGGGCAAATCACCCCTTTTGTAACCATACTGACTAAATGCTTCTTGCAAGTGCAGAGGAATTGGATAATAACACATGCTGCCGATGCCCTTTTCAGCCAGCTTTGCCATCACGGTATCACGAATAGTGTCAGGCGTTTCATTACCAAGAGAAGGCAAATTAACTACAATAGTGTATTGATGCCAAACATGTGTTGTACTGCTTTGGGCATCAATTGTACCAGGCAAATTTAGCCAAGTAAGGTGCTTCAAAGCCTGGTTATATGCTTTTGCCAATTCAACCCTTTTTTCATTCCATTTAGAGAGATGTGGTAATTTGGTAAGCAAAATTGCCGCCTGCAATTCATCTAAACGGCTATTGATTCCGAGTTCTTCATGGTGATAGCGTTTCTTCATACCGTGTGCCCGTAATTTCCGCAAACGCTCAGCGATACCCGCGTCATTGGTCACTAGCATGCCAGCGTCACCGCAGGCTCCTAAATTTTTAGTTGGATAAAAACTAATGCAAGAAACATCCGCAAAAGATCCGGTTGGCTTTCCTTTGTAAAGTGCGCCAACTGCTTGAGCATTGTCTTCTATTACTCTTAAAGAATATTGTTTGGCTAAAGCCATAATAGCGGTCATATCGGCTGGCATGCCATACAAATGTACTGGCATAATCGCTTTGGTGTCCTTTGTTATTGCTGCTTCAATTTTTGTTGGGTCGATATTGAATGTATTTGGTTCTACTTCTACAAAAACTGGTTTAGCGCCGCGCAAAACAATGGCTTCCGCTGTGGCAGCAAAAGTGAAAGAAGGAGTAATAACTTCGTCCCCTGGCCCAATATCAAGTGCCCACAGTGCCAATTCCAATGCATCAGTGCCATTGGCGACTCCGATGCCATATTGGCAACTGCAAAGATTGGCTATTTTTTTTTCTAGTTCCAGACCTTTTTCGCCCAGAATATAATTGCCACTACGCAGAACAGACATAATGGCTTGTTCTAACTCAGAGGCTAAAGTAGAAAACTGTTCTTGAAGATTCAGTACCGGTATATTCATTGCAGATATTCTTACCCAGAGAGGCCGAAAAAGAGTCTAACCTTTTCAAGCAGCAACCGTCAAACTTCTGCGTGCAAACAAGTAATTTTCAATAACAGAATTTAGCCGAAGGGGCACTATTCCACAAGAATTAAATCTAGTAAATAATATAACAGCAGAGCAAAGGCATATGCTATTTGCTCTGCTGCTATATATGCAAAGAATGAGTTTTAAGTTCTACTTATCTTTTCTTGCTGGGCACTGCTACTGTTCTTGAAAGAGCGTTAGTAACGAAAAGGTTTAAACTTACGCCTTCTTTCTCAGCTCTTTCAACAAGAGCGTGATGCAGTGATTTTGGCAAACGTACAGTAAACTTGCCACTAAAGTGTAGGTAATTTTCATCTCCACGCATAGCAGCGGCTGCACGATTAGCTTTAGCAGAATGTTTTACCGCAGATTTGCGGACTAACTTAATACCTTTATGGCTTACCTTCGACTTTGTCGAAGAGCTTTTTGGTCTAGCTAGTTTTCTTGGGGCTCTTTTCATGTTAAATTTCTCCTTTGTCTCCATTGTCACCATAAATTTATTCGCAAGACAGCACGCCCGTGTATGCGGGACTTTGTGCTTTTCTAAAGCTAAAGGCAGTTTAGCAATATTGTTTTCCAAACACATCTGGTATTACAGATGACGCCGGACCAGTTATGCTAAATACCACCACTTAAAGTGGCACTATCATCTTATCAAAAAGTCTATAAATTGGAAGTCATTTGTATATCTTTTTTCAATATGTCTGTAAAAGTTGCCAAAATCGATGATTCTAAAGCCGCCCCACCTTTGGTGCGGCACCATTTTTAATGGCTGGTATCAAAAAAATCACAATCGTTAAGGAAAATTACCGGCCGGGAAACAAAAGGGATTATGGCACCAGAAATATTAATTATCAGACTATCCGCCTTGGGTGATGTGGTGCATGCACTGCCCTTAGCGGCGGCCATAAAGCGCTATCAGCCCGAATCAAAGATAACCTGGATCGTAGAAGAGCTAGCTGCGCCATTGCTCCAAAACAACTCCGCTGTAGACCGCGTCATTGTATTTCCGGGCAAATCGCTATTCAAAAAGACCCCGCCACCATCTTTGGCATTGCAGCAAATGGTGGCATCTGCGTCTGCGCCACTTGGAGTGGTGCTATCCGAATCACTTTCTCCCAAGTCTATCGAATCTAAACAAACAAATGCGGCGGTAAAGGCCAGTCCCTTAAAAGCATTAGCCAAATTCTGGCGGGAGTTCAGGTCATACAAATATGACATCGCCATAGATGCCCAAGGGCTTTTGAAAAGTGCCCTTTTGTGTTGGCTATCCGGAGCGAAAACGCGTATCGGCTTTGCCCATACGCGTGAATGGGCGGATAAATTCATCACCGATCCTGTAGATGTAGGTGACTATTTTGGTCCAAATCAGCACGTGGTAGATTTGAACCTCAAGCTTATTGTTAAATTGTTCGAGACTATTGGTAGCAATGTGCCAGCCACTTGGCTTACCGCTCAGTTTCCATTACCGATGGTGCCAGAAGATGTCAAAGAAAGAGTCGGAACTTGGCTTTCCTTGTCTAAGGCTACTAACCCAGGCGGACGAAACATCATATTGATACCTGGTACCACCTGGGATGCTAAGATTTGGCCACTTGCCAAATGGCAAGAGTTAGGAAAATTATTGTTGTCTAATAACAATTGTCTACTAATTATATGCGGTGGCAATTCGGACCTCATTACAAATAAGCAGTTGGAAGACTATCTAATAGGTTATGATAAACGCTCGGTTCTTAATCTAACTGGCAGAACTAATCTGCTTGAATTAATGGCAGTATTCGAAAAGGCCAAGATCGTCATTGGTGCTGATAGTGGACCAGTTCATTTAGCTTCTGCTGTAGGCAAGTCCAAAGTAATTGGTATCATGGGCAGTACTCCCTGGAAGCGCAATGGGCCATATGGAAAAAATTGTCATTCAATCGCCCTAAACTTAGAGTGCCAGCCTTGCTTTCAAAAAACATGCCCACTTATTACTCTTGCTTGCTTGAATGATTTAAGCGCCCAACAAGTTTATGACGAAATTATGGATTTTACGGAGCAATAAAGAGCTATTATCCGGGACTTGAGCCATTTCTAAATGGAAATACTTAAATTACCGACACAAAAGAGGAAAACGAATGAAAAAGATTTCAACATTATTACTAAGCAGCGTCTTATTAGCCGGTTGTGGAACTATTCAACCCGGTGAGCGCGGTATCAAAGTAGAACTTGGAGTGGTAAAAAAAGATATTTTGCCACCAGGTTTATTCGGACTCAATCCTTTAACTGAGACGGTGCGCGTTTATTCTATACAGCAGTCAACAGTCGGTGGCAGAGCGGAGCCGTTAACGGCCGACCAGCAACCTATTAGTATTGAATATAAAGTGCTCTATAAAGTTCCTGAAGGACAGATACTAAATCTGTTTCAGAACTACCGTGGTGATGTTTATGACACGCTTGTTAATCCACAAGTGCAAGAAGCATTTCGTCAAATCATCAGTCAATACAAGGCTGATGCTGTAACCAAAAACGTCAATGGTATCAAGAATCAAGTTCTAAGTCTGGTAAGAGACAATTTAAAAAACTTAGTTGATGTAGTCGATGTCCCGGTTACGCATATCAGTTTGCCTCAGATTCTTCAAGACGCCATTGCCCAGAAGCAGGTGATGGAACAACAATCATTGCAAAAGCAATACGAGTTAGATGCTGCCAAAAAGCAAGCCGATATTACTGTTGCCAATGCTCAAGCACAAGCAGAATCAATTCGCTTACAAACACAAGCTTTAGAAAAATCTCCGGCTCTCATAGAATTGAAAAAAGCCGAAAAATGGGACGGACATTTACCAACGACAGTAATGTCAGGCTCAAATGGTGCCACTTTATTTCAGCTTAAATAAAGAAAGGCTCAATACGGATGCTAAATTATGAAGCAAGTGCTAGTGGTATTTGTAAATCGATGGAATCCCAAGGAACCATAAACAGATCTTCGGCTGTTTTTCTCACCAAATCAACATCGCTAAGCTCTGTAATATCAATGCGCACATTTTTGTAGTCCCTCTGCAAATAAAAAGCTAATTTTCTAATGCTTAAAGGACCTTTCTGCCGAAGAGCTTGTAATAGCTCCGTGCGTCGAGGAGTGAGTTTTCTCCATAACGTATCAAGACTATCAAAGTAGAGATGAGAAACCGGACCTTTGCGAAGATTTCTTTTTTCTGCATCTTTCCACGCCTGAAGAAATTCCTTTGATAGATCGTAATCAGTTCTAATGCCTACAACCAGTTGCTTCCTTGTTTTGTTCTTCATAATAATCCTTCCCGATATTTAACAACGTCAGAGAGCAGCCTTTGGACTCATAGGGTTAGTGTACCTCAGGGTGTCTTAACCTTCAAGTTCGTATTATGAATCGGGACAAACTCATAGCTATCTTGAGTTTCCGACATGAAAGCAAGCGAACTTTTTGGATATTCAGTTGATCAAAGAAAGTTTAGTAAATATGCATGGCAAAACGATGACATGCAGCATTGCATGGACAACCCTTTTTAAAATTCACCCTATCTCCCGATAATGTACGATATCAAATAGAGGCTTGATAAGCAGGGAATCCGGGTATTGATTTGGTTTGAAGGATACTATTATTAATTGCTTTTACTAAGGCGTCTGCGGCTGCTAAACTGACTAAATCTACAAGAGTACTGGGTTTGATATCGAGGATAATTCTTTGTTCCCCAGATAAAGAGGAAAGTGCAAATACAACGTCCCCATCCAAACTTGTATGGGTAGGATAAATAGCTCGTGCCATACCATTATGAGCTTGTTCGGCGACTTTCATTAGCTGAGTTTTGTGCAACTGTACGTTAGTCGCCACAACAGCCAACGTTGTATTAGTAGGAGAAGCCGAAATTAAGCCATTTAAACAACTAGTATTTAGGTTGAAGCTGCTATTTATTAGACTTTGTTGTCCTGACTCAGAGTAAAATGTTTTCGTTTTGGGATTGATGATATCTCCAATTGCATTCGTAGCTGCAAAAGCTGCAACTATTATATTGTCACTGAGGATTGTGACACCAGTTCCGAATCCTCCCTTCATTGGGACACCCGCCGCCCATTTTCCCACAGTTGCTCCCGTTCCAACACCAACGCTTCCTTCAGCAACGCTAATATCTGTAGCTTGTTGTGCTGCATAGTATCCATCTTCCTTTTTGGTCGAACATTACTATCTCCAACGGCCAGGTCATAAATAACTGCTCCTGTAAGTTCGGGAATGATACCCTCTCTAAAGCGTCGACCTATCGAATTTTCCTCCAAATATTGCATTATTCCAAATGTCGACTCCAACCCATAAAGACTCCCGCCGGACAGCACTACGCTATAGGCCAATTCCAGGGTTGACTTAGGATCATAAGCTGGGGTATTGAAAGTCCCGGCGTGAGATCCTCTGATATCAATACCAATATGAGCGCCTGCCTCCGCAATGAAGCATGTCAATCCTGTAAGGTTTCTCTCGTCGGTATAATGCCCAACCTTAATGCCGATTTTCTTTAAAATATCTTGGTTCATTTGTTCTTCCGGTCCGCACTTGAGAACGAAGTATTATTCAAATACCCAGCGATCAAGAGATTTGGTCCAGTCAGAAACTAACTCTTCTGGTTTAAAGAAGATTCCAATTTCGCGCTTGGCGCTTTCTGGACTATCGGAACGATGCACAATATTGCGTCCCATATCCGTGCATAAATCGGCACGTATGGTGCCCGGTTGGGCGTTGACTGGATTGGTGGCGCCCACTGTTTGGCTTACGGCTGCGATAGCATTTTTACCTTCGAATACCATTGCTACTATCGGACCTGAAGTTATATGCTTGATCAATCCATCATAGAAAGGCTTGCCTTTGTGTTCGCCGTAATGCGTTTCGGCTAATTGTGGAGCTACAACCATAAGTTTGAGACCGACTAATTTTAGTCCACGTCGTTCAAATCTATGGATGATTTCGCCGGTTAAATTGCGCTCTACGCCGTCTGGCTTAATAGCCACAAAAGTTCTTTCAGCTGTCAAAATCCTTCCTCCTGATTTATTTATGCCTGAATATACAGATTACCAAATGATTTTTATGATATTTATTGCTCTGAAAGCTTGGTCAACTTGGCAAAGCGTGGATCAAGCAAACGCTTGCCGGCGTCTTTAAAATTAACGTTGTAAAGCTCTTTGCCTTTGTCTCCAATAACTTGCACAACCTCGCCTATACCAAATTTATTGTGTTGTACTAGATCACCAACTTTTAATAATTCGTAGCCTTCGTTGGTAACATTATCAACATAACCTTGATTGGTGTTGCCACCACCAGCAATAGATGACATTCGCATTGCTCTTTTGGCAGTGTTGCTAGCTGCACTATTACTGGTGCTGTTAGAGGCTTGCTGTCCATAGGGGAAGACACGTAGATTGCTATTGTCGCTCGTTTTGGAATAGGGCATTATTTGTGCCAAACCAGGGTTGGATCCGGACTTAAATCCGGACTGGGGTTCACTGCTATAGCGGGTTTCAACATCTGCTTGCGGATAAAAACCAATTAACAACTTTGAGTCAATCTCTTTTAGAAATCTACTGGGAGTAGTGAAATTACTAGTAAAGCCGCCACTACTACTACCAAAGCGACCCGGTATCATTCTGCGTCTGGCTAGGGTCATATAAAGAAGATCGGCTGCTCTGGTCACGCCCACATACATCAATCTGCGCTCTTCTTCTAAGGCAGTGGGAGAGTCTAAAGAACGTATATGAGGGAATAAACCTTCTTCTAAACCCATAAGGAAAACAATGGCAAATTCAAGACCTTTTGCTGAATGCAAGGTCATTAAAGTGATTGCGTCACCATCTTCTTTGATACTATCGAGGTCGCTAACCAATGAAATTCTGGTTAAAAAGGCATCTAAAGAGCTCTCGTCAGCAATAGCTTCAAATTCGGCTGCGACTGCCATAAGTTCTTGAATGTTTTCTATACGGCCCAAAATAATCTCATCTTTGGTTGATCTGGCTTCTTCTTGCAAAGTATCAAGGTATTTGCTCTCTTTCAAAACTAATGATAAAAGCTCAGACACAGGGCTGGTGGCAGCAATAGCTTGCCAACGCTTGATCAATAAAGCAAATTCTTTCAATGATTGTCGGGCTTTGTTAGGTATATTGCCTGCATCGTCGCACTGCAAGCAAGCTTGGACCAAGCCCATGTCATTTTCAATTGCATATTCATATAGTCTCTCAAGAGAAGTTTTACCAATGCCGCGTCTAGGCACGTTAACAATACGCAAGAAAGCCTGGCTATCTTTGTCATTATAAATAAGTTTCAAGTATGCCAGTGTATCTTTAATTTCTTGCCTTTCATAGAAACGAGTAGAACCCACAAGGGTATAGGGAATATTGTTGCGAATAAGTATTTCTTCAATGGCGCGACTTTGAGAATTGGTTCTGTAAAGAATGGCTATTTCTGAGAGACTCTTACCGCGTGCTTGCAGGCGTTTAATTTCTTCTGCAACGTAATAGGCTTCATCTATTTCATCGTTTGCTTCATAGGCTTGCACTTTTGCCCCTTCGCCCCGATTGCAGCGCAAAACCTTTTCCAGTCTTTCGGTATTGTTGACTATGATGCTATTAGCCACCTCTAAAATTGTAGAGGTCGAGCGATAATTTTCTTCTAGTTTTATATATCTTGAATTAGAAAAATCGTTTTGAAAGCCAAGAATTATGCGGAAATCGGCTTTTCGCCAAGAATAAATTGACTGATCTACGTCGCCCACAACCATCAAACTACGCTCTTGCTCGCTGACTTTATGATCAGCGACTGACCCACTGGCCAGCATCCGAATGAGATCGTATTGAGATTTGTTAGTGTCTTGGAATTCGTCAACCAGAATGTGACGGAAACGCTCGTGCTCTCTTTGTAATACAGCGGGATTGGAGCGCAATAATTCGTTGAATACAAGAATCAAATCGTCAAAATCGAGCGCATTATTATTTGCCAAGGCATTTTGGTAATTGACATATATTTGAGCAAGGCGACTTTCACGGTGAGTTTTAGCTTCGTTGGTAAACAGACTGTGCGTAATACCGTCGTTTTTGAGCGACGAAATGGCGTGTTTGATCTGCCGGGCAGGGTAAACTTTATCGTCCAGGTTAAGCTTAGCGATTTCCGATTTGACTACATTCACACTGTCGGTTTCATCATAGATAACAAAATTGGGGCTCCAACGCCAGCCCTCCTGGGTTTTGTACAGTGGGATTTCTTGTCTTAAAAGGCGGGCACAAATGCTGTGAAAAGTCCCAATGGTCAAACTTCTGGTCCGTCCTTCCCCTAAAAGGATTTGTATACGTTGTTTCATTTCGCCAGCCGCTTTATTGGTAAAAGTGACAGCTAAAATGGAGTAGGGGTCTTGATTCAAGTCGGATAATAAATAAACAATCCGGCGGGTAAGTACCGTGGTTTTTCCACTTCCTGCGCCGGCTATAATCAGCGAAGGACCGAAACCCTGTGTGACTGCTTCGGTTTGTTCTTTATTTAGTCGAGCAAGTAGATTCTTGCTTGTCTCCAAGCTTTGGTTCATCTTTTTTCTTCTTCATTCTAATTCTAGCCCCCGCTTTCAGGCAAAGCTAAAATCCATGTTATTATTCTACAGGTTTAGGATAGCAATATTCCAAACAAGCAGTATTGCATAAAAATAGTTTCCAATAGTAATCAAAAGTACAAGTTCTGTTACTTCTAGAAGCATTTTGTTTAACTAAACTGTAGACTTCTTTAAGGTTATTATGAAATTTATTCTAAGTAGCTCGTCAGGTCTCTTAAAACAGTTTAGCTAAAGTTACGGTCAAATTTATGGTACCAATTGAATCTAGTGCAGCCACTATTCCAAGCGTTGATGAATTAGCCCAAGAGTTATTATTAATTCAACAGTCTGGACCTCGACGTGTGGCTATTATCGGTACGCGTAATTTGCCATTAACGCACCAGCAATTAGTCGAAATGCTAAGCTATGCATTAGTACTGTCAGGCAATCAGGTTGTCACCAGCGGCGGTGCTAATGGTACTAATATGGCAGTAATACGTGGGGCTCAAAGAGCTAATCCCGATCGCTTAGAAATTATTCTACCCCAAACAATCAGTCAGCAGCCCTCCGAGGTGCAAGATCTTTTAATTGGCATCAAAAACATTGTTGAATATCCTGAACGCCGGTCTATGACTTTGGCAGATGCCAGTCGGATTTGCAATCATGAAATCATTGATCGCTCTCAGCAAATTATTTGTTTTCTTTATCACACCAGTCACACGTTACTTGAATCGGTCAGTTATTCCAAAGATAAACGTAAGATTGTTACTAGCTTCTATCTAGATTGAGTCAATTTGTTTTTTGATTTATCCAATTTAAGCAGTAAGCCGTTCCTTTATTTCATTGTGCCTTTTGGTTTTGCGTTTCTTTTGACAGCTTTGCTCTTGCCGTTTTATATTAATTGGCTCAAGCGCTTACAGCTTGGACAATTCATACGTGATGAGGGCCCGGCTTCTCACGCCGTGAAAGCCAAAACACCAACCACAGGCGGTGTTATATTCCTTTTGGTTGTTTGTACTAGTCCTTTTTAATTTCTATTTTGACTTACCATGTCAGCATGACTGTCATAGCAATAGCAATATTAGCGGCAGCTTGTGGCTTACTTGGCTTAACTGATGATCTGGCTAAGTTTATGAACCGGACTAATAGAGGTCTTTCAGCCTCTCGGCGTCTTTTGATTGAAATGTTGCTAGGTGCTTTGTTTGGGTTTCTTTTGCTATATATTCAACCCCAGGCTAAAGATTTGATTGTCTCCATATCATCTTTTGTTACCAGCGCAGGTCTATCAACCGCTCATGTTTTTACTTTGCCTAATTTAGTATTTATTGTTCTGGCTATGTGTATGATTGCCTCTACTACGAATTCCGTTAATTTAAATGATGGTATGGATGGACTAGCGACTGGTATCGCTGTGCCCATCTTTTTGAGTCTTTCGCTTATGTTAATAAAAACAAATAATCTATCTCTAGCTTTGCTGGCTATTGCTTGTGCGGGGGCATTGTCCGCCTTCTTATTGTTCAATTGTTATCCAGCCAAAATTTTTATGGGAGATGTCGGTAGCCTCTTCCTGGGAGGGTTGCTGGGGGCTTTAGTATTATCCGGCGGCTTGACTATTTGGTTTATTCCTTTAGCTTTGATTTACATATTAGAGAGTCTGTCGGTGATCCTCCAGGTTTCGGTTTTCAAATTGACCAAGCCATATTCGCCAGCTGTGCCGATGAATCATATATCTCTCGCTATATATAAACTGACTCATAAATTGCCCGGCGAGGGCAAGCGTATTTTTCGCATGTCTCCTTTGCATCACCACTTCGAAGTTTTATTAGCTGAAAAGGGAATAACTGAATGGCAAGTAGTGCTTGGTTTTTGGCTTGTGCAGCTTGTCATCTGTGTGGCCGTACTAGCAGCATTCTCTCGCTTTTGAGAAAATGTTATTTGTCCACTTAGGTATATCGGACAAGCAGTAAATAATTCGAGGGTAACATCATTCGTGTCTTCTCAACTAATTAAACAAATAGTTGCCTTGATACAAGAAAATCACTTTGAAGAGGCTCAAGGTGTTATTAGCCGTGTAGCTGCTGTCCAAGCTTCTGATCCCAGCGTGTTACTCGAAATAGGTAAGCTGTCTTTGCTCATGGGTAATTTGGAAGAGGCAGAAAAACACCTGCGTGCCTCATTAGCCCTAAATACCGGGGAGGCAGATGCTCATTATCAATTGGGACTGGCCTTGCTAAAGAAGGGTCAATTGGATGGAGCTATGCCAGCCTTTAGAGAGGCATGCGAACTTAAATCTGATTTTGCTTTAGGACATTTTTATTGGGGACTGACCCTTTATCAAATGGGCAATCTAAAGGGAGCTTTAGGGCAGTTTAAATTAGCAACGAAATTAGACTCTTCCTTGCTTCTTCCTCTCTATTATTCTAGTTTGACAAGCAAGGCATTGGGTCAAAGTTCAGAATACAAACAATATTTGGATCAAGTAATAAATTTAGAGCCTGGTTTTGCTCATGCCCACAATGAATTGGGAATTTATTATTATGGAATAGGGCAAGAAAGCGAAGCGATTGTGTCTTTTCAGCGAGCATGCAAACTCAAACCGGATTTAGCTATTGCTCATCTAAATCTAGCAAATATATTTGCCGCCATGGAGAAAATCGAAACAGCTGAATTCCATTATAACGAAGCCCTGAAAAATTCTGATATGTCTGCTTATGAAAGAGCTTCTGCTTATAATAATTTAGCTGCGATTCAAGCCAAAACAAAGCAATGGGAATCTGCATACGAATTTTTATTGCAGGCTCAGGAGATAGCACCCTCCGAGGTGCTCTCTCAAACAAACCTTGGACTAGTGCTTATAGCCCTGCGTGAATATGACTTAGCGGTGAATAAATTTGAGCAAATAGTAAGAAATAATCCAGCTAACTTGGAAGCGATCTTTTACGGTGGCCTTTCTTTGCTCTGCTTAGGCAAATATGATGATGCGCTGGCAAAATTGACTAAAGCTTTGGGTATGGAGGAGGCTACCAACGCCGAAAATAATCCCTTTTACCGGCAGAGATTGTTATGGCTCAGTTATGCGTTTTTAGCTTGTAAAAATTATGATGAAGCCAGGATAGAGTTAGAAAAGATAATTTCATCAGACAATGGTGATAATAAAGAGCTAATATCTCTTTCTCTGGACGCACTGGGCGTAGGCTTGCTGCTGCAGAGCCAATATGACCAGGCTAACGAATACTTCAACAAGGCTCTAGAGATTGACAGCAAATTAACCATTGCTTATATGCATAGAGCTAGTAGTTATGAAGCCGCAGGTAAAGCGCAATTAGCTGCTAGTGATTACGCGCAGGCACTGAAGATCGACCCGAATTGTCTCAGAGCCAATAAAGACTGCATAGTACAATTACTGGAAAGCGCGCAGATCGAGCAGGCCCTTGCACACGCAATTAAAATCCAAGGGTTAAAACCTCAGGATATAGAATCCAGGATTTTATTAGCACGTGCCTATCAAAAAATGAGCTCATATTCTGAGGCGTTGGCGATTGTCTTAGACATAACTAAAGAGATTCCAAGCAATGTTGAAGCTCGCACAATCCTTGGACAAATTTATATGTCGCAAGGAGACTTTGCTCGTGCTGATGAAATTTTTCAAGAAACCTCTAAATTGGGAAATGTTGAAGCCGAACTATTCCTATCGTGGGCCCGTGCGCTGGCTTATTTGGGTTTTCATGAATTAGCCTTGGAAAAATTCAAAGATGCTGCAAAAATGAATCCTCACGATAGCGACATATATGAAAGCTGGGCTCAGGCTTTAAAGTCGCTGGGGAGATTCAATGAAGCTAGTGAAGTCTATAAGCTAGCCTCTTCATATTTATGAAATCAACCAATGTCATGCAAAAGCCAAAGATAGACCAGGCGGACAGAATCAATTTCGATCAATCTCTTAGCGAAACTGTTGAGCTGGAATTACTTTCTAAAACTAGGCAGATACTCAAATTTCGCCTGGCGTTTGCATCAGCTTGTTTGCTAATACTGCTTGCTGTAAAACTATTCTCAAAGAACGAATTTAATTTTTCTTTTGTTGCGGCTATTATTCTGGCGGTAATTCTTTATTCTTCTGTCGCGATGGCATTGATTAGGAAAAGCGTGCTGGATAGCATGCAAAATGTCTTAGACAAGTCTCGACAACCTCTACTAAACTATTTTAGCGAACGAAATATTGCGGTATTAAATGCGGTTCTGCTCGAACTCGATACTATTGCTCTTACCATCCTGGTACATGCCACCAGAGGTATAGAATCTGATTTGTACATTCTATACTTGTTGCCAATTTTATTATCTAGCTACGTTTTTACCAGAATAGGCATTTATGCAACTAGCTTTTTCGTTGCTCTTTCATATATTGGTCTCTTGTTCATAGAAAACTATCATTCATTACTACTATTGAAAGATTCATTTCAGCCGCATACTGCCATCAGCAGTGTTGTTACTATTTACCTGAGCAATTTATGGCAAAGGATTTTATGGCGCAGCTTGATTTTCAGTAGCGTCGCTTTTATTTGGGGTGGATTTTGCACCTATATGGCGCGATTTGCTCAGTCGATGAATAATAGGCTTCGCTCTCAATTGCAAAGCAATCAAAGACTGATGAATGAAATGAAGCAAGTAGAAACGCAATTAGTGCACCAGGAAAAGATGGCATCTTTAGGGCGACTTGTGGCAGGCGTTGCTCACGAGTTGAACAATCCAATCAATTTTGTACATGGCAATTTGCCATATTTAAAGGACTATTGTGAGGATATGAAAAAGATCATAGCCACTTGTGATGAGTTGCCGGAGAAAGATAAGATTGCACTAGCAGAGATCAAAACCAAGCTGAAATATGATTTTCTAGTAACCGATCTCGATAATATTTTGGCAGACATGGAAGAAGGAGTAGGGCGCATTCGGCAAATAACAAAGAATTTGCGCAGTTTCGGTCGCCTTGATGAGGCTGAATTAAAAGAAGCTTCCATTAGCGAGGGCATAGAGTCAACTCTAAAAATCTTAGGACAGTATTACGGTAAAGATAGAATTCCAGTGGAATTAAGTTTGCAAGATATGACACCAGTGCTTTGTTATCCTGGGCAATTAAATCAAGTATGGATGAATTTACTTTCAAATGCCGCGCAGGCATTGGAGCATATTGATGAGCCGCTGGTAAAAATTAGTTCTGAACTTACAGGCGACCATGTTCTGGTAAGCATTACAGATAATGGACCAGGCATAAAAAGTGAGAATCACAATAAAATTTTTGAACCATTTTTCACTACTAAGCCAGTAGGTAAAGGTACCGGGCTCGGTTTATCTATTTGCCATTCAATAATTGAGCGCCATAGAGGCAAGATATGGTTCGAAACAGCTGCTACTGGTGGCACGACTTTCAAAGTTTCTATCCCTCTAAAAATTTCTCTGGAGCCGGCATAGTAGCAAGGCTAAGGCTGCCGAATTTAGGACACTTAAGTCAGTCAAGAGGCATATCTATCACTCTTTAGTCGGCTGTTGGTGGCGAACTCACCCCAAGCCGGGTAATTTTCCCATTGCAAGCGAATTCTTGACAACATATTATGAAGCCTTCAGAAAGCCGATCGATGAGATTGGGCTGCTCAAACTGTCAATGCGAATAATCTGTTAGCCTTGCACTTAGATTCTTTGCGCAAACTAAACAAGCGGTAATGTAGTAAATAGCTTTTCTGGGGATAATAACAGCGTTAAACCAGGAGTTTGAGATTGACACGCCACAAAATTCTTGTTGTTGATGACGAATCTGCTAATTTGCGTTTATTGAAACGTGTTCTTTCAGAGGAATACGAGGTTATTGATGCAAACAGTGGGGCGCAAGGCTTAGCGCTTCTCAAAGAGCACGAATTCAGCCTTATTATCACTGACCAGCGCATGCCCGGAATTACCGGCGTGCAATTGCTCGAGCAGTCTTTAGATTTTCGTCCCCGGGCTATAAAAATTTTGCTGACTGGTTATACAGATATTCAAGCTTTGATAGACGCTATCAATTCGGGCAAAGTTTATAAGTATGTTCCTAAACCCTGGGATGCAGACGAGCTTAGAATCACTGTTCGCCGAGCTTTGGAAGCATATGAGTTAAGAGAGAAGAATGATGGCCTATTAATCGAGTTGCGCGACGCACTGGCTCGACTAGAAGAAGTATCAATGGGGACCATTAGAGCATTGTCAGATGCTCTAGACGCAAAATGCGATTATACCTCAGGACATAGTTTAAGGGTAAGTCGATTTTCTGTCGGTATTGCTAAGCAAATGAATTTATCTGCTGAAGAGCAAAGAGAAATTGAACTAGCTGGCATATTGCATGATATAGGCAAAATTGGCGTGCCAGAGGCAATTCTCTGGAAGCCGGATAGACTTAATGCCAACGAGCAATCTGTAATGTCTAGCCATCCAGTTAAGAGCGCGCAAATTATCGGTGAATTAAGTGGTTTGGGGAAAGTGCGCAAATATGTTTTGCACCATCACGAATACATGGATGGCAGTGGTTATCCTGATCACTTAGTGGGCGAGGCTATCCCTTTGGGTTCGCGCATAATTCTTGTTGCCGATGCTTACGATGCAATGACAACTGACAGGCCTTATCGCCAGTCTATCGGCCGATGATCGCGCTGCTAGCGAATTGAGTAAATATGCTGGGAAACAATTTGATCCTAGCGTTGTGGAAGCCTTGTTGACAATGGTGGGCGAGCACGGCGAATTAGTCAAAGACAAGATGCCTGAGAGTGTCATTGGACTTTCACTATCTGGAGTAGATCTGAAGCAGACTGGTAAACAGTATTTGGGTGGATACTAATACCTTTACTTCTTTCAGATTTACTACGTTTTGAACTGCTGATATCTTTGAGATAGCGGCACTGTGGCGAAAGCGGCAAAAGGTGTTCTGGATTGGTTGGACCAAAGAGCGCCAGGATTTGTTTTTTCAATGCCACTGCAATGTGCATGGGAGCAGAGTCAACACAAATCAATAAATCGCTCATTGATATCAGAGCTGCCAAATCAGCCAGGCTTTTTGTTGCTCCATAAGCTGGAACAAATGAGTCTCGGTTTTGCTTAAAATAGTTATTTTTCTCAAGCACCTGCATTATTTGAACAATCGTCTGTTCATCATCTGGCCCACCAGCTAAAATAATTTGCGTATCCTGATTTTTTATTAGCTGATTAATTAGTGAAGCCCAATTTTCTGCTGGCCAAGTTTTGATAATTCCCTTTTTTAAGGCTAATGTACTGGTACCAGGGTGAATAACGACCTTTCTGTTTTTTTCCTTGCCTGGATTTTGATTGTTTAGCCAGCCTTTCATATGCTCTAAATTTTCGGCAGGCACTTGCACCTGCGGGATAACTTGTTTGTGTCTTAATCCTATGCCTTGAACCAGATCATGATACATAGTGCTTGCATATTGATGTCTGTTTAGCTTGACAGGTTTAGTGAGTAAATAGCGACTAAGAGGACCTGAATCATAGCCAATGCGCTCATTTATATGGGAGGCAAAAAGTAAGCAAGCCACCAGAGGCGAACTACCAGAGGAAATTACAGTTTGGTAATCGCCGTTGCGCAAAATTTGCAGCAGTTCCCGGTAATCATGCGGCATCAATATTTGCTTTTTTATATCGAAGAGCTGAATTTCATCAATCAGGTTACTCAGATCTTTAACGGACTTTGATCTAGGCTCTAGAAGCAAAGTTATGTGTGTGTCTGGATAGTTTTCTTTGATGCTAGCCAGTACTGGTAAGAAAAGTATTTCGTCTCCAATGCCACCAAAATTAATAGCTAATAGTCTGCGGTTCATTTCGCTCCAAACATTCACTGCTCAGTTATTATAGCTGAGGGTCATAGCAGAGTGAACAATTAGCAGCAGCAATTGCCAGCGTTAATCGCCAGCATTAATCGCCAGCATTAATCGCCAGCATTAATCGCCAGCGTTAATTAGCAGCGGAGCTCAGTGCTCTGAATTATGCTATTTAAGCCCGCGCTGAGGCGAGGAACTGCGTTATAATAAGCTCGAATTCGCTCTAATTATGGCGGGGGAGAATCTTTGTGCGTCCAACCAGTTGGTACCAGGTTTATATTTTTAGTGCATTGTTAGGGGTCTTAGCTGGGTATCTCTATGCGCTTGTATTTAGCCCATCGCTTTTACCACCGCTGTTTCGCTTAGGGGGATTAACAGAGCCTACAACTGTCTTGTTTCTTGGCACAGATGTAGTATATAACGAAAAAAGCGGTCAAAAGAAGGCTGATAAAACTGCCTTTAACGGCCGAACCGATACTATTATGTTCGCCCGTTTGGATCCATATAGCAATACTCTGGATGTTTTATCTATTCCAAGAGATACACAGGCAAATATCCCTGGTTACGGCGTGCAGAAAATAAATGCGGCCAATGTCTTGGGCGGACCAGAGCTTAGTATGCGCACAGTCAGCTCTCTTTTAGATTTGCCTGTTGATAATTATTTGATTCTCAATGTGCACGGATTGGTAGAAATGATTAACGAAGTCGGTGGGATAACGGTGGAGATACCTAAACCTATGCACTATATGGACTGGACGGCCAAGCTGCTCATTGATTTGACCCCCGGCTTCCATACCCTAACAGGCAATCAAGCAATGGGATTCGTGCGTTTTAGGCACGATGCGTTAGGGGATATTGGTCGGGTTCAGCGACAAGAAATTTTTATACGTGCCTTGCTCGATAGAGCCACTAAGCCAGATGCGTGGCTCCATATACCCAAGTTGATATCGGTAGCCCGTGATTATATAGATACTAATATGCAGATGGCTTTTATGCTGAAAATAGCTAATTTTATGCGCGGTGTTCCCAAAGATCACCGGCATTTGGTCATGCTGCCAGGACATTTCTCCGGAACTGGGGATTGGGTTGCTGAGCCAGAGGACATTCACAAAATAGTGTCTAAATTTCTTGGTTCAACTTTTGTTAGCGCGACCCGCCGCGAAATCAAGTTGGTCGTCATAAACACTAGCTCGAGTCCTAATCTTGCTTATCAGCTAGCGAGATATTTACGAGCGCGGGGTTACACTTGGGTGTTAATTAAACGTGCGGAGACAGCATATGCTTCTGGTCAACATACACGTGTGGTCGCCCAAAGAGCTAATCCTGAAGATGCAAACCAAGTCTTACTCGATCTTAATCAGACTGGGGAACTTGTTTATGCCTCGGTTGGTGATATAGAAAGCGCTGTCACTGTATTTGCTGGAGACGATCTAGTGCCTGTGCTTGCTTCTGCCGAGACGGATAAGCTCCGAATCCGCCGCAGACATAGTGTACGCGCTGGTTCTGCCCCTTCGTTATAGTTCTGCGCTTCCAGCTAAGATCTGATAAACAAGCTATCCATAACGAATTGTTGAGCAAATCAGTCGATTTCTGGGCAAAAGTTTGTTCTTTTAACCCAAGCTGTAGTAGATTTATCTTGGGCTTGCGTTGTTTTGCGCGTTGTTATCGAATTTAAATAGTGATTAATCACTAGAGGTAGGCAGGAATTATGATCCATTATATTTATGCAACTCGTGGTGGTTACCTATATATGGTCGGTAAATATGGCTATAGGCCAACTACTACCAAGCCTGACGAATTTGTTGTGTCTGTTCCTGATAAAACACCACAAATATCAATCGATAGTCTTGCCCACAAGCGCTTCTTGGAACATTTACGCCGTCCTCGTAAAATAGCTCATGATCGACATCGTAGTCCAGAAAAAGCTTTGATAGCGGTATAGAAAAGAACTGCTCAAATAAATTGGCATAAAGTTTTTAGAAAACCCCCCTGATTTAGTCAAGGGGGTTTTTTCTTTCATCTCAAACTGGGCTTGAATTGCTTCCCCACTCTGGACGTTTGAATCTCTATATTTTGTCTGTAATTGTTTTGGCGGCGCCAGTAAAATGCTATCCTAACTAGGTATGGATCCGCTGGCCCTTTATATACTTATTGGCATATAAAAATGATCAATTTTCGCCTCAGACAATCTGGATTGACCATTATTGAAGCCTTGATCATGGCGGTAATCATCTTGGGATTGGCAGCCGTTATAATGCCACGCTTCCTTGATGTGGAAGCCAAAACACAGCTGTTAAAAGTCAAACAGAATATGATCATTGTGGCAATGGCAGCTCAAGCCTATGCCAATAAAGTAGGAAAGTATCCTTTAGCAGCCGATGATCCTGGCTTTAGGAGTTTCTTTGCGGGCGGTAACGCCGATAGCCAGAGTCCCAGTGGCGGCAATTATCCAGAAAATCCTTTTACCCATATCGCAGAAGCACCAGTGAATGGCAATATAGTGGATGTTAAAAGAACTCGCTTCAGCCCTCCACTTGATTTGGGTGGACCGCGCGTAGCCGGCAAAATTTTTTACAATGCCATAATTCCAAGCGAAGGAGGAAGTGCCATTGGTTACGCCATTGTAGGAGCTGGCAAAGACGGCAAAGCGGTGTCTGGTCCCTCTCCTCAGATGACGAGCATACTTTCCAATCTATTGGTGCAGGCTTCCGCTAGCAAGACTCCCTAATGGTTATAGGCAGTGTTTCTAATTCTGTTTTGCGGCTACCGCTTTGACAAAGCCAACCGCGGCCATACCTTGCGAGAAACTTTGAGCCTGATCAAAAGTGGGCGGAATGACAAACTGTCCCGATTTATCAATATAGCCAAATTTATCCTTCACTTGCACGGCTGCTAGCCCCTCTGAGAAATTCTCGGCATAATCAAAAATTGGCTTAATTACTATGCTGCCAGTATTATTTAGATAGCCCCATTGCGAATTATCGTCTTCTATTGCTGCCAGTCCTTCCTGTAAATCTGATGCATAGCCCAATTCCGGTTTGACTATATAATTGCCCTTATGGTCAATATAGCCCCAATTATTGAAGCGTGGAAACAAATCGCCTTTTCGATATGGTAGAACCACCGCAGCCAAACCGCCCGAAAAATCATTATGGCTTGCAAACTTTATTGGAATCACCAGCTGTCCGGTGCGATCAACATAACCATATCTGCCTTCTTCAGGGCTATTGGGATTTAAACCTAAATTTACCCAGGCAAGTCCTTCATGGAAATCACCAACCAAATCATATTTAGGCTTACATATTGTTTTGCCATTTTGATCAATAAAACCAAGTTTGTCATTTAATGCCACAGCAGCAATGCCTTCCGAAAACTCGCCTATGCTATCAAAGAGTGTTTTGAAAAGAATTTTGCCCGTTCTATCAACACAAACAACTTTCCCTTTTAGCAATTCGAATAGGCGTCCATCTTTGCCACTGCTAACAGGACAATCGTCAAATGTTGGCTTGATGATAAATCTGCCCGTTTCGTTTATTGATCCCCACTTTTTGCCTATTTGCACATAAGCTATGCCGTCATAAAAACCAGTGGCTGCATCGAATTTTGTCTTGATAATTTGCTTGCCCTGACTATCTATGAAAACAGCTTTATTTTGACTAGACGCTCTTATCAAACCACTAAGCCCATCACCTGCATCTAGATCATCGAAAGGCAATATCGGCTCTCCGCCCTTATTTATGGTGCTCTCCTTTCCTTTGACTTTTACTGTCGCACCATATTTGGAGAAATTCTCAGCCTCATCGAACTTGACTGGAATTTTTAATTTGCCTGCTTTGTCGATATAGCCGAAAGAATATTCGCGATTTATGCCCTTAGACTTCGATTGAAAATCAAACTCAATCGAGAAGTAGATTCCAACTAAAGCCAAAAGTGCTAAGGCGATCAAAAGTCTGTTTCTTAAAGGCATAACAAAACGTTCCGGCAGCACAAAACTGGGGGATACCCCAGCTTCACTGCTTAGCGATTTAACTTGGGCAATTAGTGAGCCGGAGGAATCCATTTCGCCAGGTAAGAATATTCTGCGACCATTTTTAAGTGTCAACTCGTAAAATCGCGGCACTTTACTATTGACGGCCATAAAGTGCTTTTCCACTTTAGACAATTCTTGCCAGGCGATTTGCTCCTGCCCTTTGGCAGTCTTTATATGAAGGCCCTGGCTGTCTATATTGAGTCGTCGTACTAAATTATATAATTGCCGTATGTTTTGCCATCCTAAGTAAAAGCAAAAAAGCAATAACAAGCCGTTAAATATCCATATCAATTCTAAACCAAAGCCTATTCGCCACGGGCGAGTGCATAAGAACGCCCATAGCATGAATGTGCTCAGGAGAATAATCAGCAGAATGAAAAGGATGATCCTCAGATAATAAATGATCAATTTCCAGCGTTTGATCTCGTACTTCATAAAAGTATTTTCGTGATCTCCATAAAGCAGCTTTCAGCTATGACTGCAATGCTGTGCCAACTGCTACCTTATTTAGTCTTGCCTTATAGTTTATTAGCCTCTCCTGTTCTATTCATTTTGCGCAGCAAGGAAATATAATTCCGTCTACAATTTTGGGTGGTAGGGTGCCCAGCACCCAACGACTTTTCATAGATAGACAGAGCCCTTTTCATCAAAGGCTCTGCTTGATCGTCTTGCGCCAGTTTTATATATGACGATGCCAAATCACTGAGAGTAACCGCGATATTTGGATCATTCGGCTCAAGCGCTTTTTCTTCAATTTCTAATGCTTGTTGACTGAGAGTTAGCGCTTCTTGATACTTACCTTGTGCCTCATAAACTGCTCCCAGATTGTCCAAAGCCGAAGCGATGGCCGGATGCTCTGGACCGCGCACCTTTTTTTGAATGGACAGCGACTGTTCAAGCAAAGCCTGAGCTTTTGCATATTTGCCTAAGCCCTTATATATGATGCCTAAATTATCCATGGTTATGGCTACGTCAATGTTCTCAGGACCGAGCGCTTTCTGCTCAATAGCTAGCGAACGTTCACTCAATGGCTCAGCCAGAGCCAATTTATTTTGATCCTCATATAATAGGGCAAGGTTATCCAGCGTAATGGCTACTCGCGGATCATTCGGTCCATAAGTTTTTTCCATAATCTCTAAGCAGCGCTTGTACATTGCTTCTGCTTCTCCGTATTTAGCTTGCTTCTTATAAATCATAGCCAAGTTATTGAGTGGGGCAGCCAAGTGCACATCATCTGAGCCACATGATTTTTCTCTTATGGCTAGAAATTGCTTAGATAACTCTTCTGCCTGATTATATTTACCCTCAGCGCCATAAAGCACACTCAGGTCATTGATAGTAACAGCCAATCTCTCGTTGTTCTGGCCAGCCTTCTCTGCTATCTGCTTTGCTGACAAGAATGTTTTTTCGGCTTCCGCATAATGGCCTTGTTTAAAGGCAAGTCTTCCTGCTTGCAATTGTTTGTCCCAGTCTAATGTCTCAGCTGAGCTAGCCGTAAAGCCAGCAAGTAGCAAAGCCAATGATATTGTTGTGATTTTAAATCTATTTTGTTTTTTCATTTAGATTGGCTCCAATAGTAGTCATATAGCTTACGATGAGCAAAATCTCGCCTTGCCTATAGACATTTTAAGAAATATCTTTGGGAATGCCAGAGAGATTACGATAAGTGATTTATTGTCGGGAGTTAATTGCTTCTTTATACCCTTTCAATCTCCTCTCAAGCGTGCCAGTATGCAGTTCAAACAAATGATTATCAAAATCGTAAAAGTATAAAGACTGACCTTCGCCAGGCACGCGGCTGCGCGCTTCTTTAAAGTCAAGCCCCAGGCTCTTTATCCTCTCGGCGTATCTATCTAGATCGCCATCCTCTATTTTAAAAGCAACATGGTTGTACGTTCTGTCTGATAAAGATTTTCCTTCAATTATGGCTATCCAGATATCATTTATCAAGAAGAATTTTGTCTTAGAAAGTGAAAACATTTCTTCGCCACTTGCATAGACTTCCTGGGCATCGAAAATAGAAGTAAGGAGCTTACTCATTTTTTTAAGATCTTGCACTATGAATGTGATATGACTGATTGCTTGAATCATTCCGATACCTTTATTGCTATCGAATAATATAAATCGGCATGTCGCGAAACGGTTGAAAGAGCGCTACATTTTACATGCGCTTTGGCGAAGGTTTACAATCCCGAGCTATTAGCTGCAGGACAATCGTAGTAAAGTAAGAATTGACCGCCCTCTGGCCCATTACAAAATAAAATAGGAAGGAGATTATGAATAGTGTAATTCAGGACCTTTTCTTCATAGTTGTGGGTTTGTTTTTTCTCTTTAAATGGACTGAGCTTGGAGAAATTCGCACCAAAAGTAGTCATAGACCGGTTCTTGAAAGAGTAATTTTGGGCGTACTACTAATCGGTGGTATTCTTCTTTCTTGGCTTCCACTGCAGGATGTTTGGATAAAAAACGTATTGTACGTAATCTACTTGGCTGGATTGCCATTTTTACTCGGAAGGATGAATTGTCCCTCCAAAGTTATACAAGTATTTCTACTTTTACAAATAGTACTTTGCACCCCTAAGCTAGATCATAGTTTATCAATATTTGTTGTGTGTTCTATATTGCTAGGATTACTGGTCTATGGGTTGTTGAAAGATTTTTTATTCACTACTAATGACAATTTTACTGATATTTTGCCTTCTTGCGTGTGGCTTTCTTCCCTAGCTTGGATAGGCTTAACAGGAAGGAATGAGGCCAACATTGAGAATATTTTGCTTGTCTGTTTATCTATCTCCCTGATTTTAAAGTTGTTGCCGCCCAAGTTTATTTCTAACGATAAATATTTTATCAAACGGCTTGTACTTTCTTTGTGTGCTGGTCTTGCTTTACTAATTGTTTCGAAAACCATTTTGCTGACACCAAATATGATGATATTGTCTGGTTTATTAGCTGGCGGGATTTTCTTTAGCTATTTTTTTGAAAATAAATCTAGTGATGACGAAATGACTAATCTTCTTATATCTACTTCTTTTCTAGTTATTTTAGGCATCCTAACGCTGATAGGCACACGCTTAGTAGGTGATACTGCCATAGTGGTTTTATCGGCGGCATGCTGCATGAATGCAGGTAAAGGTTTATTCGCATCGCTCTTTTGGATTTCTAGACTACTTATTCAGGGTTTTGTTTTGACTTATGTCAATAATGTAACTGGGATAAATCTTATGCATCCGTATTGCAGCGCTGCCTTATTTTTTGGCTTCCTTGCCATTCTATTTCTGTCTCTGGTCTTACAGATCAATTATAAGCAAAGTCCGGCATTAGCAAGCTTCCTGATACTGGGAATGCTTGCTCCGCCCGCGATTATCTATCTCATTCATGAAGAGGCTACAGCTAGTTTTCTTATCGCTTCAAATGTAGTAGCAATTTCACTGCTCAGCTTTGCGCCATTAATTTATAATGGGCGGAATGTGGTTAAGCAAAATAATCTTATGCTTATGCCTTTATTCCTATCGACCTGCGTTTTGCTTTTCGCGCCGTTAGTCGAAATTGGCAATCATGCTACGGTAGCCAGTAGACTGCAGATAGTATCATATGCGATTATTGCTCTTATAGTGATTTGCTTTATTTTGAGCAATATCAAAAGAGTGACGCGAAATCCTGTATAAATCCTTCGATATTAAGTTCAGCCTTGCGTTTTCTTGCCTAAATACACTGACTAATATGGTGTCTTTATCTATTCTATTGACTATCCGCTGCAGAGTTACATTTTTGCTTTGATCTCGGTCTTGGTCCCCATAAACATTGATGGTCAGATTTTGATTATCCAATTTGGTTTCTATCTTGATAGGCGACTTTTGAGCATTAGTGAATTTCAAATCACTTTGCCCGTACCATACAGTGGCATCAAAGCCAGGCGGTATGCATTGAGTGGTTCGTGTGTGAGCGCAACGTTCATTAATGGGCAGACCTAATTCAAGCACACTTTTGTATAGAACAGAAGACAAAAGACAAATTCCCCCACCAAAAGTCAAAGGCGAGTCTCCCTCCAAATAAGAAGGTGATTTGCTATATCCTTCGCGGGCACTTCTTGATCCTATAATTTTGTTGAAAGAGAAAGTCTGCCCGGGCATTAAAATAATGCCGTCCAGTCTTTTACTGGCTAATTCTATATTTGAACGCTGGGCGGCAGTTAATGGAGTTATTGCCACCGTATTTGAGACAAGCAAATCTGAAAAAGGATCTAAAAAGCAATAGGCTATTATTAGTGTTGCAGCCAGCACCAGCAGCGAAATATATTGCCAATTTACTTTAATAGCTATGCTTTTCATGAATCATTTGCTTACCTGGAGAGTGTCAAGATTTGAGTACAGCCCGCACCTTCTTAGCGTACATGCCTTCTAACCTGAGGGGATTAATTTGATAATTACCTGGCATTTCCATACGCACTAAGCTGCTAAATTCAGACTTGCCTTGCGGTAAGTCGGTACTAAAGAAAACTATACGATCATCAAGGATATCTTGATGCGACCACCAGACCGGACTCCAATCCCCTACTATATTTGAATCGTTGTCAGTGTCTTTTTCAACTAAATCTTCCTTAGAATCATCGTGCACAACTTCTGCGCCACTCGGTAAATATGCTTCTAAGATCATATAAGGCAAGCGAATGGGAGAATTCACTTTTATTTTCATCAATACTGTTTCGCCAGCTTTGATCGTTTTATCAGTAATTTGTTCGCTGTTAAAATGTATCTTGCCATCACTAGTAACAGCACTCGGTTTCAGTCGATAGAAAGATCGTTCAATCGACAAACCTTGCGGTGAGCTTTTAGCGGCAATATTTTCGTCAGGGCTCAATGTCCGCATGTAAGTGATCAAACTATTGTAATAAATCCGACCGGGTCCTGCCTTATCCAAGCTGACCTTTTCTCCTTTGTTTGACTGCGGCAAAAGAATTTGATCTTCTGCTCCATAGCAATCGGTGGCATCATAATTTAATTGTTTAAATAATTTGCCTGCGGCGCTAATTTTCACAGTTTCGTTTGTTGCGTTGTTGTGATTGAATAAAAGCTGCTCTTCAAGTAAAGCAAGAAATACCTGGGCTGTAGTTTTTGTATTGGCCCAACCATTACTATCCCGTTCTATTAGTAACCACCGTTTTATAGATTCGATTAACTGATCATTGTTTGGCTCAGCTATTAACACTGTTCTAAGAGCCAGAGCTGTTGTTTCTATACCGGTATAACGATACGTGTAATCACCAAACAATACTTTAATCAGTCCCATGCGTTTCATCAAGGCTGTCGTATGATCCCACTCCACATAATTATTTGTGTGGTTAGCTAGAGCAAGCAATTGTTTGTAACTCTGTTCGAAACGACTGTCGTTGCTGTGTTTGAGGGCAATAGTCAAATAACACAGTGCCTCTGGCGGCAGCTTGGATATTCTTGATACTAGCCACTGCGTCACCTTTGTTGGTGTTTTAACTTTATATAGAGCTAGTGTATAAGACGCCTTAGCTAGATCAGTAGCAAATTCGCGCTCTTGCCAATCTTTATCAATCTCCGAATAATAAATAATTTTTGCGTTGGTTAATTGATTATAAAGCGCTTCACTATTCTGTCGTAGCCATTCAGTGCTTTGTTTGAGCTGTGCGTTATCAATTTTGTAACCCACTTCTTTTAGTTGATAAAAACCCTCAAGAACTAGCGAGGTCAAATATATATTGCTCTGGTCGTTTTTCCACCAACCCCAACCACCATCAGGGTGTTGATAATCGTTTAATTTAGCTATTGAGCGTTTATATACTTTGGCAAAACGATCTCTTAGCTTTCCGTCTATAGCTAGACCTAATTCTCTATGCAATTTCATTGCCACAACTGAAGGCATTAGTCTGCTCATCGTTTGTTCCGTACAACCATATGGATAGTCGATTAACTTATCGAAGTTTCCTAATACAGGACCAATCGAAGAACCACTTATTCCTAATTGGTGCTTATATGTTCCTGGACTTGTTTTTGATATGACTGGCGCAGCAATATTAATAGAAGACGGATTGTCCAATAACTCTCCGCAATTGATGGCAAATTCAGGAACACCTAATGCCAACACATTGACTTTGCTTTCCATAGCGTCCGCAGCTGTTTTGCCGATCGCTTTTATAGTTACTGTGCCTGATCCCGATCTAATCAACTTTACTGGCCAGGAAAAACTTTGTACTTTATCGGGCTCTAAAGTTAGATGTTGCTCTGCTTTTTCTTTAACGGCAAATTCCGGACTAGTAGTGAGAAGTAATTTAATGGGTTGTGTTTTATTAGTGTAATTATGAACAACGGCGTTAATGTAGGTCTCATCGCCCAAACTGAAGAATCTCGGTAAAGCTAGTCTGACAATTAAATCTTGCGTAGCAATAACTTTATTTATTGTCCAACCGACATCTGTTCCTTGAGTGATGCCACGCACAGTCGCACGCCAGGTAGTTAGATTGTCAGGTAAAGTGACACTAGCGATGGCTATGCCTGTTTTATCTGTCTTTAAATCTGGCAGCCAGATAGCAGTGTCACGAAAATCTTTTCTCACTGTTGGACTAGAACCTATTTTATCTGGTCCGCCAGAATATTCTTCAGCGAATGTACAACTAGTTATCACTTCATTGTATCGTTTATTATAAAAGAACTTCTCAATATTTTCAGCAGCTTCGCTACGTATGGCATAAATGCTTTCATCAACTAAGCCAAAAGACAATTCAACATTAGAAAGCGGATCTCCATTTTTACTTGTTGCTTTGATTGTATATTTAGCAGTTTCGCCAGGTATGTATTTCTCTTTGTCTGGAGATATGGATATGTTCAAAAAATGTTCTTTAGGCGAAACTCTTATTGTTTTTGACTGTTGATAAAACTGATGGTTTAGTCCAACAATTGAAACTGTCATATAAACATTTGGCTCATAACAAGCATCAATCGGTATTTCTATGCTTGTGGCTGTGGCTGCTATTGGTATTGTCCACCACTTGTGAATTTTTTTGCCTTCAATAGCTATTAAAGCTCTTACTCCTTCCTTGCCGGTAAGAGGAGTAGTTATTATTGCTGTCGCCTTTCCGCCCGGTTCATAAGCAAATTTGTCTAATTTTATTTGCAAAGCTTCTTTTTTGGCGTCTTCTCCACTAACAAAATAAGGGTAACGTTCGCTGGCAATCCAGATACTTGATTGATTGTAGATTGTATTTCCTGCTGAATCGTTGCCTTTGACCATGGCAATATAATTGTCGGAAGGAAAAGAGTCTTTGGTGGGGAATGTAATGGTAGCTTTGCCTTGAATATCAGTTATGACTGATTTCTCGCCCTCAATTTGCAAACCGGTATACTTGCCTTGGTCCCAGACCCAGCGACCCAGTTTGACAGTAACATTTTGATTGGCGACCGGTTTGTTGTCATAATTGATAGCATTAACAGTTATAGGCATTGGTTGACCAGCTTTAACAACATAAGTGTTGGGCTGCACAAAAAGTGCGAAATTGCCAGTACTGACCAAGCAATTACCACTACCTATAACGCTCATACGACTTAAGTCAGTGACTTCAGCTTCTACTTTATAAACTTTGTCACAGTAGTCATTATCATATGGAGTAGTGGGCAGCGTTAATTTTTTTGTCTGTACTTCTATGATTGCTTCGCCATTAGCATCTGTTTGTGCAACGCCTTCTGTTATGTATTCCCCGCCACCAGAATATGTTATATAGCTCGGGCTATCTGCATCGTCATCTGACCAATCATCAAAATAGCTATAGTAACTCGGTCTAGGCATCAAGCGATAACGAGTCTGTCCGTCGTTGCTCGCATAAACAGAATATTTCACTTTTGCATTGACTACCGGTGCGCCAAAATAATAAGTTGCTTTGATTTTTGCTTTAAGGTTATTGCCTGCAATTATGCGGGTTTGGGTCGGCTGAACGGTAACCTCATATTCCGGTTTGCGATATTGAGCTACTTCGAAGCCCCCAAATTGTTTGCTGCCATCAGGGAAAGTAAATGTTAGTTGATAGGCCCCGGTACTAGCTTCTTCAGGGATATCATAAATGCCATTAAAGCTGCCGTATTGGTTTGTTTTAAATTTACCTTGCCAGACTTTGTTATTAGTGGGATCTTCAATAATTGTATTTACTACGAGTCCGGCTTTGGGAGTATGAAAGCCATCGCCCTCTAAAGTGCGGGTAATGTTTTTGAAATAGACTGTTTGTCCCAGCCTATAAATAGGTCGTTCTGTGTAAAAGTAAGACTTGTAATTATCCGATTGACGATCATTGCCATAGAACCAGAGCCCACCGTAAGTACAACTTTGATCATGAGTACCCACGACAAACAAATCATGGCTTTTGGTTGTTTTTGGCAATCCACTTAAGCGAGCAGTTACTATGCCATCTTGGTCTGTTGTCAATTCGTTGACATAATGCTTGCCATCCTTATACTCAATATCCAGATTGGTATTCGCTAAAGGCTTGAGTGTATTCAAATCAATTGCCTGAGCAACTAATAAGTCGGTATCCATTTTAACGACCAGCCCTAGGTCAGACACATTGAACCAAAATATGTCCCATTCTTTTTTGCCGGCATGATTGCTTACTTCTGCTAAGCCGATATAGTCGCCATAATCTAATGGTTCGCTTAGCTTGAATTGTAAATTAGCCCATTCTTCCTGAGCAGAATCAATTTTTCTATTTAATACTTTAACCGGTTTTTGTCCCACAAGAAACTTGGGTTCCTCCGAGCCGTAATTCTTATATAGCGAGAAATTATTGCCGAAATTAATACCAGAATAGAGATGTGGGGAAGAATTTGTATCTGATTCATCCTGATCACTGGCTTCATCAGTATTATCGCCATCGTCATGTCTGTTCTTATTCTTCTCAATAAAATTATCGCGCATTAAGCTAACTATGTCTGTTTTATAGAGTTTAATAGTCGCTTTGTTGGCTCCGTAACAGTTGATCCAGAAATATGGATTCTCTTTGCTAGTAAAAACTTTACGGTTGGATGCAATAGAAACAGATGGCTCCAAAATACTCAAGCTAGCTAAATGCTTTAAAGGAGTAACTCTGCCATCATCAATAAAGATGCCACTCAAATAACAGGTATTGTAGCCATTAGCATGAATTTTGAGCGAATACTCGCCCTTAGCTAAATGATCAATCCTAAAACTACCATCGGGCTTGACCCAAACACCCCTTTCTTCGGGCGATTTACCGCGAGGCCCGGTGGCGGTTACATAAGCTTTGTGATCTGTGAAATCAGCAAACTGCAAATAGAAACCTCCTTTTTCTAGGGATACCATGCCGGTCACAGAACCAATTGGCTTGTCTAAAGCAATTGAAACAAGTGAAAAAATCAGTAATTGAATTAAAATGGCTACAAAAGCAATCAAGATCTTCTTATTCATAAACTGCCGCCTTGATTCTATATATCTGATAAGTCTCGCCCTTTTGGATGCCAGCTTTCAATTTGCATTGCACAAGCTGATAATAAGCATCTCTCGCCTCGCCGGGTAAAAGAAGCGCTGATTTGTTATTTGCTTTTATCAATAGGCCATCAATAAGAGCATTTTGTGCTCGAATTGAGTATATCGGTTCTATCTCTTTGATCACGGTAACCTGTGCTTTCAGGTTTTTCCATTCTGAAGGTTGAATAGGTTTATGCCGATAATCTTTTTTTAGAGCATCGATAGTGCCATAGACGGTAGACTCAACTATGTTTGCGTGTGTTGGTTCAATAGAGCCCCAACAAGCTCTTGTCTCACCATGATTGCTCAAAGTGACAAAGACGCCGGCCGGCTTGTTGTATTGTACCGGCACCGTCTTGAGCAATGCTTCTAGATAAGTTTTACTTGTTTTACTGTTCTCGAAGTATGTTTGCATTGTTTGCCGTACTAGATCTGGTAGCGAAAATTCCACCGCTAAGCAGCATGGCTGTGAGAATAAAATGATAATCAAAACAATGACAAGCTTTATAATATAATAGATAATTGAATTTGAGCGAGTCATCATTTGTTTCATCGTTCCCAATCGCTTCACTATTAATTATGTTAACTCCTAATGTATATCAGTGGCTGTAATAACATTGAAAGAAATGAGTAAGTTTTCAGAAGATATTTTTAGAACTTCTTTACTTGGACGGCGTGAATTTCTCGCAGCTCTTCTTGCCGGTTATTTTCCCAGTCAATTGATGGCTGAATCAAAGAGCAGTTTCACAAGTCATCATCAAATAAGTCATTTTTACTGGCTTGATTTAAAGTCCGGTCAAATTCATATGCCTATGGGAGGGTTAATAGATGAGGGACAGCCAGGTTCACTTATGAAATTGATAGCAGCAACGGCAATTTTGCAAGAAAACCTGCCCTCCGCTACAAAAGTAATTGATTGCCGAGGAGCAATAATCGTTGCTGGCAAACACTATATTTGTCGTTACCCCCATGGGAGGCTGTCTCTGGTGGAAGCAATAGGACAGTCCTGTAATGTTTTTTTTGGGCACGCCGCGAGAGAATTGAATGCCGATTGTTTTTTGCATTATTTACGAGAATTCGGCTTGAGTCAGGCTATAGATCTATCTGAAAGCAGATTCCTTAACAACGTTGATCTGATTTTAGGTTTGGCTAAGCAGTACAATATGACAGCTATTCAAATTTTACAATTAGTAAGCTTAATTGCTAACAAAGGTAAAAAGTTGACCTCTTTTTTCTACAGTGACAGGAATATAGACAAGCAAAAAAACGAACCGGTAAAGGAAAGAAAAATTGTTGATAGCAATATCACTGATCATAATGTCTTTATTGGAGCCCGGCCCTGAGTGAACACACATGGAATATATTGCAAACGGGTATGCAGATTGCTTGCCAAAGGGGAACCGCAAAACATCTCGATCCACAGAACAAGCTGCACATAGCAGTGAAAACCGGTACTACAGTTCACGGAGGCACCTTTCAATCTTGGATAGCCGGGTATTTCCCTTATGAATCGCCAAATTATTCTTTTTGTTTGCGATCCAGCGCTGGCACAAGTTACGATCGTGCCGTGCCTTCAGCAAGAAAATATCTATTCGAGAGGAATTGGACTTGATGATTGCTCGATTGATAGTTAGATCTCCAAAGACACTATTAGTTTTTGCAATAAGTTTATTGCTATCTCTTTGCAGTTTTTCTAGAGCAATTCTTGCGGAAGATGGAGACAGCTTTTGTGTGCGACTGTTTGAGACCTATCGGCCAAAAAGCCTAGATATATTGCCACCGTTTGAATTGATGGGCGGATCCGGCAGATCTAAAATTACCGTAGCTTGCACCGCAGCAGTTGAAAAAGGTCGGATCTGGTTGCGCCCGCGCGTAAAAACGAATCTTAGGATTAGGGAATACGCACAATCGGAAGTATTTGCTGCTTTAAACGAAATGTCTTTTAGAGAAGTTGGTAATGCAGGCGTTGGAATAGTTGGTAATTTTTCAGATCCGGCACACCAGAGTCGAAGATATCATGGCATTGTTTCAATAAGCTGTCTGAGCGACGGTTCTATGGATGTTATTAACCACGTCTCTCGTCGCGATTACGTAACGGGCGTGGTGGCGTCCGAATCTTCTAAAGAAGCACCTTATGAAATGCTGCAAGCGCAGGCGGTCTTGGTACAAACCATCTTGACTCGCCAGAAGACCTCCTCGGCTGTTATTGGTGATTCCACTCAAAGTCAATCTTATCTAGGTTGCAGCCTTGAGAGGGAAGTGGTGAGGCAAGCAGTAGCTGCAGCTTGGGGCGAGAATATTTATTATAAGGACTCGCCAATAAACGTTTATTATCATTCTACTTGTGCGGGTGGTACCAGCAATGGTGCACGATTCTTTCATATTAAAGACAAACATTTAGCTTATCTTGCAGAAGTACCATGTAAGAACTGTTCGGAATCACCGTTTTGGAAACCAACGGTTAAGGAAATTCCAATCGCTTCGTTCGCCAAAGTGTTTGGCGAGGGTCTGCCGCAGATTTCAGAGAGCGACTATACCGGTAGGCCTTTGTCTGTAAAATTAGGCAACGGAACATCTATGAGTGGTTATGATTTTTGGATAAGTCTGGGGCAGCATTTTGGTTGGGATAAGGCACCAGGAACACGATTCAAGTTAAAGCTCGGCGACAATGGTGATATCATTGTTGAGAGCACAGGAGCCGGTCATGGGGTTGGATTTTGCCAATGGGGTGCCGTGGGCTTAGCTAAGAAAGGAAAGTTACACAAAGAGATCTTGCGCTATTATTTTCCGGGCTGTGTAGTCCATTGAAAGTAGACGCTTATATAATTAATCTGGAGCCGCAGAATGAAGCTAAACACAAAGCATATAGAATGGTCATATCATCGAAATGGTTGTAAAACTTGCGCCCGAGCGCAAGATTTTTTAGTCAAAAATAAAATTGAGCAGCCAAAAACAATTGTTGATGCTAGAAAAATCAAGATGGGTGTGCAGGAAGCGATAAAACTTGCTCACAGTGCCGACAAGCTATATGTTGCCAAGGGAAGTAAGGTAGTAGTTCTAGATATGACCAAAGACAAACCTTCTTCCGAAACGCTCCAATCTTTACTGATAGGACCCACCGGTAATTTGCGTGCGCCGACCTTGCAGGTAGGTAAGACTTTACTAGTGGGCTTTGATGCAGAGGCTTACACTAAAGTACTTTGCCCTTAGAAAAAAGGGGGGACATGTCTGTACCAACCCTAACAGCCCACCAGATATTAGCTGTGGTATTGGTAGCCACGGCAATTACCCTGGCTGCTACTTATTTATTTAACCCTTATCAAGCCCTATGTCTGGGCATTGTTGGAGCAATAATTACTTATAGCTTTATTCTTACATTAACGGAAAAGAAGCCACCCAGCAATAAGTCTTGACTTTAGGCTGGTGATCCGCATTTTCATACTTGCTTGAGCACTTTGTTGTGCAATTGCCCACAAGCAGCGTCTATGTCAGTACCTCGTTCTAGGCGAATAGTCACTGTTCTTCCGCTGCGTTCAACTATTTTTTTAAAACGTTCTTGTGCTGCTCGACTTGGGCGTTCGTAGAGATCTTTGCCTGTGTTGTCTTGTATCGGATTGAATGGTATCAAATTGACATTGCAATGTAAATCACGGACCAGATCAGCCAACATCTTAGCTTGTTCGACTGTATCAGTAACCCCAGCTAGCATCACATATTCAATAGTTAGCCTTCTCTTAGTTTTCTTTTCATAATTTCGCAGGCTAGGTATTAATTGGTGTAAAGGATATTTTTTGCTTATAGGTACAATCTTTTCTCTTGTTTGAGGATCTGGGGCATGTAATGAGAGTGCTAACGTAATTGGCAGATTTTCCTGGGCCAGACGATTAATACCAGGCACGATACCAGAAGTTGATACGGTTATGTGTCTTCCGCCAATTTTTACTGAATCAATTATTGTATGTATAGATTTAATTACTTCTTCGCAATTAAGCAGGGGTTCACCTTGTCCCATAAAAACTATATTAGCAATCCGCAAGCCGGATTCCCTTTGCATGGCCATAATTTGATCAGTAATCTCTTGGCTGGTAAGGTTGCGCTTAAAATTCAGATAGCCAGTGGCACAAAAAGTACAACCGACGGCGCAACCAACTTGACTCGAAACGCACGCACTAACATTCTTACGGTTAGCAAAACGCATTAGAACGGATTCTATCAATTGTCCGTCTGGTAAAGCAAATAGATATTTGCGCGTGCCGTCCTTGCTAACTTGCAAATGCCTCAACTCCAATAACGAAATTTTTGTTTTTTGCGCCAGATTTTCCCGAGCTGATGCTGGTAGGTCAGTCATTTGCTCGACGCGGCAGGCATATTTCTCGTAAATCCAAGTATGGATTTGACGACCACGAAAAGCTGGTAATCCGATTGATTGAACGAAGTCTTCTAACTCTGGCAAACTTAGTCCAGATAGCGGTTTAACATCTTCTTTGGTTTTGGGCTGCATTTTGGCGCTCCGAGCTCAGATAATTTTATAGATTTTCAATACTTTCTCTTTACTTGTCATCATAGCAATATTTAGCATACAGGCTCTGGTTCCGGTAATAGAAAAGAGCTATGTGTTATGCAACACAATAGAACTTTATCTATCGAGCGCTTTAGGCACTTAAAAGCTCACAGGCTGATAGAATTATCTACTTAAGCATAGTCGCTGCAAGGCGGATGTCAATGTTTCTATGCTAAATGTTATTGGAGAATTTTGATGACCGAAACTTGGGATGAGAGGATTAAAAACGGACTAAAGATCCTTTTCGGCGATACAAACGAAAAGCGGGTTAAAGCTTTAGAGCACTATGTCAAGGCGGCTAACGATTTAGAGCCCCAGATGCAAATTTTGAATGATTCTCAGCTGCAGTACAAAACAGTAGAGTTTAAACAAAAGATAGATAATGCCGTATCTGTAGTACCGGATTTGAGCCTTATGCCCGATGATGCTCCAAAAATGCCTGGGCAGTTTCGTACTCAAAAAGATAAAGTACTGGCAGATGTTTTAGAAAGTATTCTGCCCGAGGCTTTCGCGGTGGTAAGAGAGGCTTCTAAGCGTGTTCTGGGCATGCGCCATTTTGATGTGCAATTGTTAGGTGGTGCGGCTTTGCATTTCAATAAAATAGCCGAAATGCGCACCGGCGAAGGTAAAACGTTAGTTGCTACCCTGCCTGCTTATCTAAATGCCCTGAGTGGTCGAGGTGTGCATGTCGTAACAGTGAACGATTATTTGGCCCGCCGGGACGCTGAGTGGATGGGACAATTATATAAGTTTCTCGGTTTGAGTGTCGGTCTTATATACTCACAGCAACCTGACGAAGAAAAGTGGGCGGCCTACCGTACTGATATTGCATATGGTACTAACCACGAATTTGGTTTTGATTACTTGCGTGATAATATGCGGACTTCGTTTGATAAGCTTGTACAGCGTCCATATTATTACGCTATAGTTGACGAAGTAGATAATATTCTCATTGATGAGGCGCGTACCCCTCTGATCATTTCAGGCTTTCCATCTGAGTCGTTTATCGAAATATATAAACGAATGGCACAAGTGGTGCCTCATCTAGAAAAAGGCAAAGACAAAGATGATGAAGATTGTGATTATTGGGTCGATGAAAAATCACGCAATGTTCTAATGACTGAACGCGGCATTATTAGCGGTGAAAAAATGCTTGGCGTCAAAGAGCTTTTCGATGTTCATTTTAATTTCCATCATCATTTGGTGCAGGCTCTGCGCGCTAAAGAGCTTTATAAAAAAGATACTGATTATATGATCAGACAAAACGAAGAGGGCAAGCCAGAAGTTTGTATCGTTGATGAGTTCACCGGGCGTATGATGGTAGGCAGGCGTTGGGGCGACGGTTTGCATCAAGCTATTGAAGCCAAAGAAAATGTACCCATTCAAGAAGAAACGTTGACTTATGCTTCTATTACATATCAAAATTTATTTAGACTTTATCCAAAGCTTGCTGGCATGACCGGCACTGCGATGACTGAAGCTGCTGAATTTAATAAAATATACAATCTTGATGTGGTCTCTATCCCTACTAATAGAAAGAGCGTTAGGGACGACTACCCAGATGTGATTTATAAGACAGAACCCCAAAAATTCCATGCTGTAGTAGAAGAGATAGTGGATATGCATGAAATGGGCCGACCTGTTCTAGTAGGCACAACCAGTATTGAAAAATCTGAAGTATTAGCTGATTTGTTGAGCAAACCACAGAAGATAAACGAATATCTTATGAGCAAGATAAATAAGTGTCTGGAACTCATCAAAAAGCGCAATCTCGAAGGACCGTCTATCGACGCTTTAAAGAAATGTTTTGAGCGTCCTGGTTTAATTGAAACCAGTAAGTTCACCGAAATCTGCTCACAAGTGGAAAAAGAATTTTCAAAGGGACAGGATGAGTTTATTGAACGTTGCTTCTCTATTCTAAAAACTGTAAAAGTGGTCAATGCTATTCGCAAGGTTATTCCACTGCACGTTCTAAATGCTAAGCATCACGAAAAAGAAGCCATGATTGTTGCGCAGGCCGGACGTAAGGGAGCGGTCACCATTGCTACCAATATGGCTGGTCGTGGTACCGACATCTTATTAGGTGGTAATCCAGAATATCTAGCCAAAGAAAAGTTTGCCAAGGAAGACGCGGCCGACAATCCGCATTTTGAAGCTAAGCTTAAAGAGCTCACGCAAATAATGAAAAAAGAAACTGATAGAGAGCATGATGAAGTGGTTAATCTAGGCGGCTTGCATATCATAGGTACAGAGCGGCACGAGGCGCGTAGAATTGATAATCAGTTAAGGGGGAGGGCTGGACGCCAAGGCGATCCTGGGACAACCCGATTCTTCCTATCGCTAGAAGATAGCTTAATGCGTATTTTTGGTGGCGATAAAATTGCCTGGCTTATGGAATTTTTACGGGCAGACGAAGAAATTCCCATCGAACATAATATGGTTAGCAAATCAATTGAAGGAGCGCAAAGGAAAGTAGAGGCTCACCATTTTGATACACGTAAACACGTTCTCCAATATGACGACGTTTTAAACACGCAGAGAGAAGTGATTTATCGCGAACGTCGCCGTATCTTAGAGCATGCTGATTTGAAAGAAAATATAGAAAGTATGCTGGAAGAACATTTGGACATTGTCCTTGGTACATACATAGATCAAGCTTTACCGCCTGAAGCGTGGCAGGAAACCGGCTTGCCTGAAGTGCTTCAAACGCTCGCCGGCGATATTCCGATGCTAGGAGAAGTGAAGGTACAGGAGTTATCGGACTTACCTTTTGACGAATTGCGCCAGAAATTGCTAGAAGACGTTCTTTTGGCTTATAAAGTTCGCGATGAACATTTGAGCGCGCCGGTTATGCGTGAATTAGAAAGACAGGTTTTACTGCAAACTATAGACAGCAAATGGGTAGATTATTTGCACAATATTGATTTGCTTCGCGAAGGTATTCATTTGCGTGGTTACGGACAACGGGATCCATTACAAGAATATAAGAGAGAAGCCTTTGAAATGTTTAATCAGCTGCTGCGCAGCGTGCAACAAGAGTCAATCGGTATTATTTTCCGCGCCCAGGTTGAGCCGCCACCACAGGATTTTGAGGAATCTTCAGTACCTGCGATACCGCAGGGACCCTCGCCTCTTAGCGCAGAGAATGTTTTGACTTCGCAGGGCGAGAACAGAGAAAGTTAGAGAGCGGAGCATAATATCTTTATAGTATAAGTGTCATTACTGTTGTGTATTGAGGAGCTTTAGCCGTTTTACCATGCGCATATTGTCTTTTAATACCAGCACGACTAATCTATATGCCTGTCTTGCAGACGGCAACGCAATATTGGCTGAGAAAACCGTTATTTGTAATACGGAGGATAGGCAATTCGCTGCTTCTGCCATAATCCCTACATTATCTAATTTATTGATTGAAGCCGGATGGCACAAATCAGATCTAAAAGCGATTGTTGTCGGTATCGGTCCGGGCAGCTTTACAGGCATCCGGATAGCTGTTGTTACAGCTAGGACACTTTGCCAGGCATTAAATTTACCCCTGCTTGGCATCAATGAATTTGAATGCTACGCTTTCAAGGAACAAATAGCAGAATATCCCTATGCTATTGCTCTTGATGCAGGGAAAAATCAGTATTATTGTGCTCACTTAAACCAAGGTTACCCGTCAGCAATACCTAGTAAAAATAAGGCAAAGAATCAAGTGAAATGGGAAATGACATATCATTATCTTAACCAACAAGACTCACAAAGCCATTTTGGAGACTTCAAGCAAGTATGGCAGCCAGACTGCCAGACCGCTAGCGCCACAGTCAATCAGGCTATAGATCAAGCTTTGATAGCTGATTTCTGGTTAGCCGAGGCTAAACAACTGAGGCAAGATTTAAATGAAATCTTTCCTTATCATATTGTGAAACCGCTATATATACGTAACGCTTCAATTACAATCAGTAAAGCAAAAAAAACCTGAGTCGTTTCTAATGATACCGCCAGTAAACACAAAAATACTAATACGCCCACTGAGACTGGACGACCTTGAAGAAGTGATGGCTATTGAGCCGACCGCTTTTGGTCCCCATCATTGGTCTAAACAATCCTTTATGCAAGAATTAAATAAACCCGAAGCGCTCTATTTCGTTGCTCGTCTGGTTCAGACTAAGGAGCTGCTTGGTTATTCAGGTTTTTGGATGATTGGACAAGAAGCTCATGTCACTACAATTGCGGTTCATTCCAATTATCGACGCCAAAATATCGGAGAACAGCTTTTAATCAATAATATTTTAGTTGGGCGTCAATGCGGTGCTTTGTGGTTGACATTGGAAGTTCGTGCTTCGAATGAAGCGGCCCAAAAATTATACTCAAAATATGGGTTCAAAACAGTCAACATTCGTCCTCATTATTACCAGGATAATTTTGAAAATGCACTAATTCTTTGGAGCGAAAATATCACAACCCCAGAATTTAATACCTTACTGGAAGCTAAAATTTCAGAGCTAGAAAAGAAGGAGCGAAAACTTGCCAGTCTTTCGCACTAGCAAAAATAATATCGCTGCTGGGCGCTCCAAACGCAAATCTCTTGTTGCTCAATTAGTTTTGGTCTTATTGGGTATCGAACTTCTCTTTTTGTCTGGATTTACTGCACTCAATTTGCCAACAGCAACTAAGTGCAACCTCCAGTTATACATATTGAGGAAGAGCGGTAAAATATATGGCAAATTCTCTCGCAAATTCAAAAAGACCTGCGAAGCCACGATACCTCAGATGATACCACCTGCGCCCAATACTCTACCGCCTGTGCGCAATTCGCTATATGTACCTCAGGCACCGATAGCAATTTTCTTAGGCTATGCGCTTGGTTGGCCTTTAGCGTTAATCGCATCGCTTGGTTATATTGTTCTTGGAGTTGTAGGTCCTTTCTTTAATTTGTACGTCTTTGCTGCAGGTGCTGGCGTCAATTATTATCTGCAACCCGGTTTTGGTTATTTACTCGGCATGGTTGGAGCTGCTGCTTGTGTTGGTTGGTTTGGCCGCGGTGAACGTAAGAGTCTAAACCAAATACTTTGCTTATTTCTTGGCTTATTGTGTATTCATGCCATTGGCTTAGCTTATCTATTGGGTATTTGTCTGTTCGGTCTTGTCCACGAAAGTACAGGGCAGCAAATAGTTTGGTCTGGATGGCTTTTTGAGGAGGCTCGCAATTTGAGTTGGTACCCATTGCCGTATGACTTGATATTTGCCTTGGGATTTATTGGTATAGCCTTCCCTTTTCGCTGGTTAGTTTTTGCTCTGACCGCGCCAGATATAGGCTCTCCTGAAGCAACTAACAACGAGACCTTGGTCGATTTTAAATTGGCTAGATAATTACATAGCACAAATAATCATTACTATGAAAACCCTTAGCAATTCACATAACATTGAACTGATTGCTGCTCAGGCGAAAGCTGAGCATTTGTTCAAAGAGATAGAACAACGCGGGCTGATAAAGCCCGGCATTACCGAAAGAGAGTTAAGCGATAAAATTTACGCCTTAGCGCAAGAACTATTTGGTATACGTAAATATTGGCATAAACGAATTGTTCGTGCAGGTATAAACACGCTTTGTCCTTACCGTGAGAATCCACCGAATTTGTTCCTGCAAGAAGACGACTTAGTATTTTTTGATTTTGGACCGGTATTTGAAGAATGGGAAGCAGATTTCGGGCGCACTTATTTACTCGGTACTGATCCGATTAAACAAAAAATGATTGATCACTTAGAAATCATTTTTAGAGAATCAAAGCAATATCATGACGACCATATAAATATTAGCGGCAGCCAGCTCTTTAACGATGTAGTAGCACGAAGTAAAAAATATGGCTATTTATATGGTGGTCCTCACGCCGGCCACTTAATTGGCATATTTCCGCACGAGAAACTTTTAGGCGAATGCGCGGAGAATTATATTTGCCCCGACAATAACAGGCCAATGCGCGATCCGGATATAAATGGTAATCCGCGTCATTGGATTTTGGAGATTCATCTAGTTAATCAAGAGCGCCAATACGGTGCCTTTTACGAGCAACTTTTAACTTTAGGCTAAGAATATTTATGCTAATTTGCCCTTAATGCCTTTTCTATCTTCGAGAGAAGTAACTTTTTTTCAGAAGCGCTATTTAGAGAAAAGCGCTGGAATTCATTGCCAAACTTTATGTCGGCAAAGAGTCCAGCTGGGTCTTCATGAAAATGCAAAAACGCTTTCGATTTTAAATAGAAAACACCGCGCTGTTTTTCCTTGAGCTCTGGTAGTTTTCTTATTTCCGCCAAAAGATCTTCTAGTTCATCTAGAGCTTCGCCAGATGCGTGCTTCATGCCTAAAGTTCCTCCTTGCCACCGTCGCCATTTCCAACTTCCTTAATTTTCCATAACCCACCGATTGCTGTGCTTGACTTACGAAGGATTCAATAATACACTGAGCAAGTACTCAGTGAGTAATAACTTAGCATATGAAATTAAAAGTTACAAGAGCTGAGCAAAAAGAGATAACCCGTCAGCGTCTAATTGAAGCAGCTATGCAACTTTTTGCTACAAAAGGTATTTTAGCCACCAGCACCGCTGATGTCGCTGAAGCTATATCTATGTCCCACGGCAGTGTTTTTTTGCATTTTCCCACCAGAGATGATCTGGTCAATGCTGTTATAGATGAGTTTGGTAAAATTTTATCCATCGAATTTCAAAAGTCAGTTGATCAAGACTCTGGATTGCATCAAGTGCTCAAGGCACATTTGCGTGCTTTGCAGCAGTTCGAAGACTTTTATTCTCGCCTGGTGATCGAATCGCCCCTATTGTCACTCAAAGTCCGCGGTACCTTATTTATGCTGCAGTCCGCTATTTCTCACGGCATTTTTATGGCTGTAAAGCAAGGACAGAAAAGCGGGACAATTCGCCATATCAAACGGCATTTGCTCTTCAATACCTGGATAAGTCTGATTCATTATTATTTAGCGAATAAAGACTTATTCGCTCCCCAAAAATCTGTAATTGAAGAGAAAGGTGACGAATTAATTCGTCACTATATGTCACTAGTTAAACAATAAAGGAGAAAGACTATGCAAACAAAATGTGATTCATGCGGTTCTTGCGGCATGCCTTTGGAAAAACCAGAAGATCATGCCTTAGGTGACATCAGCAACAGCTATTGTGTCCATTGTGCTGACCACAACGGTAAATTGCTTCCATACGATACTGTTCTCAAATCTAATATTCAATATTTCATTGACTCTCAAGGTCTGGACGAAGCAGCGGCAACCAAGATGGCCAAAGAATTTCTATTAGACATGCCAGCATGGAAAAAGTGAATACAACCCAAATGAACACCTTAATTCCACCCAGTTTAAGACGGGGCCACACGATTGGTATTGTATCGCCCTCAGATCCTGTGGTACCAGAGATCAGAACCCAACTCAATAAAGGCATTGATTTCTTTCAAAGACAGGGTTTTGAAGTTGAGCTGGCTCCTCATGTATTGAGCAATACCTTAGGATATTCAGCGACTGCTCAAGAAAAAGCGGACGACATCAACAAAATGTTTGCCGCCAAGAATATAGACGCAATTATCTGTTCTCAGGGCGGATACAATGCAAATGCCGTCCTTCCTTATCTCGATTATAAACTTATTAAAGCCAATGCAAAAATATTTCTTGGCATTAGTGATATTACCGTTTTGCTCAATGCTATCTATTCTAAAACTGGCATGATTACCTTTCACGGTAATGACCTTATGTGGGGCTTTGGCAGAGATTGTGCACCATACGATGAAAAGGAATTTCTAAGTAGACTAGTGGAAAGAAAAACAGGATTAGTGGAAACGAACAAAAAATGGCAGGTTATTCGCCAGGGGGAAGCCCAGGGTAAATTACTGGGGGGAAATCTGCAGTGTTTAACCCATTTGTCAGGCACAGAGTTTTTTCCGAACTTAGAAGGCGCAATATTATTTCTAGAAGACTATGGACCGGAAGCCTCTGCCACCCAGGTAAGCAAATCATTTCATCACCTGAAGCAACTCGGTGTGTTTGAAAAAATTAATGCTTTATGGCTTGGTTATTATCAATGTCCCACCAAGGTTAAAATCGAAGAGATTGCTAGTGAAGTAACGAGCGACTATAACTTTCCCATTCTTCAGTGTGATAATTTTGGACACAATACACCAAATACAGTCATTCCTGTTGGTTGTTTAGCCAAGCTAGATGCAACGAACTGCAATGTTCAGCTGCTTGAACACTGTGTCAATTGAAAAGCTATTCTCTTCAACAAACTCTCTATGGTACTAAATCTGGTGTCGTATGATAAAGATGACGAATCGTAGCCGCATCGTTTGCCGAAATATATCCTTTGCCATAGAATACGCTCATTAAATCCTGTGGGTTAGTGCTGTGCCCCTCAATTCCTAGAGCATGTCCGAATTCATGAGCTGCGGCTGATTTGATTTGGCATAAAGACAAGGCATCCCCTCTTTGATTGGTGGTACGTAAAAGAGTAACCACTGGCTTAAAAGCTGGTTGAGCACCAGCTAAGATTTCGTTATAGTGGAAGCTGCGCTTAGCAGTCAAGCCATTAATATCGTTGGCAAGTAAGCCAAAGCCTAATTTTGTTACAAAATGATTAACCCAAAAAACATAAATATCAGCTTCACTTGGATTGTCAGTTAAAACAAAGGAAAATAGTCCTTCTTTTTCAAACGGCTTCCATTCATTTATTCCATCTATGGCTGCTTGATAATATTCTTGAAAAAAACCCGCGGCTCGGGGTAAATGAGCAAGTTGTTCTGGTTGTTGTAATAGACTGGCCGCAACATCTGGCCAGCGATCTAGACTATCTACATTGAATGCGCATGCTCCTAGATTAGGATCAATTATTTTCTCTATGCTCTGGCCGGGAGAAACATAAACTTTAAGTGGCATTTGTTCTGGTAACCAGTGAATGATGCCATAACTGCTGCGAAATTGCGGATAAACAGATCCAGTGTTACTCGATGCCTGAGCTTTTTTTGTTTTAGCTTTAGTGGATGCTCCAGCGTAGCAATCCAATTGAGAAAGCGAAATTAAATATAGCCAGCCAATTAAAAAGGCAAAAGTGCGAAAAGATTTTATATTAGAGAAATGATTCAATTGCTGTCCTAAAGTTATATAAAATTCTACTGCGTTTTGACTATCGAAATCTTTGCATAGTAGTGCACACTGAGCTATGATGACAGCCATTATAAGGGCTAACAATGAAACAGTATTCATTATATTTTGCTTGCATAATTGCAAGTGTCGCTATTGCTGGCAAATCTTGTCCTTTTGCCTTAAGCGAGACTCAAGCAAGCACGCCACAAAAACACCCGTCTTCGGTTGAATCTGCCCTAGGCAGTCAAGGTGATCCTAGTATGCTCGGGTCTACTCCTACTTTGCATGGCCAGAACGCTCAAAATAATGGCAATGTTTCCAATGCACCGGGTGCTGACGCCATGATGACACAGGACTTACTTTTGGTTAACCCAAATAAAAGTGGACAGGCTCCTCAACCATTGCAGTCTTTTGTTGGACAGACCCTAAAAATTTCGGTCGATCATAAGATCATTAATTTCCGCAAATTGATTGGTATAAAGATAACTGTAACCAATGATACCAATCGACCATTAGTGATTGATGGGAAAGAAGCCAAGGCTATAGTGAGTGCAAAAACTTATCAAAATGTTTCGCTTCCAGTTTTGCAAAAAAAGGTATTACCCAGTAAGAGTTGGGAAGCTAATGCAGGGCGTTTTGTAACCGATGTTGCTCCGGCAGCTGCTACATTGGGTACTAATCTTACAGTGGAAGATTACTTAAGAATGAAAAAGCCTATAAGAAAAAGATATGGTTCAGATCAAAGACGTCGAATGGTTGAGGCTAGTCGCTTTGGTGAGCGTATTCTTTGGCCGCATCAAGAAACACAGGGTATTTTATATTTCCAAAGTGGGGAAGACCTTTCTAAAGCAAAGATTCAAATTCCTGCTCATACACTTTTTGATGCCACAGACAAAACGATTCTTGAGGGGTCTTAATTTCGGGGAACTCACTTCTTTGTGGGGTCTATAAAGAGGCCGGGCATATATCCTTGAGTTAAAGTTGTAACTGACATCATACCCATATCGTGAAGAAGTTGAGCCTGGGCGATATTTGAATTTCCTATTGCTTGAGCTTGATTTGACAGTGCACTTATATAATCGCGCTGTGTTTGTATCTCTTCCAGGTTTGTGCCAACGCCCTCTTTCAAGCGCACTCGCGATAATCTCCACGCTTCTCTTGATGAGGATACCGCATAAGCCGCCGTGTCTATTACCGCCCTGGCATTGAGCATCCCTAAATAATCGCTGCGCACTTGCGACATGACTAGCTGGAGTTCTTGATTGATCTGCAACATTGCCTGGCGTGCCAAAACTTTAGCAGTATAAACACTGGTGACATTGCCCACGAGCATATTGGGTAAACTCCAGCTCAAAGCAAAACCAGTTTGAAAACTTCTAAAGGCGCCAGGGAAAATACCTGCTGGAGCTTGAAAGCTTCCATTGCTATTGGCTCCGCCACCAGGACCGGTACCGCCACCAAAGATTGAAGGAGCAACAGCACCTGAAGTTACTAGAGATCCCGATTGGACTGTGGCAATAGGTGTGCCGCCAGATGCAGCGGGCATGGCTGAGGGGCCTGTATTGGCGCCTTGTGTCGAGGTAGCGCCACCACTAGGGCTGAAGCTTTGCAATTGTCCAAGCGAATTATTACTAGCCCGTCCAGCAAATGTTGAATTTAAAGAAGACGTGATTGAAGATGTCGCTATGCCACCCAAATCTGCTGTATTAATTGATGGCTCCACCTGTGTATCATTCTGTTGATACTGAGTGAAGAAGGAGACTTGGGGATAAAAACCAGCTGCCGCCACTTGAATATTGCGCTTAGCAGTAAGCCAGAACATTTCATACTGACGCAATGATGGATTAAATTTCAAAGCATCTGCTACCAAAGTATTTATTCTCACTTTGTCTTCAAATAAAGGTATTTCACTGATAGTTTCTTCTACAGGAACTAAGTTGACCGACATAGGAAAATTTAAAGATAGATTCAGTGCTAAGGCAGCTCTTCTAACCACCACTTGCTGCTGTAGTAAGAGCTGTTTATCCGCGGCTAATTGCGTTTTAGATTGTAATACAGCAAATTGAGTACCTGTTCCAGATCTCAATTGAGCTTCAGTAATATTGAGTTGCTCTCTATCTACTTCCAGAGTTTTGGCCGCGATTTGCATTAAAACACGGTTGACCACAAGATTAGTATACTTTTGATAGACGTCCAAAAAAACATCGCTAAGCGTAGCTTTGTACGCGTAAGACCATGCTTTCTCCCGATAATACTGAGTAAGTATTCCATAAACTATAGCGCCGCCTTGAAAAACTGGATAGCTTACACCAGCAATGAATGTCCTTCCAATAGACTTTGTGCCTGTGTTATAAATATTGGCTCGGGTTAAAGTATAGGACATGTAAAGATTCGGCAGAGCATTAGCAGCATTTGACAATGTGAGCCAGTGTTGATAGTTGAAACTTTCTTTGGAGATTTTCAAAGGCAGCCCGTGATTGAGCACATAGCTAAGAGCTTCTGCCATAGTTATTGACTGGTCATAACTAGCTTCATTAGCTAGGTCATTAGCAGATCTGGTTTTCACAATCGTGCTTAAATAGAGAGGTGTTAAGTCTAAAGTTTTATTGGCATCATGATCTTTAATCTTAATCTCAGGCAGATGAGGATTTTCATCTAGTGCTTCGACTGTTTGAGGAAACATCAAACAGCTAATAAGTGCGATGTTTAGAATTCCCTTCAACGCCATCTCAGTTGGCACCGCCCTGATAGCCGCGCAAAAGTGTGTCCATTGTTATCACGCCCGTGTCGTGTAAAAGCTGGGCTTGCGCAATATTCGAACCTACAATTGCTTGTGCTTGAGTAGTAAGTGCGTTGATATAATCGCGCTGTGCTTGTATCACCTCAAGGTTAGTGCCTACTCCTTGACGCAATCTTAATTCTGCTAAACGCAATTCTTCAGCAGATGAATCTACCCCAGTCGCCGCATTATCAATCTGTTCTCTAGCGACGCGCCAACCTAAATAGCTTGATCTCACTTGTTGAAGAACAGTCTGTAGTTCTTGATTAGCTTGAACACTAGATTGTCTTACTAATGCCTGAGCAGCAGCTATGTTAGTGGCACTCACCAAACCCATACCGCTTAAACTCCAGACTAACCCCATCCCCGCCTGATTGGTTTTAAACAAGCCACCGAATACACCAGCGCCGGCGGTGCCGGCGCTGGTAGCCACCGGATTAGTGACAGTATCAGTAAATGAATATTGGGTGTAAAAAGCTAAAGTAGGATAAAGAGGTGCAGTAGCCACTTGCACGTTACGCCCAGCTGCAAACCTGAATAATTCGTATTCACGTAATTCGGGTCTTTGCTTGAGAGCCAGATTTACAAGCTCAGGTACACTAGCATTTGCTCTAAACAATGGATCTTCACTTATATTTTCTTCAGACGGAACAAGATTGACAGCCATCGGATAATTTAGCGAATAATTTAAAGCAAGAGCTGATTGGCGCACTGTCACTTGCTGTTGCAAGAATGCTTGTCTGTCAGTTGCAAGTTGTGTTTCGGACTGCATAACAGCAAAACGAGTACCAGTACCAGATCTTTCCAGCGCTTGATTGACTTTAAGCTGTTCTTGCGACACTTCTACAGCCTTGGCGCGGATCTGTAAAAGTACTCTATTAAGTAGAACAGTATTGTATTTTTGATAAACATCCAGTAGGGCGTCATTAATGCTGGCATGGAAAGCCGCTGTCCACCCTCTTTCTCTAGCGAACTGACCAAGGAAACCATAAAGAACACTGCCACCTTGAAAAACTGGATACGTTACACGTGGCAAAAATACGTGAGCTAAAGAAGATACTTTTTCATTTAAGATACGCGTGTGCGTAATGTTGTATGACATCGAGAAATTAGGAATAAAATTTGCGGCTTGGCTTCCTAAAACCCAGCGCTGGTAGTACATGTTTTCTCTAGAAATTTTTATAGGCAGATTATTCTCTTCTGCATACCTCAAAGATTCTTCTAAAGTGATCGGCTGATCATATTGAACCTCCATTCTAATCGGTTGGAAGGAATACAAATGCACGGCTGAATGCAGACGCAGTTGGTCGACTTTAAGTGTTTTATTGATATCATGCTTGGCATCTGAAACCGGTGCATCATCTTCTGGATTTGTCAGGGATGAAGGAACTGCTGCCATGCCATTAGGGGTAAGTGGTGCAGGTAACCTTTCGGCGCCTAAGCATTTGGATGTGCCGTACAAGTTGAAGAGCAAGGCTATTAACAGCCCTGGCAAATTGGTACTGACGAAGTAACCAAAGCTCTCCTTTGATTGGAGCTTTTTCATTTTAGATACCTCTTATTACCGGGAAGCGGCTTTCAGGTTAGACCGTTTAGTCTAACATTGAAGTGCAAAGCTTTCATTTAATCAAGCCTTGTACATATTTAAAGGAGGGGTCTTCCGCACTTTGTAAAAGCTCACAAACAGCCAATTCAGTGCAACTAATGATTGCTCCTGCTGCCAACATTTTCTTAATACCAACTTCTTTATTATTTTTACTTCTACTAGAAATTGCATCTACTACTACATGAGTTTGATAACCGGCAGCCATTAGGTCGTGTACAGTTTGATTTATGCAAACCTGGCTCTCGATGCCGGTTGCCAATATTTGTGTTCTCTTCAATTCGTGCATATGCTTTACAAAACTTTCTACTTGGCAGCAGCTGAAAGTACTCTTGGCGAACACTTCGCAATTATCAACAACATCCAAGATTTCTTTTATCGTCGAACCTAGTCCTTGGGGGTATTGTTCGCTTAAAATGATTGGTAACTTTAAAATGTTAGCCGTCTTGGCGAGCACGAGAATATTTTTTGTCATTTGCTCAAAATCTTCTATATGAGTGCGAAATCTCTCCTGAACATCAACAATCAATAAGCAAGCGTTTTCGCGCCGCAAAATATTTGGATGACGATCATTAGAAAGAGGCATTTTGGTAAACAATCAATAAAGCAGAGCGAACCCGGATACCATAGAAAGAAGAATTATTTTGCCACCTATTTTAGCCAACTACTATTTGACATACAAATGCAATTCTCGTTGCACTTATTGTGACATACCCACAAAGCCTGAAAATATTCCCATTAAAGAAACGCGTCCAGAGCTAATCATTGAAAACCTGGCTGCTCTGAAACGATTGGGCGTGAAAGTAATAGATTTCACTGGTGGCGAACCATTAATTTATCCGCACTTACCTAAAGTAATGCGCGCTGCCAAAGAAATGGGCTTTTACACAAGCCTTGCTAATACAGGTATTTTATATCCTCGTATGGCTGAAGAATTAAAAGGTTTAGTTGATGATCTTAAATTTTCGCTTTCTACCACAGACCCTGAATTCTATCGCAAAGAACGAGGAATTGATGGCTATCATAGAGCAATCGAAGGAATAAAATTAGCGCGCAGCCTGGGCGAAAAACCTTCCATAGTTACTACTGCCACACCAGAGTCAATTGATCAAATTGAAGAAGTAATAAAATTTGCACAAGAAGTGGGCGTAGTGGTGCTTCTTGGACCTGTATTTGATTTTTGTGGTAATGAACTATTGCATGAACAAGGAATAAATCAATTAAAGCGTCTGGCGGCGATGGATAATGTTTGCGTTAATTGGGCTTTTGTAGATTTTTATTTGGCTGGTGGCAATCAAACAAGCAAGCCGCGCTGTCGAGCGATTTCATCTACGATTGTTGTTTCGCCAGATGATCATATGCTTTTGCCTTGCTACCACATGCACGATGAGAGAATTCCAATTAAGCACGAAAATGGTCGTTCAAATTTAGATGAACTCTGGCATAGCAAACATGTGCAAACTAAACGTAAAGAAGAAGGCGCTTGGAAATTCTGCCAGGGCTGTACTATTTGGTGCTATTTTGAAACATCATTTTTATGGCCCCCAGATCGCTATTTCTTCCTCAATCTCAAAAGTAAATTACGCTGGGGCAAAGAAAAGCTTAAACAACAATTCAATATTGGCTATCCAGTAATGCGCCGATTGCCTGGTTCGACAGATAAGCCTTTGAAAGAATTAGCAGCCAATCCCATAAAAGAAAAAGATACTGTTCCGGTACCTGCTGCGTCTTCTCAGTCCTCAAATTCAATTATTCCTGTATCAATTCAATCCGGATGCGGTTCTTCTGCGTCCTTGCAGCCTGCAAATTCTATACCTGTATCAATAAAATCTGGTTGTGGGTCTGCCGCCCCGGAAAGCATATCAGTCCAAATTACACTTTCTTCACCGAGCGACCGCAAAAACGACAATTTAGACCCTTCCCTTAGTCCGTTAACAGAGCAATTGTCCGAAGAAGCAGCCAAGGTCACCGGGCAGGAAAGAGAAGCAGCCTTGAGCAAATAAATATGAGATAAACTTTTGATATAGAATTGCTCCCATAGGGACAAATTGGGCTATAGTTAAAGTTGTTATAAGGGGCGTTAGCGCAGTTGGTAGCGCGCTTCAATGGCATTGAAGAGGTCACGAGTTCGAATCTCGTACGCTCCACCATTTGTATTTCGCCGCATTAGGCTGCTGGAGCGACTTTCCGCCAATTTAAGCGCTTATAAATTTTATAAAATTCAATTTTTTCGTCCTTACCAGTTGGGCGTTTCACCGTTTCCTTTTATTAAAAGGTCCACAAAAGGAACGCACTTGAAAAGTTTCTGGAAAGGCTAAAGTATCATTGGTTGTCCTCCATTCATCTTTTGTATAAGTAAGAGCTTACAGTTTGTTTTATTGATTGATAAGTTGATACTCTCTCAATCTTCCTTATTCTATTATGCTATTTATCCATAACTCAAAAACATGCAGATAACGACACTCTGTGCAAAAAACAAATTTGATGCGATGTTAGAGCAAATGATCTTGATTCAGCTTTAGTGCAATATTTCAAGTGTCATTCTTTGACTCTAATTCCTAACCGTGGCCTTTGGATTTATGATTAAAAACCATGATCTTATATTTCTAATTGACGCTATTTAAGATTGCTCTGTTTAATTGCTACAATAAATTTTGGCCAAATTGCTGTCTTTCTAGATAACGTACCTCTGACCAAAATAAAACAGATGCGCGATTTCAGAAACGGGCAATAGTCTCATTAATTGCTATCGTATGGTAATTGTAAGAACTGCTAGTCTGAAGTATTTCCCACCGACACCTGTAATAGCACTCAATCACAATAAGCGATCACTGTTACTTGAATTGTTGTTTTGCAGCAAATATGTTTATCACAGGCAACGGTGAAGCGAATACCCTGGCCACATGCAATGAAATGATAAACTATTTTTAAAAGGAAATCTTAGTCCACAAAATATGCAAACTTACTTCTAAATTCGAAACTAAGGTTAGAAGAATAAATGCCCATATTAAATGAAAATTGTTAAGAACCAAGAATCCCTTGTAAAAATGCCCAAAAGCCCAGTCCATATAATAAATAATCTAAAAGTACAGCGACCGGAATGCTTAATACAAAAATCAAAAGACTTCTATTGGGTTTGAAAAATGCTGCTAATTTTGCCTTCTGATAAGCTCTTAGTCCTATTCGCATTTCTTTTGCCCACTTTTTTATCTCCTTCAATGACGCCTGCCGGGAGGTTCTATCCCCTCCTTTAGGTACTGTCTTCAACTTAGTCTGAAACTCAGAGATTAATGCTGTGCGTTTCTCTTCTTCTCCAGATTTTCTCAGGCCCGTCTCTGTAATGTTTGAATGAGAGATCATTGCTGTCATTATAATCATTAAAGCAAGGCCGCTTCTAAGCCCGGCAGTGATTGCATTTCCCCAGGTATCGTGTTCTAAACACACATGAGAAGTAGCGATTGCAAACGTCACAACCGCCAATATGCTAAAAGCGTACAAGATCAGGGAAAATCTTTTTTCAGAAATAGGCAATTGGTTGCTATTTTCAAGCTGTGTCATTGTTTATCAATTTTATTAGTTAGTAATTTTACTATGCATACCCAAGAAAATTAGATTTAAAACAGATATACAGGCTGGTGGCTTATTGGTGCTTATCTCTTGCATAATAATAGATATCCATCCATCTTTGTAGTGCCGATTTAAGCCGCGCCGGATATCTGGTAGAGACGATCCAATTTCGCAGCAGCTTAATCCAAGCAAATATAGGTCGAGGGTTTTTTGAAATGGTTGTTTGTGCGAGTATAAAAAACCTTTCTCAGCTTTTTCTATTGCCTGCTGACAATGAAATGCAAGGGCTGTTATTGATTTCTCTCAATTACTTTGATAAAGACGGAATCCCTTTTGCTTAGTACCAATTTTTATTGGCAATCCAGTTTTTATTAAAATCTTGCTTTGAGGCTCCCAAAAGAGGCGGTAATAGAAATTGTATTATTCTCGCTCCACATTTATTAAAAGGTACTTCGGGTTCTGGCTGAAGCTTTACCGAAAAAGCCTGCCATTGGCGAATTTTGATCTGGTCATGATAAAAGTCTGCTGTTAATGCAAGCGGTATTTCATTTGGAAGACGTGTACCCCTCCTTTCGAAAGTGGCTGCTATTGCCTTGCTTAAAATAGATCCTTTAAAATCATAATGATCGGCTAACCAATTAATATCATAAAAATCTTTCATTCTGCTATTTGCCATTCCAAGTTTGACCATTGCTTCAGTCTTTTCAGCAATTACTGTTTCTTTCGGATAAGCTAGTAACTTTGCTGGCGGCATTGCCAATAAAGACGGCAAGCTAATTTCTTCTGTATCTGGAATTATTACATCTCCCTATGTCTATCTGCACAATAACAGTCGCATTATTTAGTTCTACACTAACTTTTATACGATTGCCTCCATAGTCCTGCTCATCACGAATTGATTCAACAGAAAGCGAATTAGTATCAAATGTTAGTCCGTCTTCAGCTGCATCAATATCGCAGACTCCTATAAACAATTTTTTTACATATTCTGAGTCACTGCTGCCAAAGCCAAGTAAATCTGCATCTCTAGTTGGTCTATGTGGTTGTGCGGCCCATGCAGAAAAAAGTACTGAGCCTTTTAGCACAAATTTATTTCTGACATTAGATTTTGAAAGTCTGTAAAGCAGCCGATCTGTGGCATATCTGATGAGTAATGGTAAAAAATCTGTACCGTTAGCTTTTGCCAAATTAAATAGCCTGGCTCTTACTGAGGCGCTAATATTTTTCTCTTTCATACAAGTGCCTCAAGGTATGGACGTATTACATTTGATACACGGCAAATTTTTGCATATTTCCAGAGTTCGTCCATCGAAAACATGCGTTTGCGCCAACCTTCGCGAAGTGCTTCAAGACAAATATCCATGCCAATCTTATGCCTATATCTAAAACAATCCACAATTGTTTTTGCTGGATTGAAAATTTTTACAGGCACCCCATCGATCATAATAGTCATTATTCCTGCGGATAATGCTTTGGGGGAATACCACAGGAAGCGCACTGGAAATTGATTAAACCTTGGCGTTCTCGAATTTGTTTTAATTGCCAACCAAATTTCTTTTGGTATTTGAGTTGTTAGATCATGATAATGGAGAGCGGAAATAAGACAAACAACTGCGTTGGACAACGTTAGGCAGGTTATTGCCAAAGATTGAAATTCAGAAAAATCCGCATCAGGCAAAGCATACACACCTCTGCTGAGCCGTTGAATTTTGCCAACCTTAACCAACCGGTTTAATTGTGTCCGTGTTGATGATTCTCGCAAACTGCGCACACGCAAAATATGCTTTTTACTTACGGTTTGCAATATTTTTTCTTTGTTGTTTTTTGCCTTACTCATGTTATGAAATGCAGGGATTTATAAACAACTCCCTTCACATTGTAACACAACTATAAGGAAAACTGTTTGGCAAGTGTCGAGTTAGGCGGAAAATTCATATTTGTCAGATTTTTTTCTATTAAAATAGCAGAAGAAAATAGATTAAAAGGTCCACAAAAAGAACGCACTTGGCATTATTAAGCCTCGAAACCCAGACAGGCTGGCAAAAAATAGTGGGGCGTTCGAGTTCGAATCTCGTACGCTCCACCATTTGTATTTCGCCGCATTAGGCTGCTGGAGCGACTTTCCGCCAATTTAAGCGCTTATAAATTTTATAAAATTCAATTTTTTCGTCCTTACCAGTTGGGCGTTTCACCGTTTCCTTTTATTAAAAGGTCCACAAAAGGAACGCACTTGAAATGTGCCTCTTTTCATACTCTTCTATCGAACTTGAGAATGTTCATGCGCTTGTAGAAGTTTTGCTTTTCGTTCATCTGCCCCTGCAAGCTTTTGTTTGCCAAGTCGCTTATAAAGTATGCTCCGTTGAAGGTAAGCAGCTGCCCAGTCAGGAGACTGTTTTATAGCTACCGTTAAGTCAGCAAGCGCCCGCCGTAATTGCCCTAGATGAGCGTAAGAAACGCCACGCGTATAATATGAATGTGTGCGTGTAGGATCAAGTGAGATTGCTTTTATACAATCGGCAATTGCATTTTTATATTGTCCATCTAATCGATAAGCACAACCGCGACTGCAATACGCTTTGGCGAATTTAGGATCCAGGCTGATAGCAGTAGAATCGTCTTCAATTGCTTTTTGATATTCGTTTTTATCTCTGTAATTTAAAGCGCGCGAGTAGTAAGTAATTGCTCGTTTGGGGTCAAAATTAATTGCTTTGTTTAGATCATCAATTGCCTTTGTGTATTCACCGGTTTCACCATAGGCACGAGCACGATTAGTAAGGGCTTTCGTGCAACCTGGGTCAAGAACAAGAGCATGGTTAAGATCTTCAATTGATTTCTGCCATTCTTTTAAACAACCTTCTTCATAACCTCTATTGCAATAGGCATTATGATTATTAGGCTGTAATACAAGTATGCGAGTATTGTCAGTTATAGCTTTCACATAATTATCTAAATATTCGAAACAATAACTACGGTGTAAAAGAGCTTCAACTGAAGAAGGATTGTACTCAATTGCATTCGTCCAATTTTCAATAGCTTCTTTGTACTGTCCCAATCGTTCATATGAAGTAGCGAGCGGTTGCATAATATATGGGAATTCGGGAAATAGTTGAAGAATTTTTTTAAAAATCTTGATAGCCTCTCTATTTTGATTTAACCGTTGATAAATAATGCCAGATCCTCGAAGAATAAATATGTCATCTGGACGCGAATCAAGAACATGATTAAAGTCCGACAATGCTTCCTTATAATGACCTGATTGTGCTAATCCCGCACCTCTGAACAAAATATACTCCGAATTCTCTGGTTCTAATTTATGCGCCATATTTGCATCTGCAATGGCATCTTGCCAGTTCTTTAGCTGATATTGGCTACGTGCTCTTATAGAAAGGTTGACAGCATCTTTTGCGTTATTAGTCAGTTTAATAGTTTCCGTATAATCTGACACAGCAGCAGAATAATTGCCAGACCAGTCGAAGAGTATTCCACGGTTCAGAAAATCAATCGCTTCCTTGGGAGGTGCTATTTTTAGCTTAGAAGCCGTTTTGTAATCATCTAGAAATTTTGATTGCAAACCAAGGATTGCATATAATCTTGCGCGCCCAAGATAAGATTCTGCACAGTCTTTGTCTAGTAATATCGCATGACTAAAATCAGATAATGACTGATTTGCTTGTCCTATAGCGGAGTAACATAAACCGCGCCCGACATAAAGTTTAGGATTAGCAGGTTCGGACTTTATTGCCTGGTTATATTCGACTATTGCGCGCTGAAAGTAATTTGTCTGTCTAAATTGCTCAGCCTTTTGTATTGTATTTAAAGCCTCACCAGCAGTAGCCATTCTCGATAGGATCAGCAAGACTAATAAAGCAGTGAGTGCAGATAAAGACATACAGGCATACCATTTCATTATTGCTAAAATTTTATTCATCCCAAGTACCGACTTAAGATTAGCAAACTGTCTAAATTCATTAGCATTCTTTCTATACCCTGCGAGCGCTTAAAGCAACCGTCTTAAACAAAGTTAGTGTCATTTTCAAGGACTGCTTGTGAAATCAGTTCATTATTCTAGATTACCCAAACTTGAATACCTACGAAACTATTGGTTCTGTTCCACGATTTAGAATACGTAAGTAAGCATCATACACAAATACGCGCCCGCGCTGCTTGCCCGTAATCTCTCGTACCAATCCTAACTCCTCTAGTTTTAGTAGCGACGATGTCACTGTTGGCGTAGACAATCTAAGTTCTTTGACAATCTCAGTGATAACGGCTAATGGTTTGCGTTCTAGATAACGATAAATCTGCATTGCAGAGCCGGCACCGCGCCCGATACCACTAATTTTTATTCTATCATTTCCAATGAGTGTCAAAATTTCTCGTGCGGTTTCACTAGCCTGTTCCGAGATGGCAAGCACACCATCTGAGAAAAATTCAATCCAGCTTTCCCAGTCGCCCGATTCACGAGTGCTATTTAGCAGTTCATAATACCTATCTCTATGAATTTTGAAATAAAGACTTAGATAGAGAACCGGCTCAGTGAGCACTTTTTCTGTGCATAACAATAGAGTAATGAGCAGTCTACCTAAACGTCCATTTCCATCAAGGAAGGGATGGATAGTTTCGAACTGATGATGAACTAATGCTGCTTTAGCTAAGATCGGTATTTTTTCATCGGGCTTATGCAAGAACTTCTCAAGATCACTCATACATTCCACAACTTTGTCTGGCGGCGGTGGCACAAATCTTGCATTGCCAGGCCGACTGCCGCCTATCCAGTTTTGACTTCTACGAAATTCACCCGGTGCTTTTTTACCACCGCGAGCGCCTGACATAAGAATGCCATGAATCTCTTTAATGAGGCGCATAGAAAGTGGAAAGCCGGATTGTAAGCGCTTAAGACCATATTCCATTGCCGCTACATAATTAGATACTTCTTGTACATCATTTATTGGCACGCCTGGTGCTTCTGCATTTTCATACAAAAGAAGATCCGATAGTGACGATTGTGTTCCTTCAATCTGCGAAGAAAGCAGAGCTTCTTTGCGAATATACATATAGAGAAAAGCTCTGAATCGGGCAAAATAGTAGTTAATCCATCTAGACGCCCTATAGCTTGATTGGCTCTTTCCAGCAGCGCTTGCAAATTAGCTAATTCGAGAGGTGGTTTTGGCGGTAGAGGACGAGGAATATAAGCAAAATAAGGCTCTGGACCAGCCCCAGATGATCTTACTTTATGCCCAATTCTGGATTTAAGCGCTTGTTGCATTATAATTAAAGGTACCTTTAATAAGAATTGCCCTTATTAAAGCTTACACCCTTATCCTTTAATTAGATAGAACCTATGAATTATTAAAAGGTCCACAAAAAGAACGCACTTGGCATTATTAAGCCTCGAAACCCAGACAGGCTGGCAAAATGAATGAAGAGGTCACGAGTTCGAATCTCGTACGCTCCACCATTCTATTGTCGGCCTGTGGGCGTTTCAGAGTTTAAATTTTTCTATCGCGGCCTTTTCGCGGCCTGTTTAAGAATCGGTTTGTCATTTTTTTAATGGCCCCATCTCGAATATTTCATAATAAAATGATGTGTGCAAAATCGAGGAAATGAATAATTGGTGGATGATCTAGAAATAGCTAAACAAATAATTGCAGGCAATATCTATATGACGATAGCAACTGCATCTCTTGATGGTAAACCCTGGATATCGCCAGTCTTTTTTGCTTATGATAAATATTACAATTTTTTCTGGGTGTCAAATAAAAATTCTTTGCATTCGAGTCTCATAAGAAAAAATCCTAGAATTGCCGTAGTTATTTTTGATTCAAAAGCTACTGAAGGTAATGGAGATGGCGTGTATCTTGAAGCTGAAGCATCAGAATTAGAAGACATTCAGGAGATAGATGCTGCTATGAAGGTATTAGAAAATCGAGTGACAAAGGACGAATTTAAAATTAAGAAAAAAGAGGAAGTCACCAAAAATGGTGTGTGGAGAATTTATAAGGCTGAACCAAAAGTAGTGTCAAAACTTGCAGAAGGTGAATACATTAACGGTCAGTATGTTGATAAACGTGTGCAAATTGAGCTAGAAGGTCTTCAATAAATGAAGACAAGACTCATATCTAAACTTGCTTGCATTTAGCGCCAGTGAGTTCTATCAAAAATCCTAACCGAATGAAGTTTAGGATATTTATTTAAGCCAAGATTTTACTTTCTGTTTTAAGATCGGTAAGTGTTGTTCCACAATATTCCATATAATCTCATCTTCAATTTCCCAAATGAAACAGCGATCGGGTTTCAGCATAGCGTTATTGCGCTCTTACGAGATGATATAGGAAAAGAAGCTGTTTCTGGATTTCCGCATTTGATTAGAATTCCTCAGACTAATGTTATCAAATTTTATTGATTACTTCGCATCCATTGGAGCTGCTGAGCAGCAAGCTTTGTTAGACGGTATTGCGGAGTTCGGCGCAGACTTTCTATTTCCTCCTTTGCCCGATGACTGGCCAAAAGATAGAGGGCAAGAGATGGCTATTCACTCTGGATTTGGTCCTTATGATAAAGCAATGCACGGTGGCTGCCCTGGGGGTCCAGACAAAAGATTTCTTAGTGGGCTAGGTCCTCGTTATCTTGGTATAAAAGATGTAAGTCGATTAGCTGAGAAGCGAGGTTGGCTAAAATCTTCTGAGCTTCATACTCAAAGTCCGCGTACTGATCTACTACCAGATATTAAAGTTATGAAACCGGCAAAGAAGAGTTTGCTAACGAAATTAATCGACAGATGTTTGAAACAATTACTAAATGGCGAGATCGAAAAGGGCTCCTTCTATTGCGGTTTCATCGGTTCTAGCAAGGTCAGCATTGAGTTTGACCCAGATCCGCGCCTCGGAAACCAATTAGTTTATGATGTAAAAGTTGAGAACAATCACCACTTACTAGACCTAGGGCTATTCAGTAATAGGCGACATCATGAAATGCCTTATGAAACTTTGTGGTGTCAATCCACCTTTGGTTGGGACTATCTAACTGAAGAAAATGCAGAACGCTCGATCGAATTATTGCCGCAGTTAATTGTTTACTTGGTTCAACTTGCTGATCGCGTCAACGAACTAGCTATAAACGCTGTTAAAGATAGGTAGATGAATATGAATGCTTCAAAAGAATTGCAGTCTAAGATAAGCGGTTGTGTCAACTTGTGAATGTGTGATCTGGTGCTCGAAATTCATTTGACTTCAATAGCACCTGGTGCTACATTAAATATATGATGAAACCCACTCGAAAAATCGAGCGTTTCTTTAAAACTCATTGGTTTTCCAGAGCCGCCAAGAAAGCCAACATTACGGATAAAGAACTTTTCGAAGCAATCCAGCAAGTGATTAAGGGACAAGCTGACGATTTGGGCGGCGGTGTATTCAAAAAGCGCTTGAACAAAAACATGCACCGTAGCATCATTCTTTCCAAAGGTAAGAAAAATTGGATATACGCTTATTTATTTGCCAAAAAAGATCGAAAGAATATTGAAAATGATGAACTCGCCGCTTTTCGAGATCTAGCTGATTTATATGCGAAGAAAACCGACGCAGAAATAGATAAGGAACTGCAAAGCAAAGAGCTACTGGAGATACAACATGAAGACAAAATCGAAGTATAAAAGCGACGCTTTCGAAGCAATTCATAGCGCTGTCGGAGGAATGTATCGTTCCAAAACGATAGACAAAGCAACTATGAAGTATTTCGATGAAACGTGCCTTATTGTGCCAGCTGAATTAGCACCCAAACAGATTAAGCATTTGCGCGAGAGTCAACATGTTAGTCAGCCAGTGTTTGCACGTTATCTTAATACCAGCGAAAGCACAGTGGAAAAATGGGAGACCGGTGCAAAACGACCTAGCAATATAGCCCTGAAGTTACTCACCGTCGTTCAGAAGCATGGCTTAAAAATTCTTACTTAAATCTGGACGCAAAAGGGACGCACCTGGTATTGTTAAGCCTTGAAACTCAAACAAGCTGGCAAAATATTCATACGGCATACGAGTTCGAATCTCGTACGCTCCACCATTCCTATTTTGCCGTATACAGCTGCCATTGCGGCTTTGGGCTAATTTCAGTACTTGTCAAAATTTATAAAATTCAGTTTTTTCGTCCTGTCCAGTTGGGCGTTTTACTGTCTCGTTGCATTAAACGCGACGCAAAAGGGACGCACTTGAAATGCCTTCTATTTGGCAGATTTAACCATATCCACAGGAGGGTATATTAACTAAAATAATAACTTAAAATACTATTGCTACTAATCCACGCATCCTTCTTAACGGTGAGCAAGTCAAATTATGAATATTTCTCGTCGCCAAATGTTGATCATACTGGCATTATTGGCGCCAGGTATTTATGGTGGAAGTGAATTTTTTAAGCGGATAGGAGCACCTCCTGGTTGGAGAAATGAAAGATGGGAAGCTGGATTTGGCTCTTGGGCGCGTGGTGGCTTTGGCGTTGCTTACCATATGTCTGTACCCGATCAATATCATTTTCTTCAAAAGTGGCAGTGTGGACAAGCCTGGATTAGCGATGACCTATTAGACGATTTTTCAATTAGGTTTTCTTTCTGTCCAAATAAGAAAGAGCAAGAGAATGACTTTGCAGATTATATGAAATATAATGGAACACAGACCCCACTGCGATTAGGACAGCAGAGTAACATCATAATAAATGGAACAAAATTTTCTCGCTTAGACTTTACGGCTGATTCCTTTCCTTATTTAGAAGAAGTAAATGAAAAACCTGATATTGTGGTAAAAGGCTTTTGGCTTACGAGCGATACTATTAGCATCATTTCTGCATTACGCGATCCAAAACGATTAACAATTAATGAGCGAATTGTGGCATCAATCAAGAAAGCATAATCGCAATCAAACTAGGAAGAAGTTTCTCCATGACCAGGAATTGGGAGCAAAATGGCCTAGCAATATTGCCCTCAACCTACTCACCGTTGTTCAGAAGCACGGCTTGAAAGTTCTTACTTAAATCTGGACGCAAAAGGGACGCACTTAGTATTGTTAAACCCCGAAACCCAGACAGACTAGCAAAAATGTTCATGGGGCACTCCGAGTTCGAATCTCGTACGCTCTGAATACAATAAATAGCTACCAGCTGTTTTTACCACCCGCACGTGGCGGCGCAGATGCTGCCTATATTGGCTGCTATACTTTTGAGTATCAGTTAAGCAAAGACTTGAAAAAGGAAATATAGGAATGAAATTTTCAGTGAAACTTCTATCTCTGATGCTTATTATATGTACACTGGCAGGTTGCGATTTAAACAACTGCGCCGTTTGGTCACCAGATGGAAGCAAGTTTGGATTGATAGAAGACAATCAGTTCCGACTCTCTTCAGCAAATGGAGAATTATCGCGGTCGCTAATTGATAAAAAAATAGTGCATTTTTCCTGGTTCTCTGATTCCAAAAAGATTGCCATAGTTAGCGAAAAAGCTCTTACAGCCTGGGATGCTGTCAGACCAAATCTAACCGATAAAGAAGTACAAAATATTTTGAAAGCCGCACCAATATTAAAAGATGCAATAAAATCTTGCAATGATGATCTCAATAAAATCTGGATAGACTTTCCGTCCCTTGATACTGAGACCACTAGAAACGCCACGTTAGTATATTTGAATCAACGCTACAAAGACAAGCTGATGGTGGCAAATGCCGATAATAGAAAAAGTATTGATCAGTCTAGGGTTGCATTGCAAAGCATTGAAACATACGATGTGAGTTCAGTGGTTAAACAGATCCAACATTTGTATCACACAACTTGTGATATCAAAGGGCTGAATATTTCACCAGATGATAATCACATAGCATTTGTAGAAAAACCGTTAAGCACTAATTTATCTACAAAACCTTCTAGATTACTTGTCATACAAACTGATGGTGGCAGTCCGCTACCTGTTTCATCTAATTGCTCGGACGCTCCTGCTGCTTGGCTCAATGACAGTAAAGCACTGGTTTTCTCTTGTATAAATGAGGTTGATTCGTACAGTTCAAAATCATCTTCCGATTTGACTGTTGGAGTAATTAAACAGACAAAAGTATGTGATAACAATGGTCATTTGCTAGGTCAAATTGCTGAAACTCAAGTACTTGCCTATGTGCCATATTCAGATTGTGTGCTTGTATCCTGTACTAAAGATAATTCAGTAATTTTTTCTGCCCCTGAACTACAGCTACCAGCAACACCTGTTGATACTAAAGGCAATTTACAGTTATTTAAAATAAGCCCAGGTTCAATTCCAACAATTATGCGCTTGAGTCCACGACAATTCAATGATGAACTGGGGGATAAGCCCATGCTCTTCATCCCGAGTCCAGATGGACAGTATGCAGCAGTTCTGGGTGGTACCGGCAAAGTAGGGATCTTAAACCTGCACACAGGGCAGTTTCAGATACCAGAATGCAAGGAATTTGAGCCCATTGATAATAGTGTATATCTTATGCCAGATTGGAAAAATTCGGATGAATTGACCTTTGTAGCGCATTCAATCGGTAAGTCTAAAACTAATCATAAGGCTGATCTTTTTCTCTGGTCTGTCAGTCAACAAAGCAGCAAATTGCTAAGTAAAGATTGGCCAGATGAAACAATGAAAGCTCTTTTTGATTAGCGAGTGGCACAAACATGATGGTGAGCAAGAGACTATTTGTTTAACTTTTATTTGCGAAACGTTTTAAGCCATGACAGCTCAGGTACTTTTTGTCCAAGTGGAATTGCTTCTCTTAAAACTTGATCGCGAATAAATTCTTTAAGCATCTAAGTGGTACCAGTGTCAACTTTACGATCCAGTAAATCTTGTAAGTCCATAAGTAATCCATCTAAATCACATAGAGCACGGCCTGGTTCCAGTTCAACTAAAAAATCAATATCACTAGATTCGTTTTGCCAAGCAAATCAAGCTGGCAAGACAGTGACACTGTGCAAATTGGAACCTCATCTGCAATCAGAATCAGGCTATAAGGAAACATTTGCAGAAGCTTTGTCCATGCGTATTGGCGAGCAAGCAGACAAAAAGATAGATCGGACTCTATTTAACAAATGGTTTCCTCGTTTATCAAAGTTGATGGATGCAAAGCTAGAATCTAGGCAAAAGCTTTTTTTGCAGAGAGGTAAGCAATGACAGATCAGGCATAAAACAGTGGGAGGCATATGAGTACACTATCCCTCCTTATCCGAACGCCACAAATGAAAAGATTGAGTATTATATCGAAATGACATTTGATGGAAACATCAGCAGGTAAATGGGAACAAAAAGATCAAGATTTTATCCCTTCAGTGAAATTAAATTACGAACATGACTACGACAATTGCTCTCTCATAGGGAATAAACTAACTCTCTGGATGAGAGGGGTGCTTAACCCGCAGTTCATAGAATATGTTTCCATCATGTGTACCATCAGGCCAGACTTTATCTACTGTATGCGTAAATAAAAATCCGTGCTTTTGATTTGCGCTCTTTGAACGTACGTTTGAGGCACGATGAGCAACAATAATTCTTTCAATCGTAGGATGCTTCTTAGCCCATGCTATTCGTTCCCGATACATTATTTCAGATAACCCCTTCCCTCTTGCATGTGGCTCCAGCCAGGATCCCCATAAAATTGCTGTTTTCTTCATAGGATCATCTCGATCTACCGCAATTGCTGTCATGCCGATCGGTGCCGTATTGGCATAAAGCATAAATATGGCTCCGTCCTCCGTTTGTAGCCAGTTTCTCCAATCAGCTTCAGTCATAGTAGATTCTTTCTGGTAATTTGAGCCAAAGACGGCTGGGTCCGACTGCAATGCCCTCAGCCTAATTGTCCGTAGCTCTTGCCAATTATTCTCTTTTAAGCGTTTGATCAGTACATCCATCTTTTGCTCCAAATAGAGACACAATTTGATAAATCTGCAACTTTATATTTTAGAGTACATAAGCCTGAAAGAATCAATTATGATTCAAATCAAGTGCCGTGTGCTTCAATGACATTGAAGAGGTCACCAGTTCGAATCTCGTACGCTCCGTCACTGCCAGAATCTAAAATTCTCACGAGTGCATGGCGCAGGCAAAAGCCGATTAAATTGAACGTCGCGCACTAAAATAACTGCATTATGATTTCGTCCAATTTTTATTTGAAGGTTTTTGAATAAACCCTGAGCTTATCAATATTTTGATAGTTTTTAGCCTACTCGCTGGGTAGATTAGATTAAATGAAGTGGTGGTAGATTATCAGAAGTGGGTTTACTTGGATTAAATATATTATGGATCGTTCTGGCGATAACCTTGAACATAAGCCAAGCAAACCGGAGCAAACAGAAATAGACAGTTTGGACGAATATAGGGGACTGGATCGAGCAGATTTAGCACTACTCTGCGGCAACACAAGTGGCGACAGCAACGACTTTCTAAATCTAGCTGAACAAGAGCAGCCGGGCACTGCTGATCAAAAATATTTTGATCCTAATAAAATAAGCAGAAATAACTATGTAGACCAACTTTGTCCGAGACTAACTGGTGATGAGGCTATTCAAACTAGACTGGGTTTAGAATTCGCAGCTCAAAAAACTTTTCAATCTATAATTCAGACAATTGATCAAAAGCTGACGGAGCACATTTTATCATTACAGCGATTCATTAATAAGCGAGGTAAGGATCCGCAAGAAGTATTAGATAAAGCCCTTCACGACTCACAAAATATAGTAATTTTTGGGCTGAGCCATGAAAAAAACAGTCCCGCAGACAAGTTACTTGAAAATGCAATTGCTAAATTGCCAGCTGGTAAGCCTGATGTTCCGCCCAATTTGATAATGCCTGTGGAATTACCTGATGTTTGGAAGTCCATTTTTGAAGCATACAATAACCGGCCAACTGATGCCAAACTTGTACTACCAGAAAAGCCACCCAAAGCTATGACGCAAGCAGAGCTAAGTGCTCTTGCTACATTTATGAAAGACCATCCAGATATGTTTGCGGGCTTTGAGAAAGCACGCACCCATGGAGTGGTAATTATTCCAGTTGATACACCAGAGTGCCTAACTGTTGATCCTAAGCAATTAGTAAGAGGTGGTGAAAGAAATCCAGCCCGAGAAGAACATATAAAGGATAATTTGATCGAAATAGCAAAAAAATATCCAAATATTACCATTCTTCTTCCTACCGGTGGTACTCACGCTGCAGAGCTAGATGATTTCAATAAGCCAGTGGCAAATCTTTTAGCAAATGATAGGAACCTTAAAGAGATGGGGCGGCAAGTGGTTAGTTTTTATAGCACCGCAGCCAATCCTGATATACCCGATTCTATAGATATTTTGGCTAGCTCGCTTAATCAACCGGTATGTTTTTCTGCAAACGATCTCGAAGCGCCAGGTTTTTTAAGAGATCTCGAAATGACCCCGTCCGTCCAAAAAGCTGGTACCTACGGCAATTACGATTATATAGTCGCTAATCCTACCCAATCTATTAGTAGAAAAAATACTGAAGCAACTAAGCAGTTTGTACCAGAAGAAGTCAAGATAGAGCAGAAAGATTTGCTTGCGCGTAGTTTGCCAATGAACGAGAAGATGGAAAGGGAAATTAGGAATTTATTTGCAAATCATGGAATAACAATTGCCGAGGTTAAAAACCTTGGCAAATTGCTCAATGAATATGGTCGAGAGGCAGATCAGGCAATGAGGGAACTTTTGACAGACAAACGAGGTTTTCTAATTGTCGAACCAGATTACGATAAAGCGATGCAAAATCTATTGGTTAAAAATATTTCTGCGTTACCGAGTGGCTCCGTTTTAGCGATTGGTCTACCAAAGAGTTTAAAACCATTTTTTGCCAAATTTAATGCTATTGGAACTGAGGCAAAATTTGAGGAGTTGTTTACAAAAGAAATTGTGCCGGTATATCAGAAGGATCAAGGACTGCTCCAAGACCTAGTAAAGCTAAGTTCTATTTTGCAGATCTATCATGAACATGGAATTAAAATCGTTCCCTACTCTGCTGAAAATGCAAATAGAGTAGACATTCACCCAGATATTAAATGGGCAAGGCAGGTTACAAATGATGTCGCCAACATTCAGCAGATTTTGCAAGAAACACCGGACAAACCGGTGATTGTTTGGACATATGGATTTGCGAGTATGAAACAATCTAGAGGTATTGATTTGCCAACAGTGATAAAGTCTGATCCCGCCTTCAAAAAATTCCAGCGCACTGCCATTAGTATAACCTGCGCTAACGATAGTATTGCCGTCAGCGGATTAAAGACAGCTGTTAAAAGCCCGGTTATGATCAATTTAGATGATCCAAGCCTTGCTACATATCGTGATCTTCCAAGAGAAGATATAAACATAGGACGACAAGATTATCAATCACGCTATGTCTTATATGCTCAAAACAAGCTCGGTTATTACTATGATCGTTTGTTCTTTTTGCCAAGATAATTAGACACATAGTTCATGACCAGGCCTTGCTCAGCTGAAAGGCATGGGACGCCCATAATTAAAAGTACGTCCTATGAGTGCTTGTGGATTGGATCCCACTTCCTGCTCGATCTATTGATGCCATTTTTTATTTCAGGTTTTCTAAACTCCATTCAATTGTGTCTAGGCTACGTACGAAGTGGATCAAAGGATCCGATTGAGGCAATTCAATTCCTATAGCTTGAGTCATTGAGTTCTTGTGTATTTTAGCTGACGCCTTTTGTAGAGGCCACTGCTGGTGATGGATTTCACAAAGTATAGGCTTTCCTTCACGATTGCTGGCCAAAAAACAATAACGTTCAGTTAACCAAGATTCAAGACTTTCTGGTTGCGAAAAATAGATATCTCCTATTGGCTTGTAATCAACTTCCAGTATAGCCTTATTGCTGCGATTATCAGTGCGCCTGCTTGAATAACTTATGCCACCAGCTTGAGGGTTTTTTGACATAATGGCATTATAGTAAGGTAGACAAAAAAACTTTCTGGCCGTTTCTACTGCGATAGGATGTGAAGCATCCAAGCTAAAAAAATAAACGCCACTTTTACCTTTCCACTTAACGTAAGTACGCACATTCAGTTCTAGAAATGTAGAAAGAAAGGGGACTGGTGGTAAAAATCGAAAGTGTATGTTTGTCATGCCGAAAGGCACCACTCCAATCCAAGCCATGGAGTCAAAAGTATCAATTTCTAAAAATGACGGTATTAAAGGTCGCAAGCTATCAATACTAACCTGCCAATGCATAAATAATAAGTCTACCCACGTCTGTGCCATTAGCCATGAGCGAGTTGGATACGGGTAAGGTCTATGTGATGTGTGATTGAAAATAGTATGCACTTTGTGTCTCTTGATTGATAATTGAATCAGACGAAAGTTCGAGCAGTTTCTCGTGAGAGCTGCAATTGTGAGGCACCGTGCCAGCTATGTTCTATATTGCGCATAATGAGTGCACAGTCAAACTCTACGGTGCCTTCAGGAAAGAGCAACGGGTCGTCAAAATAGCTGGACTTAATTACTTCCGCATTGAAGGGCCGTACTGCCCATCTTGTTGTTATCAACTGTATGCCATCCAAAGATTTTCTAGCTGATGTTTCGGAGTATCCCAAGGATCCATTCTTAAAAAAGTCAGACGCTTCTTCCAAGTTTGAAAAAATTGAGGTAGTCGGAAGTGTATCAGCAGTCTTGCCTCTTAACTCAATTGACACTGAATCGTCTAACGCACGAGTACGCAAATCGACAGTATCACCATTGTCCTGTACAAAGAAGTTTGCTCTCTGGTGTTCTCCCGGAAATAATCTTCCGCCAATAATATAATTGATTATTGAACTACTATCGCGTCTTGGTATATAGACGCCTTCCTGCGTTTGATTGTTTTTGTCTTTCAAGTATACTGCTATTCGATGAGCGGCATTCTCGCTGCTTAGTCCAAACGACATAGGAAACCAGTATGGGCGTATTTGTTCAAGTCTAATCAAACAAATTCCCGCCATCGCCCATCCTTTGATCAACTTCGGTTTGAACGGCTCTGGCAATAAACGTTGCACAGCTTCTGGTTTTACACGAAAATTTACCAAAATGCGTCTGCGGATTAATCCCTTCAGTTGAGGAAATTTCATAGCAAATATCCTGAAATAAATTTGGTGATCAAGCTAAACCAAATAATGGCATTAGATGTATGTCCTATCCAACATATTCTGCATCGCCGATGGTTTTTTATCAAATGAAATCCTAAATAGATAGACATGGCAAATCCGCATGAAGCAGCACAAATTAACAACCAAGTAGGGCAGCCTACAATAAGACCAATGGCCAGGAATACATACATAAGAGTGCCCAAAAACGCATTGGGAATTCCCAGTAATTTTGCTTCCTTCTTTTGAAATAGACTATTACAACTATCTATGCCCGTTTCACAAGCCAGCACCCCGGTGAGTATTTCCGGCAAAACTCGATAACGCCCATAGAAGGCTGCCAATGCTGCAAACATCCCTGTGAGTATTGCTAACCACAATATCGTTGAAATAAGAATCATTATAGGTTCTCCTTATTCATGCTTGCCGGCGATATGCTCCAGCACTTAAAATCATGCCATTTAAACGGACCAGCATCCGGTAATCCTTTTAGAATCTGTGCCTTTGTGAAAGCAGTTTGCGGCTTTAAATCCGTCGGTAAAGATTCGCAGTTTCCATAGGGGTGATCGAAACCTTCGGCTAATATGCGCACTTGAGCAACTGACACCAGCGGTATTTCCATTGATGCTTCCAAAATTGTGGCTAAGGCATAATGAAATAAAACTGGCATAGGAAAAATAACGGGTGTTTTTCCCACTACTTCAGCTACGCGTTTCACCGCTTCCTCTAAAGTAATTCGCTCAGGTCCAATTATTGCTACAGTCTTGTTAGAAAGCCTGCCTCCAACAAGCACGGCCTCAAGTATTTTTACAAAGTCTTCTATTGCTAAGGGTGCGGCATATTGTTTCTTAAAGCCTACTAAAGCGAAAAGAGGCAGAGTATAAAAAACGTGACTTAAGTGATCGAGCATATGATCACCTTTGCCATAAATCATTCCTGCTTTTAGAATTGTATAATCCAGACCGGATTGGCGCACTATTTCTTCTGCTGCATATTTTGACTCGTGATAGCGGGATCCACAATTAGGGCGGGCAGTAAAGAAACTAATCAATAAAATCTTTTTACTTTAGCTCTTTTTGCAGCATTAACTACATTTTGTGTTCCCTGTACATGTATTAGATCGTAATCTCCAACAGTTATTTCTTTATTTATTCCAGCGCAATGCGCTACTGCATCACAATCTTTGAATGCTTCAAATAGTTCTTCTTCGTTAGATGTGCCGATAGCTTTAAACTGAGCATTTTTCATTTGGCGAATAGCTTGATTGCGCCTATCTAATCCTCGCGCAATTAAGATTACGTGGTGTCCTTCGTAAGTAAGCAACTTAGCTAAATGTCGTCCTACAAAACCTGTGCCACCGGTAATTGCAATATTCATGATTTTGTTCTCTTATTGTGTTTTTGCAAGATTTCCCTTGGACAAACCGAGCTAATAAATTCACTTAAGCAGACAGCTAGGTGCTCAGCTTCGATGCTATAAACTATCGAATTACTCTCCCGGCGTTCGCTAACTAACTCTGCTGCTTTAAGTATGCTTAGATGGCGAGAAACCGCCGGAGCGGATATGGTGAACATTTCAACAATCTCACCTGCTCGTAGTTCTTTTTCTTTAAGAGCACTAAGAATTTGCCGACGAGTCGGGTCGGCTAGGGCTTTAAAAATGGGTGTGGGGTTTTTCATACTTAACTATTTAACAAATTGGTTAAGTATTGTCAAGTAAACTGTCTGGTGACCAATTATTAAAAGGCAAAGTGTTTCTCTGAATAACCAACAGCTAAATTGGACGCAAAAGGGACGCAGATGAGACTGGTATATAGTTTTCTATTCACAACCACTGTTTTATATGTTATACTATCAGTATAATTATAGGTATAACTATGGCAATGATAAAAACAGCAATTTCATTAAATGACATTATTTATGAAGAAATAAATGCATTGGCGAAACGACTGCGTGTTCCCAGAAGTCAGTTGTTTGCTTTAGCAGCAGAGGAATTTTTACAGCGGTATAAAAAGAAAGATCTGGTGCAAAAAATTAATGAAGCTCTGACTAATCAATCCAACCGCCAAGACAAACAATGGCTCAAAGCTGCAAAACAAAAACACAGGCAAATAGTGGATGATCAGTGGTAGTTAATCAAGGAGACATTTTTTGGGTAGAATTAGAAGAACGATTGGACTCTAATCCATCTTGCCGACGGCACCGCACGTAGTAGTACAAAGTAATATTTTTAATCAAAGTAAAATAAATACAGTGGTTGTATGCGCTTTGACGTCTAACATCAAGTTGGCAAAAATGCCGGGCAACGTTTTAGTTACTCATAGTGAAGCAAATTTACCAAAAGACAGTGTGGTGAATATATCCCAGCTGGTTACAGTTAAGAGACATGACCTGCAGGAGAAAATAGGTTCACTATCGCGCAGGCGAGTTCTACAAATTATAGATGGGTTAAAGCTTCTGTTTGAACCGATGGATTAAGAACACACCGGAAGGCTGAACCAAGTGTGGTATCAAAACTTGGAGAAGGCGAATACATTAACGGTCAGTATGTTGATAAACGCGTGCAAATTGATCTTATTAAAGTTTACGCCTTTATCCTTTAGTTGGATAGAGCCAACACATCTCTGGGTAGCGTTATTTAGTCCTACCCTAACCTTTACACGATTGCCTTCATTTTAGACATATCTTAAATCTCTAAAGGATTACACCCTATCCGCAAGTGGAACATTAGAGCTGGATGAAATAATAATTTTACCCAACTTAATCTTAGATGCGAAAAATTGGAGTGAAAGAAACAAAGGAAACTTACGATGGAACAAAAATCTGTTTCGCCGCTCAGGATGCTACTAGTCGCTTTCATTGTGTTGCCCTTTAGCATATTGGGTTGTTTTTGTTTTTTTATTCTTCCTTTGCGATTTACTTCGATTGATCAATATGGCTATATAGATAGAACTGGAAAGTGGGCGATCGCTCCCAAAGCCAGTTTGGCTATCGGTGCAAAAGCACTTTCGGAAGGGTTAATTAGGTTTCGCGCAGACGCAGAACCTGCGAAGTCATTTAATTACAAATGGGGTTATATGAATAAAGCTGGGCAAACCATTATCGCTCCCAAATACAAATGTGCCTGGACATTTCACGATGGATTGGGGGCAGTATCGGTGAATGACAAAATTGGCTATATTGACGGCAATGGAAAATTTGTTATCGAGCCTCAATTTGAGGAGTCCCGTCCCTATTTTGCTAACTCATGTTATGACTTTAGTGAAGGACGTGCTACTGTGGAAGTCAATGAGAAATGCAGATTGATTGATAAAAGTGGCAAAGTTATAGTTGAACGAGAACATGGATTTATTGGACCATTCTCAGAACATCTAGCAGTATTTATTGTTGATCGAAAACTAAAAGGTTATCTAGATTTAGATGGTAATGTGGTTATTAAACCCCAATTCGATAAAGCAGAATCATTTTCAGAAGGGCTGGCAGCAGTACATTTTTATACAGGACAGCCAGGTAAGTGGGAATGGGGATTCATAGATAAAACAGGCAAAGTATTACTTTACGATCCAAACTGGGGGGTAATTGGCTCATTTCATGAAGGATTAGCCAGCATACGGTTCTATACTGATAATTCTAAGCAAAAATGGGCCAGTGGTTTTATTAATAAAGCAGGGCAATTAGTAATTGGACCTATATTTGGACAGCTTGGTAGCTTTCACGGAGGATTAGCTATAATCAGCACTAAGCCGGGAAGCCACGGTTATATTGATAAGTCAGGCAAAATAATTATTCCTGAACAATGCCAAGACAATCTACCTGCGCAATTACTCAGAATGCTCAGCGCAATCGCGCCGGGCTCTGGTGCTATTTGGGCTTCGTCAATTGATATGTCGAATAATTTTTATGACTTCCACGAAGGATTAGCTGCTGCACCAGTAAACAGTTTGATCGGTCCTCCTAAGTGGGGATTCATTGACAAAAGCGGCAAATGGGTCATACAGCCACAATTTGCCTTACCTGACTATACAGAAGAAGGCACTGGCTATTTTGAGGAGGGACTAGCGCGCGTGGGTATGCGTAAATAGATTTAGGTTATTATTATAAAATCCTCAGAGTTTTCGTGACAGCATACTTACCTGATTACAATAAACATGCGCCCTTTTTGAGTATGATCTACGCAAATCCATATTCCCCACGATCTTTCAATGTCTTTTGGATCGGCGGATACATCGTTAGGATCGTATAAAGGCTTAAAAAATATCTCCTTCACCCAAGGCTCTATTTTATAGGGTTGAGCCTGGAAGCCAAGCAGAAAAGGTATAATGTCTGACGAAGCTTCGGGTATAGCGGTAGGTTTTAAAATACTAAAAGTATTTTGTTGCCTCAGTGCCAGGGTGCCCTGCTTTGCTTCGACATCCATTGAAAGTCTGTCGTGCCCGTAATAATAGTGCGTCACTTGCACTGAATCAAATGGTGTCTCAAATATTTTCGAATACTCCTCAGATAAATTATAACGAGGTGTTTCATTTATATTGAACATCACTTTGAACAAACAAAACACCATTAATGTCGCAGCGGCGAACGAAATGAGAAAGCGACGAGGAGTTACTTTGTTAAATTCACTGATTGACACAATGCTTACTCCTTTGCCACATATTGTAAAGTAACTCGGGATGTTCAACAAGCATTGGCATATCTTATTCTGTCTTATCAGGTTTCTTCTTGAAGATCTTTGCTACAAAAGCACCAATTCCTAAAACTGCCACAACAATAAATTTTTTCATCACTAATAATAATGCCACTCCCCACTTCATAAGAGGAGCAAATAGACCAAATTTGGCTGCTGCTGCTAGCGCTCCTCCACCTAGGATAAGTCCGGCAATGCCGTAACCAGCTGCTTTGTCTTGTCCTGGAACATATTCGCTATATGACTGACCCTTGGAGAATGTGGTTGCTTGCAATAACCCGGCAAGCTTACCCTTGTTTTGGGCAAGATCTTTGGGATCGGTAACAAGATTCATTGACAATACTCCTCGCCGCCCAAGGATGCGCGTGTTGTAATTAATAACCGCCACCGGTGCCGTGCTTGAGTCTTCGTCTTTGACTTCAATTGCCCAAATGACCCGATGATTAGCCTTGTCATAGTGAGGTTTTTCTGCCCAATCCCCCACAAAAAAGGGTGCGACATGCAATTCCTTGCGCTGTTCGTTCTGCTCTTTGGTTCCTTCCTTCATGGAATTGAGAAGCTCATTGGCATTTAATTTCTCAGCGTCGTCGTCATTTACATAGCCAGAATCTTCAAAACGGCAAACAATCATAAAGCGATCGGCTGACCCCTTTGGTGAGGCGATGATACCAAGAACACCTTCTGGAGCGACCCCTTCTTTCTTTAATACCTCTTTGGCCTTTTCCTGTTCGAGAAATCTATAATCATTTGGCAAATTTAATTGTGCTAGGTTATCACCCAATTTCACAAGCTTTTGTTCTGCCGACGTAGATAAGATGCCCGATGTAGCTATCAATAATATTATTGCTATCCTATAAACAGGTTTAAAAAGCATGGTAATAATTTCTATCCTCCAAAGTTTGAGCTGCTTCAGTAATTTATAGTATTCCCAAAATTTTCAGGTCTAAAAGGATTTATCAGATTGATAGGACTATTTCTAAAGACCTTTCCATTGGTAGTCAAGGAATTGCCGAAGATAAGTCAGCATGGCATAAAGGATGAAGTCTCAATTAATTTGCAAGCCCAAATGCCTTGTGAAGTATACAGATTGCTTCTTTTGCCTCGCTCTTATTAACTAAACAGGAAATTTTATTTTCATTGGTGCTAATCATTTTTATAATGATCTTATGCTCATTGAGTGTATCGGAAAACTTTGCTGCTAACTCAGTCGCTCCTATTTCGGTGGCCGAAATCAGACTGACTTTTGCTAATTCATGCTCTGAATTGATGTGGCTAATAAATAACTCCTTTCTTTTGCGTTCTAATATAGTCAGGGTAGTAGGCAGATTGGATGTGTTTACAGCAAATGTGATTTTAATTTCCCCGCTTTTAGCGTTAAAACTTTCTGTCCACATGTCCGCGACCATATGATTTTCTAAGAGAGCGTCAGTGAGTTTGGTGTTTAAATTAAGCTGTTTAGATGCAGCAGCAATAGTCACCCTGGACTGTTCTTGATCCAGGGCAATACTATTTATGCCGTGGTGATTGTCTGTATCCCCGTCTCTATCAATAGTGGTGCCTGAATGATCGGGCTTGAAAGTATTGCGCACTTTCAGTTTTATATTGTACTGCGCGGCAAGAGAGACAGCTCTAGGATGGACTATTTGTGCTCCCATCCGGGCCAGCTCTAATGCGCAACTATATGTAATGCGAGAAATAAGCCTGGCGTCTTTAACTACCGCCGGATCGGCTGTATAAACCCCATCTACGTCTGTATAAATCTCACACACCGGGCTTCCTGTAGCCGCTGCTAAAGCTACAGCGGTAGTATCTGAACCACCGCGACCCAAGGTAGTGATATCACCTTCGGTGGTAACGCCCTGAAAGCCAGCTACTACAATGACATCATTACTTGACAAAGATTGCACCAGATTTTCTGTTTTGATCTGGATAATCGAAGCATTATTGTGAACTTTTCCCGTTATTATACCGGCTTGGAAAGCAGTAAGTGAGCGTGCTTTAATGCCTAGGTCGTGCAGCATCATTGTTAACAAAGTGATAGATATTTGTTCTCCCGTTGATAAAAGTAAATCCAACTCTCTTTGATCAGGATTAGAGCTGCAACGTTTGGCTAGATTAAGCAGATAGTCGGTGGTATCACCCATAGCGGATACTACAACTAGGACCGGTCCATTCTTGCTATATCCGGCGGTTACTTCAGCAACATGCTTTATCCGAGCCGGATTTTTAACGGAAGTGCCACCAAATTTGAGAACTTGCAAACCCTCAACTGCACTCCTAAATGTTTCTGGCTCAGCCAACATATTGGTCAATTCAATTTCGTCAATCATTTAATTCTTGCACCCCCTTTTGATCTACCGTCAGGGTCAAAAGATCACACTGATTATTTTGGGTGCTTTGCCACAGCTCAATCTTTTTTACAATCTCTTCCTTGTTATCTGCCTGGACCAATACCAGTACAGAAGAACCGGATCCACTAAGGACGCAACCAAGGGCGGTTCAACACCCAGTTGCTTCTTTAACTCTTCCAGTTCTGGCACCAAGGGAGATCTGTACTGTTCATGCAAGCGATCCTGCAAAGCTTCATGCATAAGATTTTCACTTTGGTTCTGTACAGCGGCTAGTAGCAGTGCCACGTGCTGCAAATTATAGATTGCATCGGTATAGGGGATATTCTCTGGAAGTAATTTCCTGGCCTCAATTGTAGGCACTGAGCGCGCCGGTATCACTAAAATTGCTTCCCATTTTTCAGGCCAAATGAGCTTTTGAGCAACGATAGTCTTGCCATCATTGGAATTAACCACCACCACCAAACCACCCAAAAGACTTGCTGCAGCATTATCTGCATGGCCTTCTATGATTGCTGCTTGGGTTAGTAATTCGCTATTTTTAATTACTTCGCCTCTCAGTTTAGCAGCTGCCCAAAGAATCCCTACAGTGACAGCAGCACTACTGCCCAGACCACGCTCCGGAGGTATGTCTGATTGAATTAATAGCCGCAGACGTTTGAGTAAGTTTGACTCTAATTTTACGTGCTGATGCAATAGATTGCCCGCGAATTCGCAGGCAGAAAAGCCTAGATTTTCTTGTTTGGCATTTAAAGTTGTCACTAATGGAATTCTTTCGTCATCTTCAGGCAAAAGTGTTAACGTCAAATTGAGATAGATACGCAGCGCTAGAGCAACAGTATCGAATCCTGGACCGAGATTGGCTGTACTGGCTGGCACGCGCACGCTAATGCTATCACTATGTGAGCCACGATTCTGCCAAAAATTGGCTATATATTCTTTGTCTGATTGCCCGACCATCATAATCTCATTACCTCTTTCAACTTATATAACTTTGCCTCTACTGTGGGTATTTCTTTGTTACCCAATTGGGTAGCGGTGCCGGGATCTTTAAGCCCGTTACCTGTCAGGATGCAAGTTATAGTGGATTGCTCGGGTATATTGCCGTTTTTTAGATGCTTAATTAGTCCTGCAATACATGCTGCGCTGGAAGGTTCGCAGAATATGCCCTCTGATTTGGCGACCAATTGATAAGCGTCTAAAATTTGCGCGTCAGAGACAAAATCAATTTTTCCGTTCGATTCTTCAACAACAAGATTTGCTTCTTTCCAGTTGACAGGGTTACCGATCCGAATTGCTGTGGCTATAGTTTCGGGATTAGCGATTGGTTTACCGTGAACTATCGCGGCACTGCCTTCTGCTTCAAATCCAAACATGCGAGGTGTATTAGAGGTAATATTAAGATTTTTGCAAAGCTTAAAGCCGCGCCAGTAAGCACAAATGTTACCGGCATTACCTACAGGTATAAAAAGGAAATCAGGTGCTCTGCCTAATTGTTCAACTATCTCTATTGCGCCAGTTTTTTGTCCTTCCAATCGATAGGGATTTATTGAATTTACTATTGTGATCTCGGATTCCTTGGCGATCTGTTGCACCAACTCCAGTGCTTTGTCAAAATTGCCGTCTATTTGTATCAGCTCTGCTCCATAGATTAGCGCTTGCGCTACTTTCCCGAGAGCAACCTGCTGGCCGGTAGAATTATATAGCAAGCCAGTCCTGCCTTAGCAGCAAAAGCTGCTGCTGATGCGCTGGTATTGCCAGTGGAGGCACAAATAACAGCTTTTGCTCCTGATTCAACTGCTTTTGATATAGCCAGTGTCATTCCTCGGTCTTTAAAACTACCAGTCGGATTGAGACCTTCTAGCTTAAAAAACAACTGCAAATAAGGAAAGCCAAGTAACTTGGGCATATTGATAGCTTGTACTAAGGGAGTGTTGCCCTCACCTAGACTTATAACGTTGGTATTCTCACTAATTGGCAAATATTTTGAGTATCGTTTAACCAGAGATTGTTCGTCAAATATTTTTCCAGACGTGTTTCTAGACATTTTTAATCACCGGTTGAAAAATACGTATGCAGCCATCAATATTCTTTAGGAAATCACACTTCTTTAATTCGCTGAGAGCTTTGTCCATATCACCATTTCGTACAGCCTGAGTAACAATTACAATTTCAGCTTGCCCTTCACTGGCCTCTTTCTGCAGGATAATGTTTATACTTATTGCGTGCTTACCGAAAATAGTGCCAATGTGACCGATTACCCCCGGCATATCTTTGACTGAAACGCGCAAGAAAAATGGACAAATAAATCTGTCTGCGGGGATGACCTTAGCCCAAGATGAAGCTAATTTCAGGGTAAAGAAGTCAGTAAAATTAGGAAGCTGTAGAGCGGCAGATAGATTAACTATGTCTCCTGTCACTGCGGAAGCGGTAGGCAGCTGTCCGGCCCCGGTCCAACCATAAGAATCTCTTCTATTGCTTCTGTACTTATCAAAATGCCATTTTGACTGCCTGAAACAGTTGCCAGAGAATGAGTAAGTGGAACCAGCATGGGATGAACTCGAACCTCTAATTGCCCGTCATCGCCATATTTGGTAATACCGATCATTTTGATGCGGTAGCCAAACTCTTTTGCTTGCACCATATCCTGAACGGTAATTCCAGAAATCCCCTCCTTATAGATTATGTCTGGTTTGACAAATTGACCAAATGCTAGAGCAGAAATAATCGAAAGTTTATAGGCTATGTCGTCACCGCCCACATCGCTGTTTGGATCAGCCTCGGCAAAACCGAGCTTCTGAGCTTTAGATAGCGCTGAAGCATATGTTTCATGAGAATTTTCCATTTGAGACAGAATGAAATTGGTAGTACCATTTAAAATTCCAATTACTGATAATATTTTTGTCGCTTCTAATCCCCTGTGGATAGTAGAAATTAATGGAATACCTCCGGCTACTGCTGCCTCGAATAAAATGGCAGCTCCTTTTCACGGGCCATTTTGAATAAGGAAGGGCCGTGTTTAGCAAGCACCTCTTTATTTGCGGTTACTATATGTTTTCCATTCTTTATAGCTTCCATTATATATTCGAGGGCTGGGTGCTCACCTCCCATCGCTTCTACCAGTATTTCAATTTCAGGATCATTAAGAATATCGGCTGCATTAGCTGATATTGGACATGTTGGTTTTACGTCGCGCGTTTTATTCAAACTATGCACAACGATTTTTTTCAATATAAGCTTTGGCTTTTTCGACAACAGGCGCACTACTCCGCCGCCAACTGTGCCCAAACCAATCATTCCAACCGTGACATGCCCCATAATACGCTCCAGCTATTTCTTACTATAATCCCAAAAAATCACAAAACAAAAATCGAGCCGCTTATCGGGAGGCTCGATGACACTAAGGCAGATAATATAATTTAAGTTATTTCTACGTGCGTGCCGATCAACCCCCGAATAAAACTGAAGTCGTGGTTGTGCTGGTTTTAGTTATTTGAGCGCTAATAGAAATTTTCATGGTGGATAAGTATGCCTTAGCCATCGCAACAAGTCAATATTGTTGGAAATTATTAATTCGGATCGATTAATGCTTCTATCAAATGAAAGATCGAGCAAGGCTCTGAAAGTATTTTTGAAAAGTAATAAGACCGATTTTAATTATCACGCCGTTGAATTGTCGAAATTCAATACCTTTCGAATTTTGGTTTAGCTTGAACATCTTTAACTCCCGCCGATGTGGGTTAGGAATAGTGATGCTGCGTTGGGAATTGAATTTCGTAGCAGGTTTCAAATGCAGTTATTGCTGTTGCATATTCTTTTTCGTTATAAAGATTGATCGCCTTTTGTTCAGCTGTGATAGATCGGCATTTGCACTTGGTTGGCTATCCTTGCCTGCTCGTTCTGAGACAAATGCCTGGTTGATTAGCAAAGGTTGAAAGAATTAACAAAACTACTGTCCGATAATTAACAAATTTGGACCTAGGCATGGAAACGTAAATCCTTTTGTTAAACGCTTAACTTCTTTAAAGTGGTATTTTTTCTATTTTATGAGCCACTAATTTTGCTCTAGTCTGCGTAAATTGGCCACAAAATTAGGATTGACCAAACATCGCTCGCTACTGCAGCTTGCTACCTCGTTGAGAGTGGCTACTTCTTGTTCTGTAAGTAAGATTTCGAGGTGCTTTTTAACGGTAGCCCTCTCAACTACAAATTCCAAAATGCGTCGGGCGATACCAGGGTCCAGCCATACAGAGCCTAAACGAACGGTGGTAATCGCTGCTTGAATAGTGGCGGGAAATTTATCTTTAAGAATATAACCGTCTGCGCCGGCTGCAAATGAACTGAGAATAGCCTTTTCGTTGTTGCTTGCAGTCAACATTATTATTTTGATGTGCTCATTTGTTTGTCGAATGACTTTTGCTGCCTCTATACCATTCATATTAGGCATTTCTATGTCCATTAATATGATGTCTGGCTTTTCATTTGCTGCCAGCCTGACAGCTTCTTCTCCGTTGCCAGCCTCGCCAATTATTTGGGCATAGTCACTTTGAGTGAGCACGATTTTTACCGCATCACGTATGAGCGGTACGTCGTCAACTACTAAAACTGAAATTCGCGCTGCCATCGCTACGTCCAACGACAAATTCATTTCAAACTATATCGTTCAGTTTTCAGTATATACTTAATATGAAATTTTTTGGTGTTTGGTCAATGTTAATTTTCAATCTAATTCTTTTGCTCTTTTGTGCACTGTGGAGTCCTGTCTGGGCACAGGATCAATCCAATTCCTCTTCAATCAAAGTTGTTTATCCTCGCTCGGGAAATACTATTGAAGCTAAATCCACATTTTTGGTAGGGCAAACTGATGTCGGCGCAAAGCTAACTTGTAATGGAGAAATTGTACGCGTAAATAAAGAGGGCTTTTTTGCTCATGTTGTGCCGCTGCAATACGGCACTAACCATTTTCTGTTGGTAAATTCCGAAAATAGTAATAACGTCAATTTGACTATTCTGCGAAAAGGACCACCAAAGCCGATCAGTGCTAATGAATTGAAGCTAGAAGATTTAAAGCCCAATCTCGATCTGGGTCTTACCGCTGGCGATATCCTAAATTTTTCTGTGCGCGCCACACCTCATTCTAATGTCACGGTTCGACTAGGCGCACATTCTTTGACTTTAGCAGCGGTACCGAAGAATCATCAGACACCTGCTGTGGATGTGGCTTATGGTAAAACTTTCAAACGCTTTGACATAAATGATTCTGATCTTTACAAGGGCTCCTATCGCGTGACAACAGAAGATCATTTCTTTTCCATTCATCCACAGTTCAATTTGACGAGCAGATTGGGCAGTTTATCTCGCAATGGCCTGTCCACCATTTCAACAATCGAGTCATTATGTGCAGGCAGAACCGCAAAAAATCCTACTATCGTTCGTTTGGGCCCAGGATTGGCGCGAACTACGCCTCTAGTTGATGGTGTCAAAATTCTTATCGACGGTTGGTCTGGAGAAAATTTGCGGTGCTTGTACGCTCCTAATCGACATGTCTGGATAGATAAAAGCGAAATAGAAATGGAATCATTTTCTCCATCAGCAACGATGCAGGACGGATTAGATATTCGCAAACGGAATATTGCCGCAGTAGCACCACAGGCGGTAGCGCAAACTATTAATGTAATCGAGGACTCTTATGGTGAGAAAGTTTGCTTACCGCTCGCCGAAAGACTACCTTATCAAATCGAGCAGAAGATTAGTCCTAATTGTCTGGTTCTGAAGGTATATGGCGTTGCACCGGATACAGATTGGATCACTGCCGAGCCCAAAACCAGCACGCAGAGCAATTCGATCTTAGATCATGTCAGTTGGCGGCAATCAGAAGATAACGTGTATGAAATTACTGCTCATTTGACTGGTCAGCGACAATGGGGTTATAAAGTTTACTATGATGAGAACACCCTGTGTTTAGCAATCAAAGAGCCGCCCAACATTCTCTTGGAAGGTAGACTTGATGGCATAAAAGTTTGTATTGATCCAGGACACGGGGGGAGTGAAAAGGGCTCAATTGGATGCTCTGGTTTACCAGAGTCCCAAGTCAACCTCGACATTGCTACTAAAGTAAAAGCTTGTCTGGACGCATTGGGTGCAACCGTGATAATGACCAGAACCTCGCAACGCGAAAACCCGTTGCTGAGTGAGAGAGTGCGAATTGCTACAGATAGTAATGCAGATTTTCTAATTTCCATTCACAATAATTCTTTGCCAGACGGTCGTGATCCATGGCAGGAACATGGCACATCTTCTTATTGGTACTATCCACAGTCTATAGAGTTAGCCAAATATCTTAAAAATTCTATTAAGACCGCCGGCAATTTTGTTGATTTAGGGGCGCGCTATCAGAATTTAGCATTAGCCCGTGGACCAGCAATGCCCTCTGTGTTGTTAGAAATTGGTTTTATGATTAACCCTGATGAATTCGCTCAGCTGATTGATCCGCAATTTCAATCAAAAATTGCTCAAGCTATTGCAGTCGGACTAAAAAATTATTTGGCCGAAAACCAAAGCAACAACTCTAAAAGAACGACAACACCGCACAATTGCACTAACGGCAGTGTGAAAATCAATCCGATGTGTTAAATATTATAGAAAGACATCTAAACCGTACCCCTGTAACGTAGTCTAAATTTATACTATAGTATAAAAATAAGACAGTTTTGGAGGTGGAAATAATGCGATGAGTAGACGAGAAGAAAAAAAAGACATTACTCAAAAACAGATATTATCTGCTGCTGCTAGTCTGTTTGCCGAAAGAGGATATGACAACACTTCTATAGATGACATAGCAGCGAAAGCTAATGTTGCTAAGGGCACTCTCTATTATCATTTTGATTCTAAAGAATCGGTAGTAGTCGCTTTGAGAGAAGATTCTTTCGTTGGAGCGCTGCAGACTGCCCTTCGGGAACTAAATAAGGGAGAAAAGCCTATTACTATTTTAGAAAATATTCTTTTAGAACGGGCCGCTTGGACCGAAAAGAATCCGGAATTGACCAAAGTTTTTTTTGAACAACGCATGCACCAATGGGTCTTTAGAGAAGACGATCCTTTGCTGCAGGCAGGTAGCGATAAGCTTAATGTAGAAGAGCCCACAAAACATTCCAACCGCAACGGCAAAGGAAGGGAAGCGAAAACAACTGGTGCTGGTAACTTTCCTCAACTCGTGAAAGAATTGGTTCTCGAAGCGCAAAGGAATAAAGAAATACGACAAGATTTGCGCGCTACCGAAATAGCACAAATGATAATTGCTGTTTTTTTTCACGCCCAGGGTTCTTGGCTGGGTGGGTATAGTAGTACTTCGCTAATCGACAAAGTCCACCGCTGGTTTCATGCTGTTCTTGATGGACTATATGCGTAGACTATAGTCTTGCTAATGGTCCAAGCGGGTTTAGCTCGAAAGTGCGTTCTAATTCTTCTCGGTATAGCAAGTTAGTCAATGCTTCTTCTGAAAACAGTTCGTCTTCAATATAAGTTCTTTCTCTTCCTTGTAACTCCTCAATTCGTTTCGCAAGGTGGGCAGGCAGAATATTTTCAACCATTAATTTCCTGGACTTTCTAGTTTGGGTTTTATACGGATGCTATCGGACTGAAAAGCTACTAACTCGATTTTTCCTAGTGACCAATATAGGTAATGAGATTAAAAACATGTTGGGCAGATAATTAACACATACTTGCATTGTCGATAGGAGCTATAATTTCGGTTATAATTAGGGCATAAACTGAGTCTTGGTGGGCGTTTCCAACGCTTGCTTCCCAAATGACAGTTTAGTTCACTGCAGAAAAAGAGCAATACTTGACTACCTAGAAATCTGCTACACTTTGGGAACACAAATACTCAATAATGTTCCTGGTCCCATCTAATAATCGGGAGACAAATTATGAACCTTAAATTACGTCTAGAAAGATTATGTGATAACCGGTCTTGGGTTCGTCTCCACTTTTCAGACGGTACTACCATAATGGGGCGTGTTCTAAGGCTTGGACACGACTACCTGGAAATGGAATCTTACGGAGATTTTGACAAACCTACCGGGCGTGACTATTCTAAGCATTTGGTGCCGCTCAATTTGGTCAAGCTTATTACCATCGAATCTTCTTCCTTTGCTGAAGCTGAAAGACAGAGGTTGAATTATATGTCCCAGGTTGAAACAGCCCAAGAGACTTATCCAGAAATAGAGAAATAGTTCTACCTGCCTTCCGGTGGTCTATTTGTCTGCAGTCTTTTTCTTGTTGCTGTCTTGCTTGCGTCGCTGACTCCAACCGGCTATGTTTTCTTGCTTAACCCGGCGCACTGCTAATGAGCCGTCTTCAACATCCTTTGTAATTACCGTTCCAGCCGCTACCACGGCATTTTGGCCAATCTTTACGGGTGCGACCAAAACAGAGTTACTACCTATCGAAGCTCCATCTTCAATTACCGTAGCCGCTTTGATCTTGGTTATATGGTCGTAATTAGCTGTAATTGTGCCCGCGCCAATATTGGTGTCTTTGCCCACAGTACTATCGCCAACATAGCTCAGATGAGATACTGCGGTCAGAGGACCAATATCGCTCATTTTTATTTCTACAAAATTGCCAATGCGAACACTGTCAGCTATAGTTGTGCCTATTCTTATATGGGCAAACGGACCAATATAACAAGCGTTGCCAATCCGGCAATCTTCTAAATGTGATTGGACAATTTTGTTCTGACTGCCTATACGACACTTCCCCTCAATAGAAGTGTGAGGCCCTATAGTACAAGACTTACCAATTTGAATATCGCCTATAAACCAGCAGCCAGGAAGTATTGTCGTATCGGCTTCGATATCGACTTCCGGCGCAATCCAGGTTGATGCGGGGTCAATAATTGTCACTCCCCGCTCGGTCATAAGGTAAGTAGACGCTATTTCATTTAATAATCTATTGGCTAGTTGCAGTTCCAATCTTGAATTGACTCCCATTACCAGGCGCCAATCGTCAATCAAAAAACAATTCACTTTGTGCCCTGCTTTTTGCGCCCAAGCCACAAGATCTGTTAAATAATACTCTCCCTGCTTATTATCGTTTTTCAGCTCTTTAAGCCCTTTTCCTATAGCCTGGCCAATTAAAACAATAAATACTAGTACCAATTTCTTTAATTAGTTTTTCTTTGCCTGAAGCATCTTTCTCTTCGACTATCTTTAAGACTTTGCCTTGTTCTGATTTGACAATTCTTCCATAGCCACTCGGATTTTCGAGCTCAGTGCTTAAAATAGTTAAGTCAGACTGAGATTCCTGATGCTCTTGTAAAAATGGAGTTAAGCTCTCGCTGGTGAGTAAAGGGCAATCCCCAGATACAACTAATACATTGCCTTCAAAATTATTAAGGGGTGCCTGCGCGGACATAAGTGCGTGTCCAGTACCAAGCTGTTTTTCTTGCTTATGAAAAAAGATTGGGCACTGAAAGTCTTTGCCCTCAATGCATTGTTTAACATACGCTTCTACTTCTTCGGCATTATGCCCTACAACAATATGTATTTGTTCTAGGTTAGCTATTTGCCTACTTATTCCATCGACAGCTTTTAACACCCGCCAAATGATTGGCTTGCCCATTACAGAATGCAATACTTTAGCTTGCTCAGAACGCATGCGTTTGCCCAGCCCAGCGGCCATTATTAAAGCTCTTAGTTTCTTCTCTGAATTCTTTTTCGAGCTCGTCATGCTATTTCCAATATTGCGTTATATGCCATTGCGAAAAATTTACTCTATTCTAGATCACTAAAGGCTTCCTAACAAATCAGAAAGCAATTAGTCACAGAATGTTTATTCTAGCGATCTTTTCACTACCATTGTCCCAATTGGGTATAGAGGCGTACCCCGGGTAGCTCGTGGGCGTTCCATATTTCTACCCATTGCCTAATTTCATGTATAACGGCATCTTATGTTCCCGCACGATAGAAGCGGATATGTACCTTCTCAACCGTTGCTAATCCTTCTTTTACTGCATCATCGACTATGGGGAGAAACTTTTCTATTTTCTCTAATTCATCAACGATTTCAACAATAATAGGTAAATCTGTCGATAGATCTAATATTTTTGCTGAATGAATTCGGCTGTGCGCGCCAAAGCCTTCTATCCCTCTAGTGACAGTGGCTCCGGCAAGACCGAGCTTTTTTGCTTCTTTCACTAGCCATTCGTATAATGGCACCCCCTGGTGCTTGTCACTTTCACCAATGAATATTCTGAGCAGATGTCCTTGTTCTGGTAACATTTAGCTTCTCCCTTAAATCAATTTACCAATAAAATAACCTAACCCAACGCAACCCAATCCAAGTATCACTTGGAAAAATGCATTACAGCATGCATATAAATATTGTCCATCTCTTAGCAGTTGCACCGTTTCATAGCCAAAGCTAGAGAAAGTGGTAAAACCACCGAGAAGTCCAACAAATAAAAAGAGTCTTTGATCGCGAGGAAATAATCCTTTGGACTCTGAAAGCTGAGCGAGTAAGCCGATCATGAGACACCCCAGCATATTAACGCAAAAGGTGCCTACAGGAAAAATCCATCCATTGGTGAGTCTTTGCACCGCGCCACCGAAGAGATAACGCAGCACTCCGCCCAGTCCAGATCCAATAAAAATCAACAGATATGACATGCGCCCCCCAATTGCAAAATTAGCTATCTGGTAGGCGTCATCAGCCACGAGGCATTTAAAGGCGGACTCCAGCACCTATACTTACAAGAATACAATCTTGATAACTTAAGTGAGTCAAGTCCGCTAGTAATTTATGATCAATTGCTTGTTCTGAATAGTGGATAATTATCTATGATCATCCGTTCTGAGAATATTTATGGAAGAGAAGGAAAACCATAAACAGGCACTTATCTATCTTTTGCACATGGCATATTCCGGGGAATTAGCAGCCGGGTATGCCTATAGAGCTCACTGGCATTCATTGAGGGATCCACAGCAGAGGGTAGGCATTCAAAAAATTGAAAGCGAAGAATGGGCGCATCGCGAAATAGTGGGTGAGATGCTAACCTTCTTAGGTGATGGTCCGCAAAAGCCTAGAGAATGGATGATGGCAACAATCGGACGGACAATAGGGCTGACCTGCTTTGTGGTGGGCTGGTTTCTCCCCATGTATTTTGCCGGTAGACTGGAAAGCGCAAATATAAAAGAATATGAAAATGCTGCTTTCCATGCCTCTCAATTAGGACTTCATAACTTTGAAGTTGAACTCATGCGCCTGGCCGATGTAGAACGAGAGCATGAGCATTTCTTTCTCACAATGGTTAAAGGGCATTGGCTATTGCCTCCCACTAAAGCAATTTTCAAATGGGGGCAATGGTAGATTTTAAAAATTCTGATTAATGATCGCAGTGTTGGTGCTGCCCCAACAGACTCAATCCCTTAAATCCCTCGTCTGGAGTGCCTGCGTTATGTATACAGAATACCCGTAAGAGCTGATTTGTACAGCAAAGACAGCGTATTTCTACGCTGTCTTAAGGATAGATTTAGCTTTGGGCAGCTTTTTAAGTCTTACAGGCTAATCAATTGAAGTGATTTGCTAGCGATTATAAATAAAAACGATCACCACAGTGTTAGCACTATAACTGGTGCGGGTTAAAAGCCAAGAGAGTCTTATGCTGTCGAGCAAGCGATTACATTCTTTTCGGAACGTTTATACCCAGCAAAGATAGTACAGTTTCTAATTCGAACAGGCATAAATCACATAGACCGAGCCAGGATGATCTTAGAGTTTCATCTTTTTCGCTTAAAATGTGACACTGCAAATAAAAGCGATTAAAGCTATATGCTAAATCGTACGCATAATCGCATAAATAGTTAGGCATGCGTTTGTGATATGTGGAGTATAAAATATCGGGTAATTGCAATAATTCCAGCATCAGCTCCCTTTCTATGCCAGTAATAGTTGTGATCGGACCGATTGCAAGGCTTTGTTCATTTGCCTTGCGCAAAATAGCTTTAATACGTACTGCTGCATAGAGAATGTAAGGGCCGGTACGCCCTTCAAATCGAGAAAATTTTTCTAAATCAAAAACGTAATCGGTATTATGATCATGCATTAGATCGCCATATTTCAAGGCCGCAATACCAACGGCTTTAGCAATTTCTTCTCGCTCTTCAACATCGTATTCGTCTGCAGCTCTCATCTCAGTCAGTCTTTTCCTTGCTTCTTCAGTTGCTTGGTGAATTAATTCTTTGAGCTTCATTACCCCGCCTGCTCGCGTTTTGAAAGGCTTGCGATCTGGGCCATTCACCGTGCCAAAGGCAATATGCTCTAATTGGATATTGGGCCCGGCCATGCCAATTTGTCTAGCGGCAAGAAAAAATTGTTTAAAATGCAAGCTCTGCCGCTTATCTACAACATGCCACAATTGCTCAACATGTAAATCCTCAAGCCTCTCTTCAAGCGTGGCCACATCAGTAGTGCCATATAAGTAGGCACCATCAGATTTTACTAATAGCAATGGCGGGATTTCTTCTTTGCCTGTTGGATCTTGCAAAGGAATAACCAGAGCACCGTTACTGGTGACAGCGTGCCCTTCCTTCTTTAGTCTTTCCAATATGGCTGGAATGCGGTCATGTATATCACTTTCGCCCTTCCATAAGTCAAAATATACATCCAAAGCCGCAAAATCTTCTTTTAGCGCCTTAATTGAAACATTGACAAAGTGTTGCCATAAGGCGCGAGCGTATGGCACCCCATTTTGTAATTGAGTAGTTTCATATAAAGCTTTAGACATAGCTTCTTTATCAGACTGGCAACGTTTGGCGGCTTGAGGATAAAGTGCTTCCAGATCTTCTATTGTCACCGGTGATTCAACAGGATAAGGACCATTAAAATCAGGCTTAAAATATGGCAACTCTGGGAATTTATGGCGCATTTCGGCAATCAACATCCCCATTTGGGTGCCCCAGTCGCCCAAGTGCGTATCACTAGTTACTTTTAAGCCCAGAAAGCGGCACAGTCTTTGCAAGCAATCGCCTAAAAGAGTAGTGCGCAAATGTCCTACATGCATGGGCTTCGCTATATTGGCACCACCGAAGTCGACCATAGTATGTTTAAGTTCGTGGGCTGGCAAAGGAGCAATAATTTTGTTTTGCTGCAATGATCGCAAAGTTCTAATTAAAAACTTATCACTTAGTTTTATATTGATGAATCCAGGTCCATCCATGCTGAGTGCAGAAAAGATTTCTTGCTCTTGGCTTTTACGGACTATGTCAATAATGTTTTCGGCAATCTGGCGTGGATTTTGTTTTACTTGTCGTGCTGCGGAGAGCGCGCCGTTACATTGGTAATCACTTAAATCTCGGCGTTCAGAAACTACCACTTTGCCAAGCTCGCTGGCAATGCCTATTTCAGCAAAAGCGGCGGCAAAAATTCTGGTTAGCATATCGCTAACAGAACCGAATGCATTGTTTTCCGAGCCGACCACCATTAAAACCTATACTTACTTTAGCCCAGAAATTTCTTTAAACGGGCTTTTGATGATTATGAATAATATGCAAAGCTTATGCACAGAAGTTTAGGCTATTCTTGACACTTCTATACTGAGGTTGCTACGATGCGATTCTGTTATTTTGCGCCCGTAGCTCAGTGGTAGAGCACTCGGCTTTTAACCGATTGGTCGTGCGTTCGACTCGCACCGGGCGCAATTTTTATCATTTTGTTATTTAAGAGTTACCAGGGAAAATTGACCCTGAAATAAAGCGGCAATTTGCTAGCCTTGAGTCCCTCAGTGAAATCAATTACGCCGATCTGCACACCGCGATCTTCGGTTGAATTGGGATAAAGATAAAGAGACGCTGAATATTTTATGACCTTGCCTCTATTAGTGGCACCTGGCTCAAGTAAAAATACTGCCTCAAGACCCCGCGGAGACTTTGCCGGTTGTTCCAGGGCGAAACATTTTTCAAGAAGAACATCTTCACTATAGGGTGGCGGCTCTTCGAAGTCGATTGGTATTCCATGGGTTGCCCAGCGCCAGAAAGTATCGTCGCTGCCGGCCCGCTTCAATGTAATGCTCAGTCTGGGAAACCAAGGATCGCTATCTTTAATGCCCTTTTCCATTTCACGATATACAATCAGTCGTCCTTTCGTTAAAGCCGGACGGTCTGTTAATAATTGTCTGCCTTGGGCGTCGATTTCATCCATCAGATGATAGATCTCCTCATTTTTGGTACATACTATTAAACTAAAAAATGCTCAATTTATAAGAACTAAGCATAACACTGATACGATTTTTGTCTTTAGCCTCGATACTATTTAACAAGTTGTCTGCAGACAAATAGCGTTGTCAGGTGCTATTCTTCTTAGATACAATTATTGCCGAGCATATCAAGATATTTTGCTAACTCCTATTCTTTTTACCGATGAACATAACTAACGATCAAACAAAAATTCTTTCATTTCCCCATAAACGGTCTATAGGAACTTTGTATTCTGCTCCTATTAAGCAGCCCGAGGAATGGCAACTTCTCACTCAGGTGCGCGGTTTAGTGGTGGCTCCCGAAAATGAGCCCATACACTGGGAACTATTCGATGAAGCTAGAGGAGACATTGCCGTTCCCCCGGCAATGAAACTGAAGCTCAAGATTTCACCCGATGCTGCAGGCTTATCTGGCGTAGCCAATTTAGAAGCCGACGACTTGCATGCGCTTGATTTAAGTCATTCGGCGGTTACCGATAAGGCATTAAGTCATATTGAGCATTTAGAAGGTTTGCGATTTCTTGAGCTGACTTCCACAACTGTTGGAGACAAAGGACTGTCATTCATCCATAATTTGATCGGTCTTCATTCAATTGGATTAAGCTATACCCGGGTCACTAGTGCTGGATTAAAGCATTTATGGCAATTGAAAGACCTGCGCGAGATATGGCTGAGTGGAAATAAAGTAGATGATCTTGGTTTAGAACATCTCAACAATTTGCAAACGATTTTACAATTGGGCTTAAGCAGTACTTTGATTACTGATGCTGGCTTACTAAATTTAGTGAAACTCAAAAAATTATTGCGGGTTTATTTGTTCAATACAAAAGTAACCCATAGCGGTGCCCAATTATTGAAGAATTTATTGCCCGCTTGCAAAGTCAAATGGCATCCTCCAAAGGTTCATGCTCGCGATGGGCAAGAGTTGATTTCTCTAGACAACTCGACACAAGAATTTAACAGTCAACGGTTTCAACCTCCACCAAATAGTAGTTTCGATGAAAATGATTTCTGGAAGCTAATCAATTTATTAGACTGGCAAGCAGAGGGAGATGACGGCGCTGTAATTGCGCCTGTTTTAAAAGAATTGGCCAAAAGAAATCCCGAAGATATTTTTCAATTTTCTGAGATTCTGGCACAAAAACTTTATCTCTTAGACGGTGAAAATTATGCCAGAGAAATTGGTGCAGATTCTTATTCTGGAAATAAAGGAAATTTCGCCAAGAACTGGTTTCTATATGTACGTTGTTGTGCGGTAGCTAACGGTCACGAATATTATTCCTCTGTTTTGCAAGACCCAAAACAGATGCCCAAAGACATAGAGTTTCAAGCTCTTCTTAACATAGCGCCCCAAGCTTATAAATTAAAAACCGGGCAACGCTTTAACTACGTAACCCAGCATAATTACGAGACGTTCAGCAATAAACAGCTTTGGGTGAATAAGTGATGTTTTTTAAGCGCAGGACATCATCCCTATTTCTTTCGATAATATGTTTTTTTTCTTTAGTGACAATGGTGGAGTCCCTGGACAGCAAAAGGGACAATCCTGGAAATGAATTGCAAAGAATCGATCAGCAGAAGCAAAGTACTTTTTCTGTTCTTGGCTGCGTAACTTGGTGGTCACACGATGCAGTTGGCTATCACCCGGCTATGTCTTTATTCCTTGAAAATACAAGCGGGCACCAAATTATTGGCGGAGAAATACCTTTTCAAGGCAGATTTACTGATTTGCGTACCGGCGATGTGACAGTTGCCAGAGAATACAGGCGTGCGCCCATTCGTGAACATGAGCGTTTATGCATTTTTTTGAGAGGGCCAAAATATTACGAGTTACCAATCGACAGCGCCAACTGGCCTACCATTGAATGCAAGGCTATGTGCCGTCTGAATAATACTACTGTTGAAGATCTATTTATCGTTCACTTGGCCCAAGTTACTATGACTGATGAAGATGCGCAAGCTCAACTCGTTGCTGTAGCGGGGCGCAGCCCGCTCCTTGTCAACGGTAAGACAGCTATTGAACTGGAAGAGATTGATAATCCAAAACATAATGCTGCTAAAACAAAGCGGCCCTTGCGTGCAATGCCTGGAGCTATTACCGTGACTTACTCAAAGGATAATGGAGCTCAAAAGAATTCCGCCGATCTTAAAACTATTAACGACGGCAAGAAGGCCGCAAATCTTTCCTCTCCTAAAACTTTGCCTGGCATTGGTAGTGATTTCTATGCTTTTGACAAACTGTTTGGCGATGCTAAAGAAGTTCAAGCAAGCACCACTGGGGAAGATTTAACTTGGACTCGGTACAAATCTAACAATTTAGTCCAAGAAGTTTTTGTTGGTTCGCGCAATGCAAATAAAGCAGACATTATCATTGTTATGGCGGGCAGAATTTTAAAAGAAAAGGAAATAATATCTCTAGCGAAGCTTCTTACCAATTGTAATAAGGGAAATGCCATCGCTCCCTTTACTCACTCGGTGAAATACCTGCCAGCAGGACGATCCGAACTCATGATTAGTGCCTTTCAAGATAGCAGGATCTTGTCCTTTCAAATTCAGCGCGACTCTTCAGCACATACAGTAATAGTTGCTTCGCGATTGGCTGGTGATACGGAGTCTGCATTATCTAATTATTGTAAGCGAGTAAGTTTCCTTAGGTTTTTAGAATTATGATCTTGTACATTAGGAAGTCGGTGTGTTGACCCCTATTGATTTGTTGCCAGCTAAATTAGTATTGAGTCTAGCCTCTCCTTATATAGCCGGCAAGGATGCTACGCAAGCGCTCACTCTAGCTCGAAGTTTATACAAAGGAGATCAATTTACTAGCACCATTGATGTATTGGGGGAAGCAGCAAAATCACCTGAAGAATGCCAGACCTACCTGGAAATATTTATCAGTGTAATCGATCTAATAACTCAAAATCCTATTCCTGCTCCAGCGGGACATAGGCAATTTACCGTATCTTTTAAACCTTCGATGCTTTGTGCAGCCTCTTTGCCCAATGTTTTGCCTGATCAAAAAAGTTTGCAGGCTGGTTATGAAAGAATGCAATATATCGTCAAGTATGCTTGTAAGCGCAATGTGAACATGACCTTGGAAGCAGAACAATCTATTTGGACTGACTATCATTTAGACAGTTATTTTTCTCTGCTAGAAGTCGGTTGTACTAATTTGGGTACTGTTTTGCAGACGCGTCTTTTTCGGACAGCCCGAGATATAAAGCGTTTTGATCGCAATACGAGAGTTCGTTTGGTGATAGGAATCTATGAAGAGAGCGCTGCTATTGCTCATACAGACAAAAGACTAATGAAAGAACTACTTATTAGTTTTAGTCACGAACTTATAGATAGAGGTGTTTATGTCGAATTAGCCACCCATGATCAGTTTTATGTAAATAAGCTTTTTAACGATGTGGTTTTCCCCTTGAACTTAAATAGCGACCAATTCGAAATCCAATTTTTGTATGGAGTGCCACGATACAAATTGCAGAAGGAATTAGTGCAGTCAGGTAACTTAGTGCGTCTCTATCTACCATTCGGGTCAGATGAATCGGCCGGACCCTATTGTAAAAGACGATTAATGACTAATCCGAATTTGCTTGTTTACGGATTGAAGAATCTCATGGGGATTCATTGATCCACATGCATATTTCATTCTATAAGCACTTGAATAACACGCGCTCGCAGGTGTTTTCAATTGGGGTTTTTCTGTTTGCGGGATTGTTATTAAGTGCATGCAATGTTGATTGGTTAGATTCCTCCACTGAGGATTATTTGGCTCTCTTTAAAAACAACACAGTTCTCAAGCAAGCTTATATCAAAAAATTGATTCTTCCAATGACGCTTGATAGAGATGGATTACCATTGATTATGGCCCACTTGTATGGAGATATTGATAGACCTTGCATCTTTGACACTGGGTCTCAACCGCTTTTTATAAACTCGAAGTATGCAAAGAAATTTCACAAAGTGACTCAAGCTCAGGTAAGTTGTTCTTTGACTAATGCAGCAAAAACCGGCGATATTATCATTGTTCCTGATTTTGTTTTGGCAGGTTGTAACCTAAGGAATATACCGGCTGTAAGTCTTACCTTAGACCACTTAAATGCGGGTCGATCTCTTTTGGGAATAACCGGCTCAGCTCTTTTCTTTGACTCTGCAGTCACCCTGGATTTTAATAGCAAGCAAATTACTATTCAGTCTCCTTCGACTTTAAGCATTTCAAAAGATGCTTATGTATTGCCCTTCAAAACAGGCAAAGATAACCCGCTAGAATTGCCTATGATCGAAATAGAGGGCTATGTCCAAGATGTACCCGTGAATTTTACAATTGACACTGGCTGTGCAAAGAGTAGTATTCCTCAAAGGATAGCGAAAAGAGCAAAGCTGCTGTCAAATGCCAAAGATAGACAGAAGGCTACTCTATATGGAGTGTTGAATTTAAAAATATTCGATTGCAAGCCGGAGAAAATAGATTTGGGCAATAAACTTGTCCTAAAACATCCGATTTTAGAAGTAATGACAACAGAGGCTGGTTTTGATGGTACAGGCGGCGTCATCGGTGCGGATCTTTTGAAGTTTTACCGAACTACTATCGATTATCCAGGGCGCCGATTAATATTCGAAAACTATAAAGAACGAATTTGATCTGACTTTATTGTTTATTATTATTGGTATGCTATTAAGCCATTCTGACTTAAGATCCGACTCTTACTAAAAGCTGGCCGAGCAATTTCTTTTTTATTTCTACTTTTGGATTTAAGTGTGAGATTTTAATTTGGGCATCTGGAATCCCGTCTGCTACCAAGGTTTTTCTTAAGTCCCTATATGTGCCGGGCTTAAGTAAGTTTATAGTAACCGGTGCTAATCGAGACGACGCTCTTTTAGATTCATATTCGCAATTATTGCGACCGATTGCTCTGTCTAAATTGTGTGCCAAAAGTCTTATCCTATCTTCTGAGGGATAATGGTCGAATTCTATCCATAACTGATAATGAGGAGAAGGCCGAAACTCTGGTATTACAGTAAAGAAACTTACAGATAAATCTAGTTCTTTCGTGGTCAAAAGAACCGCCTGGGTGACTTGTGGCTCAGTAAGTTTTTCTCCGGTAAAAGAACATATATTTCCACCTTTGTATAAGAATTCCAGAAGAGGAGTATTGTTGTGCCATCCTACAACTTTAACGACATCATTCAAATTATAACGATAAAGGCCACCTGAAGTAGTAAACAGAATATAGTAGCTCTTATGCGTCTCCAATTGCCAGCCTCCCAGCACTGGTGGATTTTCCTTATCTATGTTCTCTTCTTCAATAAACTCGTAAAAATGTGAACGAATGGCCAAACATTGAGATTGCCCTCCGAGGAAAACAGTTCCCCTTCCCTCACTAGCACCATAAGTAATGTCACATGCTGGGGTGTTCCCAAAATATTGAGGAAAGTCCTTGAGATAAAATGACGCAGCTGCTTTAGTCCAGCAGGCTATCACTGATAACTCGGGCCAAATGTTACTGGGTTTGAATTGTTTTTGTGCAGCTAGCCTTTCTAAGAAGCTTGCTCTTTCGGGATCTGGTTTTAAAAATCTACTCAGCGCAGCTTTCGTTTTGGAGTCGATTTCAACATCTGCGGTGATGGTTCCTTTTGCTACATCTTTAATTAGCCTATCGGCATTATTTTCTAAAGTTCTTGCTAAGAGAGCTATTGTGCTTGGATTGAGCGTATATATACAAGATACCGAAAGCATAAGGGCACATCGCAAAATTGCATAATAGCGAGTGTCATAGTCTTTTATGACAAAGGCTTCATAAGGGATAGGCGAAATGTGTTTTTTTATCAGCCCCGGTTCATCCAAGTACAATCTTCCCGAAATTGCTCCATAGGGAATCCCTGAGGTTGTCAGTGCTTCTTGTGCGGTCGAAAATATACTAAGCACAACACCTTTGCTTATGCCGGGATAATTTCTCAATAGATGGAAGCCGGAAACCACCGAAGCTTGGCGAAATTCTTCCATGTAGGATCTGGTTACCGGTATAAATTTGCGATTACCAACAGTACCACTGGTAGTAGCAAACATAAAAGGACTTTCTTCGGTCAGTATTGATTTATCTCCCTCCATGGTTCGACTAATGTAAGGGAGCAAATTCTCATATGTATTAACTGGTACAGCCTTTTGAAAATCTAAAAAGGTTTTGACAGAAGAGAAGCCATGTTCTTTTCCATAGACACTATTTTTGTTTGAATTGATTATGCTGGTTAGCCGTTCTAATTGAGATCGTTCACAGTGAAAGGTAGCCTGTTCAAATGACTTGGCTTTTTTCGAGCCAAGTAAACCAAATCCTTTGTAAAGAATATTGCGAAACATTGAGCAACTTTTTATTGAAATCAGATAGTGTTTATCTAGACAGGCAAGTGTATCACCAAGCTATTACACTAACTGAAGTGCTCATTCACAAGGCACTATTGGCGTGTCAAATTATTGAACTATATTCATTTTTGCTTTATGTTTAAACAGCGATGGTTACGATTTGCACTCTAATTTTTGTAATTGCCATTTGCTTCTATCAATCGATGACTTACAAGCGCATGTATCGCTATGTAACTAGTCGACTTGATGGGGCGATGTCCGATTATTGTCCGCCAGCAGCGGTCATACTACCTTGCAAAGGTTTAGATCCAGATTTCGAAGGCAATTTGCAAAAGCTCATTGCTCAAGACTATGGCACTGGAGAATCCTCACAAGTGACGCCGGGCTTTGAAGTTATTTTTTCTGTGGCTAGTGGTGATGACCCGGCTTATCCGATTATCGAAAAACTATTGAATCAATATCCGTTAATAAAATCAAAACTGGTAATTGCAGGTGTCGATAATAAGAGGGCACAAAAATTAACCAATCAGCTAGAAGCACTTAAACATGTTTCTCCTGAGGTTGAAGTTCTAGTTTTTGTAGACTCAGATGTTATTGCCAGAAAAGATTTTTTGACCAGGTTGATAGTACCTTTGCAAGACCCAAACATTGGTATAACTACTGGATATCGATTTTATTTGCCAAGTAAATTTAGTTTGCCCGCATTGATTCGTTCATTGTGGAATCGATTATCAGCCTGGGAATTATCCAGTGAAAGATTTGCTTTTGCCTGGGGCGGCGCCATGGCTATACGCCGTCAAGTATTCGATCAAGCAGCTGTTGCTGCAGTCTGGGATCGCTCCGCAGACGATGATTTGTCCATGACCACTGCTGTCAAGAAGATTGGTCTATCTGTTTGTTTCGTGCCCCAATGTTTGGTTGTGAGCCATGGGGACGCTTCTTGGCCCGAGATTATAGAGTGGACAAATAGGCAGTTAATTTTGACAAAAGTTTACTATCCGGCCCTTTGGCTTATGGCAGTAATCAGAGCCACTGTAATGGCCGGCTGGCTAATTGTTGTATTAGTTTTAGCAACCGAAATATTTGTTTTGCAGGTTTACAAGTTTTTACCAGTTTTATTGGCTGCGTCTCTGCTTTTGTTTGTGGAACTTTTCTTCCTCATCCAAGCCCACGGCTTGTGGCATAAGTTACTCATCCAAGGAGCGGCAGCAGGCAGTCCGGAGAGAATTGACTTCGAAAAAGCCTACCAAAGATTGCTTTGGCAGTCGGTTGTGATTGTTCCCTTAGCCCATTTCGTTCTTCCTATATTGACTCTATATTCTTTGCTTACCAATCGTATACGCTGGCGGGGAATTAACTATGAATTGAGAAGTCCTCATGAGACAGTTGTGGTTCGATAGGGTCATAGGATGAGCTAGGACAGAAAAATTCCACAAGTCAACAGTAAATCCATCAATTGATCTTAAAAACTCTCCAATGGCACAAATGGCCAGCTCTTATATACTTTGCTTAGGTCGCCTCTCTCAGCGACTTTTTCCCAACAGAGCGCTCTCCCACTCAAAGTAGCGCTTGAAAACTAGCTGTCAAATCAAAGAGGGTTCATAGGCTTAAATGTCTCCATTTGAAATTCTAGCTATTAGCTCATCACTGCCTGTGGTGGCGACCGTGCGCAGTGATAGACAAACTTTTCCTCTGGTGGATGCGCCAATAGCAGTTGCTGCGAAACGAGCTGGCTATATTGGGGTAATTGACTTCGCTTTCCGGGAACTCACACCAAAGATGAAAACCCGCATGGGCGGTGCAATAGAACTTAATTATGGGTTGCGCCTTGGCGTTGCGCAGTTAGACGAGTTTGTGGCTCAACTCAAAGTTCTCGCTCCCAAAATCAAGCAAAGCGAGCGCCAGTTAACCATAATTTTGGCACCAGGTTGGCATCAGAGTACTGAGCAATTTGAGAGCAATAAAATAGCAAAAATAATTGATCAAATCAGAACGCTTTGCGAGAAATTTAGCGTCAGGATATTGGCCGAAGCACTTTCGATTAAAGATGCGCAATTAGTCGCAACATTGCCAGTTGACGGAATAATTGCCAAAGGACAGGAAGCCTCTGGGGTTATTGGTGAGACCACCGCTTTTGTTTTGATGCAGGAATGTTTGAGTCAACTACAAATCCCCATATTTGTTTGGGGTGGCATTGGTTTGCATATTGCTGCCGCTTGTTATGCGGCTGGCGCTGCTGGAGTTATTCTTGATTCCCAACTATTACTAGCGCGAGAATCGAACCTCCCGCTCGTCTTAAAAGCAAAAATGGAACAGTTTGATGGCGCTGAGTTGCAAGTTCTCTCGCTACCAGGCAATTCTCAGAACGTGGCTAATCCTGACAGCATAAGCAAAGTACAAGAGAGAAAAATTGCTCTTCGGGTATATTGTCGAGCGATGCAGGCGTCTGTTGCAGACCAATTTAGCTTTTTCGCAGATTTGGTCGGCAACCCTGAGCTAACAGATTTAGATGGTATTTTCGAAGCGATTTTTAAATACAATTCCCAGAGCGATCCGACTGACTGGATCATGCCGCTGGGACAAGACATAGCCTTTGCTCAATCCTTAGCGCAAAAATATTTATCAGTAGCCGGAATTCTACACGCGATTAGAAACTCGATTGATGAGCACATAAGTTTGTGTCGGAAGCTTAAACCTCTTGCTCCTGAATCTGGTTTGGCAAAATCTCACGGCACCACTTATCCCGTTTTGCAGGGTGCGATGACTCGCGTAAGCGATAAAGCTGAATTCGCTCTCGAAGTAGCTAACGCGGGGGGCCTGCCATTTTTAGCTTTGGCTTTGATGCGTGGTACTGAAGCGGAATCCCTTGTTAAAGCAGCACAAACTCTATTGAGTGGCAAGCCATGGGGCGTTGGTATTTTGGGATTTGTGCCAGCTGAGCTTAAAGCAGAGCAGATGGCGGTACTGGAAAAATACAAACCCCCCTATGCTCTTATTGCCGGTGGAAGACCTGATCAAGCTAAGCATTTAGAAGATATTGGTATTAAGACCTATCTGCATGTTCCTTCGCCGCTTTTACTTGATTCCTTCATTGAAATGGGCTCGAGGCGATTTATTTTTGAAGGTAAGGAATGTGGCGGACACGTGGGTCCCCGATCTAGTTTTGTTTTATGGGAGACCATGATTGGACGCTTGCTTGAAAATATGAGCTCGCGCGATGCCTCCTCTTATCATATTATTTTTGCCGGTGGAATTCATGATGCTCGCTCCGCTGCTGCAGTTGCCACATTAGCCGCACCATTAGCTGCTCGTGGTGCGCGAATAGGTGTTTTGATGGGTACTGCGTATCTATTCACTCAAGAGGTGGTAAATTCCGGTGCCATTATCAAAAAATTTCAAGAAGCAGCCCTTGCTTGTGAACAAACCGTTTTGTTGGAGACCGGACCTGGTCATGCCATTCGTTGTATCAATTCTCCGTATAAGAAAATCTTTGATAGCAAGCATTATAGCCTTGCCGATGCCGGTAATAGCCGGGATGAAATTAGAGAAGAACTGGAATTGATGAATCTTGGCCGTCTGCGCTTAGCAAGCAAGGGACTCATCCGGAAAGACAATTTGGCTGAGTTAGATAACAATTCTATTAACAGTAAGGATAAAGTCCTAGCTGAATTGAGAGAAGATACTGAAACTCAAGCTACTTCTAAGTTAAGCAGCCTGGAACAAGCTTCAGAGAAAACTCAATGGCAACATGGTATGTACATGATCGGGCAAATAGCTAGTCTGCACAAAGAGACTATGACGATTAGCCAATTGCACGAAAGCGTTTGCCAAAAGAGTATTGAGTTAATTGACTCTTTGCCCGATAGTATTACTGCCAAGAGTGATTCACAAGAGAAGAAATCGAACCATGATGCGAGTTACACTAACAATGAGCGAGAACCGATTGCAATTATCGGCATGTCTTGCATATTGCCCAAAGCAAATGATATTGAATCTTATTGGGCTAATATTCTTAATAAGGTAGATGCCATAGAAGAAGTGCCGCTTTATCAATGGGATTGGCGTAATTATTATGATCCCAACCCTCTTGCCCGCGACAAGATCTATTCTAAATGGGGTGGTTTTTTAGAAGATATTGAATTTGATCCTACTAAGTACGGCATCCCACCAAGTAGCCTGAGTTCGATCGATCCTATGCAGATCCTGCTGTTAGAAGTTACAGATGCGGCTTTGAAAGATGCAGGCTATGATAAGAAGCCATTTCCACGAGATAAAACGTCTGTGATCCTGGCTAATGCTGGTCATGGACCTATCACTGCAATGTATTCTTTGCGCTCAATGCTAGGCTGGAAATTGGCGCATCTTGATCCCGTCCTTAAAGAAGAGCTTGAGCGAGCTTTGCCTGAGTGGACGGAGGATTCCTTCCCTGGTTATTTAGGCAATGTTACCGCTGGACGCGTTGCTAATAGATTTGATTTAGGCGGTGTTAACTTTTCAATCGATGCTGCCTGTGCTTCCTCTCTGGCTGCTTTATACACTTCTGTAGCAGAGCTTAGAAACGGTAATAGCGACATTGTTTTCTTGGCCTCTACTGATACCCATAATCAACCGGGCGACTACTTAAGCTTCAGCAAAACGCATGCATTTTCAGCCGACGGGCATTGCAAAACTTTTGATGCCAGTGCCGACGGTATAGTCATTAGTGAAGGTATGGCCATGTTGGTACTCAAGCGATTGAGTGATGCCGAGCGTGATGGAGACAGAATATATGCAGTCATAAAGGGCATAGGTGGTTCAAGTGATGGTCGCGACTTGAGCTTAACTGCGCCACGCCCAGCTGGTCAGATTAAGGCACTTAACAGAGCCTATGAAGATGCGCAAGTTAATCCGAACACGGTAACCTTAATTGAAGCTCACGGAACTGGTACCGTAGCTGGTGACAAGGCAGAAGTAGAAGCTTTGAAGCAAGTTTTCGAACTTTCTAAGGCAGCTCATCATTCTTGTGCCATCGGCTCAGTAAAAACAATGATTGGACATACCAAGGCCACCGCTGGATTGGCATCTCTAATAAAAGTAGCCAAAGCTTTACATCACAAAGTTTTACCGCCCACAATTGGTGTCAAAAATCCAAATCCAGCTTGCCATTTCGAGCAAGGGCCTTTCTATATTAATGCAGAAAGCAGACCTTGGATATTGCCCACTAGTCAAAGCGACAATTTGCCTCTCCGAAGAGCAGGCGTAAGTGCTTTTGGGTTTGGTGGTACTAATTTCCATGCTGTGCTTGAAGAATACACGCCAACATATATTCGATCAAATGATGCTCAAGAGGATGCCACTTTACCGGCAGAATTATTTGTATTCTCCGGCGCCAGTACCGCCGAGATTTGTCGCGCGGCTAGCGCGTGTGCTGAGAAGGCGAAAAAATTTGCAGACCATCCCAGCCGCGGAGGGCTTCAACTTGCTGCTTTAGCCTATTGGCAATTTTTGAAAGATCGTGATCACCAATCTCAGTTGCATAAATCTGTTGGTCGGAGCCGAGTAAACAAGAACGGACAGGCTCAACCAGAGAAAGGCATATCGAGCGATCAGCAAAAATATTGTTTGGCTATAGTAGCTTCATCAATTGACGATCTGCTAGAGAAGCTTACGCGGGCGAAAAATGATATTCAAGCCAACAAAGGACAAATCAGGGATCCGCGCGGTGTTTATTTTGAGATCAATGCTCTAGATGAAGGGCCTAGCAAAAATAAATTAGCTTTCTTATTCCCCGGACAAGGTTCGCAATATCCAGGCATGCTAGGCCAGTTAGCGATTAGATTTACTGAAGTTAGAGAAACTTTCGCGCAAGCCAACGAATGTATCGGGAATAAGCTGAATAAATCATTGTCCGAATATGTATTTCCAGCTCCGGCCTTTACAAAAGACGAAGAGATTAAACTGAAGGAGACTTTGACTGATACACGAATTGCCCAGCCTGCAATTGGAGCAGCTGATATGGCTGCCAGTTCGCTTTTGGCGTCTTTTAGCATTAAACCGGATATGGTGGCTGGACATAGCTATGGAGAATATGTAGCCCTTTGTGCAGCAGGCTATTATGATTTTGCCAGTTTGATGAATGTTTCTCAGCAAAGAGGAGAGATTTTAGCTCAACCAATTGATGGGCATGCGTTCCGCGGTGCTATGGCTGCTGTTTCCTGCTCTGCTGAACAATTGAAAGAAAAATTGTCTGATTTGCCGTCGGGTATTTCAATTGCCAATGTGAATAGTCCCGGCCAAACCGTTATAGCTGGCTCTCTGACTGAGATTGAGCAGGCAGTCACTGTATTGCAGAGCAAAGATTTGGTGGCCCGCATCATTCCGGTATCCCAAGCTTTCCATACTAGGTCTATGAAGTACGCCGCTGAAAAGCTTGAAAATGTTTTAAAAACAATTGAGTTTTTCGAGGGCACTATCGATGTGTATTCTAATTTGCAAGGACAGAAATATGAACGATCGTCTGCCGAGGTGCCTGGCAAACTGGGTTTACACACTATTGAGCCAGTTGACTTTGTCACTCAAGTTAAGAAAATGTACGCTGACGGTGCTCGCGTTTTTCTAGAAGTCGGGCCTAGCTCCGTACTAACAAATTTAGCACAGTCGATTTTGGAGGGTACTGACAGTACCTGCATTGCTCTAGATAGACAGGGTCGTGATGGAATAGTTAATCTGTTGCATGCTTTGGCACAATTGGCTGTAAGCGGAGAAACTCTGGATTTGCAAAGGCTCTATCAGTCAAGGTTAGATTCTTTGAGACAAGTTCTCAATCATGAACCGGCAACAAGCAGTAAAAAGCTTGTTTACTTAGTTAACAGCGCGACCATTCAACTAAAGGGCAAAGTATCAGACAATCAGACTGGTAAATCAGTACCTGCAGCTGTAAGTACCTCCTTCAAATTGGATAATGAATCCATTAACAATGCACAATTTAACAAACAACAAAATAAGGGCTTTGGAAACTTGAAAATCGAAAACACAACGCATAATCCCACCACCATGCTCAATAGCTTTAACAAAGCTAATGGAGTTCGAGCAGAGGACGGTCTGACGGATAATATTATGCTGCAATTCCAACAAAGTATGCAGACTATGGCCAATAGCTTTATGGAGACACAGCAACGGGTAATGTTAGCTTATCTGGCTAAACAAAATGCCGGAGCACATGCCAGCAATGATGCACGAGCTTTAATATCTTCTTTCACCGAAAATCTTGATTTGGCCAATTCAGAGGCCAACCTTAATTTAGCTAATGTTTCCACCATTCCTGCCAATGAGTCTCAAAATATTCTGGCAGATTATACGCCAAGCAATGGCGACGCTCATAGTGACAAGCCTTTGGTTGTAAGTCCTACTCTAGAGGCTGAAATGGATACCGAACAACTAATTGCGACGCTGTTGGATATAGTTGCAGAGCGAACCGGTTATCCGGTAGATATGATCGATCCGAATTTAGATTTAGAAGCCGATTTAGGTATTGATTCTATCAAACGCGTGGAAATCCTAAATAAGTTCCGTCGGGTACTGCCTGAGAATAAACAAAAACAACTTGAGTCTGGCATAGAAGAATTAGCCGGTGCTAGAACACTACAAGGAATTATTGATTGGCTGCGCGCTAGTCATGATCATGCTACTGTGCCTGGACAGCTGGCGGATAACAATAGTTCCCACAGCCAGGCAACAGCAGTCTCGTATGTTGACAGTGAATTGAAAGCGCCGGGCAACGGTAAGCACAATACGGCAAAGCTATTAGCGATTACAGACGGTGCTAACGGTGATCAGAATGGGCATCATAATCTCATCAAGCGTGGCGTGGTTGTGCCAATTAGCCTTAATCCGATTGTTTTAACAGATGCACAAATCGCTGATAAGCTAAAATCACTTCGGCAGAATGCCAGCTTAGTGGTAATCACTGAAGATAAGTCGAACTTGGCTAAGAATGTGGCCAGACTTTTGTCTACGCACGGATTTGTGCCTGTTATATTGAAACAGTCTAATAATAAAGTGGGCAAGAAAATCGGTTCAGCAACAGTAAACTCAGCTGCAGGTTCCGTCCTTGAGATCGATTTGCAAGATTTCGTTCAAGTTAAATCATGCCTTGATGCTTTGCAGGAAGAATATGGACCTACAAGTATTATGTTGCATTTGCAATCTATTGCTGAGAAGGATAGAGAGTCAAATCGAGCTAGTGCTGTCGGTTTGATGCATATGTTTAAGTATTTCAGTCTTAACTACAATAAGATAGAAACAGGGAATGCGCCTATATTTGTGGGTGCGACAAGCATGGGTGGAAAATTTGGCTATGATTTGCATACTTTAGATTACTCCTCGGCTATGCAAGCAGCTGTTTCGGGGTTGATTAAAGTAGCAGCCAAAGAAATGCCCGATTTTACTTTCAAGACTGTCGACTTCGATTTGAAGGAGACAGAGACAGGGGAAAAATCTGATCCTAAGCAATTGAAAGAATATGCTCTTAGATTGATCGAGGAAGTTATATGCAATGATAAGATAATTGAAGTTGGTTATCGATCAAAGCAAAGATGGGGACTGGACATAGCTGATGGTTCTTTGAAAGTAGACTTTTCCCATCCGCCATTGGATAAAGATTCTGTGGTACTAATTACTGGTGGTGCCCGCGGTATCACTGCTGAAATCGCATTTCAATTGGCTCTTCACTATAGACCTAATATGATTTTGGTTGGACGTTCCGCCTTGCCTTCGTCTAATGAAGATAGTCGTTATGCGGGCATCAAGGGGATGCGCGATTTAAAGGCAAAAATTATCGAATCCCTAAAAGAAGAAGGCACGCCGGTAAACATACCGGAAGTTGAATCTCGCTATCAAAAACTAATCAAGGAGCGCGAGATTAGAGAGAACATGCAACGACTTCAAAGCGCCGCTAACAAAGTCGAATATCATAGCTTAGATGTCAGAGACGTCGAAGCTCTAACCGCTCTGGTTGCCCGTGTTTATACTGATTACGGCAAAATTGATGCCGTTATTCATGGCGCAGGTATAATTGAAGATGCCCTGTTGAAAGACAAAGACAAAGAATCTTTTGAGCGTGTTTTCGATACCAAGGTAAGCAGTGCATTAACTTTGGTCGATACTCTTAGATTAGATTCTCTCCATCACTTGTTTTTCTTTTCGTCTGTGGTCGGTCGTACTGGCAATGCTGGTCAAGCTGATTATGTAGCGGCTAATGAAGTATTGAACAAGCTGGCTATTGGTGTGCGGGAAAAAATGCTTAAGGGAAGAGCGGCATCTGTCATGTGGGGGCCCTGGAAAGGCGGAATGGCTCATCCCGAGTTGGAGGAAATATTCGCTCAATACGGCTGGGCAATGATTGATTTGCAGAGGGGCTGTGAGGCATTCATTAATGAAATGTTCTGTTCGAATAAAAAAGAATCAGAAGTCCTTCTAGTAGCGAAAACCGAAGGTAAAACTCAGAGTAAAGGCCGTGGTGCCAGGCTTATTAATAGTGAAGTGATCACCAATTCTTCTGGTGATAAAGAATATGTAGTCAATTTAGATACCCAGATCGATCTATTTTTGCTTGATCACGCCTTCGATGGAGTGCCTGTTCTTCCCATGGCTTATGCTCTGGAATTAATGTGTGAAGCAGCCCAAACGGCTTATCCAGATCTACCACTTAAGGTTATAGAGCAATTTGATATTCCAGCCGGTATTCTTTTTGATGTTTCGAAGAAGAAGATATCTATAATAGTGCATGAAGAAGAGAAACGAAATAATGCCGCTACCGCATTGGTAACTATCGTGTCTGGTTTAAAGCGCCGTCTGAATTTTAAGGCTCGTTTTATACTGGGTGAAAATGTACGACCGAATACTAAAATAGTTGCTTCAACTAAAATGCTGCTTTTGGATCATGACTCTTCAGATAAATCTAATAACGGGCATAATGGTGCCAATGGAACCAATAGTGGTGCTAAAAATAACAATGGTAATGAAAGTCACGCCCCTAAAGAAATTGACGTTGCGAAATATGACTTAGGTCCCGCCATTACCTTGCCCTCTATTGAAGACATTTATAGGCAATGGCTATTCCACGGCAAGAGTTTTCACGGCATGAAGAAAATATATTCAGTAGGACAGAGGGGGATCCTAGGGAAAGTTTCAGGATTGAGTGCTGAAAAATGTCTTGCCCTAGAGAAGAGTGGAAATTGGATCATTGATCCAGTAATGTTTGATTCCTCTATGCAGTTAGGTGGTATTTGGGCTCGCAAGTCTCTCGATATAACGGCTCTACCAACTGGTTTTGCTCGCTTAAGCTTTTTGAATTTCGGAAAATTCGAACCAGATGAACTGAGTTTCGTGCATATAATTATCTCCCCCGAGAGCTCTCCGAATGAATTGCGTTGTGACATGGCTATTTATAACGATAATGGCGATCTTTTTATCTACGTGGAAGATTTATCTGGAGTAGGTAGCAAATCTCTGCACCGCCTCGCTAACCAAAACGCAACTTCTGTTGAGGCAAGTATCTCTGGATGATAGAAATATCAATCACTGCGCAATACAGGAAAATAATTCCTGTTGCGCAGCTGTCACCGGTTTGTCTTATAAAAGCTGTCAATTTCCAAATAATTACGCAGAAAGTGATTTAAATTCAGTTGTTGTTCACTTAGCTCAAAGGGCTTTGTCCGAAGATCAATCTAGTGGTGCTTCGATTGAGGCAGAGAATGTTTCTATTATAGTTGGCAATTGTACCAATGCCAGTTTAACTCGGGCTGGACAATTAATGTCCTTTCTGGGTCTGACAGGAAATGGGATTAATATGCATATCTCAAACCCCTTGCAAGGATTGGACATTGCGATCAATGAATTGCAAACTTCTGTTTCCAATACTGCCTTGCTAGTGCTTTTAGATTCTTTAGAAGATATACCAGGGCAGAACTCTTACTATATCTCAGTTTTTGTTATTAGAACATTACCAAAGGCAATTGAATATAGCAAGAAAATTTATGCCGCAGTCGCCCTTCTCTCGAAAGCAAATAATGATTTAGTTGAATTAAAGGCCAAATATAAGGAAGCTCAAATCCCAACATCGTCTATCAATTTATTCACGCTCACCTCAAAATCAGGAAACAAAATTGATGCAGAAATAGCCCAATTATCTGCTTGGTTTGTCGAAGATGACAATGACATTGGAATCGGAGGCGAGCTGAGTGACAATAACGTATTTAAGAAAGATCCTTGGTGCTCTTTGCAGATTAGTTTGGGAAATAATGGCAATCATTCGGTCAGCGGACTTACTGCACTAGTAGAGACAATCATTGCAATTCAGCAAAGAACATTTCTACCCACTCGACATACAGAGCTTATTGAACAAATCGATGTTAAACGTTCTCCTTTCTATTTCAATTTTGCGATCCGTCCGTGGTTCCACCCTCAAATTCATCCGCATTTTAGGAATATCGGTCAACAATTGCCTTACAGTTCTTCGCGCCGGAGGGCAGCTTTCCATATTACTGAAAAGAACGGAAAGAATTATCATTTGGTGGCAGAAGAATACGAAGACGCAAATGAATTGAAACATGGCAGTTTGCAAGCAGATTGGCCATCCGAACTGTTTAACCTTTTGGAGAAAATCGCTACCAGTTGCTGAATTATTTGCAATCGATTAAACCATCAGTCTTCAGTGAGAGAGAGCCGCAGAGCTTGAAGGATTTAGCTTTTACAGTTAACAATGATTCCTTTAAGCTTATAAATCAGTCTCTGGCTTACGCGAGTGATGGAGGTCAACAAAAGAATACCGAATACATAAAGGCATCTTTTGTATGTTCAAGCGTCGACGAATTTCTTTCGAAAATTGAAAGCATTATAGAGATGTGCTTAGGGATTGGCCTTACCCAGAAGAGCAATGCCGCTTACTTTGAAAGTAACGGTATCTATTGGTGTAATGGGTTATTAAATAGGAGCAATCGAGATAACAAATTAGCTTTCGTATTACCGGGACTGGGGGCCGCCTATCCCAATATGCTTGCCGAGCTTTGTTTACATTTTCCAGAGATACGAGCAATTTTCGATTATGTTGATTATCTAGCCCTTTCGGGTGGAAGTAAGGCAAGACCCAGTGATCGCATCTTTTGTCGCTTGGATCCACGTACAAAAACATTTAGAGAAACACCAGCGTCACTGGCCGTTATGGATTCTGCCGTTGTCACTGTGCTTATGGCAGAATGGGCCATCTTTACTTTGTTACTCAATTTAGATATTGTGCCTGACGTTTTATTGGGCGCGAGCACCGGGGAATTTGCTGCTTTGACTATGTCTGGCGCAGTGGATCTTTTTAAAGCGGCACCCTTATTTTATCATCTAAGCACAGGGATGGTACATGCTCTGCCCTTAGATCAATTAATAAATTTAAGGTCGCTACGGGTAAATGATGCCTATGAAAAAATAGAAGATGAGCTGATCCAATATAAAGATAAGATCTATTTGAGTGCTAATCTTTCGCCGCGCCAACTCATCTTAACGGGGGACAGAGAATCAATAAATTCTCTGCTTAAATCATTAGAAAGTAAACAAATATCTGCGGACTTCTTACCTTTTGCCATACCATATCACACCTCTCTGGTAGCAAATGTGGTGTCTGCAGATAATCCAGATATAGCAGCCTTACAAATAAGTAGTCCGCTTATAGAGTCATGGTCATGCTCTTTAGCTGCCCCGTATCCAAATAAAGCAGACAGAATTAAAAAGATGACCACTGACCTATTCAGCAAGCCAATTTTATTCCGTGAAAGCATTGAGGCTCTATACAAGAATGGAGTAAGAAACTTTGTTGAAGTTGGACCTAGAGGTAACCTCGCTCCCATAATTACTGAGACATTGCAAGAACGCCCCCACGTTTCATTAGCTGCCAATCGCTCGGAAATATCAGCTATTACCCAATTGCAAAATGTTCTGGCGATACTATTTGTTAACGACATTTACATGGATCTAAGCTATTTATTTGCTAGGAGAGCGCCTAAGTTACTAGACTTCTCCCAAAAGCAATTTGAGCCTAGTAATTACTCTCCACTCACCGATGGCAAGAAAGTTCTAGAAGATGAACTGGAACAGCTTGAGCCAGACATACTTGCTATAACAAGATCTTTCCAGAAGCAATTGCAGGAGCTGGAAGAGCGAGTAATGGCATATTTAGTATTAGGCAAAGCCGTACCACAAGCTGTAGACGGTGACTGGCAATATTTAAGCCAAGAAATATCTCTGACGCAAATTTTTGCTAACTTTGCTAATAGCAAAAATATAGTTTGTCGACGACTGAGAGAAGAAAATTTGCCCACTAATGAAGAAGCCTTTTTGTCGCTCGCCCAAGAAGTCCTAACTTCTTTGGAGCGGGAGAAACTTAAATCATTTAATCGATTTGCTAAGCGTAGGCAATGGTTAGCCGGCAGAATTGCTGTCAAAGAATCGGTACGGGCTTTAATTGCCGGAATGGCTGGGGCTGAGGTAAAAAATACTGATATCGAGATTGAGACATTAGATTCAGGCAAGCCTTATGTAGCCAAAATCGCAGATATCGCTCAGAGTGCTAAGCACCCTGCTATTTCTATTACGCATAAGGATGGTGAAATAATAGCTGTTGCCGCAGACAGTTTAACATTTTCCTCCATCGGTATAGATTTAGAATCAAAACTATTAGAAGACGATTTGGAAGATTTTATTCTTAGTTCTACGGAACGCAACTTCATTCAGCAATTATCTGGACCAGATCGTGCTTTTGGTATTAAGAAGATCTGGTCAGCAAAGGAATCAGTGGCAAAGCTCTTGGGGCTCGGATTATCTGAATGTTTACGAAAACTATCTGTTGTTGAGGTTGACCACGCTCGCGGCACATATAGAATTATATCAAATACCGGTGCCAGTCTGACTGATGTCAGCACTAGCGTTGCACGGTGCGAATATTTGGCTCATGTAACTTGCTTAGATAAAGCGATCTTGTCTTTAGCTTTGGTCTAACCCCGCTTTCTTGAAACGTAGTGATTATCTTAGATGGAGCAGAGACTGAATTCGTGATAGCGTGGGAGTTGAGCCTTGGACAGGAGTCCTCCGGGCGCAGTGAGTTCTGATTTATGTTTCTCGCTTAATATTAATTTTTCTATGATCGTATTAACACGATTGTAATAAGGGCGTTTTCCGATACACTATATTTTTGATTGGATTGTAAGATTATATGCCTTTAACAGCAACCGACACGACTATTCAACTCCCTCTGGGCATAAATATGGCGTAAACCCCAAGCGTAGTATCGCGCTTGGCGTTTTATTGTTAGCAAAAAATTCTTGGTATTTGACCTTCACCCATCTAATTTTTTTTGGCGGCATTCCATGGCATATTGCAATCTTCACTATTGGTGGTGCCATCTATGGTGCCTGGATTACACCTTCTCTCAGCAAATGGCTAAGCCTCCGGGTTATGAAAATAGTTTTTGCTAATATTGCTATTTTAAGTGGCTTTCTATTTATTTATCAATCACTGTGGGGGCACTCGATAATGCCGCTACTTTTATGTATTGCGTAACAGCAAACGTACGTAATCAGCAAATATTACTCAGAGTAAGAATATATAGTAAACTTAAATTAATTACTATGCGCACTTGCTAGACACATAAGTACGAAGGAGGGTTTTAGTCGAACGAAAATGAAATCCATCTTGATACTGTGGCCAAGCCGATTGCTTAGCATCTTAACTTTTATTATATTGATCTGCCTTTCGGCGACCGGCTGCCATTTGGCGACGTCAACAGAGGATCGCTCCGTTCTAGAACATTATCGATCCACACACTTGAGTGGTTTTCCAATGCCTGTGTTGGACTTACCCGCTCCCAAACCACTTACTACTAATATCGATGAGCACGATCTAGCTAAATATAGAGGAACCGATCTCATCCGATTAGCGAAAGCGTCTGCCAAAAGCGGAAACAATTCGCAAGCGGCGGCCTGGCAATACTTAGCAGTGACCAAGGGTGGGCTTGGGCGGTACGAATTATCTCGCTATCTGGCGCGGCTTGGTAAGGTTGATGAGGCCTTCTATTGGCTGGAACTTGCCGCTATGGATGAGGGAGTTCCAGCAAGCGCCACTCGTGAAGACCCCGATCTTCAAATCCTTCGTAAAGATAGTCGTTGGCCAGAAGTCGAGCAGTACTTGCAGAGTGCTGCGCACTATTGGAGGCTTAGATGCGCGCCTCCAGGATCAAAAAATAATACATGGTTTTCTGCCCCTGATACCTAAACACGAAGAGGGGACTGAGAAAACTTCATTACAGGGCAGGCTTTGACATAATTAAACCGCTTGTTCAGCGGCGTGGTAGCTGCTTCGTACCAATGGTCCAGAAAAAACATTTTTGAATCCCATTTTTCTACCCAATTTTGCATAATGTTCAAAACTCTTTGGGGATATGAAACTTGTTACAGGCAAATGATCTTTAGTTGGCTGAAGATATTGACCAATCGTAATAATGTCACAGCCAACTTTTGACCAGTGTTCAAATACTTCTATTATTTCCGGCTCTGATTCTCCTAACCCTAACATTAAGCCGGATTTCGTAGTGGAGCCTTTATTCTTAGCAATTTTGAGAAGTTCAAGACTACGCTCAAATTGGGCTTGTGGTCTTACCTGCTTGTATAGACGCGGCACTGTCTCGATATTATGATTTACTATATGAGGCGAAGCCTGTAATACCGTATTTAGTGCGGACCAGTTTCCACCAAAGTCTGGAACTAACACTTCAACCTTAATGGTTCTGCTCAGCTTTTTAACTTCTCTAACGGTTTCAGCCCAAATGGAAGCTCCGCCGTCCTCTAATTCATCTCTATTTACAGATGTAATAACTATATAATCGAGTCCCATTTGTCTAACCGCCTCAGCAACTCGTTTTGGTTCGTCAAGATCTAGTTCGCTTGGCTTACCAGTCTGTATGTTGCAAAATCCACAACTGCGAGTACATATATTGCCCAAAATCATAAAAGTGGCTGTGCCGAGATTCCAACATTCGCCGCGATTGGGGCAAGCTGCTGATTCGCATACTGTATGCAAATCGTTTTCAGCAACGATTGATTTTATATCTTGATAACGTTGGCCGGTTGGCAGTTTTACTTTGAGCCAATTTGGTTTTTTATTGCTTGAATTCAATTGTGTGTTAGTCATTTCTATTTTCAAACTGTGATATTGACTGGGGTTGAATTGCTTATTTAAAAGATATGTGATTAATTCATTTGCTAATTAAAGACTAATGCTCATTTAATCAAATTCAATAAGACATACTCTTTTACTGCGAACGTTGCTCCTAAAGCAATACAATGATAAAAGTAATTCATAGATGAACCGCAATTGGATGTGTAAATGCCAAGAACGCCAATTAAAATTTCAGCAGAGATTGATTATTTATCTATATTAGATGAACAGAGTAAAATTGATAAAAATCTTGAACCCGATCTTTCTGCCGATCAATTAAAAAGTTTATACTATTATATGCTTCTGGGCAGACGTTTGGACGAACGCATGCTAATTATGCAACGTCAGGGTAGATTATCTACTTTTGCTCAGTGTACTGGGCATGAAGCGATAAGCCTAGGTGCTGCCTTTGCCTTGAACAAAAGTGACTCTTTTGTACCTTATTATAGAGAATTGGCAGGCATGCTTTATCGAGGTTGGCCTATCGAAGAGTTCTTGCTTTATTGGAACGGTTTTGAGGAAGGAGCGATGGTCCCTCCTGAACTAATGGACCTGCCATTTTGTGTGCCAATCTCATCTCAACTTTTGCACGCTGTTGGCATAGGGATGGCCATTAACATTAAAAATGAAAAAAAGGTTGTGGTTGTTTTCTTTGGCGATGGCGCAGCCTCGGAAGGTGATTGTCATGAAGCTCTAAACTTCGCCACAGTGTTCAACGTGCCAGTAATTTTTATGTGTGTCAATAATCAGTATGCAATATCCGTTCCACTCAGCCGGCAGATGAAAGCAAAAACAATTGTGCAAAGAGCTGTGGCTTACGACATGCCAGGCATACGGATAGACGGTAACGATATTTTGGCAGTTTATTCTGCTACCAAAGAAGCAGTGACTAGAGCGAGAGAGGGTGGTGGTCCTACTTTAATTGAAGCAGTGACTTATAGATTAGCTCCCCATACAACAGCTGATGATCCTAAGCGCTATCGTACTGATGAAGAAGTGGCAGTATGGCAAAGGCGTGAGCCACTTGTTCGCTTTAGGCAATACATGTACGACAAGAAGCTTATTTCGAAAGAAGAAGAAGAAAAATTGGAAGAGCAAATCACGAATAATATTAAGCTTGCGGTAGAGACAGCAGAAGCTCTTGCAAAAAGTCCTGAGTTTAGCAATCCCTTGCATATATTTGACTATGCCTACGCTGAAATGCCTCCCTGTGTGCAAAGGCAGAGACAAGAACTGGAAAAGTATCTACTCTATAAGAAAGGCTCCTATAAAAAAGGTGAGAACTAGATATGGCGGAAATGAATATGGCTAAGGCCATAAATTTAGCTTTGCATGAAGCCATGGCTAAAGACGAGCGCGTCGTAGTACTAGGGCAAGATGTTGGCCGCGATGAAGGTGTTTTCCGTATTACAGAAGGACTTAGCGTTAAATACGGAGACAAGCGTGTTATAGATACCCCACTGGCAGAATCTGGCATTATCGGTACCGCTATTGGTATTGGCCGTTTGCGGTTTGCGTCCGGTTTGTGAAATACAATTTGCTGGTTTTGATTATTATGGTTACCAACAGATGGAAAGTCATGCTGCGCGTTTTCGCAATCGTACCCGAGGCAGAATAACGGTGCCGATGGTCATGCGCGCTCCTTACGGTGGTGGTATCAGAGCTCCTGAGCATCATTCCGAAAGCAAGGAAGCTATTTATGCTCACACTCCAGGATTGAAATTAGTCATACCTTCTGGTCCTCGCAATGCTAGGGCTTTGCTTTTAGCAGCCATTGCCGATCCTGATCCAGTTGTTTATTATGAACCTAAAGCGATCTATAGACTGTTCAAAGAAGAAGTCCCAGAGGAGCCTGAAGTAATGCTTTTGGGTAAAGCGAATATTGTTCGAGTGGGCAAGGATATTACTTTGGTTGCTTATGGTGCTAGTTTGCAGGCTGCTATAGGAGCGGCAGAGATTTTGGCGCAAGAAAATGTTGATTGCGAAATTATAGACTTACTCAGTCTTTCGCCCCTTGATATTGATACTATAATTAATTCTATAAAAAAAACCGGGCGAGTAGTAATTATTCACGAAGCCCCTCGTACTTGCGGTGTAGCAGCAGAAATCATTGCCCAAATCAACGAGTACGCTTTGCTCTATCTGGAGGCGCCTATAAAACGCGTTACCGGCTATGATACGCCTTTCCCTTATTTCTCAAAAGAGCAATACTATATACCTGATGCCGATAAAGTGGTTATGGCTTGTCGTTCTGCTTTGGATATCGACGGAGCCGATAAATAATGTCATTTGAATTCAAGTTACCTGATCTTGGAGAAGGCATCCGTGAAGCAGAAGTCCTGGCAGTAAAAGTAACTGAGGGACAATCATTATCTGAAGATCAAATTATTTTTGAGGTGGAAACGGACAAGGCTGTAGTAGAGATTCCTTCTCCGGTAGCGGGCAAAGTTTTAAAAATTATGGTTACACCAGGACAAATTATCCCTGTCGGAAGCACAATGATTTCTATCGAAAACTCCGAACAAATGCAGAGTATGACGCCAGAAGCTACTTCTGCCAGCGCAGAGAAAACGAACGAAAAATCCATACCCCAAGAAACAGGTTCAATTACTCAGCATCCACAAGCGAGTGACAATGTACCAGTTATCGCTACGCCAGCCACAAGACAATTAGCAAGAGAAATGAAAATCGATCTGCATAAAATTCCGGCTTCAGGAGTAGGCGGCAAAATATCCAGAGAGGATGTGCTTGCCTATGCCGAGAGCTTAAAAGGTAACAAATCCGCTTCCACTAGCACCATATCCAGTGTCGGTACGGCTCAGGAAATTGCTTTGCCCGATTTTGCCAAATTTGGCGAAATCGAACGAGTGCCCATGCGATCTTTACGGCGTCGAACCGCTCAGTTAATGGCCTTAAGTTGGTCAAAAATACCTCACGTTACACATTGCGACGAAGCAAATATAACTGATTTAGAAATATTTAGAAACAGAGCGGAATATCAAGATCAAGTAAAAAGGAAAGGAGCAAAACTAACGATAACAACTTTTATTATAAAAGCTGTTTCTCTTGCCTTGCAGGAATTTCCTGAATTTAATACCAGTTTCGATGAGCAAAAAGAAGAAATAGTTTTTAAGCGATATTGTAACTTGGGTATAGCAGTAGACACAGATCGTGGCTTAATAGTTCCTGTGCTTAAATCGGTTGATAAAAAAAATATTTTTGAACTAGCAGTGGAGATCAACGAAATTGCTGAAAAGGCTCGTGCCGCAAAGTTAGAGTTAAGTGAGTTGCAGGGCGCGACTTTCTCAGTTACAAATATCGGTGCTATTGGGGGAATCAGCGCTACTCCAATTATTCGCTATCCTGAAGCTGCAATATTGGCTGTTATGAAAACAATAGAAAGACCAAAGATTAGAAGCGGTAACTCTATAGAAGGGATTTTTGTCTTGCCACTGTGCTTAGCTTTTGATCATCGTTTAATTGATGGAGCGCAGGCAGCTAGATTTATGCGAGCTATCATCCAAATGCTCGAAAATCCAGGAATCTTTGAAAAGTATTTGGGTGGATAAACTCAAATTTAATCTTGTAGAGCGACTAATACGGAGAGAGGTAATTTAAATGGTTGTTGGGGATGCCACTGAGCAGATTGATTTAGTAGTAATTGGTGCAGGACCAGGCGGCTATACAGCTGCGGTGAGAGCTGGACAGCTTGGCGTTAAGACAATTTTGATCGATTCTCAAAGCATTCTGGGTGGTACTTGTCTGCGTGAAGGCTGCATTCCTTCTAAAGCTCTTTTACATGCTGCTGAAGTAATTGAATCAGCCAAAGAAGCATCTGCTTTCGGTTTGCAGTTTCAAATGCCGCAAATTGATATCAATAAATTACGCTCCTGGAAAGACGATGTGATATCCAAACTTAGTCAGGGAATAGCTGGCTTGTGCAAAAGCAATCAAGTAAAAATTATAAATGGCCAAGCTCGTTTTCTCAATGATCAAACACTCTTAGTTAATCGTGAAGAGGGCACTCTGCAAATAAAATTTAAGCATGCCATTATTGCCACAGGCTCGAGCATTATAAAGCTACCAGCACTTTTCAAGTCGCCCAAAGATGCCGATAGTAAGCGGGTATTGGATTCTCATTCAGCTTTGCAATTGCCCGAAGTACCCGGCACTTTATTAATTGTTGGCGGCGGCTATATCGGGCTGGAATTAGGTACGGTCTATGCAGCCCTGGGTAGTGCTGTATCTGTGGTTGAGATGACCGATGGGCTTTTGCCCGGTGTAGATCGCGATTTGGTTAAGCCGTTAGCTAATCATCTAAACACTGCTTTTAACAAAATTTCGCTAAATAGCAAAGTATCGAATATAGAAGATACTGGCAAAGAAATTACTTGTCAGATTCAAGATCAGCAAGGAAAAGTGCATTCCGAAAAATTTGACTATGTTTTAATTGCGGTAGGGCGAAAACCCAATACAGAAGGCTTGTCCTTGGACAATGCCATGATCGAACCTAATAAAGCCGGCTTTATTGAAGTGGACAATTTGTGCCGGACTAATAATAAGCGAATAATGGCCATAGGGGACGTCAGTGGGCAACCAATGCTTGCTCACCGAGCGATGCGCCAAGGGCAAGTGGCGGCAGAAATTATCGCAGGCCTTCCCTCTGCTTTTGACAATCAAGTAATTCCAGCAGTTGTTTATACGGAGCCTGAGATAGCCTGGTGTGGCATAACTGATATTGAAGTAAAGGCCAAAGGACTTAAACTAGATGTAGCTAAATTCCCGTGGTCAGCTTCTGGACGCGCTATGACCTTGGCTAATACCAATGGCATGACTAAAATCATTTATGATCCAGAAAATATGCTTATAAAGGGAATCGGTATTGTTGGACCGCGTGCCGGCGATCTCATTGCTGAAGCTGTATTAGCCATCGAAACTGGACTTGTTCTGCAAGATCTTGCCAACACTATACATCCTCATCCAAGCTTGTCTGAGACTATAGCTGAAGCTGCCATGGTGGCGCTTCATAGACAGGCGCGCCGGGCTGCTTCACCGGCATAGAATTTTACCAGAGGGCAATGGGCGAAATTGCTTACGGAATACTTGGCATGCCTTCAACCGGATAGAGGTCCTTTTCTCCATTGGGAAGCCTATCTATGTATAAAATACCATCTAAATGATCTAATTCGTGTTGCAAAAGCATGGCGAAATTATCTGATGCTTCGATAGTAATCTGGCATCCACTTTCATCCAGGGCGCATACTGTTACCGTCTTAAAACGAAGGACATTTCCTCGCACTGCAAAAAAGCTCAAACAGCCCTCTCGAATTGGTATCTGCTCCGACGAACACTTAGTGATTTTGGGATTAATCAGAACTTGTGTTTTTTCGTCAAATTGCACAATGTTGATTCTTAATAAATGACCAATTTGCGGCGCAGCTATTCCATGTCCTCTCTTAAATTCATACAATCCAGCAATGTAAGAGAGAGTATACTTCATGTCCGAAATGATGGCACGTACATTTTCGATTTCGGTTACAGGTTGGCATATTTCTCTCAGGAGAGGATTTCCTCTTTTAAAATTGGCTTTTGCATTTGTCCTTCTCTTTAGAATTGTGCTTCAATTACTTTAGCCTCAATTTGTATTCGCAAACCCCTTGGCTTGCTCTCTTTTCAAAGCAAAATTAACACTAAACTTATCTATTAGTCACAGGTGCCCAATTAATGAGACAATGGCTTGGAGAGCAGAGATCAACTTAACATGATTGCTTCCACAAAAAGCGGGGACAAATTTTATCTGCCATATTTTGTCTGCTTAGTTGTCTTCGCGAACGGGCATAAAAATTTGGGGCAATAATTTATATAATTAGGACTTTGGGTCTATTTTGACCTTTATTAACTCGGGTTACTATGGCGGAAGAAACAAGGCATGATTTAGAAGAAATTGGCACAGCAGCCCATCTAATGATGGAGGCTGTGGACAAAGCCAGCCAAGATTTGGAAGCAACAGTGAAGTCCTCTTCTGACTATTTGCAGAGTTTTAATGACACCTTAGCGCAAAACTTTGCTCAACAATTAACCAGGATGGTAGAAAACTCAGCCAGAGCAACTGACAAGGGCGTTGAGGAATTGCAAGCGCGTAAAGAGGATTTCTTTGAGCGTCTGATGGAACTAGAACAAACAGAGCTCGAGACTTTAGCTAAAGTTGGCAAGGATGTCAGGCAAGAAATCGATGCTTCCGTACGTAAAGCTTTAGCTGCCATCTCGCAATTGGTAGAAGAGCAAATTGAAGCTGTAATTCCAATTGCTATGGACCGACATGAAAGTTTTTCTAGCTTAGTTGAGCAAGAGGGAAAAGATTTAAAGAAGTTAGCCGAGGAAGGCATAATTAATATCGCTAGCAGAGAAAATAGTGCTATCGCAAAATTATCGCAATATGCCCAAGAATTTGAAGAAAATTCTGCCGAGATCCTTAAGGAAAAAAGCCAAACCATCTCAGAAAAAATGCAAAAGAGTGCAGAGCAATTGGGAAATATGGTTCAAGAAGTAAAATTGGCTTTGGATGGTGATTTTGAAACTGATAGAAATGAATTAGAGAAAAAAGTTGAAGTAGACGCTGGTTGGATCGCTTCGGCGGGACAAAATACCATTAAGCGTGTAAATGATGAAGTAGCCGATTGGCAGCAAGGAATGACAGAGCTAGCGGATAACTTTAAAAAAATGCTAGCGGCAGATAGGGATTCTTTTGATGATATTCACAAAACTAAGATTGAACGCCAAGTTGATGAAGTAAAAGGTGAAATAAAAACTATTGGTGAAGAGGCTGAAGGGCGACTTTCAGCTGGACATAAACTTTTTCAGGGATCATTGCGAAGATTAGAAAAGAAGTATTACGAACGGCTCGAAAGATTATTACAACAATTCGAAGCTGCTATTGCTCAGGAGACTAGAGTGAGAGTGCGGCCAGATCTGCCAATTGAAACCCGACGAGAATTGAAGGAATTACTTAATACCAGGCTAAAAGCCCGTGGCTTGGAGATAGTAAAAGCTTTTAAGCGCCAGGTAGAGCTTTTTGATTTAGAGCATGCTCGCTTTGTAGCTGGATGCGGTGAGCGCATTGAGACCGTGCACGCGGCCTCCAAGGATTCGCTAGAACAGCAACTAAAAGCAATGAATGCCGATATCGAGAGAATGCAGAGAAGTTTTAAGGTAGAACTTTCGCAGCTTAACTTGCAATTGCCCCAAATTAAAGACGCCGGTCATGCGGCAGCTCTTGCTGTTTTGGCTTATAAACGCGTCAATCTTTCTTTCGGAACAGATTAGGAGAATCAAAGGCATGACTTTTGCCAAAAAAGACTTTAAAAACATATATGAGTCGGGGGTAAAGGAACTGGCTGACCTCGAATTGCAAGCAATCGAAAAAGGTCAGGATAAAAAAAATGAACACAGTCAAGCGCAGAGAGAATCATCACTAAAATCTCTAGAATATTTAGAAAAGAAATCGGAGCTTCTCCAGGTTGAGCTTAGGCAATCGATAGACGAGAGTCTAAAAAAGTTGCAAGATAGTCTGGCAGTCGAAAATGCACAGAGCGAAGCATTCCTTGCCAGTCTAATGGCTGAACTAAGAACTCTTACTGAACAAATGAAAGTAAAGTTGAGCGCTCTTAAAAATTCTCATCATGAGAATGTCCATTTCGCTAAAACAGTCGCTGCGGAGTATTATTTAACGAATAACGAAGAAATCAATTTTAAGCTTGAACACGCTTTATCTAATGCCATACAAAATATGAGCGGTAAGACTAAGGCAAATTTTCAAAATTTGCATTCCAATCTCGAACAGTCTTTAGTTGATCTACAAGATCACATAGGCGAAGTGACAAAATCAAATTTAGTTTCTTTAAAAGATGAAAGTTACACCATCGCCGATCACTCATCAACTTTGTTGAAGAAATTTTTTGTTGATTCTCAAAGCAAGTTGACTCAAATAGAAACTTCGGCTCGGCAAGCAAATAGTGAAGTGGAATCCTCATTAATTTCTTTGTTAGAACAAATATCTAATCATGCCAATCTAATAGAGAAGGACGTTAACAGCACTTATGAGAGTATAAGTACCGCTCATTTCCAGAATGCTGATAATCGGTTAAGTAAATTTGCTGATGAGCTTAGTACTTTGCACGAGACCACCACTGAAAAATTAATTACAACCACTGATGAGCTTTCAGATGATTTAGTAGTGCGCTCTAAGCAGGTACAAGAAGGTTTGCGGAGCCGTTGTGAAGATGTAGTTAACCGTCTAGATAATTTATTTAATTCTTTTCAAGGCAAGCTTAATGATCGATTGCAGTTTAGTCGTGGACAGAAGCAGGCACTAGAAAGCGACAAAAATAGAATACTGATAGCTGTACAAAACGAAATGGTTTCAATTCAGAAAAGTTTTGCCCAAAAGATTGCCGGTATGTTGGATCAATCTAAAATAGAATTGATCGACTTAACAAATTCTGTAGAAGCACAGATGCTGACCACTACCGAATCTTTGGGTGAAAAGATGAGCGCGAGCGCTAATTCTATTCAGCAGCAAATGGAAAAGGAAGTGAATAAATTTTTGCAAGAAATCTCTACTGTTCGCACAGCTGCTTTAGAGGAGATTTCAGCTGCGGCTAGAGGAAATTCTTTCCCCAAGGGCACACAGCGCGATTTGAACAGGGCAGGAGCTAATGAGACTCCAACAGTCCAAAAATTAGCAGAAGATACATCTTCTTTAACTGATTCGCAACTAGAGTCCAACCTTTCTTCTTCGAATGAAAGCGAATTAGACGAAATGGTCGAGAATGAGGAAGCGGATTTGGGCGAAAGCAAAGCAAGGCGTAATCGCAAACGCAAGGATAACCAAGAATGAACTCAATTCTCCGGCAAAGCCATATTCGATCAATTGATTTGCGAGATTTCTTGCGTAACTATGATTCTTCAAATACCACAGCGGTTTCGAGTTGGGCAAAAGCTGCATGTGCAGGATTCGAGCCCGGCTTTCTTGTTTTTATTCTTGAACCTGTAACTTTGCCTTTTGGTCTAATATCTTTCGTTCGTAAAGAAGAAGAGGAACATTTCCGGGTTACAGACTTGGCTATTGTGGCTGGTATACAGGATAACAAAGCAATTGCTGTTAATTTGACCAACACTAATTACGAATTGCGTTTTCTCGAAGCTCTTTTGGAAGAAAAGGCTCGCAAAGCTATAATCGATAGAAAAAAATTCGCTTTTGCTGCTACTAGACCTTCTTCGCCGCTTGCTTTAACCAAGTTTCAAGAATTGGAACGTTTGTCTAATCTTTACTCTAAAGGTGGAACTAGGCGATCTCTTATGAATGCTAATGCTCAAGAGGAGCCGGCTATAGCTCTTATGTTGGCCTGTGGTGTTCATCTGAGCTTTTCAAGTGCGAACAAGCAACCAATAGATATCGGCTCAATTTGTTTTTCGCTTTTTAATACTGATACAAAACTGCCTGATAATAATAGGTCTCAACTCAGAGATAATTTCGTTCCCATTGCTGGTGATTTTTCAGAACTCAAAAAGATGCCGGCAACATCCGGCGAGCAGGATACTACCCAAGGTAAGCACATAGATCTGCTATTTGAAAAATCGGCTGGGCTTAAGTCACAGAACGGCCAGGAGAATGTAGGATTCAATCTGTTGCAAACTTGGGCCAATTTGAATGAGTCTCAAGGTTTGATAAGTAGTGATTCTTTATTCGAGCAGGCTGCAAAAGAACGTCCCAAAGGAGAGAAACTTTGGAAAGAAGGTAATAATCCAGCTGAAAAAATACAGAAAACCGATCAAGGAGAAAATGTTAGCCAAGAGTCCTCTTTGGAAAAGATCGAAGCTGTTGAAGAACATTTGCCTGATAAATTAGAAGAGAAGAATTCGATGGAAGGGGAAAAGCAAGATAAGCTGCCTGCCGCTATAGAAGCACATACAGAAATTAATGGAAGTATTCAAAATCAAGTGGATAAGCAGGTAGTCCCAGATGCTGCCGCACCAGAGGATGTTTATAAACATTTGTCTGAAGCTATATCAGACCTTTTAGTTCCTCAATCCCAGACTCAGACTAATGATAAAAAGACCTTGGATGAACCGGCCAAAGTGGATGCTAAGCTTATAAAATCGAAAACAGAAATGAAGGATCGCAAGTGGCCTGCAGCAATATCTTTTGATAAATTGCCAGCGTTTGAAAGTGGGCTGGCAGGACAGTTCAATAATGCGGCGGATGCTAAAGATAATAGTGCCATCTCTGGAGAAAATTTGACTCCAGCCTTAGACTTCTCCGAATCCGATGAAGCATCTGGGTCTCAATTCTCGCCATCGGGCGAAATTGAAATGATGGATCAAGCGATCTTGACCAATGATCAATCAGCTGCTTCTGGTCCCGAATTAGAAGACTCAGATATTAAGACAGGAGACAAATTAGCTATTTTCTCTTCTTCCGACTTGATTCCTTCGAAACTCGACGATTTTCAAGAGCCCAAAGTAGTAATGAACGAAATGGCTTCTTTGATGAGCAAGCTAGAATCCCAAGTTGCAAGAGCGGCTAAAAAGCTTGCAGCAAAAGCTAGTGAAATAGAAAAACGTCTCACTACTAATTTGGATGCCTTGCTTAATTTGGTAAATCAAGAAGATAAAGACGGTTACGCTGAGTTAGTGGTGCGTATCGATCAACTGACAAAGCAGTTCGAGGCTTTATTCGATACTCTGAAAACCGAACTGGCCGAAAAAGCAGCCAGCGCCCGAGAGCAGCTCAAGTCTAAGCTCTCTGGATATCAAGAAAAAATTGATAAAACCGAAAAAGAACAACGAAATAACCTAAAAGAAGATTTCAAACAAAACAAAACACAGTTTGAAAAATTAGTCAAAGACCAGGAATCAGAACTAAATCAATTAGCAAGACTGCAGACAGAAATTCTAAACAAGCGCAGAGCTGCGGTTGATCAAGTGTTGGAAGAAGTTTCCTTGAATTTAGGCGTGCAATTGGACAATTGTTTCAACAGCTTCAAAGAGCGCGTTGAAGACAAGGTGTCGACACTATTAATTAGTTTCGATCACCATCTTGATATTCTGAACAGAGATACAGAACGGTTACATGCTGAAGGAACAGACCAATTAACCTTAGCCAAAAAAGAATTTTTCGGTAGATTAGATCGTCTAATTCAAATCACTGAGATTGCCCTTTCGCGTCAAGTGCGTAAGTCACAAACCGAATCTTTTCTGCCAAAGTTGAAAGAGCGCAAGCAATTAATTGAGGCTATGATGCACGAAATGTCTCAGACATTCGCCGAGCATTCCTTCTCTCAAGCTAACGCGCAATCAGAAGGCGCAGAGCATAGCCTCTTATTAGCCAGACAGCAATTGAAAGAATTAGTGGATGAACGCCTCTCCAAACTAGATGTAGTTGGACGTAATCAGCAAACGGGACTAGAAGAAATATTCAAATCGGCGGCTGATCCACTTGAACAAAACACTGCTACTGTCGTGCAACTTCTGAAGCAGGCCGAGATAGAAATTAATGAATGCGAGGCAATTTGTACTAAGTTGGCCCAGTCATATAATTTAGATGGCGATCCTAAATTAACTGCCTTGCGCCAAGATGTATATGGAAAGGTTGATTCACTAAAAGCAGAACTGAAGGGTAATTTGGAGTCTGTACTGGAAAGCAACTGTCTAAAGTTAGAAGATACGACCAAACATTACCATGTCAACCTCAATACCAAACGTGCTGACTTGGTGCAGCAAGTGCGTTCTGCTTCGGATCAAGGCTTGCAGAACATAAGACAAGCAATCCACGATGCCTTTCATACTGTGCAGGCGGAGCGGGAGAAGTACATGGAATGAGGGTACTAGTAAAGTAGAGCATTAATTATCTTCTTTATAGTTTAATATTGATGATTTAACGGGCATACTGAAGGCAAAGCCTTTCTTGGTAATAATTTAATCTCCTCTCTTAAAGGTGCTATTCTGGAAAGCTTTGCATATCATTTTCAGACGCCCCTTGATTTGGCGCAATTTGTTGCTGATCAAGAAGGGGTAGACGTGGATTATGAGTCGGGAGATGTATTTCTCTATCATGGCACAAATTGCTATCGCCGCTGGGAGATTAAGCGTTGTGGCGTACTTGAACCAGGTAGAAGCAATTATAGTTTTTTCTGTAGCAAAGCCAGTATAGCCTTAAGATATGCCCGAGCAGCCTGCTTGAGGGATATGGCCAAGCACAGCGCCAATTCATTAATATGTGAACCGGTAGTGCTCAAAGTACGTTTTAATAAGCGTACCTGGTTACAAGTGGACTTTTGGCAGTCCGATAATCCAGGCAATGCTGAAGAAAAGGGCAATTTATCTCTGGCTATTTTGGGACCAATATCTGCTGACTTGATTGCTAATGTTATCCATTGTAATCATGGCCGCCGATTAAATCCCGCGACCACAGGTGAATTGACGAACGAAGCTTTGTTCAAGAGCTTGCAGCGCTTGCGTGAAAAGCTGATTAAACGGCGCGCCGATGTCTGGATATTAAAACACTTGGGCGGTCTGAGCCAAAATCTTACTGTGCAATTAGCTGGTGGGGATGTACCAGAATTGACTTTTGCTGACAATTTAAGAAGGCTTAGACAGGTGAGCTCCCAAGTTAGCGTCTAAGTTTCCTAAACTCGATAGTTTTTACTGTTATATTGAGCTGTTTCCATAGGGATAGACTCAAAAGCTACCTCTTTGGAGGACATGGACAAGTTATTTACAGCCAGGTCATTTATTTTTTCAGTTAAGCTTTTTAATGAGAATTTAGGCGGCCTAATGATTGTTTTCGCCAATCCCAGTTTTTCCAGAAGCCAAATCGTATACCAAGTAATATCGAATTCAAACCAGGCAAAACCGTGCCGTGCTGCTTTCGGTACGGCGTGATGATTATTATGCCAACCTTCGCCCAAAGCCAATAAACCTACCCACCAAACATTGCGGCTCAAATCTCTTGTTTCGTACCGTCTGTAACCCTGATTCTTCATATGGCAAAAAACGTTAACAAATTGAGTACTCCAGAAGGTTGTCAGAGTAGCTGCTATATTTGCCAGAAGCGGAATAAATCCCAAAGTGCAAAAAATAAGCACTCTAAAAACAGTACATGCGCCAAGACACCTTAAAGCTTGCTCGCCGTCATGTTTTGTACCTAAAATACTGAGAAATTTATCCGGCATTAAATCCGAAGTTTGCGCGTGCAGCTCTTCATTACTTTGAATGCTGGTTGTTTCGAACATCCATTGATATAAAGCATGTTTAAAACCACCTTCCGGAGAATGAGGATCGCCTTCCATATCGGATTTCTGGTGATGTAAGCGGTGTATACCGACCCAAGGAATGGGTGCGCCCATAAATCCTAGGTAACCACCTGAAACAATAAAGTATTTTAGCCAGTTCGGTACCTTTAACGATTTATGGGTTAATAGACGATGATAGCCTAATGTTGTACCCAAGCCGTGATATAGATAAAAAACAGCAAACCAAACAATAAAAGTGGTTGTGGCTTCAACAATCGGATTATGAAATATACTCACGCCCAAGAATCCTCTAAAATCTGAATTATTTATAGCATGCTAGCTTTAGTAATTATCATAGCTTTCTTTAGTTTTCACTATCTGCTACCTGCTTATTGTATCTATGATGTTTGAGTCTCTCAAGCGTCTAGCTAGTATAATACTTGATTACTGCAAGGCTAATAGCTCGAGAATAAAACTATTGAGAAGAATATTTACCGAATATGCCCATAACCAAAGAGAAAAAAATTGTTATTAAAGCCATTAATGATATGGGCCGATATGTTTCTGCTGCAGATATAGCAACAAAAACCGGATTGCCAGTGGCTGCGGCTTTGCAGAATTTAAACCAAATAGCCGAAGAAACATCCGGACATCTGCAAGTGAGCGCATTAGGCGATATCGCTTATAAATTTCCCTTAGGATATCAAACTGCTTATATATCTCGCGGCATAAAACGCTCTATTGAGCAATTCAACAATAAGCTATTTGAAGTTGGATTCTTTCTAATGCGTATTTCGTTTGGCATAATGCTTATTTTGTCACTAGTCACTATCGTTTTCTTGTTTTTCCTCTTCTTATCAGCTATGTCTCGTGGACGCGATGACAATGATAATTTCAGCTTAGATTTAGACTTCTTTGACTGGATGATTTTGCGTGATTTGATGTATTGGCAAATAAGCTATCCAGATTACAGCGCGGTTGGAAATAAAAACAAATCGAATCAAACCAACTTTCTTTACAATTGCTTTTCATTTCTCTTTGGCGATGGCAATCCTAATGCCAATCTAGAGGATCGCCGCTGGCACGCAATTGCTCAATTAATAAGACAGCAAAATGGTGTCGTTACATCAGAACAGCTAGCCCCATATACTGGACAGGATCCGAATAATGATGATAAAGCGCTGCCTGTTTTAGTTCGTTTTGATGGTAGACCATACGTTACTGAGTCCGGAAATATTATTTACCGTTTCCCCGCTCTGCAAGCGACTGCCTCAGAGCAAAATTTTGAGCAAAGCCCTCAATATTTAGAGGCAAATCCCTGGAGATTTTCTCAAGTAGATGGTGCTTCGCTTGCATGGGTCATGATTTTGGCAGCAGTTAACTTTGCTCTTAGTTGGTTTTTATACATTCAAGCAGTAAATATTCTACCTTCTCTTACGCCCTTATTATTGATTTTGGTGGCTTATGGCAGTCTTTTTATTGGCATCCCGCTTGTCAGGGCCATAGCTATTCAAGCTCTAAATAAGAAAATCCAAGCTGGAAATATATGCAGAAAACACTATGCTGCTTTATTAACACAGCCGAATGCTAAATTGAACCAAAAGTTGAGCGAGGCTCAAAATATGAAATTAGAAAGTCGCCAAATAAAATCGGACACCCTAATTTATGATACGCAAAAAGACCTTCTTGAACAAGAATTTTCTTCTCTAATAATTCATAAATGACGAGACGCCCGTATTGCCAGGATAATTAGGTGTTGTCGTATAAGGTACTGTTTGCACCGGTACAGGAATTGTTTGCACTGGAGCAGCGTAAGTGTAAGGCATGCCCCCCATACCGTATGGCATCATTCCCCCCGTACCCATCATGCTTCCCATGCCCATCATATTCCCCATACCCATCATGCTATAGGGCATCATACTGGCCATGCTAGCCATTGGTGAGCTTGATAAAGCTCGGCTGTACATATACATATTTACCATCGGGGTAGCGATCCGAGCTGCGCTCATGGCAGTATTAGTTACTCCCCCTATCAATTGCTTCAATCCGCCTCCAGTTTTTTGTACTTGACCTTGTTGCGGTGGCTGGGTTTGCCAGGTCTGGCTTGTTTGACTATTGTTTTGATAGCTTTGCATTAATTGATTTAAGTCAGTTTGTCCACTTTGTCCAGGTGGTTTTGTTTGTCCCGAATAATAGTCTGTTTGATTGTTCGCATTATTAGCATTAGCCTGGAAAGCACTCTGTGGCTGTTGCCAACCAGATTGGCCCAAATTATTACTATTTTGATTGAATCCTGCTGTTTGCTGCCCGTTTTGTGGCGTCTGCCAGGACGATTGGCTCAAATTATTGCTATTTTGACTTAATCCTGGCGTTTGTTGCGTACTTGCTGGCGTCTGCCAGGACGATTGGCTCAAATTGTTGCTATTTTGATTTAATCCTGGCGTTTGCGACTCACTTTGTCCGCTAGAATATTGATTTGGGTTTTGCCAGGAATTTTGCTCGGCCGATGTGGAAGAACCAGCTTGGCTTAAACCGGGCGTTTGCCAGTCGCTTTGTCCCACATCCTGGCTAAAGACTGCTAATTGCCCTGCCGAATTGGCAAGCACAAGCAAAGTGAATAATTTGGCACTGAAATGATATTTTGACACTTTCTAATCAAATTCGGGGATGACTTCATAATAATACTGCTAAGTAATACTGTTTAACAATGCTAATTTAATACAATTCCAGTATTACTGCACTTTCTAAGATAGCAGTGTCAGTGCCAGGAATTGGGCTTAAGTCTCCCACAATTTTATAAAAACCCCAAGCTGGGCGTGGAAAGCCCAGTAAACCCCTGCGACTAACCAGAACGCCCTGAATAGGTACTAGGACGATAAAATCATTATGAAACGTAGATCCAGCTCGTGGTGACGGATTATGCACAATTAGTCTGGTTTTGGCAGGTTTGCCTTCTTTCTCTAATGCATATCCCACCAGAGTGACCCAATGCCCACCTACCCTCACATATGTCCCACTCTCGCTTTTATGTTGATACCAACCTATATTAAGCCAAACGCCTGATTTACCAACTATGCCTTGTTTTAGTAATGCTAAACGGGGGCTGCGAATTCCTATATCAAATTCGGATAAATTTGAGCGGAAACCCTGATAGGAGAGCTGTTTAATCGAATAGCCCTGTTTTAGTATGTATTTTTTTATTCCCAATAGCACACTATCGACATAAGTTCCCTCATCGGCCTTGGTATTCATAAAGTCTGGAGAGCTTAAAATTTTTGCTAAATCGATTTGTCTGCCGAGAAAGTTATTTTGTTTATTAGTTTGAGATATATCTACGCAGTCTGGCAAAAGCTTGGGATAGCCGTGCTCAGCTAACCAAACAAAGGAATTTGATACTGCAACTGGTGCGCAATAGTTTGTGCCATTTTCCGCAAATTTTCCTCTTGGATCAGTTTGGGTCAAATCGGGCGTCGCATTTACCTTATCTAGATATGCAGCAGGTTGGGACAAAGAGCAAGGAATACTCAAATTGAGTACATAGAATAAGAGAACGATCTTATGAAAATGGGATTTGGCGAAGAATCTTATTATTGCGAACATAATACTTATTATATTATGATTACTATAACTCAAGAATTTATAACCAGTTCGCCGGATTCAGACTAATTGAGGCACAGTGCATTTATGAGTACCGGAAGCATACCAGCAAAAGAAGTTACCAAAGGTAGCTCAGCTCCTGTCATGCAGCTTTTAATGTGCGCCCCCGACTATTTCGAAGTTACCTATGAAATTAATCAATGGATGGAACCGAGAACATGGAGCGATAATTCTAGTCAATTTAAGTCAATCGCCAGTCAGCAATGGCAGAACTTATACCAAACTTTTCAATCCTTAGGTGTAGCTGTAAATCTTATTAAGCAAGAGCCCGGTCTGCCAGACATGGTGTTTACAGCTAATGCGGCCATTGTTTTGGACGGAAAAGCACTTTTAGAACGCTTCCGTTATAAAGAACGACAGCCCGAAGAAAAGTACTTTGCCCAATTTTTCAGTCAGGCGAAAACACAAGGGTTAGTCAAAAGTGTGGCAGAATTTCCGCCGGGATTCTTCCAGGAAGGGGCTGGAGATTGTATATGGGACAATCATCATCAACTCTTCTGGACCGGCTATGGCCCACGCTCCAGTAAAGAGTCAACTGCATATATTCAAGAGTATTATGGAAAAGAAGTTATAGCTTTAGAATTGTTGTCTTCTCGCTTTTATCATCTTGATCTAAGTCTTAGTGCTCTCAAATATGGTGATGTAATCTATTACCCCGACGCTTTTTCTAAGCCGGCGCAAAAGCTTATTCAAGAACGTGTATCTGCTGACAAATTGATAGCACTTACTAAAGAAGATGCATATGATTTTGTTTGTAATCTTGTGAATATAGACGACAAAATAATTCTTTCGCGCTGTTCAGACAAACTCCAAGGGATATTGCAAGAAAGAGGCTATTCAATAATGACAGTACCAGTAGATAAATTTGGTCTAGCCGGCGGTTCTGTCTGTTGCTTAACCCTGAGGCTTGACTTACAATCCAAAGTCTAATTGTGAAAAATATTTGTATTGCCAAAGTATATTCGTTTGTTATAATGCCAACACTCGTTGAAAAGGATAGACCCCTTGGAGAGATTTGACTGAACCGGAAGTTCTAAAGTAAGTCTGCAAAAATATTGCACTTATCAAAGAACAGGCCTTATTAGGTCGAAGCGTAATTGCTACGATACAGTAACAAATAAGAGCTATATTGAGTAGAAGCTGGATGGCACCGCCATTTCTATGGTTCCAGCATTTGAGATAACAAATGCTTGGGAAAAATCATAACTATGGAAAAGCCTACCAGAGCGCTAATTAATAATCTCACCCCCTCCACTAGCGAAACTGTTCTTATTCGCGGTTGGATTTATCGACTACGCGAACTAGCCCGCACTACCTTTATTGTTTTAAAGGATTGCACTGGCGAACTTCAGTGTGTTGCAGATACAGCCACTTTGCGTCATCTCAACCTCAAGCTTGAAATGCCGGTTGAAATTATAGGTCAAATTAAAGCAGAACCTCGTGCACCGTCAGGATTAGAATTAGCAGTCAAACACGTTGCTGTGCTTAACGAGGTTAGTATAGCTTTGCCTTTTAATTCTTCTTCCGATATTAGTGAAGTTGGTATGGATACCATACTTTCTTATCGTGCGCTCTCTTTACGTAATGAACAAGTGCGCGATATTTTTAAAATCCAAGCTGCTATTCTTCAATACCTACGGCAGTTTTTGCAAGAGCGGCATTTTACTGAAATAATTACCTCTAAGATAGTTGCCAGTGGCACCGAGGGCGGTACTAATCTTTTTGCTATTAAATATTTCGAACGCTCAGCATATCTTGCCCAAAGCCCTCAATTTTACAAAGAGCACGGCGTAGCCGGCCTTGAAAGAGTATTTGAAACTGGACATGTTTATCGAGCAGAACCGCATGCTAGCAGTCGGCACCTTACCGAATATTATTCGTTAGATTTGGAAATGGGATTCATAGAAAGCCCTGAAGAAATTATTCAGTTAGAACGCGAGCTTCTGACTTTTATTTTCGATCGCATAAATGAAAATTATGGCTTGCTACTGAAGAGGCATAATATTGAAAAGTTGCCCTCTATACTAAATGTGCCCATATGGGAATTTAGCGATTGCTTGCAAAAATTGAAGTATAGTTTCAACAGAGAGGATCTCGTTGACGATTTAGATCCGCTTGCAGAGCGCCAATTATGTGAAATTGCAAAAAAGGAAACTGGTGTGAGTGCTGTCTTTGTGCTTGGTTTTCCTTTGAGCGGCAGACCTTTTTATACCCATCCACGAGGCTCTGATGGCGCTGCGCAAAGTTTTGATTTGCTTTTTGAAGGAGTCGAGATAACCACCGGAGGGCAGCGCCTTCATCGTCGCAGCGATCTTGAAAGTGCGCTGGCCAAGCGTTCTATTGATCCAGAAACTTTCGAGGACCATTTACGCATGTTTGAAATTGGCATGCCACCCCATGGTGGCTTAGCAATTGGTTTAGAAAGACTCACTGCTCAGATTTTGCATCTCAGTAATGTAAGACAAACTACACTATATCCACGCGATCGCTATAGAATTTCTCCTTAAGAGAAATAGATATAATGTACGATACCGGACGTCGGAAGCATCGCTAATTAAACCGAACGAGCGGATGATATTGTGAGCGGTGCCTGAGACTAAGTTAGTAACGACAAAATCAAAAACAATTTTGGTTGTCTATTCTATGCCTATTATTTTTGGCTCAATTTTCAAAATCTGAGCACGAAAGGATTCGAATCTGAGATCTATTACTTCTGCCAATTAATTTAAAATCTCAGTAAATCTTGTTTTAGACGGGAGAGCACTCACAGAAATCTCACGAGCCATAGATATGATCGGGAAGCAATCAGATGGTCTTTGTCTCTAAATTGAGGAGCATTATATGAGTGAATTTGACGAATCAGCAGTTGCACCTTCGTCTCCAATAGAGACTGAAATTCAAGCATCCAAAGATGCATTAAAATGCCATTTTATGAGTGGAGATAAATTAAAAGAAGAAATGAATCAAGGCTCATTACCAACCAGGGAGACCTTACTGGCTGAAGTCAGTGAAATGAGATATTTAGAAACAAGGGCTCCGATATCCCACTTTTTGTCAGGTCGGTTTGGAGATATAGATGGAATCGTCGACGGAAAAAAAGATGGAGCGCTTAACTTAAACGAAATAAGCGCTGCAGTAAAATTACCAGGCGATCAAACCCATAGATTTCCATTGAGTGGTGAGGTATTAAAGCCTTTAATTGAAGATACGGACCAACTTTTGGATTTACAACAGAAAGCGGGCACAAGTCAGGGAGATGTTTTGACTGATGAACAGCGACTGGCAGTGTCTATTGGAGCTGAGAATTACAGAAAAGGAATAATGAATTTAATGGGTTTAGCAGCAATAGATGAGTGTTTCTATGGTTTAAGAAACGCTGGTGATACTTCAAATGATACTTTGTCTGTTAAAAGAGACATTGAGCCCCTCATCGGAAACCCATTATTATTACATGATAAGGATGGTTTAAAATTTCAATCCCACTTGCAAGAGGCGGTAGAATGTTTGAAGCGCAGAGGGGTTGAGTCACTTAGCCGTGATGATTTGAGAAAGATAATTAAAGAGCAATCTATCGATTTCAATAACTGGGTAAGGATTACAGGGGCTCCTATCATCCAAGCGGATAAGCTTACAATGCCAAGAGAAGTTCGAAACTATATTAACAAAATTATACAGCGCCAATAAGTCAATTCTTTCTATCAAGTGACACCAAACTCGGTATCTAAGTAAAGATGGACACCACAGCCAATTTTCAAGGTTACCAATGTGAGATAAGCTACTCCATATCCCCGGATCGATATAAAAAGCTTGCCCTGACTGATTATTTCAGGGTTATATAAGATGTAAACTTTTGATGAAATATGAGTTTGCGATATTGAGCTCCAAGCGTTAGTTCCCATAGAAATAAGATTGGAACCGATTCTTTAGCCGGTGTCTTTGCTCTGAATTACGCTCAGGACCAATAAAATAACTGGCTAGCCAAGCCGGCATAATTTTTATTTTTTCGCGCAAGTCTTGCCTATCGTTTCTGTTAAATTGCACAAGAGCATCGCAAACTAAGTGGGAAGAGCAGTTTGGTCTTCCTAGATACCAAAGAGCCCGTATAGCTAGACCAGATAATTCATTGCCTAAGACCATTTTTCTTGGACTTGAGGCAATGAAGCGAATGCGAATATTGCCAAAGCGAAAAGAACTGGAAGAGCCGCTACAAGCATAGACAGCCTCATATTGCGGACCAATATTGGGGCTGAGTTTTAGCTGTTGAACAGCCTGCGATCCATATGTGACTATACTTTTGCCAAAGGCAGTTGCTTTAGCTAAGGCAACGTCTAAAACAGAAGGCATAGGCGATGTATTTTGTATGAATATTCCTCTTGCTATTCGTATAATCTGACCTGATTTCACCAATCTGTGAAATATTTGATCAATAGCGTTGCGGGAGCCATAGTTCAGAAAGTCCCTTATAGAAAATGGTTTATCATCTTTGAGTCTGTTAATGTGTCTACGTATTAGCACGGCAGTATACATATGTTTTCTCCTTTTTCAGCACAAAAGAAATTTTCGTGTTTATCTTACATACGAAAAAGTGCTGAAGTGGTTCAGCCAAAGGCAGCCCTAACTATTATTTGTATGAATTGTGGGCTACAATACCGCTAACGCCTTAGTTTTTTTGGTAGCCCGGAGAACATTTGATTCTGGTAGACAAATTCATGGTTGTATTGATCTTTCTCTCCAGTGTAATGGCAGGGCCAGCTTGCTCTGCCGTGGAGAACGTAAGTGACAAAACGCTCTGTGACATTGAATTGGAAAAGAAATGTCCTAACATTGCCCTTCTATATGTCTGCGGTGACAAGATTAGTGCGCAGCGACTTGCAAACGAAACACTGCCATCGGTTGAAAAAAAATATAAAGAACTACACGCCACCACTAACGCCAATAAAATCTACGATTATGCCAGTGAGCTCGATATGCTTAAGGCTGTGATTGGGGACGATGGAAAATCTGTAGAGAAATATATGAACAAAGACTTCCACTTGTCAGACGTATTTTTTCAGGGGATTAAATTTGGATTGAATGAACAGCTGCAAGTGTACGAAAGATCGCTGTCTTTGATTGCTGCCGAGCCCTTGAACGGTCCATCATCATATGCCTATTTGATTCAGGGTGAACCGGTTGCCGCAATGCTCTATGAATCTGGACAAATAGATCGGGCAAAACCTTTGGCTAGAGAACTATTGCTATTACAAAGCGCAGAATCTAAAAAGAATACCTCTCGTTGTGGTCATTCATTATTCAAACTGAACTATGAGAGACAGGAAGCAATGCTCAATGGTATTCTGAATAATGACAACGAAGCAGTGGCAAAATATATGGTTAGACAGGCTTGTATCGAAGACTCTATAGGAGCTCGTCTTGAAGAGGCATACGGAAGAATCTATTTATACAAAAAATTGCATAAGGACTTGCCACTAGAAAACAGATTGGCTTATGCGTACAAATATCTGGGCTGGGTTCAGGCTGTGGCCGGAAACTATGATGAATCGGAAAGAGCTTACCATACAGCCTTGGAGCTTGCTCAAGAGAAATATGGACGAGATTACCCTGAAATTCCGCTTGAAGTTCGCTCAGAATACTCTGGTATGCTGAGGGTCGCCGGTAAGACTGCTGAAGCTGATAAAATGGCAGAAGGGCTCACTCGAAACTATTTAAATAAAGTGGCGGCAAAGGCACATCCTGAACAGTCCTCGCAGATTTTCACTGGCGCCCCCCTGGTTGGGGTCCATAGACCATGCAATACATTTTATTTAAGGGATCAATATAATACTGTCCCTAAATTATTGTCTTGCTCACCGTAGCAATAAGATAAAATGTCTTATGTTCGGACTAGCTTATTGCGCATAAGTTAGGCATACGCGCTAGATAATGGGCTAATTAGTGATAAAGAAGGAAAAAGATATGCACAAATCAATTATGGCATCGGCAATATTGTGTTTTCTATCAATGAATTTAGGTGTGTATGCACAAAATACTAATAGTACGACCACAACCACGGCAACTACCACAACGACCAGCGAAGCTCCAACCGAAGTGGGCACGACCACTATGCCTGCCGGTCAATATTTAGTTGTCGAACAAAGCTCAGGTAAGAAGTATTCACTAATGGTCACCACCAAGGGTACGATGATATTAGGTGCTGCTCCACCTGCCGCTTCGGCTGCTACGAGTACTCCGACGTCAAAAGCGGCTGGTCTTGAAGGTATGGCTGAATCTCAATTGAAAAACGGCATGACCGGTTTAATAGAAAAACAAGGGATGAATGAAATCAAAGGTTTTATGAAATAGAAGTCTGATGCTTTATTTGGATAAACTGACATGGGTGGTGCCGTGACAAATGGGGCATTTGCCCTTGTTAATCGGTCTGCCATTCTCATATTCAATAACTTCTCCCATATGGTCATTACTCCAATATTCCGAGCCACCTTTGCCGGCGGGATCTTTGTATGGAAAGACCATCCAGACAAGACGGTCTGGCGTGCCTGGCACTTTCATCTTATGCCAGCCAGGCATACTAGGCTTAAGACAATTACCGGGACAAATCCCTTTAATATAACAATCGAGTATGCGAGCTAAATTTTAAGCTTTATTTCTTATCGAAACTAGTTTACCTTCCCGGGCCGCTTTGCCATATTCTTTCAATGCAGCATTGTAAGTTTTCATGTTATAAAAACAATAACCGCACATGATTCTGGCGTTGCCATCGTCTGAATTAGAGTTAGCAATAATTTGAAAGTGCTTCAGCGCCTCGGCATATTTGCCGGCATTATATAATTTAGTTGCCCGCTCCAAATCAGATTTATTCTTCGCTGTTTGCGATGAGTTTGCTTCGATTGTCGCCGACTCCATTTCTTTGCCACTATCTGTTTCACTGCAAGCATAACGAGGTAGTGCAGAAATAATAGCCATGAGCACTGCAAATGTGACTAATAGACTATTGAAGATTCGCATCGATTGTTTTGGAATAAGACACCATTCTTGGATTATTGCTAGTTTTCCTAAGAATACCTCGACCTTTGATTTAGGCGTACATGGCTATAACTTATCTGCTTCTATAATGTGCGCAAGAAAGCCACCAAGTCTTTCTTCTCTTGCTTACTGAGTTTGGTCTGCAAAACTAGATTGAAATATTCAACCGTATCATCCAAGGTGAGTAAACGTCCATCATGTAAATAAGGCGGTGAGTCCTTAAGACCACGTAAAGGAAAAGTTTTTATAGGGCCGTCGCCCACAGCCATCATGCCTCGAACCATTTCTGGCTCATAGAATCTTTCACATTTTAGATTATGCATTAAATTGTCTGTGTAATAAGGTGGTGTGTGGCAAGTAGCACATTGTCCTTTGCCAAAAAACACTTCTTGTCCATGCATTTCTTCTTGTGTAGATTTGCTTGGATCGAGTTTGCCAAAAACATCAAGTTTGGGCGCTGGGGGAAAATCAAGTATCTCTTGAAATTCAGCCATAAAATGAACCTGGCTACCGCGCTCAAGAGGGTTGACTCCTTTTTTGGCAGCAATGACATGATCACCATCAAAGTAAGCACCGCGCTGTTCAAATTCTGTGAAATCTTCCACTGTCTTAAGCGCGCGTTGCGAACCAAATAAGCGCTGAATATTTACACCGCGCAGAGTGGGTGTATCAATACGATGTCTAAATTCTTGCGGACGAGTATCTCCAGCTAAGTGTGTAGCACCATTGGTATGTCCATTAGTATGGCAATCCAAACAACTGACACCACGACTAGCAATTACAGAACGTCTGTCTTCTGTTTGATTGAATTGCTGCTGAGGAAATGGGGTGACTAGTAACCTTAAGCCCTCTAATTGTTTAGGGTTTAAAATACCATTGAAAGTTTCATAATAATTACTGATGGTGATAACTTTGCCTTTGCTAACGTCCCCAAGTTCAGGATGAGTTGTTAAAAATATTGCAGCTGGAAATTCTGGCAAGAAATGATCTGGCAAATCATAGTCCAAGTCAAAACGTGTAAGATCTCTGCCTTCTTGTTTTTTCAATTCATCAATTTCGAAATGAGGAAAAACCATTCCACCCTCAGGATGATTAGGATGGGGCAAAGGCATGAAACCTTTTGGAAAAAGATGCTGGGCTCGAATGTTTTGGGGATCCATTGAGCTGAGTTTTTCCCAATCAACCGAGCCGGGCAATTTCACTCTCACGCCTTCTTGTATTGGCTTACCGCGAGACATAAGAACTTTGCTTAAAGGATGATTAGTTAAATCATATCTTTCTGCTAATAATTGATTTTGTTCCGATGCTAAATTTGCTTTGGCTGCAGACATACGAGCCATTAGTTGGGCAAAAGTTTCTTGAATGACCACCGGTAAATAGCTCGTTGGTTGTGCCTTTGGGTTTTCCGCTCTCACTATGCTAAAAACGAAGAAGCCAGTATAAATGGTGCTGGCAAAGATCAATCCCAGTTTATATGTCCGCATTATTGATGTATAACTCCATATATGCCCACCAAGAGTATGACTTCTTGATAAGATTTTGTCTCATTAAAAGCACGTTTTCAAGAATGGAATTTATATTTTTAGATTATGCCAGTAAATGATACTCAAGACAGCACTGATTCCCCTAGACCTATCCCTCTTTCTGAGCGCAAGTCCGCTCTTACTATGGGATTACTTTGGTTAACAATGGTGGCTTCATTTCCCGCTGTTTTGACGGGCTTTGAATGGTATCGCCAGGGAATTACTTTGCCGCAATTAGCATTTTGTGGAATTTTTAGTGTTTTATTATTACTACTTTATTCGGTGCCAGCCTGCCAATTAGGGGCCAGAACTGGTCTGGGCTATTGTAAATTGGGGCGCGTAATTTTCGGACGTTGGGGTGGGGTTGTATTACCGATAAACTTACTTTGGCTTTTTGTTGCTTGGTATTCATTAACTGCAGTTTTAATGGCCCAAGCCATGCTGAATCTTTTCCATTGGCACGTACCTTTATTGTGGCTTTCTGTTTTATTTGCCTTTCTCATGGCTTTCAATAATTTTTTCGGTTTTACAGGTGTAGCAAATTTTGCTCGCTTCATGGCTGCGCCAACATTGATAGCTTGGGTCGGCTATGTTTTATGGAAGGCTCTGCATGACCCGGTTCCTTCTGCGACAGTCGATCTTCCCCATCCAAGTAATTTTTACGCACTTAGTGTTACCTCCTCATTTATTATCGGTTTTGCTGTCTGGGGTAACGAGCAGGATTATTGGCGACATGCTAAGCCCGGCATATGGCGCTCTGCCATACCGCTATTATTAGCGATTATAATTGGACAAATTGTATTCCCTCTTACTGGATGGTTCATTGCCCGCGCCAGTGGTTCTAGCGACTATTCCTCTACCCTTTCCTTCATGAGCAATTATTGTTTTGGCGGCATTGCCATTGTCGGGCTACTCATTTTGACCGCGGATTACTTTTCTACTAACGACTCCAGTTTGTTTGGTTGCACCGAAGCAATGGAAAGCTTGCTGCCTTTAAATCACAATTTATCTGTAGGTATTTTTGCTATGCTTGGTGCTGGCGGTGCTGCTTTGTTATCACTTACTGATATGACCCAATCACTGACTGCACTAGTTTCATTGAATTGTATTATTCTGCCCGTACCCACCATAATTATGATTGCTGAATGGTGGTTGCAAGAGAAAGTTTTTCGCAATACAATTTTGCTTGAGAAAGCTAATAATGATAAGCAATTACCAGCGGTCCACATTCCAGCCATCATTGCCTTATTTGCTGGCTTAGCTATTGGTATCGCTTCCGCGGGATTAATACCTGTCCTCGAATTTTGTCACGTAGGTATACCTGCTCTCAATGCCTGGCTGTCCAGCATCCTAATCTATATTCCTCTCAGAATATATGAATATACTAAGAACAAGCAATCTTTAGAGCCATGCACAAATTTAAAAATAGAGGCTAAATAAACTTTTACTGCACGTTAAAAATGAGCAAGCTTGTTATTTCTGGTCTTCGGTGTGCTGTTGATCTGGAAAATTGAAAACCGACTTGGTTCAATGGATAAATATAATTCTGAGTATATGTGTTGCGTTTTTCACTGACAATAAAAGCTGGTTCGCCAAATTTTTCTTTCACCTTAAACAAATCATCTCCCAAGGCTATGCCAAAGTCTGGACGCAAAAAAAATGGATCAAATACGCGGATTGCTTCGACTACTCCGTTACGCAAAAATATTTGAATGGCAGTGTCTGGCGAATTATTGGTCTTTACAGAATAAACGGACCAACCATGGATGGGTTCTTTCTTTAGGGCCAAGTTTTTATTTTTAGCAATCGCTCTCAATGCCACTTGCTCTGAATTACCTAGACTAATCAAAGGAATACCTTTTATGACAGTGGGAGGCAGTAGGGCGAGGTTTTGGGCGGTGCCTTTTTTGTCCTTTAGAATTAGATGTGCAGCTTTCATCGGTTTAGGAATAGCCGAGACCGAGTTGCTTTCAGCGTGGAATGCATCTTCCTGCTTTAATTGACTTTGCTCTGGTTCGCTTGGGTTTGATTGAAAGGAAGTATCGGCAGCTTGTTGTTGCTGAATTAACGGTGGCGATCTGTCAAAATTACTAAAATGAGCCTGGTCAATAATTTTTTTGGCATTAATGCTTTCGCTTCCGTTTGCTGCGTTTGACATCAGTTTGCCAGATGCTGAATCTTTCAATATTCTTCCTCTCACCTCCGAGCCGAGCCCAGTTGATGGTGAAGATGCAGGCGAGGGGGCATACATGCGTAGAGGATTGTTCATGCCTATATTTGGTGCCCAAGCCATTCTAGAGTCGCCATCAGCTAGAGGTAGCGACTTGTTCATTTCAATCTCATCCTGTTTTTGCAGATATGACTGAGGGCGCTTGGCTGAAGCTATAACGTTAAGCGGTGTGGGAGCCTGCGCAAAAACTCGTGCTTTCTCTGCCCCCCTTAATGGTGTAATTCGCTGTCCCGGAACAAGAGCTACTTGAGGCATAGCGCGCATCCTTAGCAAAATCTTTTCTAAGAGTTCTACCCCTTCTATCGCGGATCTCCTGAGAGAATCGGCGTATTTGATATTTGTGTATGTAGTATTGCTAGCGGTATTAATATTTTTATCATTGGCGGCACTATTCAGACTGCCAAATATTAGCCAGAGGCTCATAAAAGCTAAGAACGAGATGAGATATTGTGGGAGTGAATGCATATTATTCTAGAGCCCCTCTTGTATTTTTAGGTGTGAGAACTTTTGCTTCCCAATCTTCTAACTCCGATTGATTAATTAGACCACGTTTGCTAGCAATATAAACAGCTCTGCATCTTTGATTATAATCGATGTCGAGAGAGTCATTGCGGTCTCCCAGCGCCAATTTTGTGTAAAGCGATTTAAGTCGTGACTGTACTGCCTTTTCGGTAATATAAAGTTTGCTAGCGATCGTATGATCGGTTAAACCGAGCGATATGCAGATGAGAGCCTCATATTCAGCATCAGTTAAATTTGTAGCTTTGTTTTGAGTCCTTTGGATTACTCTTGCAATGTTAGGATGAATCCAGCAATCCCCCGATAAAACAGCCTGGGCTGCTTCTACAACTTGGTCATCTGATGCATTTTTAAGCACATAGGCAAATGATCCATTAGTAGGGACAATTTTCCATAATTGACGAACATATATCTCATCTGCAAAGTTAGACAGCATAATCACTCCTGTTTCGGGAGTTTTCTTTAGAATCAGCTCTGCCGCTTTTATGCCAGATAATTTAGGCATTTTTATATCTAAAAATACCAGACTGGGCCTTAGCTTAGCTGCGCTTTCCACTGCCTGCTCTCCGTCTTTTGCCTCTTCTATGTTATCGCAATTTGGTAAGCTATGCTTAAGCAAATTTTTGAGCCAAAGCCTGTCTCTCTCTTCGTCATCTACAATTAAAATACTCATTTTCCTCCCTGAGCCATAGTTAAAGGCAATTCGATTCGCACTTCTGTGCCTGAAATATTTTTAGACGATCGTTTCCATTCGACTTTTGCTCCGATCATTTGCGCCCTTTGTTTAATATTCAATACTCCGTGCGATTCTTTCTTTGGTGAGGCAGACGACATTCCTATGCCATCGTCAGTGACGGATAGTAAAAGTTTATTCTCCTTCGTTGATATATTAACTTCAACGTTTTTAGCGTTAGCATGCTTAGCTATATTATTTAGGCACTCTTGTACAATTCTGTATAATTGCAGCTTATGCAGTTTTGCCAGTGTATCATCTGATAAGTGGTCCGTATCAATGAAGGAACATTGGATATTGGTATCGTTTCTCAGTGTAACCAAAAGGTTTTCTATAGCAGGCTTGAAACCCATAGTTTCCAACACCGAAGGATGAAGATCATTTATTACCCGTCGCATTTCATTGATTGCAAAATCTAATCGCTCACGCATTTGTCGAGGAACCGAGTTATCTACCAGTTCTTTTGTCATTTTATCCGCCATACGGGCGACTGCCGAGAGGTTGGGCAGAGTTTCATCATGTAAATCTTCCGCTATTCTCTGTCTTTCTTCTTCTGCTCTCACTTGCATTGATTCTCTGGCTTCCGCTAGCTCCTTATTCCTCACTCTCAAATTGCTGTTAAGATTGATAAACGTTGCGATCACATAAGACATAACCAGGGCTGCTAGCGGTGGCGCGGTAGGAATAATCATATGCAATAGTTCAAAAGATGTTTGCGAAATAATCAGCAAACAAGCTATTGAAATTAATAAAAACCCAGTACGTGATACAGAACTCAAGATCGATGCAAGACTACAAAATAAAGCTCCTATGCAAACTATAAATGCTTTTGCTAATTCAGCTGAAAATGTATGCATTTGTTCGTTCTCTAATAAGGTTGAAATAGCGTTTGCATGAAGATATAGTTTTGGTACACAATGTGGTGCAACCTTCGGTTCTTGCTGTCGCGGTGTGAGTGTGTCACCAAATATAACAATTTTATTTCTAATTAAATTTGAGCTTATATTTTGCTTTAATGCATCGGCTAAAGAAATAGAATCAAATGTTTTTTCGCTGAAGCTAAAATATAATGGACCCGACTCTGTCGTTTGTGAGTATTGCTCACTGGCATTAGATGCTTTCAGTTGTGCGAATACAGCTTCGGTTAAAGAAGGCACCGCAACAGTGTTATCTTGCTTAGCATCGGAAGAGCCTGAAGATATCATTCGGTAATTTATTGGTAATTGGCGCACCATGCCATTTGCCTCATAGGTCATTTCATCGTAGCCAAATGCAGCAGCGTTAGTAAGATAAACTGGATCGGGAAGAGCACCTTCTAGACTGCCATAGAGTGCAATAACAATATTATGATAACGTTTAAACACTCTTGCCAAGGCAGGGCTTTTTGCCCCGCGCAAATCCAAGTCCAGTACAAGCATTTTTGGAGCTAGATTTTCTACCTTTTCTACTGCTTTAGCTAGTATCTGTTGAGCAGGCAAATCATTAAAGCGAGCGATACCTAATTCAAATTGGCAGCTGTCGTCAAATATTACTAAGCTAATGTCTTTTGAACGTTTGTCCAGATATTCATTATCATGCCAAGCTTTTTTATTTGCCATTTCATATCGCCATTCGAGCATACGCGATTCCATGTTCTCTAAATAAGGCGAGTCGACTAAAATAAGAGTTGACAAATAGCCGATCAACGCGCCCCAGAACAGCCGTTGAATTAATGCTCCATTTTTACCTTGAGCATGCAGGATTTTAATAACTAGCTGCTTAAGAGGAACAAATGGGAGCTTCATGCTTTCCTCAAATGTATGACCTCCTTCAATATATTCTAGTTGAATAACTAATGCAATGATCTAGGGTTTACCCTGGATCATTAAGGCGGTCTTCACCATAGATTTCACGCCTGCGGCCACTTATGCTGGATATGGCGCAAATTCCATTTCGTTAGCCATTCTTGAGGACTAATCCATGTCTAAATTAAAATATCCCTTACTCTATTCTTTGCTTAGCCTGTCATTAATAGCTCAAAGCCCATCATGGGCTATCGGTTGGATCATGATCGATCCAGCGTTAACTGCCGTGCCCCGTGTCACTGTGCACGTTAATCCTGGCATTCAGTTACCAAATCGAAACCCTAACCGTACGCCACTCTTAAAAGGTAGTGTTTCTCTCGGACTAAGGATGCAATCGCAGGATGTAAAGGTCACAATAAGTGATCAAGTAGCCAGGACATACATAAAGCAAATTTTTGCCAATGATACTGATCGTAATTTGGCTGGTACTTATCTTTTTCCGTTACCGGCTGATACCACATTTAGTTCGTTTTCATTGCACATCGATGGCAAACCTGTAGAAGGTAAGATACTAGAAGCACAAGCAGCGCGTCAAGAATACGAAGAGATTGTAAGGCGTATGGTAGATCCTGGTTTGCTTGAATATGCTGATTATAAAACTGTACGCGCCCGTATTTTCCCGATTCCACCTCACGGTGTCAAAACTGTAGAGCTTGAATATACCCAGCTCTTGAAAGCAGAAAATGGCATGCTCAAATATAGCTATCCGCTTAAAGCAGAAGGGCAGACCGATAACGTAGAACAGACCAAGTTATCGATAGATCTAAACAGCAAGCAAGGACTGCGCTCTATCTGGTCACCAAGCCACCAGGTAGCTTTAGAAAGGAGTGCTAACAATCATGCTAAAGTGAATTTGCTTGAAAAGGATTGCTTGCCGGATAAAGATTTTCTGCTTTGTTACAGTGTTTCAGACAAAGATTTAGCTGCCAATTTGCTTTCTCATCGTAATCCTAGCGAAGATGGCTATTTTTTGTTGACACTAGCTCCGCCACTGCATGGCAAAGAGGCAGTTAGCAAAGACATTGTCTTTGTGGTAGACACTTCTGGTTCAATGCAAGGCGAAAAAATTGAGGAAACCAAACGGGCAATCAAGGGTGTTCTGAAAGCATTGAACCCAAATGATCGTTTTGCCATTATTCAATTTAATACCGATGTTGAGTACTTTAAGGCGCATTTGCAAAATGCTACAGATGAAAACTGCCAATCTGCCGATAAATTCGTTGATGAATTAGAAGCACGCGGCGGAACTAATATTAGCAACGCCTTGCAAACCGGCTGTCACATGTTGGACGAATCATCTCAGCGTCCTGCCTATTTAATTTTGATGACAGATGGGCAGCCCACTGTCGGTGACACCAATGAAGCCAGTATCCTCAAAAGTATTTCTGCCAAGCATAATCTTAGAATATTTGACTTCGGAGTCGGTTATGATGTAAATACTCGTCTAATGAATAAACTAGCAGAAGAGCACCATGGCACCAGCCAATATGTTGCACCCAATGAGAATTTAGAAATTGCTGTTGCTGATTTTTATAAAAAAATCGCCAGCCCGTTTCTTACCGATATCAAAATTGAATACAGTGGAGTTGAGACTAAAGATGTCTATCCTCGTGAAGTCAAGGATATTTTTGCCGGCTCGCAATTAATGCTGCTTGGCAAATATAAGAATTCAGGAAAATGTGTTGTTCATTTATCTGGCAAAATTAACGGAGCGCAGAAATCTTATTCATTCCCCCTCACATTTAACTCAGAAGAGACTGGCAATACTTATCTGCCGAGATTATGGGCAATGAGAAGAATTGGTTATCTAACGGACATGGCTCACGATAACGGCAATAATAAGGAAGTGATCGACGAGATTGTGGTGCTTTCACAAAGATACGGTATCATCAGCGAATTTACTTCTTTCCTTGTTACTGATCCTTCAGAAAATGCCCGGCTAGCGCATGGTGTCCTCATGCCAGGAGTGGCTTTTGATCGAAGTATGCCCATCCCTACACCCTCTGCTGCCCCAGCAATGGCAGGTGGGAAGCTTCGTTATATGCAACAGGGAGCCTCACAAACTTTTATGGCAAAGAAGCCTTTCGAAAAGCGCTTTGCACAGGCAAACACTTATGATGCTGCTCCACTTAGTGGTATTAATGCTGTGACGAGAGCTAAGGATATAAGAGCGCTTAAAGAAGCGGATTATTTAGCTGTCAAACAAGATAAAGCAGCATCGATAAAATCAGTTGAAGATAAAACATTCTATCTAAACAATGGATTTTGGGTGGACAGTGCGATTGATTTAAGTCATTTGCCTAAATTCAAAGAAATAGCCTTTGCTAGCAAAGAATATTTTGATCTGCTTCATTCTAAGCCCGCAGTTGCAAAATATTTCTCTATTGGTAAACAAATGATCTTAAAGTTTGAAAATGAGGTCTACAAAATAATACTGCCCAAAGTAGGCTAGGCGGAATCTGAGAGGTGAGTATCTAGTTCGTTATGGACACTCCCCTTTTTATTTAAGTGAATTTAAATTACTATTGATTGCCTAACAATTAGTAAAATAAATTATCTAGACCTTGGACACTCCAGCGAATTAGACTATATAGTAACTAATAACCGCTTAGGCCAGTCAAACTATAATTCGGTCTGCGTTTTTTGCGGTTATAAACAAGTACCAAGGCGATACATCAAAGTCATTGGAGAAAAAACATGAGTAAGAGTCATTTGCTAAAAATTCTAACTACGAGTGGGTTGATTGTTTTTTTAGCGGCCTGCAGTCAAGAAGCTCAAAAAATTTCCGAAGAAAAGCACGATATAGATAAACAAAAAGATGAGCAGAAGCAATTGATTGAACAACGTGGTGGTGAATTAAAAACTGCTACAGACCAAGAAAAGAAAGAAGCAGATGTCGTTATTGATGCAGAGAAGAAGCAATTAGATATACAAAAGAATGCCCTGGACGCAGCAAAACAAGATGTTGGCAAGACAACTGATCTAGAAAAGAAAGATATTGACAGGCAAGTTGATGCTGATAAAAAGATAGTCGACGCTAATGCTAAAAAAGTTAAGTCTGAGATCGACCAAAGCACTAAAAAATAAAAAGATAAAAATAGGGCGGTCTGAAAGCAGAGAAATTAAGACAATTAGCCTATAGCTGGTCTACGTCCACCCCGCAAAACCTTCGTTATAATATAGACGCATGCACAAATAAACGGTGCTCCGAATATATAGAGCAAAATAATGGTGGGGTAGAACATCAGAACAAAGGCCATAGCCGCTGCTTCTGCTCCCTTCTCGCCGCGTGCAGCTCTATGCTCAGTTCTGACTGGAGCGTAAGCCGCAGCTGTTTCCTCGCTTGACGTTTCCTGAATATTCGCATTCATATTTTCATCATTTGATTGACAAATAATATAAGGCGTACCCAGGTTATCAAGGGAGGTCCCATTCATAGCCTGTCCAGGCGGTACAGCATAAGCCACTTGTTGAAACAGCATGAAATTTAGCATAAACAAAAAAATTGCACTTGCTTCGAAATAAAATTGTCGTTTTGCTCCGCAACTCATTTAATTATCTCCTGCCAAATAATAATTTGCTGCTGTTTGCATTTGTCTGTTCTGCAGAGGCATGGCGAATTCCCAGTGCACTTATGCGATTAACTAAATTCGGATGACTCGATATCACTTCACTAAACCAGGTCCAAAAATTCCATTCTTCGTCTTGCTGTTTGTAGAGAGCTTCGAGATTCACTTTCTTAAAAAGCTTTGTTCCTGTTGATAATGCCACCAATCCAAATAAGGCTCCATCGGGAACCGCTGCTTGAGCAATACGATCACAGCTATATTCGCGCGCTCGCGACAGTGCATTGCCGAAGAAGGGAATACAATGAGCCGGAAGATCAATCCAATGACGTTTAACATGGCCCAATTTAACATGGCCCAATTCGTGACAAAGAACAAAAGCTAATTCTGCTTCACCGAAGCTATAAGCCAGTTCCAGCACTTCTGAATAAATTACTACTATGTCATGACGATGCAACTTAGTTGCAAATGCATTGAGCATCCCGTGCCCATTCAAAATATATGTAGCAGGCAGCGGCATATTTAAAGCTTGAGAGTATTGTTCGAGCATGTTATAGATTTCTGGAAATTGTTCCTTTGAAATCTTGATACCAGACCCCCTTATATGTCCTAGAGCTGTGCCATGAAAAACAAAACCAGCTAAAAAACCAAGAATACCAATGGGGATACCGATCACACACAATATACTAATTCCATAGACTATGACGGCAACGACAGTAGAAATGGCCGTATAAATTTTTTCGCGATGATGCACCAATTCGTTAATGTCAATTGAACGATCGGCCATTTTTGTCTTCGATGGCTTAAGAATATTTGCTTGGGAAGCATCGGATTTACTGGGCTTAGAACTGGCCGATGCTGATTCATTGTCTGATGGAAAAATCTTTTCTATTTCCATGGCAAATTCTAGTGTTTCGGCATTGTCCTTTCCTAATTCGGTTTGCATGAGAGTGAGGGCTTGATTAAAAGCTTTTTTAGCTTCTGCAAGATCGCCTATTTTATAGTTTGTTCTTCCCAAAGCCTTAAGCGCATAGAGCTCCTGTTTAGGATAAGACTTGCCATAGCTCTGGCAAACAGAAAGGACATAACTGTATGCTTGGGTTGCTTCAACTAATTTATTTTGTTGCTCGTAACAAACGCCATAGGTGCCATAGATGTTAGCTAATGCCTCAGCAGGGGCGGATGTAGAATTGGCAGAATTAAGAGCTTTCTGCAGGCAATGTTCTGCGTTTATAAAGTCACCCACGGACAGGGACTTATTTGCTAAAGCAATTTGCTCTTGCCATTGAGAGATTTGAACTGACATGCCAAACTCCGGTATCTATATAGAATGGATAAGACTAGTAATGTATTCTGTGCGCCCAAAAAACGTACTCAGTAATTGATTACCCACTGCCAAAATAATTTAATCAAGCTTTTCTTGTTTATTCTGATTTTCTGCTATTAGGATCGAGAATTAATTCCGTTTTGAGAGTGCCTGACAACCGGGCTGTGAGATAATGAACCAAAAGCGATTGGAGTTTCATTCTATATGCTTGAATTTCAACATATGAAACAGACAGACCTCAGGTTCAGGTCCCATTCTCAAGATTATTAGCAGTTCTTTGCAGGCTTGCCTATTGGGTTTTATAGCTGGCAAATAAGCTTCTTTGTCAAGAAGTCTTAAATACTGTGAGGAATGTATTTTATGCTCGATATTCAATTTCGCTCATGTGCATTGAGTGATATAACTGATGTGCAACGATTAGTAGACGATTTGTTCGATACTTATCCACCTGAAGATGGTTTCAGGCCAAACATAGGTCGCACACATAACGAATTCATGCGCTTTCCCTAGCAAAGGGAAAGTTGTTGTAATCGAAAGCCAATCTAAAGTGATTGGTTACTCAGTGCTCGTTTGGGCTTGGAGCAATGAATTTGGTAGTGACATTCTCTCGATTGACGAAATTGTCATTGATGAGGACTATAGAGGGAAGGGCATAGGCAAGATGTTCTTTTCTTGGCTAGAAACTACTTATTCTAATTCGGTTGCTTTCTCATTAGTGGTGTCTGAGCATAATCGCAAGGCCAAAGAACTTTATCAAGAAATCGGCTTTAAACCTCTTTGGACCCAAATGCTGAAAGTGAATAATGTACGACAAATATCCGCTGTCGCTAAGGGAATCAGGGAGCTGGTTCAAGCTGTATAAAGGCAATATATTAAAAATTCAGTCACGCCCTTGTAACAGAAAAGACAGTAATATACTTTAGTTGCTGTGCCAAAATACTGATGTAGCATCTGAAGGGAGTTTAATTGACTACAGAGGTCTTGTCTTTAGATCTAGCGGAATTGCGATCCGTGGTTCTGCATTATTGGGGAATTGATAAACTGAGAACGCTTCAGGAGCCTGCCATAAGGTCTGTGCTTTCTGGGCGTGATTCACTAGTTGTTATGCCTACTGGTGGAGGTAAATCACTTTGTTATCAGGCTCCGGCAGTGTTGCGAAACGATACCACTGTGGTCATTTCTCCGTTGATCTCGCTTATGAAAGACCAGGTGGACAGTTTGCAAGCTTGCGGCATTAAAGCAATTCAGCTTGACAGTTCGCAAACCTCGGCACAGCGTTCTGAATATGTAAAAGAAATAAAACAGGGCTTAGTGCGATTGTTGTTTGTTTCTCCTGAACGTTTAATGCAGACAGATCTTTGTCAATTACTTCAAGAGATTGATGTTCGCACATTCGCCATTGATGAGGCGCATTGCATCAGTCATTGGGGACATGACTTTCGACCTGAATATAGACAACTGAGCCAACTCAAAGAAATGTTTCCTCAGGCATCCATTCATGCTTATACTGCTACAGCTACTGAACATGTTCGCCAGGATATTGTTAGACAACTTGGTCTGCGCAATCCCGAAGTGCTTATTGGTAACGCTGATCGGCCCAATCTTACTTTCTTGGTTGTTTCCCGCAGAGACTTAAGCAAGCAAATAATGGAAATAATCGAACGGCATCGTGGAGAAGGAGGAATAATTTATTGTCTTAGACGTTCAGATGTCGATGATCTGGCTATAAAACTTTCCCGTCTCGGTGTCAATGCAATGCCTTATCATGCTGGTTTGTCCGCACAACAGCGGACCGAGACACAAGAGGCTTTCATTCTTGAAAAGTGTGACGTGGTGGTGGCTACGGTGGCATTTGGTATGGGTATCGATCGTTCTAACGTAAGATATGTAGTGCACGCTGCGTTGCCAAAATCTTTGGAGCATTATCAACAAGAAACTGGCAGAGCTGGTAGAGATGGACTAGAAGCCGAATGCGTTCTTCTGTATTCTGGTGCTGATTTTTTTACTTGGAAATCGATAATCGATAAATCTGCTGGTGAAGCGAATGTTGGTCCAGATTTTGCCTCTAGCTCTTTGCGTCAATTAAAAGACATGGATAACTATTGTCGAGCGGCTACCTGCAGACACGGATTGCTGGTGCGTTATTTTGGACAAGACTATGCTGCTGCCTCATGTAATGCCTGCGATATTTGTTTAGGTTATACAGTAGCCGTTCCTCAAGCTGACATAGTCGCGCAAAAAATTCTTTCTTGCGTTGCTAGAGTTAAAGAACGATATGGTGTTGGTTATATCGTTGCCGTTCTGCGTGGTGAAAATACTCAAAGTGTCCGTAGTAGAAATCATGACCAGCTGAGTACTTACGGTCTGCTAAAAGAGCAAAGTGCCGCCGACTTACGTGATTGGACCTATCAATTGATCAGTCAAGACGTATTGCAACAAGAAGAATTGGAAATTGAACCTGGTAAAACTATTCCTATTTTGCGGCTTAATGACGCATCTTGGCAGGTAATGCGTAAAGAGCGCAGTGTGCGATTACTCCAACCTTTAAGACCGGTAAAAGGTGAGCAGAATAAGAAGTCTAAAACTGATTCTGAATCTTGGAATGGTGTCGATCGTGAATTGTTTGAAGAGCTGCGCGCTTTGCGAAAAGAATTAGCTCACGAACGGCAAGTGCCCCCCTATATTATATTTGCCGATGCTACTTTGCGCGAATTAGCCAGAAATAGACCTTCCAGTTTGCTAAAGATGCGCGGAATTTATGGCATAGGTGATGCTAAGCTCCGTGACTTTGGTAAGCTATTTCTCAGCCTCTTGGTTGAGCACTGCAAAATAAAAAACCTACCCATGGATATATAAAATCAAATTTCGGGTTCATTTTAACGAAGTAGTCATAAAATTATGTCCGCTAATAGCTTAGTGTAAAACACAATTTAATTATTTGTTGATACCTCATTTAGGTTTGCTATATTAGGCATCACAGTGATGCCCGTGATCCAGAATTTATTGGGAGCCCAGCTTTTTTCAATCTCAGCCAAAGTTTCTAAACTAGCCGCATCTTCTTCAACTCTTCCAAAGACAGTGAATTGATGATCCAGATGAGGTGAGTCCTTAAGTAGGATAAAAAATGAACTTGTAGCACTGTCCAACACGGTAGGATAACGAGCCATACTAAGAACATATTTTTTATGATTGGCATGGGACTGATACGAAACTTCTAAAGGCAATCGCCTGAGTAAACTCTTTGATTCCTGTGACAATAGAGGCTGTCCATTTGCTTTGTCTTCGGCATTTGCAATTTGCAAAAGGTAATCAGGATCAAGTCTAAATATACGCGTGCCCATAAATGTATTGGTAGAAAGCAAGCGATACATGTGAGTTGCTGTCATTGGGGCCAAAGCAGGTTCAATGCGGAGAGTCAACGGACCAGCATTAGTGGCCAATTTAATAGTTTTAGTTTCTGTCAAAAGCGGTCCATCTTTAGCATTATCGAAGATGGGAAGAGCTTGTACATCTTTGGGGACAACATTATCATTGACAGAATTAATACTATCGACATTTCCACTTGCTGCACAGGACGTGGTCATGCTGCAAGCATAGCCATCCTTTGCGTGCAGTACCCAATCCGGCCTAGCGAATGTCGGATCTTCAAAAAATATACCTGCTGTGGCCATCGAATCTTGCGGTAATTTAGTGGTATTTTTATAAGTTACTTCCAACTCGTAATGGTTTTTATCCGGCATCACGAAGCCTTTTTTTGAACTGATATAGTCTATATGCTCGATTTCTAGTCCGTGGGTAGTCTTGGTTTTTGCTGATACGCTGAAAACTTTTTTGCGTGAATTCGCTTCATATTTATAGAGACTGAGATTGCTACATAGAGGATGAACATGACTCCAGACGGCATGAACTATATGTGGACTAAGGTTAAAACCTGGTTCCATCTCATTATTGATCGTTGCTCTGTAGGTATGCGTACCTGGTGGAATAACCCAGTGCCCGCTTAAGACGCGTCCTTTTCCATCGGTAAAGATACCATTAGAGGTATTATTTGGAGCATTCACTCCAAGTGAAGGTCCAAAGCAGGAAGGACAATTGGTTTTTTCGGCAATAGCCGTTTCTGGAGAATTTTTATCTATAATTACGTAAACCCATGGTGCCTGCCAGCTCAGGGCCGTCATGGGATACACCAAGTCTGAGTCCTTAACAAAATAGAACGTGCAACGGTGCTTAACATAGCGTTGTTTATCTGTCGTTCTATTAGCGGCTTGAAATACGACACTCCAAGGTTCATCACTGGCAACCGGCACACCATAGCCATCCGGAAAAGCAATTTCGGTTTGTCCCTGGGTTAGCGTGACTAAACGGGTAGTTGCACATTTCTCTACACCAGGAAAAATCTGATTGCGAAAATTAATGTTCACATCTAGATTCCAATGGCAAATGAATTCTGCCGTCGGCATAACATCATCGTTTTCATCTAGTACCTCCAGCTTAATCCCCTTAAGCCATAGGAGTGTCCTGGGCTGCTTACTTGTGTCTATCAATCCTTGCGCATCAGAGTTGGTTGGCTGATTCACAGCTGAATTCATCATAGGTGCAGGCTTGCCCCCTTCCACAAAAGTAACCATGCTTTCAGGGAGAATTATTTGTTTTGCGGATACAATGTCGCCTGGTCGAAAATTAAAGGAAATGTACGGTCCTTCCATCGATCGATAACGACGATGTAAATCGAATGATCCAGCTAAAATTACGGCTTGCGAAACCTTCCCTTCAGAGAAATTCAAAGACAGACGTTTGCCATCACCGGACAAAGCCTGCTGACTATTAAAAACCAATGTTAATAATGCAAATGTGGTTGCGATTAAATTAAACAATAAAGCTTTTAAAATATTCACCAGTGTCCACTGTTCCGAATAATTACCGACTTAGTTATCTTATGCCACACAATATACTTATTTATGGGCAGTTGCATTGTATTTCTATGTTTAATATGTGCACTGTATAAGTGAATTAGCCAACAATGTAGTCACGAATACATTCTCGTGACAAGAAGAGAGGCAAGCGCCAGCTTGTATATGGCATGTTCACGGATGAGGACGGCTTTCCACTTTATTTCGTGACAAGTTCAATAACTCAAAGTTCATGCCCGTTCCAATTTGGTCAAATTCCCCATGCTTTCTGAAGGAATCTATACATGTCGGGATCAAATTCTACTAATTCTTTTCGATTGAACGGATAAAAGTCGTTAATGCCAAAAAATGCTTCGGTGCTTTCAGCAAAATATTCTTGTTCATTCGTCATGGCATAAGCACGCTCCTTTCGTCCATTATTACGTGGAACCAAATCATAACGCCCACTCCGAAGAGCTTTGTGATAAATAGTTTTGCATTCGGCATACATATTTGCTAAGTATTGGTCGAGATAACCATGTGAAAGCTCATGCAAAATCATAGAAGGCTGTTCCCGCGACCACTGGAGGAAAACGCTAACATTTCCGATTTCAACTGATTTTGCTTTATCAGGATTATAGTCTCGTAGAATGAGGAAGTCACGCCCAGGATGATATTCCATACACGGGGCTGTGACCCTCACCAACACCCAGCCAGATTGGAATTGTCTTCAACTTCTTGCAAGCTGGTACGGGAACCTGTTGTTGGATTTCAATTAACTTGCTCCTTAGAAGATTAATTGCGCGTGAGCCTAGCTGAGCCTGATCCGTTAGTAGGTGTCGATTTATCTTTACAGTCCAACCTTCCACCTCTCTGACGACATGTTGATCTGTTGAAACATTATCCATCGTGCTTTAGGTTGATTGTTTGAGCTGTTGTCTCAATACAGGGAAAATTCAAAAAAGATAAGAGCAAGAGCAATATAAAAAATTCTGCTTGAACAATTCTATTCATTAGTCTTTTGATATTTTCCTGAATTTTTGGCCATTCCATAAATAAACTTCCAATTCATCCTTAACTCGTTTCTGATTCGTTTCAGCATCTCTATTACTATAGACGACGGTTAGATTGTCCTTCTTGCCTTTTTTATTGTTAGGAAATATATAAGAGTAAGAGCCAACTGTTTGTTCATTGCTGCAAGCTGCCGCCGTCAAACCATAACTTAGCCTTTTGTCCTTCAAAACCAAAAGAACATCCCCGTACTGATAATCACAGGCGGGATATTGAAAATGAAAGCTAACCAGTATTGGATGCCCGGTAAAACCTTTATCGCTCAAAACTTTTCCGTCGACATCATATTGTCGAATGCCCTCAAAGCTTGACCAGATCGGTTCAAATTGTACTGAAGAAATAACTTTGCCAGCACTAATCAATTTTGCTTCTGCTTTTAGCTCTTCACCACTTTCTGCGGGCGAACCCGCGCTGCGAAAAACTTCAAGCGAAATTAAATCTTTCGATTTTCCGATTTTTAAAATCTTCTTCGTTAAAACTTTGCCTTTAACAAAATTATGCGATTCTGCGATCGCATCAGAAGGCTGATATACCAAAGCCAAAGTAAGCATAATCAATGCAATTGTTTTTGCCATGAAAAGTTTAAGATAACCAGTAGTTATATACATGTGACTTATTATACGCGCATTGTACAGGCACGCTAATAGTGTTTATTATAAATTTGAACAATGAAAATTTATCTAACTTTCGTTGTGGTCAAAACGGATTGAAGTAGTGTGTGCATTAGAAACGCCGGCATTAAGAGCATTTCTAGATAATAATTATCCAAAAGAAAAAATATTGTTTGCTCGCTACAAATCGGTAAACCTCATTCGCGTAAGTGTCCGGTTTTGAAACTACCTTTGCCAACGCTTCTGATTTAAGAAAATTGTTTTCAGTGAATCCTAATAACTAAAATAGCTATTACCACTCAGCCTCAGATTGGAATTCGAAAAATGATCCTTAAACCAATCTTCATCGTATCTCCATTTTCCTTAGTTCTTTAGTAAGCTCCAAACTGCTGTTTTCGTTTGAGCCTCGAGCCCATATTCTTTGCCAGTAAGATGATCGTCTATAACTCGCTGTCCGTTGAAGCGACTATCTTCAATGGCACCTTTTGAGTTCATAGTTCAGCACCTAGTCTGCCTAATCTCTATTGAGCATAGCAACGAGTCATTAATAGCGCGGCACTCTACAAATTAATCTAAGGCTAAAAACGTAACTGCAAGACAAAACTGCCATCAATAGACGTGCTCGGCGATAAGCTAATAATGGTTGACGCTAAAGGATCTCGCTAGAAAATGCTGGCTATAATACAGTCTGAGACTTCATGACCCATGTGTAGGGGAAGGTCTTAGAAGCTGTTAGCGAAATTGGCTCCATTTTAAAAAATCCAGGAGCAAATTGGAGGTGAACCAGAATAGTAGTCTCAACGGTAACTGTACCGTAAACAGGTCCTCCAAACGGAGCCACAGGTATGGGTGAATTAATAGTTTCTGTAATGTTTATAGTTGGACTCAATTCATACCAAGCCGGCAACACTTCCTTCTTTTTCTGCAAAAGATCCATTACGCGTTCGTAGGGAGCCGTTCTCTCTGTCACTACCCTACCTCGTCCCACAGTAAGTTTGGCAGGGGGACCCTTTGAGGCGGTTCGTGCCAGATCTCTAACTAGGGTATCGTTAATAATGGCACCTTGTAATATTATATAAAGATCGAGCGCTAGCAAAAGGACGAAGATAAACAGAACAAGACCAGCAGTTACTTCTACCAAACCGGAGCCGCGCCTCAATTTTGTTATTCTCATAAAATCAGTAAAATACATTTTGTCTAAGTCCGGTTCCTGTATTGCGGGAGTTTTCTTTCTGCTCTAAGCCCAGGAATTATCTATGTTCCTATATACATTCTAGAGCATCAACATGGCAGTCCATAATTTCAGCGATACTTATCAGAAACGGCGTGGCAAATGCGTAAAAATAGCAAACGGTTTTTCAATAGATAAAAAACAGCATGAAAGTGACACTCTAAGACTTGCAAATAGGACAAGTTGGATGAAGTGTTTTATTATACAGAAGACTGAGGGCAGTATAGGGAAATGCGCTTCCCCCCTGGTTCTTGCAGGAAGATTTCTCATTCCAGTTTTAATTAAATTAAGACAACTAAATTAAATCTAATTCCAACGCAGATATTTATCAGGCTGCCAAGGGAAAGATTAGCGCAGATACTAGACGCAGTTATTTAAACTACTTTTACTATTTTTAGAGGTTCGAAAACTAGCGGGGCAAATACTGAGAGGTTCTATTTATGCATTTCGCCATGAAAAGATATTATTTGATACTTTCAATTTCACTTTCATTGCATTCGGCTTTAGGAGTGAACTGTATTGCATCAGCCCAATCGAAGGACTCAAAAGAAAGTAAGTCTAATAAAAATCGAATTATTCGAAGAGACGAAAGGGAAATTAAAAGAGATCAATCGGAAGTCAATAAATTAAGTCAAGAATTGAAAAAACTTGAGAGCGAAAAGCAAAGTCATAGAGTCCAACGAGAAGAGAGCTGGATAAAGAATGAGGGAAAGAAGCTTCAAAATCAAGAGAGCCAATTACAGAAGCAAATAAATAAACTCGGTGGTACTATGCCACCAGTAACGCCGCCGCCTCCGCCACCACCAGTGACGCCACCAGTAACGCCGCCGCCTCCGCCACCACCAGTGACGCCTCCAGTGACGCCACCGCCACCACCGCCACCAGTGACACCACCAGTGACGCCTCCACCGCCACCGCCACCGGTGACACCACCAGTGACGCCTCCGCCACCTCCACCACCAGTGACGCCTCCGGTGACACCGCCACCAGTGACACCACCAGTGACGCCTCCGCCACCTCCTGTACAATCAGGCGTAAACCCATTTTATGGTGTGCAAGATTTTCCAGCCAATAATATGTTAAATACTCCAGTAACGAATTGTCCGGTGGATCCAAATTCAGCTGTTTATATTAATCAAGCGGTTTCCATGAATAGTGGTGGAAATCGCTTGTATTGCGATTTCAACAACGAAGATAACGGTGGCATAACAGGTATACCTTTCAATGTTGTTGCTACTCCTAGTGCTGGTCACTTAGTGAATGTGACGCTGGGCGCTTACAAAAGTGAGAGCGATCCTGGTCCTTATCTTGTGCCTAATACTGCTCCAAAGGTGGAAGGCTCGTCTTATGGCACAAATGGTAATCCTGATGCCTATGGTGAAGAAGGGGGTCCTACAGGATCTGGCGATTCTCACCTAATCACCGTTGATCTTACCAACAAAAAAACTTACGAACTGATCGGTGCACAACAAAATGGTAGTGGTAACTGGAGTGCTGACGGGGGTGCCATATTTGATATGACATCTAATGCAGAACGTACTCCTGGATATACATCTGCGTGTGCCTATGGGTATAGTTTATTTCTTCCATTGGCTAAATTTGCTGAATATCAACAACAAGGAGGTTTTAACCATGCCATTAGTGTAAATTGGAAGCAGACTAGACATGGCTATGTTTAGCCGGCCAATCACGAGGCAGGACAAACTAGTAGCACCGCAATGCCCCTAATGGGATCGTATATTAGATTAACAAGTGATGCAGCTTCTAGATTGATCCCTGCTGCTAAAGCAGCCGGATGTCCGCAATCAGCGGCTATACTTCAGGCTTTAGCAACCTATGGAGGAATAATCACACAGAACAGCGGTTCCATGTTCACTATTAATGGTGACGCAAATGACGGTTGGAAATCCAGTGATCTGGGTTGGATAAAGGCTCATACTGTACTTACCGATATTGAGGTAATCGATGTTTCAGGATTGGAAATTGCTCCGAGTACTGCCCAAGCTTTGTCCTCCACTGGTAGCGGTAGTAGTGGTACTTCGGGTACAAGCAGCTCCGGAGGAACAGCTGGAGTATCTATAGAATCGCATCATGAACATAGTGCTGCCAGGAAAAACTAAGATCGAATTACAACAGTCAAAGTTCCCAGTGGAAGTTTTTGTTCGCTTATTGACCAGTTCGGAACGGAGAATTTTTATGCGGCTAATGCGCTGCCTTTCACTCCATCAATAATAATTAGTCTTTCGTTATTCGACGATATGTGCGATAAGCAGACAGTTATCTATTGTGGAAGCTAACTGGGCGGCCGGAGTGACTTGGATCGGTAAAAATTCTTTGCTTCATTTTGAGGCATCAAACATTTTTAAATCAACTGGATGCTCATTTACATAGACATTGTCTAACGCATAGAGACCTGTCACGGTATTTTTATCGCGCTCGCTTAGAGTCCAATCAACTACGAAAAATCTCCAATAAGTAAGGAGGAAGCAAATTATTGCTGCCTCTTTACAATGAACACTGATAACTAAATAGCCATTGACTTGCCGCCGTCTATATTGTCGGAGTTCACAATTGCAGATATTCTAGGCTATTTCAATAAAGATTTAATTCCCTTCCAGGAGAAAGACGGCAAAAGCAATAAAATTTATGCGGGTGAGCGGACAATCAAGCTTTTAGTTTATGCCGAATTCATTTATTTGTACTTATTGACTTAGGGTACGGGCTGTCCGCCGTGAGTCAAAGCGCAAGTCGAAATTGAAACCCGTCTATCAGCGTTAGCGGACAGGTCGCTATTTACTGGAAAGGAGAACTGGATTTTAACTGCACAAGGCATTTGATCACACGAAACTTTTTTTACGGTTTGTCCCTCTTTAATCAGCTGCGCCGTTTTGATGAATGCTGTTTCAGCAAGTAAACCGGCTTGTTGCACCTGCCCTTGCACTATGCCGCGCAGTGGACTGATCTTGAAGCATAGGTCCGCGTCGTTTTCGGGTAATTTTGCATTAACATTGCCAAAGAATCTTTTTGTCTTCACATCAACGTAGTGATTCTTAAGATCGAATTCTTGTAGTTCATCGGCCGAGTCATCATATGCATTGGATTTTGGATCGGTCGTCATACCAACCTGCAGATCTACTATTTCTGCCTGATGAATTGCCAAAGTATCATCCGCCTTTAACACTTTTGCTAACTGATCCAATCTCGATAATATCAATTGCTTGCGCCCTTGGTCCACAACTGATGATCCGAATCTTGATTGGTTAAGAAGTTGTCTTGCTAGGGGTTCCAGAAAGAAATAGTTAGCATTTAGAGTGGCCTCATACGACGCACGTGTGTCGTATACTAGTTCTCTAGACATGACGGTGATGTTATTTATTTTTCCAATGCAATCATTCTCATTTAAAATTTCAACGGACTGCAGTACTGCTGAATCGCTAATACTTTGGGAATCCATTACATTGAAAAACAATTTCCACACATTAAACATAAAGATGAGGATAAGCACCAGTATAAAGATCAGTGCGCACGCAAGCACGATTACCGCGCCATGTCGGTTGTTTCGTTTGATTGTTAGCTTTTGAGGGATGAGGTAGTACATATGGTTACTTAAGAGAGACTACTCTTCCAATGCCCTTTTTGGGTCATTAATAACGCGGCAGTCTGCGAATTAATCTTAGGCTAAATGCGTAACTGTAAGACAAAACTGCCATAAATAGGCGTGCTCGGCGATGTAGAGCAGCAACATGGCAGTCCATAATTTCAGCAATACTTATCAGAAACGGCGTGGCAAATGCGTAAAAATAGCAAACGGTTTTTCAATAAAAAAAAACAGCATGAAAGTGACACTCTAAGACTTGCAAATAGGACAAATTGGATTGAGTATTTTATTATGCAGATGACTGAGGGCAGCGTAGGGAAATGCGCTTCCCTCCTGGTTCTCGCAGGAAGATTTCTCATTCCAGTTTCAATTAAATTTAGACAACTAAAATTAAACTAATGCCAACGCTGATATTTATGAGGCTGTAGAGGGAAAGATTAGCGCAGATACTAGACGCAGTTATTTAAACTACTTTTACTATTTTCAGAGGTTCGAAAACTAGCGGGGCAAATACTGAGAGGTTTTATTTATGCATTTCGCCATGAAAAGATATTATTTGATACTTTCAATTTCACTTTCATTGCATTCGGCTTTAGGAGTGAACTGTATTGCATCAGCCCAATCGAAGGACTCAAAAGAAAGTAAGTCTAATAAAAATCGAATTATTCGAAGAGACGAAAGGGAAATTAAAAGAGATCAATCGGAAGTCAATAAATTAAGTCAAGAATTGAAAAAACTTGAGAGCGAAAAGCAAAGTCATAGAGTCCAACGAGAAGAGAGCTGGATAAAGAATGAGGAAAAGGCGCTTCAAAAACAAGAGACGCAATTACAGAAGCAAATAAATAAACTCAGTGGTACTATGCCACCAGTAACGCCGCCACCTCCACCACCACCACCAGTGACGCCTCCGGTGACACCGCCACCACCGCCACCACCAGTGACGCCTCCGGTGACACCGCCACCACCGCCACCACCAGTGACGCCTCCGGTGACACCACCACCGCCACCACCAGTGACGCCTCCGGTGACACCACCACCGCCACCACCAGTGACACCGCCGCCACCTCCACCACCAGTGACGCCTCCTCCAGTGACGCCACCACCACCTCCGCCACCAGTGAATACCGGTGCAAACGGGGATGGAGGAAACAATATATTCAAAGTGCAAGAATTTCCTGCCAACAATATGCTGAATACTATGGTGACAGGTTGCCCGGTTGATCCTAAATCGGACTACTATATGAGCATATTTGGCTTAAACTCTCCTCTTTATTGCGATTTCAATTCGATAAGCTATCAGGGAGGAACAATAGGAATACCATATAACGTTATTCAACCTGGACAAGGTAAAATGGTAAATGTAAAGATAGTAGCTTGGCCTGCTGAGAGCGATCCCGGTCCTTATCTGATGCCCATAGATCAAACTCAAATAAAAATGGAGGGATCTCCTTGGACCGGTACACAAGGTAATCCCGACGCAAACGGAGAATTGGGAACTCCGAGTGGAAGTGGAGATAGTCATTATCTTGGACTTGATGTAGCCAATGGCATATCTTATGAATTGTTTCATGCACAATCCGATGGAAGCGGCAATTGGACTGCTGATTCTGGATCAATTTTCAAGCTCAATTCGAATGCAGAACGTACGCCTGGTAATACATCGGCTTGTGCATACGGTTACTCACTTCTTGTTCCCTTAGCTAAATATGCTGAGGTTGCAACCGGTGCAATAAATCATGCTATAAGCATAAACGTAAGCAAGACAAATTACACTTATAATTGGCCTGCTAATCATTACGCAGAAACCAACCCTGCCGGGCCACCTATGGGAATAATGTTGCGGTTAAAAGCAGGTTCTGCTGCTAGTTTGATTCCTAAGGCTCCTCTTCAAGCTAAAATCATATTACAAGCATTAGCTAAATATGGAGCGATTGTGACTCAAAATGGTGGTGTGTTCTACTTAAATGGTGATCCAAATGAAGGTTGGGTTCAGGACCAATTGAGTTGGATTAAGAACAATGTAACTGCCAAAGATTTAGAATTTATCGATGTCTCTTCGCTGATGATTGCTCCTAGCACAGCCCAAGCTCTGCCACCGAGTGGTAGCGGTACTAGTAGTAGCTCCGGCACTTCTGGATCAACCGGAGGAACAACTGGAGTATCTATAGAATCGCATCATGAACATAGTGCTGCCAGGAAAAACTAAATAGGTATGTCCGTGAGGCCTTTGCGAATAATCTTGAGCTTGAGCTGTCTTCTTATGAATCAACTCTTTGCTCTTAAGCCATCATCTGCCCAGGTAAACCTGGAGCAGATGATGGCTCAATTTTCTGGCTATTTGGTTTATGTACGTCCTAATGAATGTAAAGATTACTTAGATTTTCCTGGTTCGCCTTTGAAGCCCATCGTAAAAGTAACAATGTCTTATTGCCATGTAGAGCAAGGGCCAACCCGGTGATGAGATAGTCTATGAAACGCTGTGGTATCGCGGAGATGATCCTATTGCTTGTCGAAGATACAGAGATTGGGATATCAACCTGAAAGAAACTTTGTTCGTGTCTGTGCTTTCGTGTTCAGAAAAAGAAAAGGGTGCTTCGGCGAATGCTCTTGTGAGACTATTACTTGATGCTACTTTAAATCGCAATCGAATTACAGCAGTCAAAGTTCCCACTGGAAGTTTTTGTTCGCTTATTGACCAGTTCGGAAAGGAGAATTTTTATGCGGCTAATGCGCTGCCTTTCACTCCACCAATAATAATTAGTCTTTCGTTATTCGACGATATTGGCGATAAGCAGACAGTTATCTATTGTGGAAGCTAACTGGGCGATAGGGGGTGACTTGAATGTCCTAGCCACCCTAGTGCATGAACTACCTCATGTAAACCAGTATTGTTTACTTGATTTTGCTCAACTAGAGCCACGGAATATGCTATGACCTTTTTTGAAAACATACGAAATTCGCTATTTGGGTTCTCCCAACAAAAACTGATAGAGCGGTTAAAGGCTGCGATTGAACAGGGTAACCTGGAAGAAGTAAAAAATTGTATTGTTGCCGGGGTTAAAGTTGACCAGGTGCCGAAGGAGGAAGATACCCCTTTAACTTTGGCGACAAAAACTGGCAATTTAGCAATTGTCAAAGAGTTGCTTAACGTTGGGGCAGATCCAAATAGAGCTCTCCCGTTGTCATTGGCAATTAGCGGCGATATTATGCGTAACACACGCGGCTCAGTGGAAGTAGTAATGGCTTTACTTACAGCTGGAGCCGATCCTAATTTGCGCCAAAAACATACTCATTACACACCTATAATGATTGCAGCTGGGGAAGATAATCTGCCAATAGTGCGAGCACTTGTGAATGGTGGCGGTAGCGTACTTTTAGAAGATAATATTGGGCGAAATGCTATTTGGAAATCGCTCACTTCCTTCGAAGACAAGAATCGCACTGCTACTATAAAATTTTTGCGTGAATGTGCAGATCGAGAACTTGCAAATTCCACGACTAATTTATATAAAGCCACCAAACTCGGTGCTACTCAAATGGTGGAAAAGCTTATTAATTCTGGCAGCGATCTAAATGCTCTTGACGAAAAAGGACGTACCGCTCTTTCCTATGCTGCAGAATACGGTATATTTAATCTCTTTGAAATGCTGCTAACTGCAGGGGCTGATCCGCTATTGGCAGGGCCTAGGCCTAAAGCAAAAGATGAGCACTGGGAAAAAATTCTTGAAAATCAGAGGTGTGCAGCGCATCCGGCAATTGTGTATGCTGCCGGAGGATTGACGACGACTGATAATGTGGTATGTGAATCAAACGAGCCTATCCAGCTAGAAATGTTGCGCAAAATAGTTAGGCCGGGAACCGATCTCGAGGTTTGCAATGAACATGATCGCTTAACTGCTCTTATGGCGGCCGCCGGTGCCGGTTATTTCAATGTAGTTAAGTTTTTAGCCGATCATGGTGCAGATGTAGGAGCAAAAGATAAATGGAATTACGATCCGGCTCGTCATGCAAGAGGAAGTCACAATAAAATTGCCGACTATCTTGCTAATTTAAGTGGTAAGCCTTCTAGTTTGCCAGAATATCGTAGATTGCTTAAAAACTTATCTAAGTCAGCCAATAAATCCGAATTTATTGAATTATCGCAAAAGCTCGCTCAGATTTGTGGAAATGAGCCCATCCCTTGGTTAAAACACAAGGGTGTCCTGATGTATAAAGTGTCTATCAGTGAAAAAGATCAGTCGCCGAAATTGCATGATCCAAATTATAAAAATATGGTGGCGGAGGCAGACAAAGCAGGCTACTTGCTTATCCTTTGTGAGGAAGAAGATCCTCCAGCCCTCCTTTTCCCTACTCAAGAAAAATATGTTGCGGTATTAGCAACCGAGGTTTGCGCATCGGGTTCTAGTACCCCTGAAGAGATAGTTGAGTGGTTAGAAAATATGGAAAAAGAGAATCCATTTGTACTAAGACAAAGTGAAAGTAGCTTGATTGAGGGTGAATTTAAGCAGCCTGTAGTTAATGCCGAAAAACTTGCTCGGGAAATGTATCAATTCTGTCCAGATATCGTAGACCAAGGCACTGAAACAATCGAAGCATTAGCAAATGAACTTAAAGCAAATAAAAACTTATTTTTATGGTGGGATTGAAGAAAGATGATATGCCTAGACGGGGATTGCAACCCTAAACAAACTACGTGATTACGTATAGATCTACCTAAATTTGGTCTTTGTAATCGGATGAACTTTACAAAAGGACCACATTGGGTCTCTCGATATTTGATAATCGCTTGGGATTTCAAATGATGAGGGCGGCAGAGGGGTATTCTGATAATTGAGCAATTTTATAGTCTCATACGCACTTTTTCCGTAGATGAGACTACCGGTATCTTTATCAAACCAATATTCATAATCAGGCGGATGCTTTTGAGCCGGGCTTTTTAAACCAAGGTCCACTATATAACCACGACATTGGTGTCCATTTATAAGGGATTCTCCAACTGACTTAAGCTGAGAACTCATGAAATAATCTTTAAACCAATTTTCATCGTATCTCCACTTTCCCTCGTTCTTTAATAAGCTCCAAACTGCCGTTTTTTTCTGGGTATTGAGTCCATATTCTTTGCCCGCAAGATGATCATCAACACAGCGCAGACCAATAAAGCGACTATCGTCGAAGCAGCACTTACGGCCATTGCCATTGGACGAAATTTTGTAATTATACTTATCTGTTTTTCCATTGAGAGTCCGTATCTCTTCATAGCTCGCCGTATAAATACCTTTGGAGAATGGTATTGAGTCAGGATCGGTGGAAAATAGATAGCAGCTTGTAAGGGACAGAAACGCGCTGGGAGAAAGCATTATTGTTAATTTTGTAAAGGCATTCTTTCGCATTGATAAAAAACCTAATGAGATAATTCTTCTTGGTGTTTAGCGAGTGTTATTTCCAAATATTTAAATACACACACAAATGTACAACAGAAAAAACTAAATAGCCATTACTGAACGCCGTCTGTCTCCAGTTACTTGGCAATTTGTGCAGCTCGAGAACAAAAATTGAGAAACTGGAGGTATTGTTTAAACAATTGGCAAACGAAAAGTCCAGCTAAGAAAGACTTGGTTCTCTTTGATAATTATCAGATGAACGCTGATAACTAAATAGCCATTACTAGATGCTGTCTATCCCCACCTCATTGGCAATTTGAGCGAATAAGTTATCCAGCATGACTTTAGATTTAATCTAATTTTTTGAACTTTTGGGCTGTCACGTCCGTAGATAAACATAAGCCCAGTCCGATGTTATTGGGCTGGAAAGCACTTGCCTTAATTTAAAAGATGTATTACAATTATGTCATACGATAATGAAATACTGATTTTTGAATGGGATCCTGTCAAAGCAATCAGTAATTATGAAAAACACAAAGTCAGCTTTGAACTTGGACGATTAGTGTTTGACGACGAATCTCATTTGACCGAATTTAGCAGAACTGCAGGTAACGAGGATCGATACAGCACTTTAGGTCGTGTAGGTAATGTAATTTTATTCGTGGCACATTGTTATAGGAAAAACGAACATGGTAAAAAAGTCATCCGGCTCATCTCGGTACGTAAAGCGGCTACAAAAGAAGCCAGGCGTTATCACGCCAAAACTGGCCGCTGAATTAAAAGTATTAGAAAAAATGGCAGACGATGAAATAGATTTTTCTGATATTCCGCTGAAGCTTGATTGGAGTAAAGCAGAGATTGGTAAATTTTATAGACCAGTTAAAGAGCTAGTCAGCCTGCGGGTTGACGCTGACGTTCTCGCCTGGTTCAAAAATCAAGCCAACGGCAAATTGTACACAGCTTTAATGAACAAGGCACTCCGAACGTATGTACTAGCGCATGAAAAATAGAAACCATGGCAAAACTATTTAGGACCATTTTTTTGTGGCTTTTCTGTCAAAGGTTTGCTCAAGTGTCTTTTTTAAGCTATCTTGATTGAATTGGAATGCATAGTTTGAAAGAAGATAGGATCCAGTATCTATAAGCATATCTACATGATTAGCCACACTGAGGTGATATTTTGATTTCTCCATAAGAAAAATTAAACCAGCTATGCTTGTAGCAACTAATTCTGTTCGAAAGCAGTTAAGCGCTCCTCGATTTGTTTTACACTCAATTGAACTGATTCATTCGTTTGGTTTAATTCTATTCTCGTCTTCTTGGAACCGGTTTTTCCATAAAAGAATAAAATGAAAGCAAGAATTACCAACATTGCAGCAATCAAAAATAGGGTTGTTTTAATTACAACGAATTGAACTTTAATCACACATGCAAACATGGTGACGGCAAATGCTAGAGCAAAAGAAAATGGTGCCGCTGCTCCCCACGTTTCTGCCGATGTAACTTTGGAGGTGCAGTCTAATGTTTGCTGCAGTAATGTAAAGGCTTGATTCCAAATTTCGTCAAGTTCTATGAGAGTCTTATCTCCTTCTAGCTTTATTTCTTGCTCTTTGCAAAGATACTCTCGCTCTACAATTCTCTTGTCAATGTCTTCGATAATTAAGTCAATTTTTTTTCTCAACGCGTCAGACACGGGATCAATCAATTTTGATGTAATTCGCTTCTCGGCTCGTATTAAAGCCGATCGAATTTTTCTTAATTCCGCTTTTGACTCATCTGCCATCTTTAAATCTCAACTTGTAATAGGTAACGCAAAAAACTTCGTTAAATCAAATTATTTATAGCAGGATATGCAAAAGACTGGAAAGTAATTGTACATACTCTTGTCTTTGTATAAAAACCCCATAACAAGAAATAAAGATAAACGCAGTTGTGATTGGCGTCAAGTTGCATTTATCTTTATTCTTTTGTTAATCGTCAGATGAACGCTGATAACTAAATAGGCATTACTAAACGCCGTCTATCTCCACTTACTTGGCAATTTGAGCCGATGATTGCAAAATAAATCCTAATCAGACAGACAGGATTAAAAATAGAAGCTAATGGACATGAAAGAGCTATGCCATTCAAATAAACTGGGCATAAGGTATAGATGTGATAAAGCGGATCGAATCCAATAGATTATTACTTTTCGGTCTGAATTTGTAGGAGCTAAGGGACTTGTTAATTTTTACTGTACAACTAATCCTATTCTGTTGGTCATTTGCCACTATCATTTACGCAATATGCTCATGGCGAAAAGCAAAAGGAATGTGGTTTAAGGCCAACTTGCTAATTTCGCTGGTTGTATGCAGTGTCATTATCCCAAGTATAGTTATCTATGGCATTGCCTTCCCCTGGTGTCCTTATTGCCAGTCATCAGTGAACGTAATTCCGATAGTTTATGGCTATCCCGATCGCAAATTAATGGAATCAGCTGGACAAGGCAGAGTCGTATTAGGCGGCTGTATCACTGAACCGACGGAACCAGTCTGGTATTGCAAAAAGTGTGATCATTCGTGGCCATCTCTTCCGCAGAAATCAATTTCCCTCTCTAAAACAGCTTATACAGCTACTTATAGGAGGACAGATAATGAGAACAGTAAAATAGAGATTATTACCGTTTCTTCTGACGGCAAGGGTCATATATTTTGGAAAAATAAAAGTGCTGACGGTATGTATACGGTTCTGGATATTCCTAAACGCAGAAGTTATCTTATCGACCCAAAAAATAAAACTGTGACTATACAAGCAGCCGGTGCCCGGTTTGAAAGTGCATTAGCCTTTGACGAAGCTGAGGAACAATTATTTAATTGCTCAAGAAATGATCATCAAGATATAAAGTTAATTGGTGAAAAAATAGTCGATAACCATAAATGCAGAGATTGGATAGAAAAATTCGGAGTTCGTGAAAACCATTGGCTATTTGATAAACAAACTGAGTGTTTGATTCTCACTGAATATAGAGATAATGGAAAATGCTCTTATTCTGATCGGTTAATAAAATGGAATTACAATCCTATGCCAGACGAGTCTTTTAAAATCCCCCAAGATTATAAGACCCAATAAAGAAGGAATTACTCTTTTATCAACCTAGGAGAGCCACTTACTTTAGAGGCCTTGCGACTTCTAAATTGGATTCTATTCTTCTGTGAGATTACTAGAATCAGGCAATATTGTCGGAGTTCTACCACACCGAAGTGATATATCCGATTTTTCTTTAGAACTTACATGACTGCATTGTGATTTCTTTTTATTGATTGGGGTTTTTGCTTACTTCTTATCATGCTTATCTCTCTGCTGTTTTGTAGGCTCAATTTGCTTTATCTCTTGCTCCATTTCTATAAAATGCTTTTCCACTTCAGTTGGCTGAGACAACTCTAGTTGCCGAAACTTTTCGTACTGTTTATGCGCTTTTTCTAAAGCGGTATCATGGCTTATTTTGCCAGCATGGGTCAATATATCTCGCCCGGAAAGTTTCAGAAAATCATCCAACTTTGTAATCCAATCCAGCATTGTCATGGGTTTGCGATTCAAAGCTTGCAGTTCAGCAAAATCAAGATACATGGTGACAATGCGGTTAAGAATATCGAGCTCTTGCTTAGTCAAATAATTTTTAGCTATCTCAATTTCACTTTTTTGAATCCTCGCTCCCTGCCAGTTTGTCATACCCATATTAGGCTTGGATGCGAGCGCGTCCATAAATAATTTCTGCTGCTGTTTGTCCATGAGCCGCCCAATGCATTTTATTTTGAATAAGTTTGAAAAATTCTCTCGATACCTCTGCCCTGAGATCATAATCTATGCTAGTACAATAAATATCAAGCACTTTGCGCCAGAAAATTTTTTCTGAAGAGCGAATATCCCGAACGCGGGCCAGCAACTCATCAAAATAATTGCTACCACCACCGCGCTTGAGCCGCTCATCATCCAGAGCAAAGCCCTTGATAATATATTCTTTCAGTCGTTGAGTAGCCCATACACGAAAGCGAGTGGCTACATGGCTTTTGACACGGTAACCAACCGATATGATCATGTCCAGATTATAGTATTCCAATTGTCTTTGAACGTCTCTGTTACCTTCAGGACGAACTGTCAAATATTTTTTGACAGTTGCTTCTGGCACTAGTTCTCCTTCCTCATAAATGCTCTGGATATGATGACTGATATTTTGTTTTGAACTCTGAAACAGCTCAGCCATAAGTTGTTGAGTAAGCCAAACACTTTCATCTTCAAGGCGCACATCAATTTTGATTTGTCCGTCTTCCGACTCATATACAATAAATTGACTTTCTGCAGGAAGATGCTTGCTCATATGGTTACCTTTTTTAGTGTTTGTCGCTACCTTGCTTTAATCATCACTTTGTATTCAACATGGCTCTGCCACTAGATAATATTTGCAAAGAAAGATACCTATAGCGATATATAAGCATCTTTTAAGGGAAAGAGGTCTTAAAATGCCCAATAAAAAAGAACCAAGAATAAACGCAGTTGCATTCTATCTTGGTTCTTTTTGATAATTATCAGATGAACGCTGATAACTAAATAGCCATTACTGAACGCCGTCTATCTCCACTTACTTGGCAATTTGAGCAGATAATTCTTTTCTGACCAAATAAGTTTCACCGATATCAACCTAGGAGAGCCACTTACTTTAGAGGTCTTGCGACTTCTAAATTGGATTCTAGCTTTCTGTGAGAATTACTAGAATCAGGCAATATTGTCGGAGTTCTACCACACCGAAGTGATATATCCGATTTCTCCCTAGAAAGGAGGTGATCCAGCCGCACCTTCCGGTACGGCTACCTTGTTACGACTTCGTCCCAGTCATCGGCCCTGCCTTAGGCGGCTGCTTCCTTACGGTTAGCGCACCGACTTCGGGCTTGACCAACTTCCATGACGTGACGGGCGGTGTGTACAAGGCCCGGGAACGTATTCAACGCCGCGTGCTGATCGGCGTTTACTAGCGATTCCGACTTCACGCAGGCGAGTTGCAGCCTGCGATCCGAACTGGGACTAGGTTTGGTGATTCGCTCCACCTCGCGGTCTTGCATCACATTGTCCTAGCCATTGTAACACGTGTGTAGCCCAAGGCATAAAGGGCATGATGACTTGACGTCGTCCCCACCTTCCTCCGGTTTGTCACCGGCAGTCTCGCTAGAGTGCCCAGCTTTACCTGATGGCAACTAACAACGAGGGTTGCGCTCGTTGCGGGACTTAACCCAACATCTCACGACACGAGCTGACGACAGCCATGCACCACCTGTCTTGAAGTTCTCTTGCGAGCACAGTCACGTTTCCGTAACTTTCTTCAGATGTCAAGCCTTGGTAAGGTTCTTCGCGTTGCTTCGAATTAAACCACATGTTCCACCGCTTGTGCGGGCCCCCGTCAATTCCTTTGAGTTTCAACCTTGCGGCCGTACTACTCAGGCGGGATACTTATCGCGTTAGCTGCGGCACAGCAGGGGTCGATACCCGCTACGCCTAGTATCCATCGTTTACAGCCAGGACTACTGGGGTATCTAATCCCATTTGCTCCCCTGGCTTTCGTTCCTCAGCGTCAGTTATGGCCCAGTAAGTCGCCTACGCCACTGGTGTTCTTCCTGATATCTACGCATTTCACCGCTACACCAGAAATTCCACTTACCTCTACCACACTCCAGTCTGCCAGTATCCAATGCAGTCCCAGGGTTGAGCCCTGATCTTTAACATTAGACTTAACAAACCGCCTACGAACTCTTTACGCCCAATAAATCCGGACAATGCTTGCATCCTACGTCTTACCGCGGCTGCTGGCACGTAGTTAGCCGATGCTTCCTTTGCTGGTACCGTCATTTTTTTCTTCCCAGCCGACAGAACTTTACACCCCAAAAGGCTTCTTCGTTCACGCGGTGTCGCTACGTCAGGCTTTCGCCCATTGCGTAAAATTCCCCACTGCTGCCTCCCGTAGGAGTATGGACCGTGTCTCAGTTCCATTGTGGGTGATCGTCCTCTCGGACCACCTACCGATCGTAGCCTTGGTAGGCCTTTACCCTACCAACTAGCTAATCGGACGCGGGCTCATCTTAAGACGTATTACTACTTTTATATATAAAACTGTCGAGATATATACTTATGCGGTATTAATTAGCCTTTCGGCTAGCTATCCCCCATCTTAAGGCAGATTCCCACGCGTTACTCACCCGTCCGCCACTAGGTATTGCTACCCCGTTCGACTTGCATGTGTGAAGCACACCGCCAGCATTCGTCCTGAGCCAGGATCAAACTCTCCGTTGTCAAAAGTATAGCTTTGCGATCGGCTTGCGCTTTTCATACATCGCTAAACTTATAGAACTATTCGGAATAGTTTGCCTACTCAAATTTTTTGACAGGCGCTGTTCATGGCTATTCAGTTATCAGGGTTCAAATCAGCTTTCTTATTCTAATACGTTGCAATAAGAAATGCCAATCGCAAAAATCTCCCCAGAAGGAGTTAAGCGAAACAGAATGATAGCAATTACTACTCTTACTGTCAAACCCGGAAAGTGCCAACTTTACACGCTTCAAGTCTAAAATAAAGTGGAAGATTTTTATTTACTATTTCCTTTGATATCTTTTTGCTGATGTTGATTTAAAACCTCATCTCAACTTGGAAGCAAGTGATCGTTCCTCAAAATTTAGCTGATCGAAATGATAGCTGGCTCGCAGATGATTAGTACAAGCAATGAACAGTGAGTGTGGTTAAAATCACTGCAAGTAAGATTTGTTAGTGTTATTTAATCAAGGCAACCTAGCATCTCACAATTTTCTTACGATCCTTAACTAGACTGAGATTACTCGAGAGCAAAGTTTTTATGCAAGAACCCTTACGAACTGAAGAACGCGACGACAGACGTGAAGAGATTCAGTCTGGAACACCCGACAGGCTCAGACTTTCTGGTAGCGAAAGATTGTCTCAGGGTGGTCAACAGACAATGCGCCCTAACTCAGGCGCTGACAGACTCCCCAATGTTACTTTAGTCGAGGGAAATCAGTCCGCAGAGCCAGCAGTTGGGCGAGCACCTGTTTATCCTTATTCATATCCGCCCTATTCGGTCAATATAGATAATCAGCTTTATCAAGTTGAGCAGCGTTGGCGCCATGTCAACCGCCCAGATGGCACATTTGGCTTAGAGGGAACCAACAACTGGACCCATGCTGGTAAAAAAGTTGAACTTCACTGGCAAGCAGGAAATGATGGGCTTAAGCAAGGCACTTATGCTGTAGAAAGTTATTTAGATCAAAATAGAGATATCATCCATAACTATTATGGCTGTGCCGTGGATGGCTATGACCGCATCCAATCGGAGCACGGCAAAGATCGCGGACAGATTGTAATCCACCCAGATGGATCTGGCTATACTAGAACCGCAGCGAAAGAAAACGGAAAAATGAATCTTATTAGGTTTGATTCTGCGCGACGAGTCGTAGGGCAGATAGAAATTTCTCCTGATCTGGCGAATAACTACGAAGCCTTAAGAAGAACAGCTGATCAAATAACTCCTTCGAACAGATCAAGCTCAGGAGTGACAACTTCATCTGCAACAGCACAAGCGGAGACAAGACCAGAAGCAGCAAGACCAGCGGCAAGACCAGAAACAGCAAGACCAGCGGCAAGACCAGAAACAGCAAGACCAGCGGCAAGACCAGAAACAGCAAGACCAGCGGCAAGACCAGAAACAGCAAGACCAGCGGCAAGACCAGAAACAGCAAGACCAGAAACAGCAAGACCAGAAACAGCAAGACCAGAAACAGCAAGACCAGCGGCAAGACCAGAAGCAGCAAGACCAGAAGCAGCAAGACCAGAAGCAGCAAGACCAGAAGCAGCAAGACCAGAAGCAGCAAGACCAGCGGCAAGACCAGCGGCAAGACCAGAAACAGCACCAGCGACAAGACCAGAAGCAGCAAGACCAGCGGCAAGACCAGAAGCAGCAAGACCAGCGGCAAGACCAGAAACAGTACCAGCGACAAGACCGGAAGCAAGACCGGAAGCAGGACCAGCAGCAAGACCAGGAAGATCTGAAGAACAGCAAACCCCAAGCCGGGTTGAATCACCTAGCCGCCCTTCCACGAATGCCGACCAAAGGGCATTAACTCCAATAAAATATACTTTTGCTGACGGCAGAAAAATGGAACGCAGTTTAGTGCCAGATGTACCAGGTGCAAGCGAATACAGGCATTACAGTAATGACGGTCAACTTCTTGCTCAACATTCAATCCGGGTAGACAGCAATAATAATCTTTTGCTCAGCGACGAAAAACATCACATAGAAACTATACACAACGGCGAAATCCAGTTGGAAAAGGACCAATTTGGTCGATTAATAACAGCCAATTACAAAAAGCTAAATATGTTGGCTCGATTTGATTATCCCGATCAAATAGGGACTTCTGGAAAGGTCGGAGCTTGTATTTATGAGCTGCGAGGACAGTCCCCCTCTCTGCGAGAAAGCACTAATACGGTAAAACCGGGTGAAACCTTTTCAGGGTGGCATGGTGTGGATGATGCTGGCGCTTGGGACCATAGCCGACAAAGGGTCTGGATAAATCCACCAGAAATTTCAAATAACGGTACTTTGTCTTTCCCAGACAGAATTATTGGCGCAGATGGGTCGCAAAAAGGTTTTATGCATACAATTTATCCAGATGGCTCTGAAAGGCGCCACGGCGAGGCCATGAACCGGGTTGGTCTTGAATATGATTATAACGAGCAAGGCAATTTATCTAAATTAACTCTGCCACCAGGCGAAGCTGACAACTTCAAAGCAAGTTTAGGTTGGAGCAAGAATGGATCAGGACAAGATGTGTTTTCAATAACTGAGACGTTTGCGGGTGGAGATTTGAAAAGACAAATAAGTTGGACTCAGGACCCCACTACCAAAGAATGGCAATTGAACGATCATTCTTTACAGGCAAGATTGATGGCTAGACAATATAATTTGCCTGAGAACGTTTTTGATATCAAAGTTTCCACGGAAGGGGGTTGGTCTTGCAGAGACAGCCTAGGAGTGGAATTCAAACGGAGCCCATACGGTTTTAAGGATACCTCTAGCAGCAAACCAGAAGATCTAGACAAATATTATCGACGAAATATGGGGGATGCTGCTTATGAGTCTGAACGTAATAACCTCGAACAACAGCTGAATGCAGCCAATATTAGTTTTATCTATGGCACTAGTCTTAATTTTCCGGACAAAGACGGAAAGCCAAACCTCATAGCAGTCAATAGGCCAAGCTTAGCCCAAATGAAAGTCATTGATGAAGTAAGAAGAAAATTTCCAGCTTTGCCTAGACAAATTAAAGTAGCCTTTCTCGAAAAAGATACCTGTAAGAACGATGCATTGGGATCTGTAGATGGAGATACTATTTACTTACGGCCTAACGCTTCTAAGAAACCAGCTTTGCAGTGCTATGCACTGCAGCCAGCAGACACAAGAACGCAAAGTTTTGAAAATATATTTGGTCATGAATTGGTTCATGCTTGGAACAATATTTTTCCGGCTAACGAAGAGACACGTGCTACTCTTTATGGTTACAGTAGGATAATAGATACAACTGATGGTAATATAAATAAATGGGCATTACGTGGGCAAACAAAAACAGACGCGCAGGGGCAAACTTATACACCCTATTACAAAGCAGTAGCAGATCCGGCAAGACCCAACGCGGACGTATACCCAGACTGGATAGAATGTGATACAAACGGCAAAGAAATTCCTGGTGCTAAAAAGCTAACCGGTGGTGAAATGCGGAATCTAGCATTGGTAAAACCGCCTTCAAGCTATTTCCCAAACCCAGAAGAAAATAGTACAGAGGCGCGTGCTTGTTTACTGGACCCAATGTCTAGAGAAAGTTTGTTTTTAAATTATCCTGATGCCTATCGCCTTGCCCAAGCAGATGATCAGCTTATGATAGACCAAGTCTATGGTAGGTATGCAAATGGAGCTAGCATGTACATTCGCGCCTGGTCCGGTACGATTGTGCTGAATAATAGTACAGCTCAAGCTCAAATTGCTGCAACGGAGCAAGAAGTGCGAAGGCTAAAACAGACTAGTCCAGAAATGTTCTTGAGCTCGAGGTGAATTCTATGGTAAACAGTTTTGAAGACCGGAGCTTAAATGAGAGCTGGGCAAACTATGGACAATGGAATAGCAATGATGGGTGGAGTGGCGTAATTCCAGGACGAACTAGTTTCACTGAAGTAAAAAGCAAATTTGGAGAACCTGACGGTAGCTGGCGTACTGCAAACGCTACATTTTACTCTTTTTGTTCCAAAACCATTGAATTTACTGTTCTCGATAACGACAAAAACTGCACTATTGCAAAATTAAGAGTCATGTCAGAATGTCAACGCCAACCAAGCATACCAAAAACATTAGAAGAAGCGAAAAGCATTTTTGGTAGTTTCAAGAGCAGCAATGAGGAAAGATCTTGTGATGCCACTATGATTTTTGAGCGACCAGGGTTGCGTTTGGCTTGTGAGCCGGGTAATCCACCGCGCATAAAGTGGCTAGAGCTTTACCCTGCGCTCGAAGTTGAGCGCACTGAAAGTTGAGCATAAGTGAGTGGCAAGAAATCTTTCGACTTCATCGAGATCAGCATACTCATCATTCTGGATATATAAAACTGTCAAACCCCTCAAAGGCGAAGTTTGCACGATTAAAGTCTAAAATAAAGTGGAAGATTTTCAGTTGCCAAATATATAAAGCATATTTTATCGAAGCTTAAAGAATAAATTTATTCGCCAAGGAGTTTATTCTAGGAACAGCTAAGAAGGACAGCGCATTTATGTTTACTATTCCGATATCATCGATTTGAATTGATGCAGTAGGTGTCCGTATTGCTCTTCACTAGTATCGTTAAACGCTTCCTCGCGACTGGAAGGAATATTATCGAACTGAGGCGGCTGCTCAAATTGACTTAAGCTTAGGTCATAAATTTCGCCTTCAATTCTATTGTAAAAATGCCAGGCTCCATTAACAGAAGTTTTTAGGATAGCCCCACCATATATAGTCTGTAAAACCAGAGCGGTGACGCTGCATTGTCCTTTAGCTGGATTTTCATTTGTATACTTAGAGCTGGATTTAATTGACCAAGACTTGGCCAAGGTTTCTTGTACTTTAGTGTGATCGAAATTAGTTTTGCGTATAGATAAAGTCATTTGTCGATGATTCTTTGAATTCCGAGGAATTCTGAGCGAGTTTCATTTTGCCGGAGCAACAGGAACATACGGACTATCAGGATTTACCGTTAACGTTTGAGATGCCGGATTAACAACCAGATCCATCATTTCCATAGGTACAGCCCCAAATAATGGTTCGTCCCCCAGTACTAAAGCTGATAAATCACAATAGCGATCAGCAAAATGCACTCGAAGCGGCCCAATCATGGGTACTGCCTTACGACTTCCGTCTGCCAATATAACCTCTCGGGTAATTACTTTAGTCAGATCAAATCCTAACTGAACAGCCATATGTTCAGGCATAGTAAAAAAAACTGCTCCAGAATCAACCAGTGCTTTTGTCTCAAGCGTTCGCTTGCCAATTAAATTTTCCATCTGAACTTTGGCATAGGTTAATCCCATTGCATAACGTCCTTTAAAAAGCATCCTCATTGTAGGCCCGATAGCAATCATTATATAACGTCTTCGCTGTAAAATTCCAATAAATCGAGCTATGCTTTTGCGCCCTGCGATTGATGATCGGCTTTTAGCTAATACAAATAAATCTGATGGGCCAGTGCACCAAGGGTATCTTTATGCCGAGCTCCCTTTATTACAACAATATGTTTATCGCGCAATTGGCAAAGAAGAAACGAATCCGACACTTTGAACAGACTGGTGGCATATGTAAATCCCTCTGCCGACTTTTCGTCGTTTTGCGCCCCTAAGATACTTACATAATTAGCATAAATCACGCTCGCTTCCTGGCTGGTAGGGTAGTAAGCAATCAATAACTTCAAACGATCGCGATGAGGTTCCTCTATTCTGTAATCGGCAACAGCACCTTTTAGCAACGGTGCTAGACGGACAGCATAAGGAGCCGGGAAAAATCTTTTCAGACTAATCGGCCCCATAACTAACTTTTCACTGCCACGAACCCGCTCCAGGGAAGGCATGGAATTAAATACAGACGGCCTATCGCTATAAGCTGAGAATTGACTATTTGGATCGCCAGGAGAATCGCTCTTTTGCTGAGTTCTTTCGACCACCTCTAAACTATTAATCAATTGATGAGACAATTTATTGATAGCTACCTTGGCTTCGTCATCATCTAACTCTGAGCTGTGCAAATAAGCAAAATACCTGTTTTTGCAGAACGAAATGCTATTTGGATCTTCACTTGATGCATCTCCTTGCGCTTGGTAACTTGATGAGCCTCTGCGAGCAGCGCAATAAGCGCCATAAGCACCATCTGCAGTGGCAAACTGATAGACCTCGATAAAAATCTTTCTTTGTCCTCTTTGCAAAATACGCTGATTGGTATCCTGACACTTATACTCTTTCAGTAAATCATCTGGAACAGAATTGGCAGGTAAGCTTGATACGCCTTGACTGACCGCGGCAGTTGTCTTAACAGATGCGATATCCGACCAGCCTTCGCAATTCAATGTGGCTAGATAATCACAAAGACGTATTGAATATTCAGAGAATGCTCCTGACGAGGGCGCGATCAATTGAAAAAACAATAGCAAAATTATTACGGCAAAATAGCGAGGATGCACTTAAATCAATGCTCTTTTATCAGACAATATACAGGCAAGAAGATAAATTCAGAGTCTATAGTATCACCATATTCGAATTATCGGGGTATTATACACTATAGTTAATAGGCTCTAAAACTAATTAATTTACCTGTGCAGCCCAACAATAGTTTAATTAAATCGTTTTTCTTGCTTTGTTAATAAGGACTATTTCATGCAGAATATTTCTCTAGAGAAGAAATTTTTGGGCATGGATATAGCCTTTCTCTTGTCAGAATGGAAAGCGATGTTTGTTGCGTCTACCATATCTGCAGATCTCTGGGCTGCAATCACCGTAACTTTAGTAGCCCTTCCCCTAAATCTTGCTTTAGCCATAGCCGCAGGTGTTGAACCTGGTATCGGCATAACTACAGCTATTATTACTAGCACCATTAGTTCTCTCTTTGGTGGGCAAAGGTATGCCATTACTGGACCGTCTGCTGCTATGGCTGTTGTGCTTTTGCAAATTTCTCAATCGTATGGAATGGCCGCGGTTTGGTTAGTGGGTCTTTTGGCAGGAATTTTGCAATTTATAGCTGGTGCCTTGCGCTTTGGTAAATTGATTGGCAATATCCCCTTGCCTGTAATTGTTGGATTCACAAATTCAATTGGCGCACTTCTCATATTTAATTCATTGTCTAATTTTATTGGTGTTCTTAATCAGCCAATCGCCCACCCAGGAGAAATGCCACCATTGGCAGGACACCCTTTAATACCGGAATTCATTGAGGATTTAGTAGGGCTAGCTTGGCACGTAGCTATTAAACATGAGTGGAATTTATATGCATTATTAACTGGTTTCCTTGTCATAATCATTGCTTTGCTAATACCGAGAGTAACCAAAGCTATTCCTGGGCAGCTTATTGCCATTGCCTTTGTTTCACTTATAGCTTTTCTATTTCACTATAATGTTCCACGCATCATCGATATAAGTCGGATCCCGCAATCACTGCCTTTCCCAGCTATTCCTAAGTTACCTTGGCAAGATCTGGATACATTATTTCCTTTTGCCATTACAATTTTTTTACTAGGATCTATTGAATCTCTATTATCTGCCTCGGTTGCAGATGGTATGACTATGTCAACAAAACATCATTCAGATCAAGAATTAATCGGCCAGGGAATAGCTAATATTCTCACTCCTCTTTTTGGTGGCATTCCGGTATCAGGTGCTATTGCTCGCACTGCTGTAAATATTAGGGCAGGTGCTCGCACCCGTTTTTCAGGATTAATACATGCTGCTATATTGCTTCTATTCGGTATGTTTTTTGCTAGACAAGCAGAGCAAATTCCTCTTGCTGCTCTTTCAGGTATTTTAATTCTTACGGGATTTAGGCTAATCGAGTGGGACGTTACTAAAAGAATTTTTTATGCTTCTAGAACAGAAGGCATTATAGTCATAGTCACAACCTTAATATCAGTACTTATGGATTTAACTACCGGTGTAACCATCGGTTTATTGCTTTCTTGTGTTTTGTTTATTAGACAAGTTTCGGCAATTAAAGTTATCCCACATACATATGATCCAGACCGTCGCGCTAGCATACGTCAGCCCGTTCCGTCTTGTAAGTTCGTGCGTACTTTCTTAGTTGATGGCCCATTATTCTTTGGAGCAACTGAACGTTTTATTGAAACCGTTGCTTATACAGAAGATTTAAAAGCAGTCATTCTGCACATGAAATCAGTTCACATAATGGATTTAACAGGTGCCCAGACTTTGCTTGGCATCAATGATCAATTGAAGCGTAAGAATATTCGTTTGGTACTTGCTGAGTTGCAAGATCAACCTTTAGAAGTTCTAAAAAAAATAGACGGTTTAGATAAGATTAGCGGAGGTAATATCTTTAGCGATTTCCGGGAAGCTATACTGTCCGTCAATGAGTCGCTTTTACAAACTAGCTGCTTTGGTTGTGCTTCTGCGCTTAAGCCAGCCGCCGCATCTCATATTCATGGCCCACGCGATTGCCTATTAAGAAGGGCTATCTCACTGAATACCGATAAGATAGCTGATATTTTGTCGCAGCGCGCTCTTGAAAGAGCTGATCCTCTTCCTGTCGCTAGCGAGGAGCCCAACAACATAGATTACAGCAGGCTGTTGAAAGTCAATTCTATATTCGATATTCCTAGCCGCTTCCAGGGTACTCCAATTGCCGATTTATTGCGCTCTCAAAACATGTATGACATAGGATACGATGTAAGTCAAGCCGCGAATTTAATCATAGGCATGTGTATCGATCATCGCAAGCAATTACACTTACCAAAAAATGGTGCTTATATAATTAGAAGTCCTGGTGCCAATATGAAAGATCATGAGTTTTCCATCGCTTTAGCGCTGACTTCCGGAGTAACCTATATGGCTTTGTTGGTGCACAATAAGTGTCTTATGAGTAATCCGCTCAAGAGAAAAGAAATACTGAAGCGCATATTAGTGCAGGACCATGGTTGGGATAGTAATACTGTTGAAGAGTCTTTCGACGAATTTGCTGCTGCCAAGCAAATCGGCGATCCTGTTACTTTTGGGCTTGCAGAATCTTCTCGACTGCGAAACATATTTAAAGGATTGACTGTTGTGCCGTTATTGTACGATATATATAGTGACCGACTTTTTATAATTAAAGAGTTACCAGTAGAAAATAATGTTCCGCCTTCCAGTCATTAGACATATTTATAATATGCCATGATTGCTTCTGCAAAAAACGCTTTTATTTGATCATCCAGAATTTACTTTCCAGTCATACAGCCAGCCCTAAATAATCTACTGAATTGGCAGTCGGGAGTTCTTTCACTCTTGCAGAGTCAAACATGGATTACCGCAGGTTGTTTAGACGATTAATTTTAATGTTTATCACCATTTCAACTCGGATGTGATTTAATTCCTAGAAGGCATCTTGAGAGACATGCATAATGTTGCTAACGGCTACCACCTTATTGACCGGAACAGTAGAATTCTGGCTCTTTAGTTGTGTTGTGATGACAATTCTTGGCAAGAATGTCAAGCACGGCTATGCCGCCGGCGCACTGCTTCTTGGTGGATTAGCAATGCTTGCTGCCGCGATAATGGGATGGAAGGGAGATATTAATTGGATTGCGGCAGCACCTATCTATCTTGTTGTAGCCCCGCTGAGCTGCCGTCTTGACGCTCTCTCCTCAATCTTTGTTGGGCTTTTAGCAATAGTTACAATTTCAATTTCTCTTTTCTCGCCAGGATATCTGAAACATCTTAATGGAAATATCAACGCTGGTTGTTATTGGGTCCAATTGTTCTTGTTTGTCATTGGCATGCTCGGTCTGATTTTAGCGGCTAACGCACTTTCTTTTCTAGTTTCCTGGGAAGTCACTGCACTTACATCTGCATTATTAATAGCGACGAATCTATCCAGTCATGAGGCCCGAAAAGCCGCTTTCATTTATTTGGGAGCCACTCGCATTGCCACCGCATTACTGATGGCAGGATTTCTCTGGATGCATGCCTTATTTAATACTTGGACTCTTGCCGATTGGCACTTTTCTATGCCATCTACTGTTATTCCTGCATTCATTATACTGATTGGACTCTGCATAAAAGGAGGCGTATGGCCATTCCATGAATGGCTGCCTTATGCGCATCCAGCGGCACCAGCACCAGTATCAGCATTAATGAGTGGTGTAATGATCAAAATTTCTCTCTATGCGATTATCCGCCTACTAGTAATGAATGGTTTGCACTCAACGTGGCTGATGTATTTTATGTTAGCGTTAGGAATAATTTCGGCATTCTGGGGAGTCCTCTTCGCTTTAATACAACATGATTTGAAATCTCTGCTAGCCTACAGCAGTATAGAGAATGTTGGGCTAATTTTGATTGGTATTAGTCTCTCTATGGTTGGTCAAAGTCTCAATCTTGGGCTTGTAGCATCCCTGGGCCTTGCTGCTGCCATATTCCATTGTGTCAATCATGGTTTGTTCAAAAGCCTTCTGTTTTTAACCGCCGGCACTATTGATAGTCGGGTTCATACTCGTAACCTTGAGCAACTTGGCGGCCTAGGTAAGAAGATGCCATGGACAATGTTGTGCTTTGTTACAGGCAGCGCTGCTATTTGTGCCTTGCCACCACTCAATGGTTTCAATAGCAAATGGCTTATATATCAAAGCTTCTTCAATCTTGCTTCAGCGTCAAGCTCGCTTTGGCTGGCTGGTATGAGCATTGCATGTATTGCCGTTTTAGGGCTTGTTAGCGGTATGACCCTTTATTGCTTTACCAAGGCTATCGGTTTTTCATTTTTAGGAAGACCGCATTCTGCTGCAGCAGACCATGCTAGAGAAGGCACCACCTGGATGCTTGTTGCTCAGGGCTTTTTGGCAATTTGCTGTATATTCCTTGGATTAGCCGCACCATTAACTCTGAAAATTTTGCAACCTATTTGCACCTCAGCCTTGCACAGCCGCACTGATATTAGCACTTTCTATACCATACCGATGATTATATTTGCATTGATTGTGGCTACCCTCACCATCATTTTCTACCGAATATGGCTGGTAACAGGGAAAGGAAGGATCAAAAAGTACATTACTTGGGAATGTGGTTATGGGTCTTTGAGTAAGCGTATGCAAGGTACAGCAACAAGTTTTGCTGAAAACATAGCCTATACTTTTGCACCTTTGTTTCAATACAATAGCCGGACTGTCATAACCGGACGAGATCGCAGACACTTTCCTGAAAGTATTACTGAGGAAGTAGAAATGGCTTCTATCCTGGAAACACGCCTATACATTCCTGCGGTACGGTCCATACGCTATTTAGGAGAATTTATGTCATTCCTTCAAGCTGGCAGCGTCCATCTTTATTTGGGCTATATTCTATTGACGCTGGTAGCACTAATGGCGATTGGTATATCAATATGACGGTATTTAAATATCTTGCTCTTTCTATCTGTATTCTACTTCTGCCGTCTATAGCTCTTGGTGTTATTAGAAAACTTAAGGCACGCATGCAAAACAGAATCGGTGCGCCAATTCTACAGCCTTTGTTTGACATTCTTAAGCTATTGAACAAAAATCAGACGATTAGCGAAACTACCACCTGGATATTTCCTCTAAGCAGTGTACTCAATTTGGCGGTAATGTTATTAATTGCTTTTCTTGTACCCTGGCTCTCATTCAAGCCAAATTTTTCTGGTGACGATCTTTTCTTGCTTCTTTACATGTTAGCATTACTCAGATTCATGATCATATTGAGTGCTCTTGATACTGGCAGTGCGTTTGGTGCTTTCGGAGCTAGCCGCGAAGCCTACGTTGCCATGTTAACCGAGCCTGCTATATTCTTAAGTCTAGTGGCTTTGGGGCTAATGTCCCACAGCAGTAGTCTTAGTACAATTTTTGCTTTTTCACGGACTTGCTCGATCTACGATGCTCCTGTATGGCTGTCTGCTGCTCTAGCCTTGTTCCTCGCCAGTATTGCAGATCTTTCACGTATGCCCATTGATGATCCAACCACTCACCTCGAACTAACTATGGTACATGAAGCCATGATTTTGGAGAATTCTGGCAAAAACCTTGCCCTTGTAGAATTTGCCCATTTACTAAAAATGGTAGTTCTCTATGGTCTTTCTGTACAGTGCCTCCTGCATGCAACAACTTGTATATGTCAATTGAGCGAATCGGCTCGCGGCATTCTTAGCATTGTTGGAATCCTGAGCATTGCTAGCATTACGGCAATAATTGAAGCAGTTTCAGTCAAATTACAGTGGCGAAGAACACCGGAGTTCATTGCTTATGTGCTTACGATCAGCTTGTTTGCTGTTGCCGCTGCGCTTATCGGAGGACTCTATGCTCATCACGGCATATGAAATAGTCGGCATTGCCTGTGCTGTCATAGGTGTTTTAATGCTGGGCTCAAGAAATCCGCAGCTAAAGCTTTCTATGTACTCTCTACAAATATGGCTGATTGCTGGTGAAACAGCATATTTTGCTTATGAACATCACCAGCCACACTTCTATATAATTGCTCTTACTCTTATCGTCCAGCGTGCATTTATCGTACCTGCTTTTCTCAATTGGATAGTTCGTCGCATTGAGGTTGGTACCGATCCAGGCATGATCCTTCCTGCTCCGCTGACGATGCATCTGAGTATCCTTTTATTCGTATTCAGTTTTTTTGTTGCCCAACACTTGCCATTGCCAGCTCTTGGGGGCATGGTAATTGCAACTGCAACTGCCAGTATTTCTCTTATCTTTAGCGGACTTCTCCTTATGTTGACCAGACGGTTGGCATTTGGCCTGATAATTGGCTACCTTACCCTTGAAAATGGCGTTTTTTTATTTGCCTTGTCACAGACTGATGGTTTACCAATACTGATAGAGATGGCAGTGTTTGTTGATATCCTTGGTGCTGTTATGATTGCCGGTGTGCTTATCTTTAGCATCAAGAAAAGCTTTGAGCATATAGACGTTAGTCGCATGACAGATCTCGAGCAATGAAAAAATGCAGATAGATTTATTACTATTATTTATTGCCTCTATACCGTCCGTGGTCGCAGCCGCGATGTGGCTCGTAAAGAACGTAAAGGTAGCAGGTAGATTGGTGATCCTGGCAATTTGGATCCAACTGATATTACTTGTTTGGTTGACACTTCCAATTGTTAGTGGTGTAGTATCGAACATTTGGATTTCGTCAGACTTCTTTATTACACGTATAGACGCTGCTTTCATTTTGCTTACAGCGACTATCTCTGCTTGTGCTCTTACACAGTCTCACATTTTCTTCCAGCGCGAAGCGACTATGTCAACACGATCAATTAGTGGCAATGTTCGGTTAAATTATGCCTGTGCCATGTTCTTTGTACTGGCCATGTACACAGTCTTTTGTTGCAAGAATCTTGGCTATCTTTGGATCTGCGTTGAATCAACCACACTTTTATCGGCACCGCTTGTTTACTTTAGCAGAACAAAGCGTGCCATTGAAGCAACTTGGAAATACCTAATCATTTGCAGCGTTGGCATTTCTCTTGCCTTACTGGGTGTCCTCTTCATCTTTGCTGCTGGACAACATGGTGCCCTAACAGGTGGTAGTCTGCAAATCTCGCGGCTGATCGCCGTGGCGCCTCAACTGAATTTCAAACTATTGCGCTTTGGCTGGATCTTTTGTCTTCTCGGTTATGGAACAAAGGCGGGCTTGTTTCCACTCCATAGCTGGTTGCCCGATGCGCATTCCGAAGCGCCGGCACCCTCGTCAGCGTTGCTTTCGGGCTCCCTGCTAAATTGTGCTTTATTTGCAATTTGGCGAACTTCCGAGATCATTACAGCTTCCGGGCACCAGCAAGTGAGCAGCACAATAACTATATGGGTTGGTACAGCAACCGTGGTGGCAGCAAGTCTGTTTTTGATTCGTCAATATGCTTTGAAGCGACTTTTAGCGTATTCTAGTATCGAAAATGTAGGGGTGATGCTTCTTGCTATTGGACTTAACTCTGGCTGGCTATTCTTCTTTCAAGCGCTCAACCACAGCATTTCTAAAGTTTCTCTCTTCTTACTTTCTGGCAATGTGATTCAAGCTACTGGCAAGAAGAAAATCTCCGATCAGTCTGGGCTGATGGCATCGGCACCGGCCTGGGCTGTTTTGTTAACAATGTCAATTTTTGCGGGCACCGGTGCACCACCATTCGGAACATTTTTGAGTGAATGGCTTATTCTTATGAAAACAATTGATCTGCATTATTATGCCAGTGCAGTATTTGTCCTTATTGCCTTATCTCTGAGTTTTATCCTAGTTTCTATGCATATTGGCAAAATCATTTTAGGTGCGTCCAATCCTCATTTAAATTATTTCAGACCCATTGCTACCAGCGTCATCCCGGCAGCACTGGTTGTTTGTTCTCTGCTGCTGGGACTTATGTCCGGTGTTATGTGGAATAGTTCGCAGTAAGCTTACAACTCTACTGCAGCTAATTGATTGCGATACCAAGCTATTGTGTCGTTTAGCCCTTCAATAAGATCCTTCTTTGGTTCCCATTTTAACAATTTCTTTGCAACGGATATATCAGGCAGTCGTCGTTTGGGATCATCTATTGGCAGAGCTTGCAAAATAATCTCACTATTTGAATTGGTTAATTCTTTAATGAGTTTGGCTACCTCTAATATAGTTCGTTCTTGCGGATTGCCTAGGTTAACCGGCAAATGATATTCTGTGGACATCAAGCGTACAATGCCTTCAATTAAGTCAGACACATATTGAAAGCTTCTTGTTTGTGAACCATCACCATAGACGGTGAGCGGTTTATTCTCTAAAGCCTGGCTTATGAGATTTGAAATTACACGACCATCATTGATACGTAGACGGGGACCATAGCAGTTAAAAATTCGAACTATGCGTGTGTCTAAGCCATGCTTCTTATGATAAGCCATCGTAATAGCTTCCGCAAAACGTTTTGATTCATCATAGACACCACGTGGACCGATTGGATTAACATTCCCCCAATAGCTCTCTGGCTGTGGATGCACTTCTGGGTCACCATAGACTTCAGATGTGCTGGCTAATAAATATTTTGTTGATTTTGCTCTGGCTAAGCCTAGAGTATTATGTGTACCTAAAGAATTTACTTTCAAAGTTTCAATGGATAGTTGTAAATAATCCACAGGACTGGCCGGCGAGGCGAAATGCACAATCCAATCGACTTCGCCAATCACATGCATGTGATTACTGACATTATGGTGGATGAATTCAAAATTTTGCTTATTTTGATGATGAGCGATATTGTTGAAATTACCAGTGATGAGATTATCTATCACTATAACTTGGTGCCCTTCCGAGAGAAGCCGATCTGTAAGATGTGAGCCGATAAAACCTGCACCGCCAGTAATGACGTATTTCAATGTCCTATGCCCCTGTAAACGATTCCAGCAGAAAGTATTTCCTGTTCAGGCAGCACGTTGCGTCCATCAATCACTAATGGAGAGCGCATGACGGCAGCAATTTCTTGCCAATTAGCTTTTTTGAATTCGTCCCATTCTGTCACTAACAGTAAAGCATCGCAATTTTCAGCTAAATCGATTAAATTCTTGCTATAAGTTAGGTTAAGTTCAGGCTGCTGCTGAGCACAAGCTCCATTGCTTACTGGATCGTACGCTTTAACAAAAGCCCCCAATTTAATCAGATGATTGGCTATGGTAAGACTGGGGGCGTCACGTAAGTCATCTGTATTAGGCTTAAACGATAATCCCATCAGCCCAATTGTTCGGCCTTTTAGAATCTTGAGCTCTTCTTGCAATTTTCCGACAAGCACCTTTCGTTGTCTTTCATTCACAGCAATAGTTGATTCCAGAATAGGTGTTGGATAATTATATTCTTTAGCGCTTTCAATCAGGGCTCTCACGTCTTTGCCAAAACAACTGCCACCCCAGCCTATTCCAGCATTCAAAAAATATTGTCCAATTCTTTTATCTAATCCTATCCCTTTAACTACCTCGCGAATGTCAGCACCAGCCTTCTCGCATAAACCTGCCATTTCATTGGCGAAGCTAATTTTTAAGGCCAAGAAAGCGTTGGCAGCATATTTAATTAATTCAGCACTAGTTAAATCAGTAACTACAAAAGGTATTTTTATTGATTCCGCTGAATTGTCGTTTCTCCTATCATAAGCTGCCTCAGGTAGTTCTTTCAAAAACGAGGGTAACCTAAAGCTCTGCTCAAGAATAGGTTGATAAAGCTCTTTCATCAGAGTGATGGCAAAATCATCGCTGCTGCCAATTACAATTCTATCTGGGAAAAGTGAATCAGCTATCGCAGAACCCTCACGTAAGAATTCAGGATTGCTTACAACGGAAAAAGCGGGCAATCCTTCTCCTTTCGATTTCGCGGATACTCTACCTCCTCCAGCCGTTACTAATGTTTGTTCTTCTTTGTTAGTCATTCCCTGATATATTAACATTTCAACCCAGTTGCCAGATCCTACCGGAACAGTAGACTTATTTACGATTACGCGCTTTTGGGTTGCATCTAAAGAAGAGCCGATTTGCGATGCTACGGCGGTCACTTGAGAGAGATCGGGTTCACCGTCAGGCAGTGGCGGTGTTCCAACAGCAATAAATATTACATGGGAATGTTTAACCGCTAATGCTAAATTTTCAGTGAATTCTAAGCATCGGCTAGTTGTTGTGCTTTCTACCAACTGTGCTAAACCGGGCTCAAAAAATGGCATTTTGCCCTGTTTGAGTTCATTAATGCGAGAAACATTTGCATCAACAACAATAACTTTATTACCTAAATACGCCAGACAAGCACCGGTGACTAATCCGACATAACCGGCCCCAATGACACAAACATCCACCTTTTGATTACTCCTGAGAGATCCCTATAGATTAAGTAGAGGTTAGCAGATTGTGCTCATTTATGTATTTATTCTGTGAAATATTTCCCGTTAGCTTTAAGCTTTGGGGGTATTCTTATTACATGCCATCTCAATTTGAACAATTTTGTCAAACTATTTCTTCTTTACGCGGTCCTGATGGATGTCCATGGGATCGAGAACAAACCTATAGAAGTCTTACCCGTTATCTCTTAGAAGAGACTTATGAAGTCCTAGATGCCATTAATGGTAATGACTTTGACAAACTTAAAGACGAATTAGGCGATCTTTTGCTCCAAATAGTCTTGCAAGCTCAGCTTAGCGCTGAGCAAGGATATTTTGACATTGAAGATGTTGTTGAAGCAATAAATAAAAAAATGATTGGCCGACATCCCCATGTTTTTTCGGATAAAGAACTTAAAACGAGTGCTGAAGTACTGCGTCAGTGGGAGCAAATAAAGGAAGCTGAAAAAGCTCAAGCGCGCAATAGCAATGACAACGATGACAAGGTTAAAGACTCCGCTTTAGCTAATATACCGAACGGTATGCCAGCTTTGCTAAAAGCTTTGAAAGTATCGGAAAGAGCAGTAAATCAAGGTTTTGAATGGGAAAAGGAAGTTGATATATGGAAACAATTAGAAAGCGAAATAGAAGAATTTAAGCAAGAGACGCAGAAAGTACGAGGCAAAGAACCTATGGCTGCAAATATAAGCGGTCAAAGCCACCCAGCTTCTTCGGTAGCGCATGAGGATCTATATTTGGAGATGGGGGATATTTTATTTACCATAGTAAATATCGCGCGTTGGTATAAAATTGATCCAGAGGAGGCTTTGCTCTTAACGATTGAAAAATTCAAAAAAAGATTTCAATTAATGGAAAAAAGGGCAAATTGTTCCTTGAGAGATTTGACGGTTGGTCAATGGGATGATTTATGGAAGCAAGCCAAAGAAGATATTGGAACTGCTAATGATCTCTAGAATTCAAATTAACAAAACAGACGAAGGCAAGAGCAATTTATGAATCGAGACCAAATAATGATTTGCCTTTTCATCGCTATTGGCGCTGGCATTTTTCTTTATTTCCAATCTATACACGAGAGTGAGACACTTGTAGCAAGTTTGACACCTATCAAAAAAGTTATTATGGCTGCCAAACGTCCCCGTCTTGTGAGCTTTACGGCGCCATGGTGCGCGCCCTGTCAGCAATTTAAGCCTGTGCTAAAGAAGATGATGACTAATTACAGCCAATCAGTAGATTGCCAAATTATAAATATAGATGATAAAAATAATAAAGATATAGTGCACTCATTCTCTGTCAAATCTATACCTGCCACCTTCGTTTTCAATAGAAATGGTGATTTGATCTTTAAACACATCGGTTATGTAGACCCAGAAGAATTAGATTATTACTTGCGCAAGACTATTTTATAGGCGCTGCCTCGGCTTCGTCCCTCGCCTCAACGCGCGTATCCTTGTCGTTCTGCTGCCGCCGGCTCCTCGCCGCCGTTCGCGTCACTTGCTTGTAACTTTCCTTTTATAGGCGCTGCCTCGGCTTCGTCCCTAGCCTCAACGCGCATATATGACCAATGGTACCGCTCCGGCGTATGATATACGCCTCCGAGACCATTGCGTCTGCAACCGCCTCACCGGCGCTTTTGCTCGCTCGTGCGTCTATATTCCTGGCGCTGCTTCGGCTTCGTCCCTCGCCTCAACGCGCGTGACCAATGGCGCCGCTCTGGCGTATGCCATTGTGCCTCCGATCCCATTGCGTCCACCCTGCATATCCTAAAGGCGAGATACTTTTCGTCGTTGGCGTTCTTATCAGATTTTTTTGCTATTTTAACGGGGATATTACTATTCAAAGCCAAATTTACATAGGTTGGTTCTTTATTTTGGTTAGCTAGAACTTCTAGCACTGAAGCTAATCTTTCTAAACGTCTGGTCAAGCCGCTGTCTGGATTACCTAACACGAGCATTAGTCTGCTAGTTTCTACTTTTATATTATGGGGTTCGCGCATGTCCAAAGCCAAGACCGGACACTGCATCTGTTTGCTAATGTAAGACAACCAATTGGCCCATTTTTCAATTTCACTCTCACTTAAGTGTAGCTGTGCCCTGTTAGCTGTATATATTTTCAAGGACGGTTGATAAACATTGGGAAAATCTTCAATTGCTATAAGCCTGCCTGATTCAGATAAAACAAATTGAGCTTTTACGCTTGTCGTGTCTGAAGAATTAGACACATTTGCAGCCGGTCGTGAAATGGGCGGATGTGAACAATTAGAATTATTTGGCGATGGTTCGATAGAGTATATGGTAGCCCAGGGAAATTCTTCCAATACAGCGACTTTAATTAACGGATGAGGCAATAGATAACGTCTTACAAAAGCATGTTTGATAATGCTCAATTTTTTGACTTTGTTTTCTAGTTCGCTAGGATTGAGAAAAAAGATAGGGGTGTTAACTAGTTCGGATCGAAAAACAGTAGAAATCTGATCGTTACTGGCTACAGTGTTGCCCTCTATGATCAGCCCGTCTTTATTATCAGAGATGTGACATTGAATATGATTAAAGGCAAAAATGCTAGCTAAGAGCAAGCACATTAATACGAAATAGCGTAAAATTTGGCGACGCAATCTGGCGTATTTAGTTAATTTTCGTTGTTCGCGACGGCTTTTAATCCACTGCCGTCTTTTTTCAACTGGCAAGCTCATGAGGCTGTAACCTTTGTGGGCAGAGCATTGTGGTCCTTAACCTTCAATTTTTCAGCGGGTATATCTATATGTCCGTGATAACTTAGATCAGCGCTCCCAGTCATTTTTATCACATTTTCATCTGACCAATCAATTAGCAAAGTGCCACCAGGGAGAATGACATTCACTTTCCTATCCGTTCGCTCTTCTAAAATGCTTGCGACAGCCGCCGCAGCCGCTGCACTGCCGCAGGCTAGAGTAGCTTTGCTGCCTCTTTCCCAAACGAATACCTGAATATGACTGCGATCCAAAACATTTACAAATTCAATATTTGTGCGCTCAGGAAAGCGACTGTCAATTTCTAAAGCTTCAGCAATAGGTATCAACGATGGAGGGAAAAAATTATCTTTTGGAACATTATTCTGCGAGAATAACTTTAAATTGGTGAATAAATCAGGCTTGAGGAAATCGGCCTCAAAAATTATGCAATGCGGGTTACCAACGTTAACGCAGGTAATAGGAAATTCTTTATCGCCAAGCTGAAATTGTTCCCTAAGCACATTACCTGCCTTCCACTGATTGCAAATAAAAGGAATTTCGTCTGCTGATAATTTTGGTGCTCCAAGAAAAAGGGTTATGTTGTTTTTGCTTTCGTAGTCAATTGTCAAAGGACCCAGTGCTGTAGCTACCCGCGACTGTCCAGTGATATTTTTCTCCTCCTTAGCCCATAATGCCAAACAGCGCAAACCGTTACCGCAGATATCCGCAATTGAGCCGTCGCTATTATGATATGTCCAAGCAAATTGACAATTTTTGCTCGTCGGACCATATAAAGCAGTAGCTAATTGTGATAATTCTGGTACAGCCAAACGCATGGCAAGAATCAATCCATCTGCCCCAATAGACAGCCTTCTATGGCAAAGGTCGTTGGCTAATAGAGGAGCTACGCTTGCCCATTGAGACAGTAGTGGTCGGGCCGCAGAATCTAGTAGCTTTTCGCCGTCCAAAAAGATTAGATTGTTGCCTAAAGCCTGCATTTTAATGAAAGGCAGGCTATAAAAATCAGGCATTAATGGTTTGGATGGGCTCAATTTAGGCTGATTCTCCCTGACTTGGAACAAATTACCAGATATATACCGGGGACTAGTGATTAGGGCTATTGATATATTATCGGCCGTACGAGGTAGACAGTAGCATTATAGCGGCTTGTTAAATTTCTAAAAATTTACCTTATTGGAGCGGATTGATGCCTAGTTTTGGGTATTTATCAGATATAGGACGCAAAAACTTCATCACTTAGCAACCGGTATTATTGGACTAAGTGATAAGCGAGGAAAGACTCCTTCTTTCTGGATTAAGCAATAGGCTAAAGGCTAATATGTTCGATCAAAGCTATCAACAGCTCTATTTAGAAAAACAATTGATTTTGCATGGGCAATCCTACCCGTGTCCACGTTGTAAGTGCGGAAACTTAGAGCCTTTTGGTGAAACTGAAACTTTCTTTTGTACAGCCTGTGCTCTGGAATTTTGTGGCGATTAATGCAGGGCGCATACTTTATCCTGTTTACCAGATGAAAACAAAAATTGCCCCAGTATTTTGGTGGGATGGTTTGCATTGGCATTTAGCGGGCACTACCGCTTCCATCAGGCAAGCCATTTGTACAGCATTGATATTTATCATGCCGCTTTTATTGCTTGATGCTTTTGTTGTCTATGTTAATAGCGGACATGCTATTGTTCAGGCATCCAAACAAGCTTTTTGGCTTAACCTGTCACTACTTAATCTTCTAATCGGTTTGTTCTTAGCCCAGCTCTTTTATTTAGCATGTTGGGACCATGAAGGGCGAAAAAAACGCACTGTCCGGCAAAATAGTCAATACAAACATTAATTTGCTTCATTGCACGACACTTTTCTATAGACTATTATCTATAGATGGATTTAGATGAAATGGAGACAAAAGAGCAGACTTCCATGACGGGGGGGCATTTACCTGTTATGTTGGAGCAAGCTGTTGACTTGCTAAATGTCAGACCGAACCATTTTTATGTTGATGCCACAGCTGGTGCCGGAGGACATTTAAAGAGAATTTGTGAAAAGGCTGGTTCTGGCAAAAGCATTATAGCAATTGATCAAGACTCTTCGGCATTGCAAAAATTGCGTGCAGGCAGCGGGTTGTTAGGCAATGAAATTAAATTTGTTCACAGCAATTTTGTTAACCTGCAAACAGCATTATCTGACCTAGGTATAAACACCGTGAATGGTGGCATTATTGCCGATCTTGGTATTTCTTCAAATCAACTAGATGATAGCCAACGCGGTTTTAGCTTTCAGCGCGAAGGACCTCTGGACATGCGCATGAACTTGGATAATCCGGTTACCGCTGCCCACCTGGTGAATGATTTTAATGAAACTGAACTGGCTAACATCATATACAAGTATGGCGAAGAACGCTATAGCCGTGCTATCGCTAAGGCAATCATAAAAAATCGCCCTTTTACCAATACTGCCCAATTAGCAGCCGTTGTTCAACGGGTAATTGGATACCGAGGGCATAAATCCAAATTGCATCCAGCCACGCGTACATTTCAAGCACTAAGGATAGCTGTCAACAATGAATTAGAGAATCTGGAAAAATTTCTAGAGCAAGCGGTCTCGATTTTAGCTCCCGGTGGCAGGATAGTAATTATTACTTTTCATAGCTTAGAAGATCGTATGGTTAAGCGTTTTTTTACACATAAAGCTAGTCCCTGCATATGCCCGCCGCGACAGCCTATCTGTACTTGCAACAAGAAAAAAGAGCTTCTCATAATAACGCCCAAGCCATTAATTGCAGAAGAGAGAGAAATACTTGCCAATATAAGGAGCCGGAGTGCTAAACTACGGGCAGCGGAAAAATTGCCCTAAAGTATAGCTATCTTTGAAGCAAATATTAGGCTAAAATATTGGCACCATATATAGAGTAAAATGAGTAGTTTATATAAAGAAAATAGATATGACTGATAAAACATATTATTCCGAGATAGACAATCATTATGTTAGTGGCAATCTAAAAGTGCAAGCTATTAATTTACCCCTATTTGTGCAGCAAACATCTTTACCGACTTTGCCGAATCCGGTCCCGCTATTCGAAGCACCGATGCGTCCTGGTTTTAAAGCTCCTTTATTGATGCGCATCAATAGACTGTTACAGGTGGCTTTGATTGCTCTGTCTGCAATTGCTATTGCTGCTTATAGTATTGATGTAATGATGTCTCATACCCTGACAATTAACCAAGAAAAGGCGCGCAGGCTGAGCGAACATAATTGCGAACTGTCCGCCAAGTTGTTAAAATCAATCTCCTTCCAAGGCATTCAAGAAAGCGTCTTGGGCGATAGTGCCCGACAGTCAAAGCTAAGAGTTCCGGAAGAGGTTTTAGTGGCGGCTGAAGTGCTGCCAGTGAAATGTAAGCCTTTTAGTCCGGCCAAGCATCATTTGCCTTTGATGGCTGGTTATTAGCTTTTTGATCTAAGCTGGAGGCTTTCTATTGCTTACTCTCTTAGAATCAGAGCGGAGTCTTAAAGAAAAGCGGGCAAGCAAGCCACGCTCGCCATTATGGCGCTTGCGCATGTGGCAAGTTCTGTTGCTTGCCGGTTTTTTTATAGTCCTTGGACGTTTGTATTATTTGCAAATCATCAAAGGAAATGAGCTGTGCCACAAGGCTATGGTGCAAAGGCAACAAAATAATTTATTAGTGCATCGCGGCACTATTACAGACCGGCATGGTCTGCCCTTGGCTATCGATACTACGAGATACGATGTGTATGTTCACACCGATTTGCTCAAAGTTAGTGAAGCTGAGGCTGTAGATCGGTTTGCCCGCATCACTCACCAAGAAGGGGACAAAATACAAAAGTTATTTGCAGCTGGTTATCCCATTATCACTCTTGCTAGACATGTAGACCGTGACACAGTTGAGGAGTTGCAAGCTCTTAACTGGTTAGGCATAGATATCGTCCCCAGGCCATTTAGGCATTACCCTGAGGGTAGTTTAGCTGCTCATCTGCTCGGTTATGTAAATATTGACAGTCGTGGTCAAGGAGGCGTAGAGCAAGGACTGGAGCAAAAATTAAAAGACACCGGTGAATTAGTTAAGCCACAGTTGGATGGTCATGGTAGCCTTATTCCAATAGTGGCGTCAAAATCTAATAAAACCTCAATAAACCCCCCTTTGGGAAGATATATTGAACTTACCATAGACAATTATTTGCAGCATTTAGCGGAAAAGGAATTATTCGCTATGTGCAAGCACGCTCATGCGCAAAAAGGGGCAGCAATTATTGTTGACCCAAGAAATGGAGAGATTTTAGCCTGGGCAAATTATCCTTCTTTTGATCCGAACCAATATTCCAAGTATCCATACGAAGTAACAAAGAATTGGTCGATGGTAGATGTATATCAACCAGGATCGACTTTTAAAATTCTAACTGTTGCTAGCGCTCTCGATTTGGGCAGTATCACAGCTAATAGCACTTTCTACGATGCCGGTTCCCTTAGAGTTGGCAATCGTACCGTTCACAATCACGACGGTGGACATGGGCGACTGGACTTATTGCATCTCTTTATTCATTCAAGCAATGTGGCTGCTGCACAGGTGGCTTTGACAATGACCCCCAAACAATTCCATGATAAATTAGAATTATTCGGCTTGGGTTCTCCAACTGGGATTGACTTGCCAGGCGAATCAGCCGGACTATTGTTGCCAGCTAAAGAATGGAAACCCATTGATACTGCTACCACAGGCTTTGGACAAGGAGCAATCGCCGTGACACCGCTGCAACTAGTGGCTGGCGTGGGCTGCATTGCTAATGACGGAGTATGGATCGAGCCGCATTTAGTTCGGCGAATTTACGATCCACGTTCTGGTGTCACTCAAAATTGGGCGGTGCCAAAAGAAAGAGCAGCTGTATCTGCCGTCACGGCTAAAACTTTACGCCTACTTTTAGCAGAAAATATTGCTCGTGGTACTCAAATAGCTGGACAAGTGCCCGGTTATTCAGTAGCTGGCAAAACTGGCACGGCACAAAAAGTTTTTCAAGGTAGGCACGGTTATATGGCTGGTCAAACCATAGCTTCTTTTATAGGATTTTTGCCTGCCAATGATCCACAATTATTATGTCTGGTTGTTGTAGATGGTCCTCAAACTGATGGACGCTGGGGTAACACAGTAGCCGGACCAGTCTTTAACGCTATTGCAGTCGAGTCAGCCCGCTATCTCGGGATTGTGCCTGATAATTCTTATTTGCCCGCTATTGCAGCCCGGCGGGAATTACAAAAAGCGCCTTCAATCAAATACTCTAAAGAAAATGGGGAAATCGATTAAATTGCTTTATGAGGGAATGAACTTTTTTGCTTCCAAATCGTAATTAAAGATAAATGCAATTGCTTGCAATTGTAGCCCATAGAATATAGTACAGTCGAAAGAGGCTAAAGCAATATGCCCAATGAATCTCCGCGTCTAATTAACATGTTTGTTATTCTCATATTAACCTTAAGCTTGAATCAAGCATGTGCTTTGTCGGCCAGCCATGGTCAGACGAACAAACAACAAAAAGATTTTGATCTCCTCATTCTGCATACAAATGATCTTCACTCTCATGACCTACCATTTATAGAAAAGGGACATCTGGTTGGCGGATTATCAAAAATTGCTTATCTGGTGTCATCAATAAAAGAGAAACATAATAATGTCATAGTTGTCGATGCCGGAGATTTTTTTCAGGGTACGCCATTGTTCCAGCGCTATGGCGGTGTCGTTGAAATTGAGGCTCTCAATGAAATAGGCTATGACGTTGTGGAATTAGGTAATCACGAATTTGATAAAGGAGCCCAATATCTAGCTAATCAACTCAGGCAAGCCAAGTTTCCAGTTTTAGCTTGCAATTTAGACTGCACAGCGTTGCCGGCTCTGGCTAACTTAGTCAAATCGGGTCTAATCAAAGAGATCAATGACGAAAAAATTGCTTTTATAGGCGTTATAACTCCCGATCTCGAGAAAAAAGCATTGGGATTGGAAGGGGTTAAAATTAAAGCACCAGCAGGCGATTGGATGCAGCCAGTTAAAGAAGAAGTTGAATATTACCAACAACAAGGGATCAATAAAATAATTGTTGTCAGTCACTGCGGAATTGAGTCAGACCAGCAGCTGGCGGAGGCAATTCCTGTAATCGATGTAATTGTCGGTGGACATAGTCACACCACTTTGAAAAGGCCTGTTTGGGTTGAGCACGCAGACGGCAATTATACAGTCATTGTGCAGACAGGTTGCTACGGTAGAGCCTTAGGAGATCTAGAGCTTCATTTTGATCCATTGGGGCATTTAGTAAAACCGAAAACAGAATATCGCCTCATAAGCATTAACAATAATATAAAGGATGATCCTAAATTAGAGTCTTATCTGCAACAAAAGGAAAAACCGTTGCAGGCGCTAGCAAAGAATATTATTGGTTATAGTGATGGAAACTTTTGGAACCATTTTGCCAATATGCCGGCAGACTCAGCTATTGGTAATTTAATTTGCGATGCGTTGGCAGAGACGACAGCAAATTGTGGTGTACAAGTAACTTTTCAAAATCGCGGCGGTATCAGAGCTAAACTAGAAAAGGGCGCTATAAGTGAAGAAAAAATTCAAGAGATTTTGCCTTTCGATAATAAAATAGTATGTGCCACCGTATCTGGTGATATGCTTCTATCTTTGCTTGAATACAGTTTTTCGGGACCCCATTTTGGAGCGTTTTTTGATGTGCATGGATTGAAAATCAAATACGATCCTGAAGGTCTTCCTGGCAAGCGAATCCTGTCTATTCTGGTGCAAAACGAAGCAGGCGATGAATTGCCCTTAGACAGGAAGTCTTCATATAAAATTGCTGTCAACGATTACAATTTCAAAGGCGGTGATGGCTATGATTTCTCTAAAGCTACTGACGTGAAATATATCGATGAAAAATTATCTGATTCTCTCAGCGCCTACATAACAAGACATAAGCATGTTAAACCAAGTTTTTCTCACCGCATAATGCCTATTTCCAAATAAATTGTGTCAGCACTGATAAATCAATAGAAATAAAATTGGAAGCTATTCTTCAGCCTTTGTCTTTGCGCTGAATCATGGTCAGAATAAATAAAATAGCTGGCCAGCCAAGCCGGCATGATTTTAATTTTTTCGCGCAAGGCTTGTCGATCGTTCCTATTAAATTGCGCCATTGCCTGGCAAGCTAGCCGTGCCGAGCAATTTAATTTTCCTAAATACCAAAGAGCTCGTGCCGCTAGACCAGCTACTTCCTCTCCTAAGCTTATTTTTCTTTGACTAACGCTAATGAAGCGGACACGAATATTGCCAAAACGAAACGAGCTGGAAGAGCCGTTGCAAGCATAGATTGACTCGCCCTCTGTTTCTAAAATTGCGCACAGCTTAAGCTGGTGAGCAGCTTGTGATCCATGTGTGGCTAGGCGCTTGCCAAACGCCTTAGCTTTTGTTAAGGCAACTTCTAAAATAGATGGCATGGGGGAAGTATCTTTTATGAATATTCCTCTGGCGATACGTATAATTTGACCTGATTTGACTAGTCTGTGAAATATTTGGTCAACAGCATTGCGAGAACCATAATTTAGGAAGTCTCTTATAGAAAATGGTTTATTGTCTTTAAGCCTGTTAATGTGTCTGTGTATTAGTACTGCGGTATACATGTCTTTTCTCCTTTTTCGGCATAAAAGAAATTCTCGTGTTTTTTCTTATATACGAAAAAAGTGCCGAAGTAGTTCTATCAAGAGAGTCCGAACCATTACTTGTATGAGCTAACACGCATCAATAAGTGCTGTCATGATCTGTTTATGACGATTAATAGTAAATTAGTCATTGATTCTTAGTATTGGATGTAAAACTGACTATTTTTTTTGCTAGATCAAGGGCTTGGTCTCTCAGTGTTCGTACAGCAATGCTCTCCATCAATTCTGCCTTCAGTAATGGTCCGATCGCAAACAAACCTTCAAGGGCTTGACCGGAACTATTTAAGACTTGACCGTCTGCTCGCACAGCTATGCCAGTGCCAAGGTCATGTGGACACACCAGACCTCTCTTGAATAGGTTTGTTAGCAGTGGGCTGTCTACTGTTTTGAGCGCAGATTGTGGACCAGTACAGTTTATGATTTTGTTGGCAAATATTTTGCTAATATTGTTTTTGCTTCGCTCTTGTATGTCGATAGATAGTAATTCATTTACTTCGCTTATCGATATTATTCTTCCAGCAAGAACCTTTAACTGATTGGACCGAGATATGTTTTCTATTTCATCGCCGATAAGGGGAGCCATCCGGTGGCGATGAATGTACCAATATGACTGCACATGACGCAAGAATCGCCTTTGTTCATGTCTGGGTAGCGACAACCACCATTTTTGGGTGGTTGTGAAAAGAGCATCTATTACTTGGCGCCAGTCGCCAGCCTTTAAATCCACTATACGCTTTCTAATAGTTTTCAATGCTAGCCGAGCAGAAGCGCATTGCAGATCTTGCGGCACGGAGCGCTCATCATTTTGAACATGCGTTCTGGGAAGAAATCCATGTCTCGATAAAACGTATAGATCTGCTCTATGTCCCCTATCTTTTAGCTCGATGATTTTGTCTACAGCTGTTAATCCGGAGCCAACCAAAAGAATTGTTTCATCAGGAGAGATTGCGTTGATTGCCATTGTATTCCAAGGATCATGTATGTATTTTGCATTGTCAACACTTAAGCCTTGTAGCCAATTTGGTTTTATCCCTGCCAGATTACCAAGAGCCAAGACAACGCAGTCTGCATCAATTGAAGAATTGTTAGTTAAATATAAGCGATATCGCTCTGCGATTGTTTCTATATCAATAACTTCAGATTGAATATGCTGCATATTCCCCAAAGAATTTTGCCATTTAGTTAATTCGCTAGCAAATAAAGAGCTAATATATTGCCCATAAATTTTTCTTGGCACATAGCTGCCTGGCAAGATGTGTTTATCGTGACTAACAGCATAGTTAAAAAAATGGTTCGGTTGTTCTGGCAAGGCACTCATTCTTGAAGCCACCACATTCAATAAATGGTTGTCGCAGGGTGTGCTGTATGCAAGTCCTCGACCTAATTCATTTCTAGGTTCTATGATTGTAATGCTAAAATCCGCAGTCCGCTGTTTAAAGAGCTGAACGGCTGTCATAGCGCCGCTAAATCCACCGCCAATTATGGCAATATGTGATTTTTGCACAACCGCTGAATTCATTTTGGTAGAAGGGCATCCATATTATCCTTAGCCTCTTTAAAGTTTGGCTTTAATGATAGAGCCTGCCGATACTGCGCAGCGGCTTCATCATCTTTACCCAATTGATGATACGCAACGCCGAGATTATTCATTGCTTTTACATTTTTTGGATCAAATTTAATAGCTAGTCGATAATAGTAAACAGCTTCTCTTAGATCCATTTTTTGCTGATAAAATAAAGCTAAATTGTAATATGCATCTGCACATTCTGGGTCAATTGTTAGAGCCTCTTTGTACTCAGCGACAGCTTTGTCATATTGACCTTGTCTAAAATAACTAATGCCTAAACTAGTGTGAGCTTGAGCATAACCTAAATTATGCTGGGCGGGAGGATAATTGCTTGCAACTTTTAGGGCTTCTTGATATTCATTTATTGATTCGGGATATTTACCCAAACTGGCATAAGCCACACCCAGATTATTGTGAGCTTGCATATTTTTAGGATCTATTTCTAGAGCTTTTTGATATTCCGTTATAGCTTGGTCTATTTTGTTGTTTAATTGATATATTCTGCCTAGCGAATAATGACACGTAGCATTGTTAGGCTGCAACCTTACTGCTTCTTGAAAGTATTGCATAGAGCTTTCTATTTGACCGGCCTCTTCTAAAGCGACAGCTAAATCATGAACATAAGCGTAATTATCGGGACTACCTTTGACTAATTGGTTGAGGAGTTCAATTGCTTCCTTTATCTGTCCTTTATCGAGCAGAGCATTAGCTTGTTCATAAAGAGGATCGGATGGCTGAGTGGGTTGCGCTAATAATGTACTTGCATTTTTATCGGCAGAAATAGCATATGCAATTCTGAAATATGGCATGCAATCAATTAAAAACACGGAAACAATGCAAATCAATAATTTTAAATGTGACATGTTTTTTTATTATCGTTTCTTGCAAAGGGCATTAATTTTGGTCAATAGCTTAATTGATATTTTTCACTAATATCGTGGATAATTGCATAACACTTACAATTCTAAGTGTTATCGTTATCATTGGATAAGTATTCTTATTGTCAATGGTTGCCTACGGTATGCTTAATATATGACCACCACATTCTCCAAATGATTAAATCGGTCAACCCCGCTACTTTAAAAGAACTGGCAGAGGTACAAGTAGCTTCTAATGATTGTATTGCAGAAGCCATAAAAAATTCTAAAATAGCATTTGAGAAATGGTCACATTTGTCTTTGCAATATCGACTGAATAAGATTGATACTTTTCAAAAACTGCTTGTTGAACAAAAAGATGAGATTGCCAAGCTAATCACTCTTGAGTCTGGTAAGCCAATATTGGAGAGTTATATAGCAGAGCTATCAGGTTCATTGGATACTTGTGCCTGGTTGATAAAGGAGGCAGAGGATTTACTAGCAAACACAAATATAAATATTAGCAATCCATTGTTGTGGGGTAAACAACATTATTTGCGATATGAACCACTGGGGGTAGTGGGTATTATTTCGCCTTGGAATTATCCATTTTCTATTCCGATCATGACCGTGCTTATGGCGTTAGCTGCAGGTAATTCAGTTATTCTTAAACCTTCAGAAAAGACGCCATTAGTTGGACTTAAAATTGGCGAACTCTTTAAGCATGCCGGTTTCCCTGAAGATCTAGTGACGATTATTACTGGTGGAGCTGAGGTGGGAGAGCAACTGGCCAAGGCGAATCTAGCCAGGCTAATCTTTACGGGTTCCATTAATACGGGCATAAAAATATTAAATGTTACTGCACCAAATGTAACGCCAATCTGTCTTGAATTAGGGGGCAAAGATGCTGCTATCGTTTTATCGGATGCTCCAGTGGAAAGGACTGCCCAAGCGATAACCTGGGGTGCTTTCACGAACGCGGGACAAGCGTGTGCGTCCATTGAGCGTTTATATGTGGTAAAGAGTGGCAACAGTGAGCGTTTGATCGATCGTATTGTTGAACTAGTTAGTGGGCTTAAGGTCGGCGATCCCTTGTTAGAAACAACTGAAATTGGTCCTCTCATTGATGTTCAGCAATTTGATCATGTTGTAAATCTGGTTGAGCAAGCTGTTTCTGCGGGGGCAAAAGTATTGTGTGGTGGCGAAAACATAAATAGCCCAGAATTGCGCGATAAAGGATTAGCCGGCTATTTTTATCAGCCGACAGTTCTTGTTAATGCCGATCACAGTATGCGAATTATGCAAGAAGAAACATTCGGACCTGCTTTGCCAATAATGATGGTGGATTCTGCGGAAGAAGCAATAGCGTTAGCCAATGAAAGCACTTATGCATTAACGGCCTCTATCTGGTCAGCTGATTTGGGGCGTGCGCGGTTAATTGCTAATAAGATCCAAGCAGGGACAATATTTATAAATGACTGTTTGTATTCTCATGCAATAGCTGAATTGCCTTGGGGTGGCCTAAAAATGAGTGGCCTTGGACGTAGCCATTCTCATTTTGGCTTGCTTGATCTAGTAAACATTAAGCTTATTAATGTGGACAAAATATCCTGGTTGTCTAGATTATGGTGGTATCCATATCATTCTTCAAAGCTTAAAGCAGTGCGTTATGGATTGGATTATATGCACAAAAAAGACAACAAATTGGCTAGCCTATACAGGTTTATTGCTAATCTCATCAAGACTCGATAGTTAACGATTCACTTGCTTGATAGTTTATATCACTGTACTTGATTGCCTAATACTGCTTTAAACGCTGGTTCTTCCAGTCGAAAAATATTTTCCAGTGAAGCACATATTTCCTCGCAATCAGCTTCAGTATTGAATTTACCCAGACTTATTCTGACCGCACCTAATGCTTCACGATCTGGTAAACCTATCGCTCTCAATACATATGAGGGTTCAATGATTTTATTACTGCAAGCAGAGCCACTGGATAAATAGATACCATGTAGATCGCAACGTAAAATGAGTGTTTCGCCACTTACTCCTGGAACAACTAGGCTGATGTGTCCGGGCAGGCGTTTTGTTAAATCGGTTGGACCAGTGAATTTAATATTGGTCAAAGATGAAAGTTTTTCTATTACTTCATTTTGCATTTTTATAAGTTTTGCCTTAGTATGGACTAAATTTTGCTTTGCTAATTGAGCAGCCTTACCTATGCCAACTATGTTGGCCACTGATTCAGTACCTGGAAATAATCCTTGTTCTTGTCCCCCTCCAAAAGTGATTGGCATAATATTGCTACCGTTTCGCACAAACAAAGCACCAATGCCTTTAGGTGCGTTAAATTTATGACCAGAAATAGATAAAGCAGAAACCGGAATTTTTTTTAAATCTATTGCAAGCTTACCTGGTACTTGAATGGCATCAGTGTGGAAAAAGATATCGGCTTGTTGAGCTATTTGAGCAAATTCTTCTAGCGGCTGAATAGTGCCAATTTCGTTGTTGGCCCAGGCAATGGTAATTATTGCAGTATCTCGATTGATTGCTTTGCGCAAATCGTTGCTGTTAATAAAGCCTTCTTCATTAACCGGCAAATAGGTGACTCTCCAACCGGACGATTCTAGAAATTGGGCTGGCCCCATCACAGCTGAATGTTCTATGCTGCTAGTTATAAGATGTTTGCCTAATCCATTTGCTTCAGCGAAGCGTGCTCTTCCTAAAATAGCAATATTGTTAGCTAGAGTACCGCTGGCACTAAAATAAACTTCGTCATTCTGGCAATTGCACATTTCTGCTATTTGCTCTCGAGCTCTGCCTATGGCATCGTGTGCAGCATGTCCTGGTTCATGCAGTGAAGAAGGATTTCCCCACAGTTCACTCAAATAAGGTACCATAGCCTCAATTACTTGAGGATCTACTGCGGTAGTGGCGCTATTGTCGACATAAATACCCATTGAATCTTTTCCGCCTAATAGTCTGGGCTTAATGAGGCAAGAGTTTTAAGATTAGTCCATAGATTGGCAGTAAGCGCGGACCAAAAATTATCAGACCACAAATAACTGCCGAAAAGGAACTAATCAAAACTGCCCCAGCGGCGGCATCCTTAGCTGCTTTAGCTAAAGGATGGTAAAGGCTATTGGCTGCTAAATCTACTAAATGTTCAAGTGCTGTATTAACCAGCTCGGCTGTTAGAACGAAAGAAATAACCAAAACCAAAGCTAACCAACAATATGCATCTATTTTCAGCAAAAAGCCGACTGCTAGGGCGGTAGTGCCAAAAATTGTGTGTAATTTAAAATTGCGTTCGCAAAACCAGGTTTCTTTAATACCATATAGAGCATGACTAAAAGATCTAACTAGATTGGAAGCTGGAAAATACTTCTCTAAAGCTAAAGCTTTTTCTCTTTCGGGATTAATGCTTTCGTTTGTACTGTTTTTTCCGTTCTCGGGATTAGAGTTGTCTTTTATTATTTGACTCATTAACATCTCTCGAAGCATTCAAGTAACGCTTATTATATTGGAGCACATTTTATGTAAGTACAGAACGAGAAGCCATTTATCCTTACTTAATCTTTGCATTGCGACACTCTTCTAACGAGAATACCCGGCCTTGCTAAGTATCACGTGTTGTCTGCCGAACATTTCCTTTTCGCCTTCTTTATCTTGATGATCAAAACCGAAAATGTGCAAAAGCCCGTGCACAGACAAAAAAGCTAATTCACGCTCTAAACTGTGATTGTACTCTTGAGCCTGTCTGATGGCTTGTGCGTAGCAAATATATATTTCACCAAATTCGATCCACTCATTGCGGTTTTGCATATTTTGCTCAGAGTGGTGGTGAGAACTAATCATCCTTAATTCATCGGCTATATTGGGAGAAGACAAATCTAGAAGCGGGAACGATAAAACATCTGTCTCTTTATCTTTTTGCAGCCAGCGCTTATTTAATTTTTTCATCGATGGGGGAGAGACGACGATTAAGCTGAAAAAAGCAAGCTCTTCAATTGTGCGCAAATAGCGGGTCCATTTTTCCTTAGGTTTGTTTGTCCTAAAATTGTCGAATACAGCTAGTGCCAGCTTGTTGGACATAGTCTCTAATTTAAACAAATCAACTTTGTGCTGCCTTTGCTTGTTTTGTACCAAGATTCTCATTGGCCCCCCAATATTAACTGAGTTATTCCTGGCTCGCAGCCGAACTAACAGTTAAAAAGCCTTAAAGTACCGCCATATATTGCTTCAGCTGGTTGCTTGATCTTATCGCCCATGCTATATTGCTTATGGAAAAGTAAAGCTTTGTAGCTTGAAAGTCGTAAGCCGGTGCTTGCGGCTCTTTTTATTATTTTGGGGGTTTAAGTCAATCAGCTCTCTTTAGCCGATATTTTGTGCTTAATAACAGCGATGAAGTTTATGTCCCAACAAAGTCAGGAAAGATTATCTAAAATTAATGAATTGGCTGAAAAAGCAGCTACTGAACTTGGTTTGATCTTGCTTAATGTGCGTATAGGACAACAGGGAAAAAATAAGAGTTTGGAAGTATCTATTTACCGTAAAGATCCAGCTATCAGTTTTAGTGATTGTGAGCAAATGAGCAAGTCTCTTGCTCATTTCTTGGAAATTGAAGAGACCAAAGGTTCTGCGATTATCAATGACTCCTATTTGTTAGAGGTAGTAAGTGCAGGTATTGATCGCCAGTTAACCAATTCTTTCGAATTTAATTTGTTCGCTGGTTCGAAAGTGCTGGTAATGGCCAAAGAGAAAATTGCTTCTTTAGGTATTCAATTTACTGGCATTCTGCTAGGTGGTGATGAGCATTCTGTCAGCCTTTGCCAAACTATCCCACTTGCTAATAAATCGTCCAAAGCCCCAGCAAAAGCAATCAATAGAAAGCAAGCTGCTAATCATGTTGAAGCAGCCAATAATGAAAAGCTAAATATAAGCTTGCAGCAGATTTATCGGATTTGTTTGTGTCCCGATATAAAAGAAAACAAAAATGCAGCACAGTAATTTAAGAACTAGTCGGAGGATTTATTTGTGATAAAGATAGGGGATAAGCTCTTAGAAGCAGCAGAAGAACTAGAACGCGATCGTAATATTCCACAGGAAGAATTTATTGCTTATGTTTGCGATGCAATAGTAGCTGCGTATAAGAAGAAAGTACCTGATCATGATGTTGAAGGTGTAAGAGCGATCTTCGATCAAGAAACAGGTGAAATAGGTATATTTGCGCCAAAAGAAGTAGTTGATGAAGTATCTAATACTTATCACGAAATAGGGCTGGCAGAAGCTAGAGATCTCATTCCCGATGTTAGTGTTGGCGAAGTATTAGAAATTGAAGTAACACCAGCTGATTTTTCTGAATTTGGTCGTATTGCTGCTCAAACAGCAAAACAATTGATGACTCAACGTTTGCGGGAAGCAGAAAAGGAACTAATTAAGAAAGAATTCGAGGCTCGCAAAGGCACCTGTACTACTGGTCAAATAGAACGTATTGAAGTTATTAGCAATACGCGCAATAACGTTATTGTGAACTTGGGTCGAGTGGAGGGCTGTATGCCCAGCCGGGAACAATTACCTGGTGAGACCTACAGAGTAGGTAATCGTATTCGTGTTTATGTTTTGGAATTAAGAGAAACTGGTCGGGTGCCCCAGATTATTGTCTCTCAAGCGCATCTTGAATTAGTGCGTGAATTATTTGAGCTTTATGTTCCAGAAATTGAAGACGGCACAGTGGAAATCAAATCTATTGCTCGTGAAGCCGGCTATCGCACCAAGATTGCTGTGCATTCCGAGGATGCAAATGTCGATCCCGTTGGTGCTTGCATTGGCACGCGCGGAGTGAGAATTCAAAACGTGGTAGCTGAGTTGAGAAATGAAAAAATTGACGTTATAAGGTTTTCTGCTGATCCTGTGGACTACATATCCAATGCTTTAAGCCCTGCCCGCATAACTACAGTAGCTTTGTACGATGATTCGGCCGAAAATGCTGGTAAGCGAGCTGAAGTGATAGTACCGGATGACCAATTGAGTTTGGCTATAGGTAGGGGTGGGCAAAATGTCAGATTAGCAGCCAAATTGACCGGTTGGAAGATTGATATTAAATCCGAAAGCCAAGCCGAAGGCTCGTTTCGTAGCAACGAACAATCAACTCCCCCGCCCGGGCGCTCTTCGAACCGCACAAATGCTGATTCAGCAGCTGAGTCAAGCGAAAAGCCTTCGACTGCTAAGGAAAGCACTGAAAAGTCCCCAGATCTTCCTATTAGTGCTTTAGAAGATTCAAATGCCCATGCATAAAAAATTAATAACCTTATTCGAGAGTAAATGAAAAAAATTGCCTGTTAAAGAACGTGTTTGTGTTGCTTGTCGAAAACCTTATAGTAGAGAAAAACTTATTCGCTTAACGGTTGAACCACTAAGCTCGAATATTGTCCTTAATGAGCCCAGGCATAGCAATAAGAGATTAAATGGACGTAGTGCCTATATTTGTTCTTCGGCAAACTGTGTAAATTCGGCTCTCAAAGGGAGTCGTCTAAAATTCGCCTTAACTGGGCGCCTAGCAAAGGGAGATAAATCTAAACGTCGTATTTTATGGCCGCTTGAGTCACAACTTATCAAGGATATTCTCAGTATATGCACAGAACCAGAAAAAACATGCCAAAATACTAGAGTTAAGGAGGCATGATGGAAGATAGGATTCGGATTTACGAATTGGCAAAGCGTATGAATGTTCCTAACCAGGACATTATTAACGCCTTGCGTGAATTAGGTTACGATGTAAAAAGTCACTCCAGTACCATCGATGCTGCAGCTGTAAATCTGTTGATTGCAAAACAAAGCAAGAAAAAAGAAAAGAAGACAAAAACCAAAGCAGATAAGGAGTTAAGCCAGATTAAGCCTAGCCAGCCCACGAAAATTGTTCCTCCGACTCAGACGAAAGTGGTCGAAAAAGCACCGGTGAAAGTGGTTGTACCGCCGTCTCCGCCGCCATCGGTAAAACCTCGTGTGCTCTCGCGTTACAAAAAGGTCCCCAGCGCTATAGAGGGAACCCTGGAGCTGGTTGAACAGGCAATTATTACTCAGCAAACACCAGCTGTTGAAGTTTTGCCCCACGCAGCAACCGAGCAAACAAGTCCTCCACCACCTAATATCGAAGTGTCAGCGGCTAATGTTGTTCAAAAAGATCTTGTGCCTGAAAACGCTGCTCCGACAAGTAAACCAGCTTTAGCTCCAGAATTAAAGTCGGTAGAAATCAAAGAGAAGGAAGTAGAAGAGAACAAGGAAGATGAGCCAGTAGCAGCGCCCGAAAAGCTGTCAGCCAATGAAGCAAGAGGGGTTTTTAGCGGCAATTCTACAGCTACAAAGGTGAGCGAGCCTATTCGCCCTTTAACCCCTTCTGTGCCCGCCGTTCCTATACGCATTGCTGCACCTTCCATTCGTGCTACTCCGCCTAGACCCCCAAAAACACATAGACATGGTCAGACTGTGGAAGGAAGAAACAAGAAAGAGGAAAAGCAAAAATCAGCAGCTGTGCTAGCCTCTACTGCGGCTACCTTAACTGAGCAGCTACCAAAGTCTATCTATTTAACTAGACCAGTAACTGTGCAAGAACTTGCAGATAGAATGGTTGTGCCTCTGCAGGAAGTGATTAAGCGTCTTTTGATGAAGGGTATTATCCGGACAGTCAATCAATTGGTAGAGCTTGAAATAGCATTCGAATTGGCAAACGAGATGGGTTATGAAATAGCCACTGCCGAAGAGCAAAGTTTACAAGAACAATCACAGGAAGAGCCAGACCAAGCAGAGCTCTCGGAAGGTGAGCAAGCTAAGCTGATTCAAAGACCACCAGTAGTTACTATCATGGGGCACGTGGACCATGGTAAAACCAGCTTGCTTGATGCTATAAGACAGACTAAATTTTTATTGACTGATGCTGAAGCTGGCGGAATTACCCAGCATATCGGTGCCTATCATGTAGAGGTCCCTCATGAAGATGGCACTATGCGACAGATTGTTTTCCTTGATACCCCTGGTCATGAAGCGTTTACTGCTATGCGCGCTCGGGGAGCCAAGGCTACCGATATCGCTATTCTTGTAGTGGCGGCAGATGATGGTGTCATGCCACAAACTATCGAAGCTATTGACCATGCTAAAGCAGCTGGTGTGCCTATTATTGTTGCTGTAAATAAAATTGACAAACCGGGTGCTGACCCGGAAAGAGTGCTGACACAATTGATGCAACATGAATTAGTGCCTGAAAAATACGGTGGCCAAACAGTTACAGTAAACGTTTCTGCCAAGAAGAAAACTGGGCTAGATGACTTGCTAGAAATGATCCTCTTGGTTGCCGAGTTGCAAGATTTGAAAGCTAATCCTGATAAACCAGCTAATGGTGTAATTATTGAGGCTGAACTTTCACGCGGCAAAGGTGCCGTTGCTACAGCCCTTGTAGAATCAGGTACTTTGCGAGAAGGAGACTTTCTGGTTGTTGGCAGTAAATCAGGCAAAGTGAGGGCTCTCTTTGATGATCGCGGACAACGTGTTAAGGCAGCCGGACCCTCGATGCCGGTGGAAGTATTAGGTCTTGATGAAGTCCCCCAGGCTGGCGATCGCTTTGAAGTTGTGGATGATAATCAATCGCTGAGACTTTTAGTCGAGAAACGTAAAGAAGCTGAAAATTTGAACAGAGGATATCACGTTACACTAGAGTCATTCCACGATATGCTCACAAAGGGAGAAATTAAGGAACTTGATGTAATCATTAAGGCTGATGTGCAGGGGACTGCCGAAGCAATTGCCGATTCTGTGAGACGTTTGACTAGCGCTGAAGTGCAGGTCAGAGTATTGCGCACCGCATCTGGTGATATCTCCGAGAACGATGTAAACTTAGCTGCCTCTTCGAATGCCATTATTATCGGGTTTAACGTACAGCCTGATCACAATGCCTCTAAAGTCAGTGAAGCTGCCGGTGTTGACATACGCACATATGACGTTATTTATCAAATTACCGACGACTTACAAAAAGCTATTGAAGGTTTGATTGAGCCGGTCAAGCAAGAAGTTCTTGTCGGTACAGCAGAAGTTAGACAAATCTTTAAATTTGGCAAAAATCTGATGATTGCTGGCTGTATGGTCGTAACTGGTAAAGTAGTACGTAGTGGAACTGCCCGTATAGAACGGGAGGGTACAGTCATTTACGATGGCAAAATAGAAACACTCAAGCGTTTTAAGGATGATGCCAGGGAGGTTGCTCAAGGCTTTGAGTGCGGTATGAGTTTTGACAAGTTCTCTGATATACAGGAAGGCGACAAAATCAATGTTTTTGTCGTACAAGAAACTAAAAGGGGCGCTTAGTCCTTCTCAAGTCAATCTCTCTGATATGTGAACAGTTTGCATAGATTGAGTTTTCAACTGGAGGTTTATTATGTCAACACAAAGACCCCTGCGTGTATCGCAATCTATAAAGCGCGAATTGTCTGAAATCATCCAGCGCGATTTGCAAGACGATAGAATTGCAGGGATTGTCTCCATTACCGAAGTTGAGTGTGCTCCCGACTGCCGGGCAGCCAAAGTATTCATTTCCGTCTTTGGGGATGAAGCCGCTCAGAATAATACAATGTTGGCACTAAATGAAAAGACCGGTTTCATTAGAGGCGAGATTTGTCGGCGTTTGCACTTGCGTTTTGCTCCCGAACTTCAATTCAAGCTGGATCACTCACTTGAGCGTGGAGCTAAAGTTACAGAACTAATAAATAAAATTTCGCGTGGCGAAGTCTAAGCTATCTGAATGATATCCGGATTCATCAACATAGATAAGCCTGCCGGCATCACTTCTCATGATGTTATTTTTAGGCTTAGACGTAGTACCAAGATCAAGCGTATGGGTCACACTGGTACTCTAGATCCAGATGCTACTGGCGTATTGCCTGTAGCTATTGGACCAGCTTGCCGTTTGATTGATTATTTATCAAAAGATAAAGTCTATTATGCCGAAATATTGCTCGGAGTAAGGACAAACACAGATGATTTATCCGGAAGGATTTTAGAGCGCAAAGATATAGATATTGGTATAGACAGAGCAAAGATAGAAACGACACTAAAGAGTTTCATTGGCTCGATCCGGCAGACGCCACCGCTATATAGCGCAGTTCACCATAATGGACAGCGTCTTCATCATTTAGCTCGCCTGGCTAAACATCGTGGTGCCAATGCGTCAGACATAGCTAATGTTCTTTCCGATGTTAAACAGCGCTCAGTGCAAATAGACAAGATAGATATAGTATCCATTGAATTGCCGATTCTAAGCGTAAGGGTGAACTGCTCTAGTGGAACATATATACGATCGCTCGCCAGAGACCTGGGCGATGTGCTAGGATGTGGAGCCTGCTTGCGATTTTTGCGCCGAGAAAAATCCGGTCTGTTTGATATTTCTCAATCTACTAAACTCCATAATGCTCTGGTCTTAGTTGATTCTGGCAAATTGTCGCAACTGATCATTAACCCCCAAAATATGCTTAGTTTTAAGACTATCAAGTTAGATACACGTTCAACAGAGCTTATACTCAATGGACAATATCTAGATTTAAATGCTTTGCTTGATGATAAAAACGCGGCAGGATATAGCGTTAATGATCAGCTAATAATACAAAAACTGCAAATGAATGAGAGGGTAATACTACTTTCTGATCAAGTAAATAATTCTAGTAAAATAGTGGCACTAGGAAGAGTTTCTGAGCGGCAGCTTATCAAACCAGAAATAGTGTTACTCGCCCCAAGTATGCTCAAAAGCTAAGACAAACTAACCGGTGCTGGTACCAGTATTTGAACCGAAGTTTGTAAATCCACTTGCGCTTGTACTGCCAGTGGCGCTGGTGCTGGTGCCAACACTGGTGCCGGAGGTGGTGGTGCTGTTAGCGCCGCTAGTGCTAGTAGTGCTGTTGGCGTTGCTGGCACTGTTAGCTGTGCTGGCGCTATTGGTCGTGCTGCCGCTAGTAGTGGTGCTGGTGGTGGTGCTGGTAGTGGTGCTGGTAGTGGTATTGGTACTAGTGCTGGTAGTAGTGCTAGTAGAGCCACCGCTTGTGGTGGTACTGGTAGTGCCACTGCCGGTGCTTGTAGTGTTGCTGGCGGTGCTAGTGATGCTGCCTGTGGAGCCCGTTGAAGTGCTGCCGGTGCCACTGGTAGTAGCGCTGCCGCCAGACGAGCCGCTGGTACCGCTATTGCTGCTGTTGGTGCTTGCTGATCCACTGGTCGTGCTGCCGCTACTGCCAGTGCTGCCGCTGCTTGTTGACGTATTGCTAGTACCGCTGCCACTAGTCGTGCTAGCTGAGCTAGTTGTGCTGCCACCACTGCTGGTGGTGCTAGAACTATGAGTACTGCTAGCACTGCTGGAGCTAGCGGAACTACTGGCACTACTGGAAGTGGTGCTAGAGCTGTGGCTGGACGAGGCGCTGGAGCTATGGCTGCCACTAGAGCTAACTGTACTGTTAGAAGTGGTGGTGCCACTGGAACTACTAGCGCTACTGGAACTAGTACTAACGCTACTGCTTGATGAATGGCTGCTACTTGCCGCACTTGAGGAAGTGACAGAAGTCGAGGCAGTGTTGGGAGGAGTGGGCACAATAGGAATATTAGCCATAACCACACTGGAAGATAAATTTGTTACGGGGAAACAATAGCGGCTGGTAAATTGCATCTGATTAGCACCAAGGGCGCTATTGCCGTTAAATTGAACGCCGAAGAACAATATCGGTGCCGGTACGCGCGCCACCAAGGTGGTTTGTACAACACAATAAGGTCCAGGTGAGCCAGCATTTCCTGCTACGGAATTGGTGTAATAGACTTGAGTTGCAGCACTGGGGGCGGGTACGACACCATTGGTAGTGGCCGCCCCTGATGTGGTTACCCAAGGTCCATTAGTAGCACCGCTACTCGTACTCGGCGTGGTGGTTGAATAATCTTCGTACACCATCAATTGCGCTTGCAGGTTAGTCAATATAAGATTATTAAGGGTGCTGGCATGATTTACCAATGCAGCGTTCATCGCGTCGATTGATTGACCTGGCGTACGACCTGTGCCAGCAGCTCTGGCACAATCTCTAGCTGTTTTGTCGCAAGTGTCTGCAGCATAAACCAAGATACCCATGTCCACACCTAGCATTGTAATCAAAATCAAAAGAAACATCATTGACGCCAACTCAACGAGGGTAGCACCTTTATTTACAAAGCTCCTAGGCTTTTTGTTGAAATTCAATTTTGCTAGATTTAGTTTCATTTCTGGGGTCCTGACGCCCGAATCAATGTTTTAGTAAGTCAATGAATTAGGATCTTCTATCTGTTGTGTTGAACTAAGTTTAACGGTAAAAGGTGCCGACAAACCGGGAACATTATTAATGAAGGGCACTTGAATAAATGGTTGTACTTGGCCCACTATTTGTACTTGCAATAGAGCCACATATTGAGAGGAATCGATCGGGGCTGCTAATGGCAAACCAGCACCATTAGGATAAGTTACGGTAGCGGCGCTTGGTTGATTATTAGTGGTGTCTGAATGTTGTATTGCTTGCAAAATGACGTTCAATTGGGGATATCCAGAATTGATTGATACGCCAGAAAAGGCAGCAACCACATTCGCTGCCGTAGTGGTGGCTTGGGTTTTTATCGAGTTGGCGTAGTTAGTGGTACCACCCACATTACCTAAGCTCCATTTTGCTCCTTTAGAACCGGCCATGGCTGACTGATTACAAGCATACCAAAGGAAAAACATTCTTAATCCCATTGCCCCTAAATCAAGCAACGGGAAGAACAGAAAAAGGAACAAAAGGTAGAGCGTAGCGGAACTTTCTGCGATTAACGATCCACGTAACGACCTTCGCTTTCTTGCTCTAGAATAAAATCTACTGTATGCCATTTGCCTCATTTACCATTTAATTTATAGACTCGCTTTATTCGGCTAGCCCAGCAATATGGTAAAACCTATGTCTGAAAATACCTAAACTTTGAATCTTTTATCTTTACACCTATCATTTCATAAAAATCCTGTCAATTAGGGCTGGACTAGATTTTGCTTCTTGCTTGTAACCTAAAACTTAGCGCTGCGATTGAGCACAGGATCGAGCCATATCAGTAAAGGTACTGGTTAAACTGGAAGAAGAGGTTACTTGGAATTCTTGAGAGCCGCAAGCGCCATAATTTGCTAAAGTTTGCAGAAAGTTAGCCTGCGCGGTCTTAATGGAGGCATTAAGTGACAGTCCGATTGCGTATATGGCCACACCATTAGTTTTGGCTGGCGCAACAACATTGGAGCTGTATAAAGAGTAAGGCGTGGAGTCGTCTGTTGGTATTCCGTCAGTAAAGAATACAATAACTTTTTTGCAGCCATTTTCTGATGGTAGCGTTACTCCAGCAGTACTACCGTTAGAGAGGGTACTAAGAGAACTAATATTGGTTAAATTATAAAGGGCATATTGCATAGCTTCTAAGCCATCTGTTTCAAACAAGGGTCTGGCATGCCATAAGCCGTTACAACCATAATTAGCCGCAGAGCCGCCATTACTCCAACTATAACCACCCCAATCGTCTCCAGCCACAGAATAATATGATTGCCCCTGCGTTAAAGCAGTATTTAGGGGATATCTCGGTATTTGGAAACCGCCATAGTTAAATGCCCACAAGGTATTGGTATTGGATGGTGGATTGCCGCCATCTACTTGTAACCAAGTACTTCTGCTTGGACCGGTAGTGTTTAAAGTTGCGTGATAAGCCTCGCCGGTAGGGCTACCTGACGGTCCGGACGGCAATATGTTGGCATTAGTAGTAGGAGAACACATTGGCTCCGTCACCCAGAAACACGGATTGCACCCGGCTAGAGGCTGATAAACATAACTGCCAATAACCGGATAAGGCTTGTAGGTATTGAGCGGTGCTGTTACCGCCAAACTGGTAGGTCCAGTGCCTAATGTTCCTAAATAAGCGCATTTGTAATTACTGGTTGTGGCTGGAGCAAGTGAAAAACCTACGAAGCCAAATTTGACACAACTGGTTGCACATAAATTTTGAAAAAACCTATCACAGCCATCACAGGCTGTAGCAAATGGTTGCATGACATACATAGCCAAGCGCTGATAGGCCTTTTGATAACCAGCTAAACAGCTGGCGCGGGCTGGCAATGCAAAATTGCTACCATAACCTAATAAAGCATTATCGAAATTAGTATACGTACCAGCCACAGCCGCTTTACCGCCGGCATTCCACTCCAGATCAAAGTTGCCTCTGGAGGCTTCCACTACATAAGCAATATTGGTAAAAGCATATTTGGTTCCATTAAGAGTGGCGTCATTCTCATAGTATCCTGATTGTGTCGAATTATTCGCTGTAGTCTCACCGATAGCTATGGTGTAAGTTTTCGATGCAGCTGGGAAAGTATTGCTAAATCCTGCGAAGTTTGTTGGACCATAGTATGGCTGAGTGATAGGTGGACTTATAGCGGTTATATTTGCTACCATGTCGGTAAACGCTACCACCTTATTGCCGGTGTAGCGCATGGGCATAGAATTAGGATCGTAATAATATACATTACCGTCATTTGAGCCCACAGCGGCATTATAATAGCCTGGCGAAGAACCAGGACCAGGTTTTATTGTGGGGCTGCCATTCCATATATTCATACTGTAAGCAGCACTGGTTATTTGGGGAGATACTTGTCCGCCATAGGAAGCACCGGCTGCGGCTTTGCCATACTTCGCTATGCAATTGCCTGGGGGGGTGCCAACATAATTATCATAATATGGGCCCTGAAAACCGCTACTACCATTAGCCGGATAACTAGCCAAACCAGAATTATAAAGTCCTGCTATAGACCCAGCTGGCCAAGGCATATAATTAGCAATTGCTACATCGAAGGCTAGAGGAGGATTAGCCAAATCGAAATAAAGATTGGAATTGGCATAGGCATAATTGGTATTGGCATAAACGAATCCCAAATAATCTAAATTTTGCGGTGGTAGAACGTTCAAACAAGTGCCGTTTGGTATGGCGGTGTAATCCAAACCGGTATATTGCCACAATTCGCCGTTTCCAGGATTCCCTACTACTGTATAGACATATTGTCCTTTGCCTCCATTACTGGCCTGAACCGCTGCGCTATCGCCGCTGTCAGACCAACGTCTATCGACAAAAGAGACTACAGTGTTGTCGTCCATTGAACCTGAACAATCGAAAACCATCACCACAAAAAGTTTTTGCAGACTACTGGTAGAAGTGGCTGGCAGACTTACAGTGGCGAAGCCCAAACCACTTAAGAATGGCACATAGCCGTAATTTGCTTGAATATAAAAGGCTCGGGCACTACTATTGCCGGGAGCCACAACTGTATAGCCGTTTATTGGGGAAGCTAGCTGTATCCAGACATTTAAAGTATTTGCAGCAGGATTGGCCAGCCCACCAGCACTGGTGACCCAGTTGACTTTTATTGGCTGACTGCCTTGCGCAGTTCCCAGAGCAGGGTCATAACATTGAAAGCCTAATATATTGCCCATAGCTATCATGTTTTTGGCATATTGAATGGCGGCTAATTGTGTTGTATATAGAGTATCTAGAGTGGAGTCTTCAAAAGCAGTGTCTTTGGAAGTAAGCATCGCAGATCCTGCTAATGATGCTGAGTCACATAATGCAGCAATCTGTCTTTGCGCCATTTGTATTCTGTTCATGTCGAACACAAAGAAGACTATCAACAAGAGAATTATAAACAAGGCGAGACAAAGACCAATTATTGCTGCGCCGCGATTGTCTCTTAGACGGTTATCTCTCAAAGTCATACGTTCCATCGTTTAGTGCTCATCCGTTAGTTTCTTTAAACCCAAAACTTTGCTAGATTATCGGTATAACCCTTCAATTGAAATTAAATTTGCATTGCTAGTAATAAAATAGCCAGCCTACTGTCAACCTATCATGCAGTTTCAAGACTTGTCAAATAATGAGTAAAATCGACCAAATCAGCCAAATTAAGCCAAAAATAAAGGCCATACAAATTGTTAAAGGACTGATTGTATTAATAATTCCCCTTTGGCTAGGTTCTTATTTGTATTTGCTTTCTAACAAGCCGGGTCTACCTTTTGACTTAGACGCGGCCCAGTTTAGAAGAAAAAGCACACTTACAGAACAAATTAATTTAAGAGCGAGTCCATATTCTGCTGATTTAGTGCCAGCTTATAAAGAGTTATGCCAGATTAGTTTGTGTGAGAGAGATCGACAATTGGCAAAAAATTATTTAAATGCTTTGATTAGGTGTACTGACGATATACCGGACACCAGGGAACGGTCTAATTTATACTTTTTTGCAGCTAATATATTTCGAGATTTTAAAGATTTTGAAGAGGCGCGCAAAAAATATGAAGACGCACTGCTGCTACTTGAAGCACCTGCCCAGAAAGCTAATGCAGCAGATATTGATTTGAAAATTGCTCAAGCTAGAATACTGAATAATCTGGGCACCACTTATTTTTTGCAGGGTAAAAGCGAATCAAGAAGTCAGTGCTTGAGAGATTATTCTTTAGCCGAAGGATATTTCGCAAAAGCCGTAAAAATAACAGTTTCAAGAGACAATCGACTTTATAAAACTGTACAAACTAATCTGGAACAATGTTTAACTGAAATGAGTTTTCTTGATTAATGCTGAAAATAGTTTTGAGAACCAGGCTAATAATCTGTCTAAATCATGCGGCTCTATGAATAGTATATAACTGGTAATCATTAGCCATTCAAATTGTGGAATGAGCATTGACCAGTCTATGACCAAATGCATTATTACCCCTAAAGCAATAACGTAGTAGCGAATGGGTTTGAACCAGATTAAAAAGCCCAGACTAAATTCGATAGCTAAAGTAGCCCAAGTTAATAGATGTATCGTCCACAAATGATCAAAAATGTATTTGATTGGCAAGTGTTGCATTTCATAAAAGTGAGAACTGAAATAAACTGCTGTTCCATTTTGCCACACTGGGCCAAAAATCTTCTTAAAAAATGTTTGTGCGTATGCAAGAACGACATTAATCTGCATGAGCCTCTGAGCCCATGGCTCCGCCTCGCTATTACAATCGCTGGATGTGTCTGTTTGTTGGGGCTTGAGATTTGCCAATTGACAGTCGATAGAGCAACTTTTTCCGGCTGCCGAAAAGACTAGCCAAAGGCATAACTGGCGCATTAAGACGTCGCCGCTATTGACAATCAAAAAATTTCTAGTTTGGAAGCTTAGCAGGCAAACGAACGCCAAAACTGCACTGGCGCGTGTCATAAAGCCTAAGGTTAGAAAAACGCTGGCGATAAAAAGTGCGGAAAATACAATGCATAACCAAACGTCATTATCAGGAAATACATTGAGAATATTTAATTGCACCGCAGGCTGCCAGTCATTTATAGAAGTACAAGATACAATGCTGTGCTTACCAAACCAAACGAAAAGATCGCTCACCAATAGTAGTGCATATTGAAAAAGCAATAAACCGAAAAATATGCGAAAAATGGCGATCGATTTGGTGGAAAGTGGTTTAAACCAGAATATGTTCCAAGAGGTTATGACTGCCGCTGTAATATTTTGCCAGTATTGATTGAGCATTTCTATTTTGCCTGCAAGTCTGTCGGGTTTACTATATAAGTAAAGAGCTTGATTAAACGACGGGGATGGTCCATAGCCACCTTTCCGGTCAGGGCTAATTCTGGTTGGACCATATCTTCGTCGCTTACATAGATTGAAACTAGCTCCGGTTCATTCCCAGGGCAAATATGGAGGCGAGCGATGTAGCGGCTAAAATCTGGCAAAAACATTTTGAAGCATGATTCAACAATATTGTCATTACCGAATTTACGATAGCGCTCCATGGAAATTGCTTGCCAGTGCTTGAGTCTTTCCATCCTCGGATAAAACCATACAACTGTGGATTGATCATGGAAGGTTATGAGAGCAAAGATATGTCTGTTAATGAGGCGCGGCGCAGGCGCGAACATTGAATAATCTTGGTCAAGACCGAAAAACAACATGTATCCCCTGAATGTGTGCGTGATATTCAGGATCTCAGTATTTAGGGGAAATAGCCAGCTTGTTATAAGGAACAAGTGGAAAATAATAAAGGCGCTAATTAATAAGTGCATATAAGGTTAGCAAACATTCCTGGATTAAGACCTGGCTATCTGTGGTTCTAAGAAATAGTATTCATAATCTCAGTAATCATTTTTGCGTCATCTGCTTTCTGCTGCTTTTCCAGACAAAGGATCAACATTCTATATGTGCTTTTAAAAAAATCAGCGGAACAAATCTCAGGAAAAGCGATTCGATAGGCTATTGCTTTTCTAGCGAACTTTTCCCCTTTGTCGAATTGATTTAATCGCAAATAAGCTAGAGCAGTAGTTCTTAGTATCTGAAACATCAGATTTCTCTGCCGCAATGTTTCAGGACTTTTTTGCACAATTTTTTGTGCCTCTGCAAGAGCAGAGAGAGCTTGCTGGTATTTTTCTTGACCTACATAAGAGTAGGCACATCTAAATAGACAGACACCTAATTCAAAACCATTAGGATTTTCTTTTTTCGCCACCGGTAAAATTCGTGTGAGTATTGACTCTGCTTGCGAGAACTGGCAACGAACATTCAGTTTGTCAGCTTCATCCAACTGCTTACGCCAGTCTATGTCTTTTCTTTCAGAAATCTTACTGGCCTTGGAATAAGCATCAGTTTTACTGGTCGTTTGATTGTTCTTAACCTTGTTGTCTTTAGCGTTGTTCTCGTTAGCTTTATTCTCGTTAGCTTTATTGTTGTTAACTCTATGACTGCTCGCTTTGCTGGCTTGAGCTAAGGAGCTTTGGCAAAAGTCACCCGGAAAAAGCTGAGCGGCGGCCACGCACGGCATCATTGCCGCTACTGTAAAGACAGAAATCCCTTTGCCATTTCGCATAATTTTAACTTGTCCTTCAACCGTCTCTCAATAATAAGTAATGCTAACTACAGGACATATTAACAAACTAGTTTGGCAAGTGCTAGTGATGCAAAATTGCTTAACAAGCAAAGGCAGACAAGTCTAGAAACCTCTTGATTATTATCTGCCAGATAAAGTCACCGCTATCAGAATGTCTTGCGCCAAGTATAATTGAATAGCTAAAGTATAGATCTATATAACTATTGAGCAGATTCGGGTGTAATCTTTGCCTAAAAGGAGATTTTGATGGTGGTTAAGGAGCTAACAAGAATTGAGCGGGATTCGATGGGAGAAATGCAAGTACCTGAAAAAGCATACTATGGTGCAAGCACGCAACGAGCAGTTCTAAATTTCCCTGTTAGCGATTTGCGCTTTCAACGCTCTTTTATTCGGGCTCTGGCATTGATTAAATACTCCGCAGCTGTAGTTAACGAAGAATCTGGTGATTTGCCCCAAAAGCTGGCGAAAGCGATTCAAGAGGCAGCGCAGGAAGTTGCTTCGGGAAAATTTGATGACCAATTTGTAGTAGATATTTTTCAGACAGGTTCCGGAACTTCTAGCAATATGAATGCTAACGAAGTAATAGCTAACCGGGCAATAGAAATGCTGGGCGGAGCAAGAGGCGATCGTAAAATTGTTCATCCTAATGATCACGTTAATCAAGGAATGTCTTCGAATGATGCTATACCTACGGCTATGCATATTGCTGCCTTGCTAGAGATTAAGGACAAACTGATACCGTCATTGAAATATTTACACAACGAGCTCGCTCAAAAGTCAGAACAATTTATGTCAGTAATTAAAACTGGGCGCACCCATTTGCAAGACGCGACACCAATTAAGCTTGGGCAAGAATTTTTGGGTTACGCCGGACAAATTGAACGTGCTATGGAACGGCTGAAAATTGCCCAAACCAGGCTCTCTTCGGTTGCTCTTGGAGGTACAGCCGTTGGCACTGGTATCAACACTACGCCAGATTTTGCTGGGCGTGTCTTAAAGGAGCTATCAAGGCAATTGGGCTTTACGGTTACTGAAACTACGAATCATTTTCAAGCTCAAAGTACAATAGATGAAATAGTGGAAACTTCTGGCATTCTCAAAACAATTGCGGTAAGTTTAATGAAAATTGTCAATGATATACGTTGGCTCGGATGTGGACCGAGAGCTGGCGTTGCTGAGATAGAGTTGCCCGAAGTGCAACCCGGTAGTTCTATTATGCCGGGAAAAGTAAATCCGGTCATAGCTGAGTCACTAGCTATGGTGGCAGCACAGGTTATTGGGAATGATACAACCATAACCATTGCTGGGCAATCAGGCAACTTTGAACTGAATGTAATGATGCCCATAGCGGCATATAACCTGTTGCAATCAATTGAAATACTTGCTTCAGGTTGTGAGAATTTTGCTAAACAGTGTGTTTCCGGAATTAAGTCCACAAAAAGGGGACCTCAACTAGTGGAGCAAGGACTTGCCCTCTGCACTGCTTTGGTTCCGGCAATCGGTTACGATTTGGCTGCGAAGATATCGCATGAAGCCCACGAGAGTGGAGCGACAATAAGAGAAGTAGCACGAAAAAGGACTAATCTGTCAGAGGAGGAACTCAATAAACTACTTGATCCTTTCCAGATGACCGAGCCAGGAGGAATGGGTTCGTCTGGGTAATAGTTTGATTGATCTCTACGAGTGTTGTGAATTTATGAGGGTGAGAGCAAAAGACAAGCTAATTTATTTTCTGGTCCTTGTACTTTTGCTTTTTTATATGGATAGTTTTTTTGCCAAGATAATGGGAGCTAACGAACGAGTGCGCTTGCCTCGTTTTGCCGGTACTTGGTATCCCTCGCAATCTGACTTGCTGGATAAAAACCTGTCTAATTACTTAGAGGAAGTAAAACCCCACCCAGATATCAGCGAACAAGGCTTTGACGCTGGCAGTAAAGCTTCTCTTCACGCTAATATTTTGGCCATCATTGTGCCTCATGCTGGTTATATGTTTTCTGGAAAAACTGCAGCTCATGCCTATCAAGCCATAAGATCTTACAAATATAGACGAGTGTTTTTATTAGGACCAAGCCATCATATGGCCTTTAAAGGAATAGCTTTTCCAACTGAAGACATGTTGCAAACGCCTTTAGGGGAATTACAAGTCGACAAATCAACGATTAAGGCACTTTTGCAGATGCCATATTTCAATCAATCGGATGCAGTATTTGACAATGAACACTCGTTAGAGATGCAATTACCATGGATACGAAAAACATTAGGCAAAGTAAAATTAATACCTATGGCAGTCGGAATTCTTGGGCCCGAAGAAATTAAGTCTATTGCCGATTCAATAAAAAGCCAACTCTCAGATGGAGATTTAGTGATTATTAGCTCCGATTTTACTCATTACGGACCCCGTTTCGACTATCAGCCATTTGGTGATGATCCGCAAAGTACTCAGATCGAAGCGAAAATTAAAGAGCTCGATATTCAAGCTTTTGATTGTTTAAGATCGCTCGATAATCGAGCATTGCTACACTTCTATGCTTCTACCGGTGATACTATATGTGGTATCTACCCCGCGGCTCTTCTGTTAGCTCTTTTGCCTGGTCAAACCAAAGCTTATTTAGCTAACTACAGTACCTCCCAAGACTTTGAAAGAGATCCTGCTGGTAATTCAGTTAGTTATATGGCTATTATATTTTCCACGACCGAAGTTAAGGATTACTGGAAAGCAGACAAGAAAGCATTAGCCAATGGGCAACTCAGTTCACTAAAGACGAAGGAAAATTGCTGTTAAAGCTGGCCCGCTCGTCTTTAGAAGATTATCTGAAAGGCGAAAGAAAGAATCCTTTGCAATACGCTTCTTTGTTGGGACTGAATAATGAATGTTTTCGAGCGAGACAAGGTGTTTTTGTGACTTTGTATAAGAGATCGGCTGGCAGCCTGGAACAGGCCGGAGAAACTCAAGAAGTTAAAAAGCAATTGCGAGGCTGTATTGGTTATATTTATCCTAATAGTCCTGTACTTGTTGGTGTTTGCGAAAATGTTATTAATGCCGCTTCCAACGACCCACGCTTTCAGCCTGTTTCTTTATCTGAGATAGATGATTTATTGATTGAAATAAGCATTCTTACAGCGCCCCAATATATATCTGATTGGAAAAAAATAAATTTAGGTAAGGACGGCATTGTATTCCATAAGTCTGGTCGGCAATCAGTCTTTTTACCTAAAGTAGCTTCGGAATTTGGCTGGGATTTGCCGCAAACATTATCGCAATTATCTGTAAAGGCCGGTCTATCCCCGTCCGATTGGCAAAACGATGCAAAGTTTGAAGTTTTTCAGAGTCAATCTTTTTCAGAGTGAGAAATTTTGCCGGTTACGCACCAAACGCACAATGCCTATGACTTCATTACTGAGGCAGTGCTATTACATTAGTTCGGACATTATTTGCTCTAATGCATTTTTCGATGGACGCAATTTACTCTCGCTTAAACTAGAGAGCGGCTCATCAACCATATTCATAATTGTTTTGAAATCTTTTTTCTTTTCGTCAATATATAAAAGTCCGGTTAGAAATTGATTGTCAGCATTCGCTTTTTGAATAGTATTGATTGCCAGAATACGATCTGTAGGATCATAATCCTGGTGCAATTTTTTCAAGCGTAGATGTGAGCCATCATGAAGTTCTACTTCTTGCACAGTGCCAGGTTCATAATCAACTGTAATCTGCTCATAAAATGGAATGTAACCAAGTTCATGTAAGGGAATATCCATTTCCTTTGCGTATTTGTAGCTTTTGGTCGATCCTTCATGATTATTGAAAGTAACGCATGGACTAATAATATCGAGCATTGCTGTGCCTTCGTATGAGACCGCAGCTTTAATGAGCGCAATGACCTGCTTGGGATCTCCTGCAAAAGATCGAGCAACAAAACCACAGCCCATTTCTATTGCCAAACCACACAAATCGATTGCAGGCAACTCGTTAACTACGCCTGATTTCAGTTTAGAGCCGTAATCAGCTGTGGCAGAAAATTGCCCCTTGGTTAATCCGTAAACACCATTATTTTCTACAATATAGATCATGGATACATTCCGTCTAAGTAAGTGACAAAACTGTCCCAAACCTATACTAGCGGTGTCTCCGTCTCCACTAACTCCGATAAGATTTAATTGTGAATTTGCTAGCCCAGCTCCAGTGGCAACAGAAGGCATACGTCCATGAACTGTATTAATTCCGTGAGCGCGATTCAGGAAATACGCTGGTGTTTTACTGGAGCATCCGATGCCGCTTAGTTTTGCGACTGTATGTGGTGCGACGCCCAGTTCATAAAATGCCCGAATAAGCTGGCTACTAATTGCATCATGTCCGCAGCCATCGCAAAGAGTAGAAGGAGCACCTTTGTATTCGTTCTGTGTTAAGCCAATTCTATTGGTGGCAACTTTTGGCGCCTCTGCTGGAGAAGGAACTGACTGGACCATAAATACCTCTTAGTGTGATTTATTGCTACTGGCTTGATTTAGATTCTTGTTCGAGCACTGCATCAGTGATAAAACGGGCGTCAATGGGTAATCCATTGTAGTGAAGAATTGATCTTAATTTCATAGCTAGATCGGGCAATTCCAAACGAATCAAATCTTTTAATTGAGCATCTCGGTTCTGTTCAATCACATAGATAGTTTCATGCTTTTGAACAAATTCACGCAATTGAGCAGTAAAAGGCATTGCTCTTAGTCTGAAATAGCTAGTTTTTAAATTGCTCTGTTTCAGTTGATCTCTACTTTCAACAACTGCTACATCACTTGAGCCAAAGGCAATAAGCCCTATCTTGGCTTCTTTTCCATAGCTTATTTTTGGCTCAGGTACATATTTTTTTGCGGTATCGAACTTACGGCTGAGCCTATTCATTAAATTAACATAGTCATCAGGTTTCTCTGTATAAGTGGCCTTTTCAGTATGACCGGAACCCCTGGTAAAGTAAGCTCCCATAGGATGATCGGTACCAGGCAGAGTTCGGAAGGGTATGCCATCGCCATCGACATCTTTGTAACGTTCGAAACCCCCTAGTTTTTCCAAATCCTTCGCTGTTAACACCTTGCCTCTGTCCATAGGCTTTTCCGGATAAGGGAAAGTATTGGCCATCCAGTTATTCATGCCGAGATCTAAATCAGTTAAGACAAAAACCGGTGTTTGGAAGCGTTCAGCTAAATCGAATGCTTGCACACCCATGCTGTAGCACTCCTCTACTGAGCCTGGTAAGAGCAATATGTGTTTCGTGTCGCCATGAGACAAATTATATGTAAACTGAAGATCGGCTTGTGATGTGCGCGTGGGCATGCCGGTGGAAGGACCAACCCGTTGTACATCAAAGACAACCACAGGTATTTCAGTGAAATAAGCATAACCAGTTAGCTCAGCCATTAAAGAAATACCTGGTCCAGATGTTGAAGTCATGGAACGTGCACCAGCCCAACCAGCTCCCATAGCCATTCCTAAGGCAGCTAATTCGTCTTCGGCTTGTACGACGGCGAAGCTTGCTTTCCCGGTTTCAGGATTAATTCTATATTTGTGTAGATAGTCAATCAATTGCTCACACAAGCTCGATGACGGGGTAATAGGATACCAGGTGACTACCGAAACTCCAGCAAAAAGAGCGCCAATTGCACAGGCCGCATTACCATCAATAATTATTTTGCCTTTAGTTTTATTAAGTGCTTCCACAAAAAATGGATCATGCTTTTTTATGTTTTCTTTTGTCCATTCTCGGGCCAGTGCAACTGCATTTTTATTAAGTTCAATCGCTTTAGCTTTGTCCCCGAACTGAGTATTAATACTGCGTTCGATTTCTTTTTCTTCGATTTCTAAAAGTTCAGCCAATATGCCCACATAGAGCATATTTGTAAGCAATTTCCTTAATTTGACGTTTTCTGTACACTTTACGGACAGTTCAGCGAAAGGAATGGCATAGTGGATAACATCAGGGCGCACCTCACTGAGCTTAAACTCAACAGGGGCGATACAAACAGCTCCAGCTTCGAGAGATAAAACATCTTCTTTTGCTGTTTGTGCATTCATGGCCACCAGTATGTCGATTTCTTTCTTTCTAGCCACATAACCATCTTTATTCACCCGGATGGTGAACCAGGTAGGCAATCCTGCAATATTTGAGGGGAAAAGATTCTTGCCGCTAACTGGTATACCCATCTGGAAGATGGACCGCATCAGTATATTGTTTGATGACTGACTACCAGAGCCATTAACAGTCGCTACCTGAATTGAAAAATCGTTAACTATTCGGCTTTTATTTGGAGAATGAACCGTTTCTAAAGTGGCTGCATTAGTCATGAATTTCCTACTGAACATCTATTTGGCATTCTTTAATTATGAATGGACTGAGGCAGATATCAAAGTATGCCTTAATAAATATTACTACTATTCACCATTATTTTATTTTCTAAATGTAGTCGAATTCCAGTAAAGGGCAAGGATGGATGCCAGACAAGTCTGCCAAATCAGCATTGAGAGCTAAAAACATGGGCTGACTCCAAAGACGTTCGTAACATTGGATATGGGACGGCTTAATTGCGGGCTTTAGCGAAAGAAAGGAGTGGTCAAGGCGGCAATAAGGGACAAAGTCGCTCATTAGAGATTCAAAACCACAAATCTTTGGTATTTCCATATTCTTAGCTTGTGCTATTAAGTTTTGCCAAAGATACGCCCGCGCTAAATCGTCACCAACAAGCTCTAGGATACGCATATTTGTGCCACTACACTCGGTGATGGCGTAGCCAATAATTCCTCTATGTTTTTCTTTTGCGATAGTCAAGACCCATTCATTTCTATTAGTTGTGGAGTAGGCAGCAAAATAAAGAAATCTTGCTAGCTGGAACGAAAAATAATGACGATTGCGTGGTATACCGTAAGGTCGCCTTGCCACCCAACGATTATGGCATCGCAATATTTCTATAAGCTCATTTTCAGAGAACCAAGGCTCAAAAGAAGAAAAATGAAAGGTTGGACTTCGCCGCTTGGACATCTCTAATCTGTCTTGTCGGAGTAAAACTTCAGCATTTCGACTTTCGATTGAAATGCTATTTCTAAGATCACGAGCTATGCGATCTTCTAAAGAGCTATCCGTAAAAGAGTAATTTTGTGGACAAATTTCAAAGTCAAGACTACCCAGCGGCATGAAGCCGAGGGAAGAATAAAACTCTAGGTCGATAGCCGAAAATAAAAGCACTCCATCTAAGTTTCGTTCTTGCGCCTGATCGATAAGGGATTCAATTAGACTGCCAGCCAGACCTTGTTTGCGCCAGCCAGGAGTGGTAAAAATTGCGCCCAGTCCCATTATTCGGTAATAACAATTTTTTTTCAATAAAGAAAGACGAGATGTTTTACAGCTGAATGCTACCTCATCATCAATTCGGTATACCATTCGAGAACTATTGTGCCTGGACCATGATTGGCGATAAGTGCTCCAGAATAAGTCTCTATAATCCGATTTTGTAAGTCCAGCTGACCATAGGTCATAAACCTGCCGGGTTATTTGTATGGCATCAGTGTGATCCGCGATACTTAATTGCATTTATTATAATTGTAGGTAGCTTTCGCTTAAAATAATTAACCGCCCTATCCTTTCATTGGGTACTGTAATGATTAGCATGGTCGTGATATTTTAGCGATATAAGTAATTTTAGGAAAGAGCATGACTAAAATCAAAGAAATTTATTCTGCCAGGCAGATAAGTGAACGAGTGGCCCAACTAGGGGCAGAAATTTCAGCAGATTACCAGAAGTTAGAATGTCCCGTGGTAATAGGCGTCTTAAAGGGCTCATTTTGCTTCTTAGCCGATCTTGTTCGTCAAATCAAGTTGCCCCAATCTTTACAAATTGAATTTGTACATTTATCGAGCTACGGAGCTGCTACTGCAAGTAGTGGCATAATACAAACCCCCTACCTCAGTCTTCCCAATATCACTAACAGGCATATTTTAATTGTTGAGGATATTGTTGAATCAGGACAAACAGCAAGATTCTTTATCGATTATTTAAACCATCAATTTAAGCCGGCTTCCGTTAAGTTAGCCGCTTTACTTGACAGGAAAGCAAACAGGGTCGTATCAGTTGAAGCAGATTATATTGGTTTTTCTATCGGTGGTACTTTTGTAGTAGGTTATGGTTTTGACTATGCTGAGGCATATTTAGATTATGCTCAGCGATATAGAGAATTGCCATATCTGGGCGAATTGGTTCTTAATAATAGCGAACAAGGTGAAAAGCGCTAGTGAAAAATAAAAAATTATCGAGCGGTCTAGTGCAAGTAGCGATTTCTGTCGGAGCCTTGGTGGTACTGGCATTGCTGGTTGGCAATGTTGTGATCATGCTTTTGGCTGGCAAGTTAAATGACGATACTTGTAGAAACGCTGCTCTGGCCGCAGCTCAAGCCTACGAAGCGACGGCTAGCCCGAAGGAATTGCAGTCTGCTGTATTCTCTACCATAAACAAGGATATATCCGGAGGATTCTTTATCAGTAATCCAATGCTAGCGGAGTTGAAATGCTATACGGATAGCAGCAATGGCAAAAAAAGAACAATGCTTTCAGTAAAAACTGTAATAAGCGTGCGCTTACCAGCCCCTTTTTTGGCATTTTTTGCTGAATCGGAACAAGACGGCAGAATGCTGCTAAATTCAAAGTGTATACTTGAATTAAAGACTTCTTCCTTATCTAGCTAATTGTTACCAGGCTAATATTTAATTACCGTCTTTATCATTGCTTTGGAAGGATTGCTGAGAGGCGAAATTGCTTTTTATATCTTTTTCTACGCTCACTTGTTTGCCAGTGGTGTCGAAAACATCGATATCAGCAAAATATTGCAAATCAGGCTTGATCTTGTTTGCATCTCCAACCACGCAGATAATCAAGTTATCTAAATCTATATGTTTTCTGGCTACCTCTCTCACTTGTTGAGGTGTAATGGCCATAATTTTGCTTACATAAGTCTCTAAATAATCGTCTGGCAATGCATAAAGTTTGCGTTCTAATAGCCTAGTTGCTAGCCCAGACTGCGTTTCCAATCCTAGTTGAAATGAACCAGCTAAGTAAGATTTTGCTTGATCTAATTCTTTGTTGGATACTTTTATTCTCCGCAATTTATCCAGTTCATATAAGAACTCCTCAAGAGAAGGGGCTGTTACATCTGTTCTTACTTCCGCTTCTGCGGTGAAAGCTCCGGGCTCTTTGCGCGCGCCGATGCCACTATAGGCACCATAGGTGTATCCCTTTTGTTCTCTGATGTTTAGGAATAGTCTGGAGTTAGCTGCACCGCCCAGAATTTGGTTTGCCACAAGAAATGGAAAATAATCGGGATCGGTTTTTTTGATTGATACGTTTCCTAGTTTTAAAGAAGACTGCACCGAACCGGGACGATCTACCAGATAAATTGTTCTACCGTTTTGCTTAGGCATTGCCGGTAAAGATGTATCAGCAATATTGCCTTGCTTCCAGTCTTGGCCAAACTTTTCTTCGATTAGCTCTTTCATTTTATCAAGATCAAAATCGCCCACTACCACTAAATAAGATCGCTTTGGCAAATAATATTTATCGTGAAAGTTTTGCAAATCGTCAGTTGTCATTGCAGCGACAGTCTCTTCTGTGGGTGCAACCACTGCATATGGATGTTCACCAAATGCTACTTTGTTAAAACGTTCTTCCAATAAAAACTCTGGTTCACTACGTTTGATAGAAAGTTCTTGAATCAAGTTGGTTTTCTTGAGCTTCAATTCGTCATTGGGAAAACTCGGATGCAAGACAACATCTGAGAATATTTCGAACAAGCGGGGGGTATATTTTGAGAGTGCTGACGCATTAATAATAGCGTGATCATGATTGGCTGCTGCGCCAATTGCACCACCAATAAAATCAATTTCGTCCGCTATTTGCTTACTGTTAAGGGTACTCGTTCCTTCGGTCAACATATCAGTAGTCATGCCAGCTAAACCAAGCAACTGTTTCGACTCTAGTGTAGATCCGGCACTCACTCCCATAGCAGCTGTAACGAAAGGCACACGATGATCAGGCAAAAGCTGGACAGACAAACCGTTAGGCAAAGTATAACTGGTGATAGATGCTAATTTAAATGAACGTGGTTCTGGTAGCGCAGGCGGCTTGTGCCGAAATGACTCATTGTCTGGTTGTGCCGCTATTGTGCTTTTGGCACCACTTACCGAAGCAAGCTTCTTATTATTACTAACGGCCGCATGGACCGGACTGACATTGAGGAGTATCAATGCCATTAGAGTAACTGTCCATTTGGGTTTTTGCTTTGTTAATGTAATCATTCTCTTTTACCTAAATTAATTATTGCAATTACTTTTACTGTTACTCGGTTTTCTGCTTCAAATCTTGTTCTTGTTCCTTCTTTGTCTCAGGATAAACATCCACTATTGTGCTGCCTTCCTTTGTGAAAATTGAGCGGGCTACGCGTTGAATATCAGTAGGTTTAACTGCCATGTAAGACTCGATGTCTTTATCGAGCAGAGCGGGGTCACCAAAAAATGAAGCATATTCAGCCAATAGTTCAGCTCTACCGACGCATCTTTGCAAGGATTCATAGGAGCCGGACGCGAAAAGTTGGCGTGAAATTTGATTTTTTGCTTTTCTAACTCTTGTTGAGAAACGGGCACATTTTTTAATTTCTCAATTTCGTCAAAGAGACTGGCCCGCACTTTCCCTGGAGTAGAGTCAGGTTTTACGATGGCAAAAATCTCAAAAGCCGAAGGACCCCTTCTTTCATCATAGCCAGCATCTACTTTAAGAGCATTTTTGTCGCCCTTAACTAATCTTTGATAAAGGCGCGAAGAGTCGCCAGCCGAAAGCAATTTTTCAATAATCCCCAACGCATAATAGTCAGGGTCGCGTCTGGCTGGTCCTTTCCAAGCTAACCAAAACGCTGGTGCCTTAGCGTGTTGATCGGTAAGTTTTAAATATTTTTCTTTGGTTTGCTTGGGTTCGCTGACATTTGGCTTAGCGGGAGAAGGAGCGCTTGGTATTGATGCAAAATATTTTTCCACTAGCTTTTGCATTTCATTGGAATTGAAATCGCCCACAATAGCCATCACCGCATTATTAGGCGCATAGTATTTGTCAAAAAATTTCTTCGCGTCTTTAGCAGTGGATGCCTCTAGATCAGCAAAGTCCCCGATCACTGGATGACCATTAGCCCAATTATCAAACATCAATTCCTCCAATTTAATTGATGCTGGTCCATAAGGCTGGTTATCTATCCGAAAGCGCTTCTCCTCTTTGACTGTTTCTAGCTGATTTTCAAAATTTTCTGGTGTAATCTTCAGTGAACGCATACGGTCAGATTCTAACCATAAGGCTAGCTCGGTTTGATTACTGGGCAACTTTTCAAAATAATTAGTAAAGTCTGCATGCGTGGATGCGTTTAAACTGCCACCAGCGCTTTCAATATGTTTAAAATATTCCGTCTTGCCCACATTTTCAGAGCCCTCAAACATCATATGTTCAAATAAGTGCGCAAAACCTGAATGCCCTTTTCTTCGTTTCGGGCGCCCACATCATAAACGATCACCACAGCTGCTGCAGGCACGGTGTGATCTTCAGAGAAAAGTACCCTTAGTCCGTTTTTCAACTTAAAGTCTCTTGTCACTGGTATAAGTGGCGGTTTAGCTTTTTGTGATTCGATCAAACAAAAGGCATTTCTACCACCTAAAATATTTGTGCATATTCCGGCTATTAGCAACATCGATTTTAGTTTTTTATTCTTCATCATCTCCCCCGAGTGTAAGGCTTGCGGTCGACCAAATTATAGCCACGAATAATATTGACAAGAGCGCAGTACCGTATTTGATTTTATCCGGAAAGCCAAGTTTATGTAGAACCAGAAATACACAACAAGCAAGTATAAGACCAAAAACCGCTACTACTTGATTGATACTCATAGATTTAACCAGATACAGCTTCTTGGCAATTTGTAGCTCATCTTACTAAGCACGAGCAAGCAACAAGGCGTCCTTACAAGAGCACTTTCGATCTTCAGGAATAGTTTTAATTAAATGGGCTAGCAGGTTCTTTAGTTTATCAAGATTACTATTGAAAACACTTACCACTTGGGCATGTGAAACTGGCTCTACCTCACCAATTAAACCAGCATCATAATCCGTCACTAAGGCAACATTCACTACACAGATGCAAAGCTCACGGGCTAAGTGCGCTTCTGGATATTGAGTCATATTTACAACTGTCCAGCCTTGATTACTAAACCATTTAGATTCGGCTTGTGTAGAAAAACGTGGGCCTTGGATAACAACCACTGTGCCTTTATTGTGCATTTTTATTTTGCAAGCTAGGCCAGCCTGATATGCTAATTCTCTCATTTGAGGACAATATGGCTGGGCTGCTGATACATGAGTAGATATTGGCCCGTCATAAAAAGTGTCCTTGCGACCAGATGTGCGATCTATATACTGATCGCAAATGACAAAGTCACCAGGGGCTGCTTCTTTTTGTAAACTGCCCGCAGCGAAAGGCGAAATAAGTCTTGCGATCCCTAAAGATTTCATAGCCCAAAGATTCGCTCTGTAATTTATCATGTGAGGGGGATATTGGTGATTAGAGCCATGGCGTGGCATGAAAGCCACTTTCTTGCCATCTATAATCCCTACTACAATTTTATTGCTAGGCGCACCATAAGGTGTTTCTATCACCCTTTCTTCGGCCTCGCTAAAGAGTGAATAAAATCCCGAGCCACCAAATACACCTATAGTAATTTTATCTTCGCTCAAATCTTACTCCTCTGAATGACTGCTATAACTACCCAGATATTTTAATTGTTTTGCTTGCTGACATCTAAAGGGGATATGTCAACTTGAATGTTAGATATACCAGTTTACGATGTCGGGACTGGGGTTACATCCATTCATTGAGCCAGTGTTACAGTATTATTTTTGCTTTCTCGCGAGTGCGCCGAATATAACAAAAAACACTTTTAATTTAGTATTATATATGGTGACCCCTGCTTTTGCTAAAACATGGACATAAACTAGTAATGACTTAAGGTGATGAGCAATTTGGTTGATAAAACAAAATCTCCTTTGATTGTTTTTACCCTCTCCGATTCAAGTGGAGAAACAGCAGAAGCGGTTTCTAGGGCTGCTCTTGCTCAGTTTCCTCACGAACACGTTCAACTTTATCGTCTAGCCAGAGTGTCCTCGGTGGAAGAATTGAATAACGTAGTAAGTGAAATATCTCGAGAGCAAGGGCTGATTGCATATACCCTGGTTAAACAGGATCTAAAGGATGCATTAGAAGCAGCTGCTGCTGGCTGTTGCATACCAACAATTGATTTACTTGGGCCTTTGATCACAAAAGTATCTCAGATTATTCAAATATCGCCTTTATCACAAGCCGGAAGACTTCATCTTTTGGACGAGTCATACTACAAGCGTATTGAAGCGATCGACTTTGCTATTCGATATGATGATGGCAAAAATCCAAATGGCTTGGCGGAGGCTGACGTGGTATTGATAGGCGTTTCCCGCACCAGCAAAACGCCTAACTGCATGTATTTGGCTCAACATTGGGGAATAAAGGCAGCCAATATTCCCCTCGTGCCGGAGATTGAAGCCCCACCTAAGTTATTCACACTTTCGGAAAAAAAGATTGTTGGTCTAACAATCGATCCCCAAATGTTAGCCGGAATCCGCTCGACCCGGGCAAATGTACTTGGTTTGCCTCCCGGTGCTGGTTATACCGACCTGTCCATAATTGAGGAAGAAGTTCGGTCCGCCAAAAGGATTTTTAAACGTCTTGGTTGTCACGTTATAGATGTATCAAATAAGGCTATTGAAGAAACGTCGAGTGAAATATATTTGTATTTGCGAAAATAAGTAACGAGGAGCACAGAGAATGGCAAGAGAAGCAAAGAGACAAGTTATTGTCAAAGACAATATAAATATTCTTTTTTTTTGCTGATGGCTTCAGACACTTTGGCGGTCATAGAGATATTATGCGCGAAGCCCTTGGCGGTAAGGGCGCCGGCCTAGCTGAAATGACTGCCAGCGGTATTAATGTTCCTCCCGGTTTTACCATTACTACTAATTGCTGTCGCATATACAATCAAGCAGGCGGTGTAGTTCCTGATGGTTTGTTTGAAGAGGTTTTTGAATCTTTGAGATCAATAGAAAACGCCGTTGGCAGAAAATTTGGTAGTAGTGAAGGACCATTACTGCTATCAGTGCGTTCGGGCGCTAAATTTTCTATGCCGGGTATGATGGATACTATTTTAAATCTTGGTCTCAACGATAAAACTGTCAAATCATTAGCAAAGCTGACAAATAATGAGCGTTTCGCACTTGATAGTTACAGGCGTCTTATTCAGATGTTTGGCAATGTTGTATTAGGGATAAATAAAAATGAATTTGAACATGCCTTAAATGCAATCAAGGAAAAAGCAAATCTGAAGATTGATTATGAGCTCAGTGTAGATCGCTTAGGATCTGTAATTGATCAATTTAAAGACATTGTTATCAACAAAACCGGTAAACCGTTTCCTCAAGATGTTACTGAACAATTAAAAGCTGCGATCGAAGCTGTTTTTAAGTCATGGAATAACGAGCGGGCTGTTTATTATCGTAACTTGAATAAAATAGATCACAATATTGGGACTGCGGTTAATATCCAGGCAATGGTCTTTGGTAATTTGAATGAGAATTCGGCTACCGGTGTTTGCTTTACTCGTAATCCAAACACCGGTGAATCAGGGATTTACGGTGAGTATCTCTCGAACGCTCAGGGTGAAGATGTAGTAGCCGGCACGCGCACACCAGGCGAGATTAATCTCTTAGCGAAGCAAATGCCAGAAGCTTACAAACAATTGATTTCGACAGTTGCTAATCTTGAAAAACATTATGCGGATATGCAAGACATTGAGTTTACTATAGAAGATGGGGTCCTCTATATACTGCAAACTCGAACAGGTAAACGTACTGTGGCTGCTGCACTTAAAATAGCTGTCGATTTAGTTAACGAGAAAATGGCCAGTAAGGATGAGGCTCTACTTAGAATAGAAGCCGTGCAATTAAATCAATTGCTTCTGCCTAGTTTCAGTGCGGCAGTTAAAGAAAGGGCCAGAACAGAAGGACAGCTACTCGCTATTGGGCTCAATGCGTCTCCCGGAGCAGCTCAAGGTAAAATCATATTTGATCCTAGTCATGCTGAGAATTTAGCTAATCAAGGCGAAAAGATAATTCTAGTTCGCATCGAAACTTGTCCCGATGACATACATGGCATTGTTGCTGCTCAAGGATTAGTGACCAGCCGGGGCGGCATGACCAGCCATGCTGCCGTGGTTGCTCGCGGTATGGGAAAACCGTGTGTGGCCGGTTGTGATGTATTGCAGATTGATGTAGATGCTAAACAAATGAAAGTGGATGGAAGAATTTTAAAAGAAGGAGACATCATTTCTATTGATGGCACCACAGGAGAAATATTTCAGGGAATTATCGATACGGTAGCTCCAAAAATGTCGCCCGAGTTTAATACTCTACTTAATTGGGCAGATGAAAGCCGTCGTCTGCGAGTGCGAGCTAATGCGGATACACCTCAAGATGCAAAAATTGCTCGTCAATATGGTGCTGAAGGAATTGGTTTATGTCGCACTGAACATATGTTTATGGATCCAGATCGGTTGCCGGTCATGCAGGCAATGATTATGGCGGATAGCAAAATAGAGAGGCAAAATGCTCTAGCCAAATTATTGCCAATGCAAAAGCATGATTTTACTGAAATTTTCAAAGTAATGCAGGGGCTACCAGTAACAATCAGGTTATTAGATCCGCCATTACATGAATTCTTGCCTAAGCTTGAAGAATTGGTACTAGATCCCGAAATAAGCAAAAAGCAATCGCTATTGAAAAAGGTAAAAGAACTAAAAGAAGCTAATCCCATGATGGGTTTGCGTGGTTGCCGTCTAGGATTGCTATATCCTGAAATAAGTGAAATGCAAATACGGGCGATTTTCGAAGCCGCTATTGCTGTGGAGAAAGAAGGTATAAAAGTTCTGCCAGAAATCATGATTCCGTTAATCAGTGATGTGCAAGAGCTTATGGTAACGAGGAAGCATCTTGAGTTTACTGCCCAAAAAGTTATGGCTGAATACGGACAAAATATTGAATATAGCTTTGGTACGATGATAGAAATTCCTAGAGCCTGCCTAACAGCCGATGAGATAGCACAATATGCTGACTTCTTTAGTTTTGGTACTAATGATTTAACTCAGATGACTTATGGATTTAGTCGAGACGATGCCGAAGGTAAGTTTCTCACCCGTTACCTTGAGGGAGTACAGATAAATGCAGAGCAAATAAAAATTATGGCCAATAATCCTTTTGAAATATTGGATCGAAATGGCGTAGGCAAATTGATGAAACTAGCTATTGAATATGGACTACAGTCTAACCCCTCTTTGAAATTGGGTGTTTGTGGTGAGCATGGCGGTGAGCCCTCTTCAATCGAATTTTTTGAACAAATAGGTCTCACTTATGTAAGCTGCTCACCTTTTCGATTGCCTATAGCTCGTCTGGCAGCAGCTCAAGCCAGAATTAAAAATGAATTGACTTACAAAAATAACACCAATGACAAATAATCCACTTGGCAACGATTTTAATATTAGCTTTTAATTACCGCAGCTTCTTTAAGCATAATGTTTTGGTAAAATAACGAACGCGCTATTTGATGACTGGCAGGCAAATTGCATGGTACTGGCTGAAAGAATAATTGCATTAAAATCCTTGGTCAGGTTTTCCGCCTTTCCCGTTTTGGCTTTGATTTCTTTATTGTTTTTGACCACCAACGGTCCTGCCTTCGCAGTCTGGGTTCCTCACAACCAGCCATCCATGTATAGTCCTATTTCCTCTAAAGAAGCAAGCGTAACTGAACAAGACGGTATTTCTATTAGAAAAGTTATAACAGGCCAATTAGATGCTTTTCGCCGAGGAGATGATGATCGGGCATTTTCTTATGCTAGCCCCGGTATCAAGCAGCAGTTTGAAACACCGGCAGCTTTTTTTTCGAGTGTAAGATCTGCTTACGATATTGTACTGGTCTCGCGCTCAATCGTTTTTGAAGACTTAAAACAGGTAATGGGAGTAGTCACTCAGCCAGTGCTGTTTTTGGCTTCTAATGGTGACACCGTAATTGGTTCTTACATTATGGAAAAGCAAGACAACGGCGATTGGAAAATAAGCGGCTGCTATTTAGCGCCCATTCGCTAATATTTTTTATAAGTCTGTGGATCTTCGCTGATATTTTGCCAGTCAAACCTTGCTTGTTAAAGAAGATCTTTTGCAGCATAATGTACGTTATCTGACGCTCTAGTGTATATTATGAGTGTTCCTATAAGCTTTCTAATGATAAGTACTCCAAATTCTGTATGTTTCTGAAACTTGCTTCCAGCGTTCTCCTTACAGCATTAGCTTGGTTGTCGATTGTGCACTCAACTCAAGCTATCGAGAATAAGCAAAACGAAAGGTATGTAGGCGAAGTCCAATTTAGGTTGGGTAGAGCCGCCTACGACAAGGGTAATTATAATGAAGCAGAGAAACATTTTCTAATTTCCTTAAATGAAGTACAAGGGTCACATCCGGACTGGCTCCGAGAATGTCAAATTTTAGATTGGCTTACGTCAGCCTATACTGCTCAACATAGGTACAAACAAGCCGAAGAGACACAGAGGCGTTCTTTAGCTAAATGGGAAGAAGTACAAGGGCGAGACGCACTACCCATAGTTTCTCACCTCGATACTCTTGCAGATTTGTGCATAAAACAAAGTAAGTTTACAGAGGCGGAGTCCTTTTATAAACGCTCGTTAGCTATATGTGAGAAAGCTTGCCCTGACGTCGCAGGATTAGAGGTGTCCAATTTAGCAAAGCTATACATAGACCAAAAAAAATATCCCGAGGCAGAGTCATTTTATAAAAGGGCTATCAAACTTGAAGAAAAAGTTCTAGAACCTCGTCCCGCTGAAAATTGCTTTCCTGAAAAGTTCAAGACAGAACTTTTCCAAGGACGACGCGACATACTAGCAAAAACCATGTCTGATTATGCGCAACTTTTACGAATAGCAAACCGACAAGAAGAAGCAGAGCACCTAGAAGCTCAAGCAAGAATACTTAAAGCTAAGCAAAATTGAGTTGATTCAAAGAGTGCCGAAAATGACCGTTTTCGGTACTCTTTGTTCTATTGTAATCATTTGAATCTGCGCGGATCAAGCAGGCAAGCCATTCCATGGCGATTGTCTTTTTGAAGGCAAAAAATTTCAAACATCATTTTTGGCAAAGTTTAAAAAACAAATATTGTAGTTTTTTGCTTTTGGGTATGACTTACTGCTTTAATTCCGTACGGCAGCGGCGACCTTATTCAGAAAGTTAGGACAAATGGCATTTACTCTCTCAGCAATAATTCCAGGCATGGTAAGAATAATTTCTTGGCTGCCACCTTTTTCTAAGGCGTTTATAGTTTCTGCGGCACAGGACTCGCTACTTATGCTGAGCATGTTGCGCATAAGCCAGCCTTTCCAGTTTTCCTGATTAGCTATTTTGGTAGGGTTATTGTCATCGCTCATATTATTTTTGGAGAAAAATTCGCTGCGCACCCAGCCAGGGCAAACGGTAATAGTGTCAATATTTTTGTTTGCCAGTTCCGCGGCCATGCCCTCAGACATACCTGTAAGAGCAAATTTACTGGCGGCATAACAGACACTGCCAGGAAATGCTATTTTGCCTGCTACCGAAGCAATATTCACTATTTTGCCGCCACCAGCTTTTAACATATAAGGCAGCGCTTGATAAATTGATTCTAGAGGCGCGAAAAAATTGACAGCAAATACGTTTTGCCAATCTTCAAGCGTAAGTGAGGTTAACTTACCCGGTTTTGCAAAACCGGCATTATTCACCAATAAGTCTATTGAGCCATAAGATTCCACACACTTATCTACTATTTTTGCAGCAAGATTATCCTTTGCGATATCGCCGCTCAGACAAATGGCGCTTCCGCCAGCTTCTTCAACTGCCTTTGCTGTTTCGTTTAAATCAGCCTCTGAACGAGCATTAAGGATAAGTCTTGCCTTGTATCTTTCTGCTAGCATCACTGCTATAGCGCTGCCTATGCCTGAGGATGCACCAGTGACGATACCACTTAGGTTAGACTTGAGACCATTTTGTTTCATTATCCTGCCTTGGCTGTGATCATAGCTATTGCTTTTCTGTAAGACAGTAGTCTATTAATTTCCCTATGAAAATCTATCAGGGAATCAGTTAAGTATAGTTGTCCGTCACTTTCTTTTAGCAATTGTTGATTTATCTCGGTATTTATATTACTGGTTTGCTCGCTAATTAGATTATTGGCAAGCATAATGATCATGGGTCTACTTTGTAGGGCTTTCATTTTGCGTATGAGCGATAAAGCCATGGCAAGTTGGAGAGGAAACTCTTCGTTATTGTCCGTTTCTAGCCCATATACGACCAAGTCATAATCATAGCTAAGACCTCGATCCGATAAGTCCTTTAAATTTTGTTCAGACAAGCTGGCATAAACTTGCAGCTTGGGAAATTGGGTTAGCCAGATCGCCAGACCGATAAGCCGGGCACAATTTTTTTCAACAATCAGAACTTTAGCAATAGTATTTATCATTCAAATTTAGTCCCTTTGGGACATTCTTAAAATTTAGATTTTTGACTTCAGCTTTGTTCCATTTCTAGTCTAAATTCTTGACTTACAAAAGCAAATAAAAATATTGCTATTGGAGATCGAAGAGATATGCTCCTGTGGCGCTTGCCCTATATCGGCCGTTGTCAGGTAGGAAGTGTATAAAAAGTTAATCTTTATTGCTTTGTTGAAAGCTTTTCATCAATGGGGTTGGTCCAGCTGTGACCTTCCCTGGTAATGATTTGCCGACAAGCAAATTTTTTGTCTATGTTTGGATAGTCAGCGCGAGAATGTGAGCCTCGAGATTCTTCTCTTCTTAAAGCGCTGGCGGCTATTAGCTTGGATAGCAACAAAATATTTGCCGCTTGTATATTGTCAACTGAATATGTATTGGTGATCAAGCTTTCGTTAAACAAGTTCAAAGTTTTTCTCAGTGATTCAGCGCTGCGGATTATACCGGTATCTTGCGACATCGAACGTCTCACCGCAAGCAGATCAGACGGCTTATTATAAGAAGGCATATTTTCCGACTGAATTTGTATGTTTGACTTTTTTCGTTCACGATTATCTTTTTGTTCAGTTATAAACTGCGCTAGTTTAATAGCCATTACGCCAGCTTCCAGTAGAGAATTGCTGGCTAATCGATTAGCGCCGTGTAAGCCGGTGCAGGCACACTCGCCAATGGCATAGAGAAAGGGTATTGAAGTTCGTCCATTACATTCAGCTTTAATGCCGCCCATGAAATAGTGGGCAGCAGGGCTTACAGGCACAAGTTCCTTGAATGCGTCTATACCGTAGTCTTTTAGCCTGTGGACAATATTAGGAAATTTCTTTTCCAAAGTTTCTTTACCAATAGGTCTTAAATCCAAAAATACGGAGCTATGGTGACTTTCTTGCATGACTTTGTGAATAGCTTGGGAGACAATATCACGCGTAGCCAACTCGCCGGCGGGATGAAAATTTTGCATAAAGCGATCATGATTTTTATCTAGTAAAATAGCCCCCGCTCCCCTAACTGCTTCGGAAATCAGAAAAGCCGGGGCTTCTGACTCTTTCTTCAGATGTAGTGCGGTAGGGTGAAATTGCACAAATTCCATATCAATAAGTTCGGCGCCTACCTCATATGCCAGGCAGATACCATCGCCAGTGGCAACCAGTGGATTAGTAGTACGACTAAAAACTTGTCCGATGCCACCGGTGGCAAGAATCGTATGCTTAGCCAGGACTGTAGTAAGTCCTTGGCTCGCGTTGTCCGATTGAGTACTTGAATCATTTGATATGAATTTGCCACCCCAACAAGTGCCATTATGCATTACTAGGCTATAAGCAAGTTTGTTTTCGAAAATCCTTAATTGATCCTTGTCATTTGAGGTCGATTGCAAATGCTTCAATTTATCGATTAGTCCGTGCGAAATAGACTTACCAGTAATGTCTTGGTAGTGATAAACCCTTGCTGTGCTGTGTCCACCTTCTCTGGTGAGAGAAAAGGATCCGTCTGCCAAATAATCGAAAGTAACGCTGTATTCCTTTAGTTCCCGAATAAGCGGCCAGCTGCTGGCAATAATTTCTGCAGCGACTTTTTCATCAACCAAACCGGCTCCAGCGTTTAGAGTATCCTCAAGATGTGACTCTATTGCTTTAAAACTGCCACCATCTGTCGTGGCTGCTATGCCACCCTGAGCGTAGTTAGTGGATGATTCGGACAAATAAGTTTTGCAAGCTAAGACAACTCGAGCACCCGATTCCAGCAATTTGATCGCCGCTAAAAGCCCAGCAAATCCTGACCCAATTATCAGAACATCCGTTTCTATTATCTTGCTCATTGTGGATTATTTTATATCAAAAAATGGAAATCATGCGTTGTATGGGCAAAAGTGCTCGGGATGCCAATTCTTTATCGACAATGACAGGATATAGATCATCGCGCAAACTGCGGTGTAATTTTTCCAAAGTAATCATTTTCATAAATTGGCAAGTCATTTCTGGAGCTATCGGAATAAAATTCTTTGTTGGATTTTCTTTTCGCAACCTATGCAGGATACCTTCCTCTGTAGCAACAACAAATTCTTGTGCCGTTGATTTATTCGCTTCTCTCATCATCCCTTCTGTTGAGGCAACTTTTAGAGGCTTCAATTCTGGGTTGTCAGCCAATTGATCGAGAAAGGGCGTCAGACAACCGCATTCGGGGTGTATTAGCAATTCTGCCTTGGGATATTCTTTCAATTTTGCCGTTACCATCTCAGGACGCATGGCTGCATGAACGTGACACTCACCCATCCAGATATGCATATTTGCTCTTCCTGTTTGTTTCTTTACCCATGAGCCCAGGAAAACATCAGGCAAAAACAAAATTTCTTTGTTTTCTGGAATGGCCTGCACAATTTTGATAGCGTTGCCCGAGGTACAGCAGTAATCCGACTCTGCCTTAACTTCAGCGGTTGTATTAACATAGGATACTACCACAGCACCGGGGTGTTCCTTCTTCCACTCGCGTAGTTGACTAGCATCAATAGAGGCAGCTAACGAACAGCCAGCTTCCAAGTCCGGTATCAAAACTCTTTTATTGGGCGAAAGTATAGCTGCTGTCTCGGCCATGAAATGCACGCCGCAAAAAACTATCATATCTGCTTCTGTTTTGGCCGCTTGCTGAGACAGTCCTAGTGAATCTCCGACGAAGTCAGCAATATCTTGTATTTCACCAATTTGATAATTGTGTGCAAGAATAACTGCTTTCCGCTTCTGCTTAAGAACTTTAATTTCGTCTATTACACTTGCTTCTTCTGACAGTTTTTTCATTATTTGCTTTCCACCTCCAGGCTGAGATCGACGCTCACGGCTGAGTGTGTAAGGGCTCCCACTGAGATGGCGTTGACTCCTCTTAGCAGGTAAGAGTCTATATTAGACAGATTGATTCCGCCTGAAACTTCAACAACGCATCGACTTTGGATCAGCCTAACTGCCTCTTTTACTAAGTCTGGCGACATATTGTCCAGCAAAATTCTTTCTACCTTTAAATTAAGACTTTCTCTGACTTCTTCTAGACTAGTACATTCCACTTCTAACGGCTTGTTAGGGTATTGCAAGCGTAACAGTTTTACAGCCTCTGTTATGCCACCGGACATCTGTATATGATTATCCTTGATTAATATGGCATTATTTAGTCCAAAACGATGGTTTATACCACCGCCGATTAAAACAGCATATTTTTCGAACAACCTCAAACCAGGAGTGGTTTTTCTGGTGTCCAGAATCGCAATTCTGAATTTTTTTGCCTTCTGCACGAACAGATTTGTGGTAGTAGCTACGGCGCAGATGCGCTGTAATAAATTCAAGGCTATACGTTCTGCGCCTAAGATTGAGCCTGCTTTTCCAGTTATCCGAGCCACTGCTGTAGGGATTTTAGTAATTTTGTGTCCCTCACCTATTAAGGGCTTTATTTCAATTTCGCTGTCAAACCGTTTGAAAACTAGCTCGATCATAGGCATACCCGCTAGGACTACCGGTTGACTTTTGCAATAGATAGTGGCTTGCGCCTCTCTATCAGCTACTTTTAATGCTGAAGTGGTCAGATCAACAGGCGGCTGACCGAAGTCTTCTAAAAAAGCCAATTCAAGGGCTTTATTAAGCAAATCTTCCCTAAAACCGCTATCTAAAATAAGCTCCCATGGGGTGGGCTTAACATTTAAACCTGGAGATATGCGTGATTTTGGGCTATTCGATTTAGGCATGGTCATGCTCGCAGTATGACTAAAAACCCGGCTGCTAGCATAGGTTATAACATCTAGTTTTCAATATGCTATTAATATACCGCTTTCGTTAATTTTGATAAGAAACTTCGATAATTTCTTGCCATTCCTTTTCGTCCACAGGCTGAATAGACAATCGGCTACCCTTTTGTAAAAGAACCATATTCTTCAACCGGGGATTGGCTTTTAATTCTGTTAAAGAAACAGGTTTACCGAACGTTTTAACATGTTTGATATCGACACAGAACCAAGTGGGCTTTTCAGGATCGCTTTTGGCATCAAAATAAGGACTTTTGCGGTTAAAGGCAGAAGGATCGGGATAGCCTGCTTTGGTCACTTGCGCAATGCCAACAATTGCGGGGGGATCAGCATTACTATGATAAAAAAGTACCTGATCGCCAAACGCAATTTGTTTGCTTAAAAAGTTTCTAGCCTGATAATTTCTCACCCCGTCCCAGCAAGTGCTTTTATTCGCTGCTTTTTCCAAGTCAGCTATTGAGAAAGAGCTGGGTTCAGACTTAAAAAGCCAGTATCGCTTCATCATGCATTCAACCATTTCTTGTTTGGTCCGCTTTACAGCAGTTTACTTCTGTTTTGCTTTTGATTATGTTCTCAAGCACAGGCAAGTTAGCAATCTGGAACAATAGACAGACATGACATAGCCCTGAACTTTGACGCCTTTAATTTTTAGTTTGGGCATTTGCTATTTCTATGCATCTTGCCAAGTTGACTTATACAGAGAGAAGTCTTTAAACGGAAATTGATCGCGTTTGGTTTGGGACGGAGATGACTGTCACTTGTGATCCAATTAAATTGCACGCATTAATTGCCTGGGAATTAACTTCTTACTTTTTTGCGAATCTTGCTTTTGCACCAAATATAGTGCTTTCCGCTAGTGAACTTGCCGGTATTGTTAGTTGAGATTCGGTAATTTTTATCACGATTGTTACGATGCTAGCGAGAAATTCCTAACTGGGGTAGGTGGGAGGAATTTAAAGTGATGCCAGGCGCTGTGGCCATCTATCTTGGCATATGTATCTCTGGTATACTGCGCTTTTATATGAATGAAGGAGCTGGCAAAAAAAATGACTCCGACAGATAAAAGCAAAAATACAATTTCTTCGGATAAGCTTCTTATTCTACAGCGACAACTAGTCGTTATAACTTTAGCTTTACTTCTTGGCATAATGGCTTTCCAAATCTGCACATATTTTGCAGATGTATTGCGCGTCCTTGGCATTTCCATCCTGTTCTCATATTTGTTTATTGCGGTTGTCGATTGGCTCAACAAATTTCTTAAGATACGCGTTCTGGCAGTGTTTATAGTTTACGCAATAGTTTTAATTGGTATTGTATTTAGTGCTATAACTTTAGTTCCGACTGTTGTAATTCAGATTTCTCAATTACTAAATACTATTTATCTGCAGCTACCTCAGTTTGTGCATAATCTTTCGCAGTCAGCTCTGCCTGTGGAACAGCACTTGCATGCTGCCCATGTTGAAATTAAAACGATCGATCTGCTAAATGATACTTTGTCTTTCCTGCCAAAAATTGAAGCAGGACAAGTATTTAATCGTGTAGGGGACGTTGCGGTATCAACAATATCCGGAACAGTTTATGGACTGAGCATTTTACTCCTGTCATTTTATTTTTTGTTGGATGGCTATAAAATGCAAGCCTCCATAATAAAAGTTTTTCCGCTAAGATATCAAAATCATTTACAGTCTATTTCAAAAGAAATTGATCATAGCTTGCAATCATTTTTTAAAGGACAAGTTGTCTTGGCGCTTGGCTTCGGTATAACAATGACTATTGTTTACTATGCATTGGGTGTTCACTACGCGCTTCTTCTTGGCATTATTCTTGCTGTTTGGGAAATCATTCCAGTGATTGGTCCAACAATCGGTTTTATACCTACGGTCTTTTCAGTGGCTTTTGATGGTATAGATAACATTCCAGCTGACCGCTTTACTGAATTGATTTTAGTATTTGCTATTTTTATTGGTTTGCAATGGTTAAAAGATAATGTCGTGGCCCCTAAATATATGGGCAATGTCATAGGACTTCATCCAGTTGTAATTTTTCTAGCTATATTTATCGGTGCCAAAATTGATGGATGGTTAGGTATTATTTTTGCTTTGCCAGTAGCTTGTGTATTGCAGGTATTAGCCAAAAATATATACTCTAGTTACGATACTTCTGGCAGTTAGTCGTTTTGCCATGGATTGCTATAGCCTAAAGCCTTTTTGTCAAAAATTCCCCAAAGCCCCCAGCTGGATAAAGCGAGAATTATGAAAACAGTCAGAATATTCACATGTGTCCCAAAAATTTAAAAAAATTCCCAAACAAAAATACCACCTAGATAAATCTACGGTGGTATCGATGCTACTGCCTAACTGCTCCTTGCGAAGTGAGCTCAGTATTTCAATACATTTCAGTTAGTCCTTCATGTAATGCGGGCTCGCTTGCTACTGTTTCGAATTAGCGCTTATCTGGCGTTTCTGCAAGGCCCCTCGGCTCATAGTACTCAACTTGTTTGTGAGTGCTCACCGAATATGTTTTATAGTATAGCCTGGACTTTTGCGATTAGAAGTACCCCAAATCTCATTTTATTTAACGCTTATCGATTTGGGAAAATCGCACCAAGTCCGAATTCCATTCAATACAAACATTAGACGGAGCTGGGACACAATCAACTGTGGACAAAATCGAAGCACCATATGCAATGCATACATAAGATATAAAATACATATAGGCAATACAATCTGTTTGCATTGCCTATAGCTAGAAAGGCAAATAGTTGTGCTAGTTGAGAATTTTTTCTATAGCTTCAAACTTTTGTTCCATTCTGGAAAAAGGGAGTGGATGTTCGGGATCCGCCGGATTTATGCTCCTGAATTCATCGTCAAGCAAGTTTTCGATTGCTGTTTGTGCTGAGACACATTTTTGGTCTTTAGGACACATAAGCAGCTCGTGCGTTGCTCTTAGGAATCCCCTTGTATCTTGATATTCTAAATAGCCATCTTTGCCGGGCTGAGCAGCTTTCACTACAACAATTCGTCCCGACTCCACGGCTTCCTTATATTCGTCTTCAGCCTGTTGCAAAACTGTCAGCGCCGCTTGCCTTCGTGATATGGGATCGTCATAATATTCGCCGCCAACTAAACGTCGTGCCTTCTCGATTGTGGCCATTAAGTCGGCATATGAATTGGCGAGTTCTTCATTAGTAGTCTTGTTATTACCTGCGAGTTTGCTGAAATGTTCTAGCTTCTCTTTAAGTGGGTCTAAGAAGCCAATTTTTTTCAAAGCAGCTTGTACTAATAAGGATTGGGGAGTGTTATCCTCAAATATTTCATGAACCGGATGATACGAGTGTTTTGCAGCTCTTGCTAAGTCTAAATTAGGATTATGGCAATTTGCTCTCAGTGAGTCCAAATGTAAGTCAAAAGCAGCTTGAGCATGGCCACACATTATTGTTAAAGCGGCGAGAATTTTGTCAGTATCTGCATTTTGCATTTTATTCTCTCCAGGCACGACTATAACTTGTGCCACCAGTGAGCTGCCTTCCGGGCTGAGCGTGTATTTGCCAGGTACTCCTGTTACTCGCACTTCACTTATGCTGTTTTTTTGAATAAATGCTTCTTTGTTAATTAGACCCTTTGCTTCTATTTCCAGAGGTCTATCAGATTTATTGATCAGCAATAAGGGTTCGCCTCGCCCTATTGTCAATACGTTAGGTTCGACCTCGGTGGCTTCGAAACTGATTTTCTTGGCTTCCTTAAGATGTATTGTTTGGGCTTGCGGATTATTGACTGCTGCAGCTTCTATATATATTTCTGTAGCAGCGCCTACCAAAAAACCAATGGTCAAAGCTAACATGCCCTTGCTGGTACTAAGGCTAGTGAAGCGCAAGCGCAGCAATTCTCTAGTTACATATATAAGAGATCCAACAGCTAAGGACAAAATAAATAATTCAAAATTGGTGTTAACGAATGATCCACCCAGAACCGAACCCAAAGCAGTCGGTGCTCCTCCAATAAGGCCCAGAGCGATCAATTTGGACCAGGACACGTCTGTACCAGCCAAAGGTGCCGCAATGCCGAAGCCTTCTGTGGCATTATGCAAAGCAAAGCCCAGTACCAAAATTAACCCCAGGGCAGTATTACCACTTGAATAAGACTGGCCGATGGCTAATCCTTCAGCAAAATTATGTAAGCCAATTCCCAATGCAATCATGCTTGCGATATCAAGAGGGCTTGCCCCTTCATTCCTGGCTTGGTGCCTACGTTCTTCTATTAGCGCTAAACCAACCAAGCCCAACAATAGGCCAAAAGTCATTATCCCTCCTTGCAGTAGAGCAAGATTGAGATCGCCACTTTTTGCTGTGCCTTCTACGGTTTCAATTGCATGGTAGCCAACTTCTATTATGAGGAACAAGAGTACACCGGCAGACGCCAGTGCAAGCATTCCCTTGACAGATTCAGATGCCCCCTTTAAACGTGCTATAGGCAAACCGAGAAAAATGGTCATTCCTGCCACGAGTCCTAAGGCTATATTGGTTGAGGCTCCTTCTAGCAACTGATTTATCTCCTTTGTCCTAATTTTTGATATCTTTTAGATCTTATATCCAATCATGGTTTATATGCTTAGGAAGCATACATTTGTTGATATAAATACGTGTTTTGCAATGTTAGCAAAACAGTTTTCAAGAAAAGCCGGCACAATGCTAAAGTCGTTAGCATAGAGAAAAAATTCTCTTTGTACTCGATAAAATTCAATTGATGTAATTGGGACAATCAACCTATGACTGAGAGGCCGCAAAGTTTAAGCAGGACATTTAGCGTGGTTGCCTTGCTGAGTGTTTTTTCTAAGGTGATTGGGTTAGTGCGGGATGTTGTAGTAGCGGCATCCTATGGTACTTCAGTTTTAGCGGATGCCTATAATTATGCCTACTTATTTACGGGTAACATCTTAATTTTATTTGGCGGTTTAGGAGGACCTTTTCACTCGGCTACAGTTACTACTTTGGCTCCTAAAAGATCTTCGGCAGAGGCAGGAGCCTTAGTTGCACAAATTTCAATTTTCACTACCATTGCTTTAGCCTTTGCGGGCATATTAGTTTTTTTATTTGCTCCTCAGATTATGCAAATCGTTGCTGGTAACTATGGCAATGACGAAACAGCCCGGCTGAAATTTTTTAGCGAGACCATTATGCAGCTGCGAATAATGTCCCCATTAATTCTTCTCTCTGGGCTCATTGGTATTACATATGGTGTGTTGAATGTATATAACCGTGTTTTTTGGCCATCGCTCTCTCCAGCTATTGCTAGTATTGCCATTATCGCAGCCATACTAATTGCTCACAATCCCGAATCCTCATTGCCTGTAGCTGTGGGTACTTTGATTGGTGCATTTGGTCAATTATTTGCTCAAATGCCAGGCATGTTTTCGGCTGGTCTAAATTACAGATTTTCGTTGAGAGCCGTTGAAGGTGCATCTAATTATTTCAAGGTTTTATGGCCTGCATTAATCAGTACATCAATAGGACAGCTGATTATTTATGTAGACAGTTTCTTCTGTTCTAATATAGGCGAGGGTGCATGGACAGCTATTGCGAATGCTAATCGCTTAGTACAACTTCCCCTTGGTGTTTTAATTACGGCCATGCTTGTGCCTATATTGCCTCGTTTTACTGAAATGGCCGCAAATGAAAAACATGAAGACTTAAAGGCCGAGTTTCGCCGCGCAATTAGCTTCCTATGGTTCCTAGCTTTGCCTTTAAGTGCTATATTGCTTGCTCTACCCGAACCGATCATCAGACTGTTGTTTCAACGGGGGGCTTTTAACGCACAATCTACTTATTTGGTAACTACGGCCTTAATATATCTTGTTCCTTCCATAATTTTTTATATGGCCCGGGATCTAATTACCCGCGTTTACTTTGCCTTTCAAGATAGTAAAACACCATTTTATGTAGCGATGGCGGCCATATTTGTTAAAGCTTTTCTTGATTGGTTGTTTGTAATGGCGATTCCGATGGGAGTGGCTGGTATTTCAATCGCTACCTCTCTGATAACTGTTTTCAATCTGATTTTGTTAGCCTATTTTTTGCGTCCGAAACTCGGACTTATGGGTTTTCGCAGTTTACTCAAACCAGTATGTATTATGGTTCTTGCTTCGGCAATCACTTATTTCTGCGCTAAATATGGTTTTGCGCTTATGCAACAATATTTTGCCAGCATGTCTTTAATAGCGCTTACTGTTAAGATCTTTATTGCTGCCACTATTGGTAGTGCTTTTTATTTCGCCATTGCTTATCTGTTTAAACTTGACGAAACTAAGCTTTTGTCGCAAAAATTACGATTAGCAAAATAATCTCCCTAAACCAAAGTATTCTATATAAGATAAAAGGAGTAAAAATAAGAGCATGCAAGATATTCTAATCAAACGGAAATATGAGCCTGTATTCAAAATGAACTTCTTGTCAATCATCTCCGTCTTCCTTCTTTACAATTTAGTCATTCTTGAATTTATAACATGCTTGCCGACTTATGCTGCCAGAGAAGTAAATAGAATGGAAAAGCAATTCGCTTTATTCAGCTCCGCCTTTAAGGCCGGAGAGTCTATTCCAAAGAGATATACAGCCGACGGTTCCAATGTCTCTCCAGAACTATCCTGGACGGCAATCCCTGCCGGTACTAAAAGCTTTGCTCTTATATGTGAAGATCCGGATGCTCCCTCAGGTACATGGATTCACTGGATTATTTATGATATTCCTGCTGGCAAAACGACTTTACCTCAAGCAATAACAAATCAAGCAACATTGGCAGACCAAACCAAACAAGGTATCAATTCATTTCGTCGCGTAGGTTACGGTGGACCCTCTCCACCGCCTGGTTCGGTCCATCGCTATTTCTTTAGACTCTATGCTTTAAACGACCTTTTTGGCTATGAGTCGGCCATGACTTTATACAAATTTCGCGAATTTGTTCAAAGGCATAAATTGGCTGAAGCTGAAACAATGGGCACATACAGACGTTAAGATTTCTCGATCAAGAGTTCGTGATTTGTCAGAAAGGAGGGCTTATGCAAATGATTGCAAACCAGTGCAAAATTGAATTATTTAGCGGCTTTTACTGCTCGTTAATAGCATTTTTGCTGTTCATTAGTTATTTTGTTTGTGTGGCTAGTTCTATAGTTTCTTCGTCATTGCGTGCGGAAAACAACGGAGATTTGCTATTTAGGCATGAAGATTTTGCTCTCAGTAGTTTAGCCTTTAAACCTGGGGGGAGAATAGGCTCTACCTACACCGCAGATGGTGCTAATATATCACCGCCGTTAAGTTGGATAAATCCACCACCTAGTACTATTAGTTATGCAGTTACTATGGAAGATCCGGATGGAGAATCAGGACATTTGATTCATTGGATTATTTATGATATCCCAGGTGATAAGAGAGATCTGCGAGAAGGGATAAAGCCAATTGCGAAGCTTCCTGATGGTAGCTTACAAGCACTTAATAGTTTTCACAAAATTGGGTACGGCGGGCCTTCTTCCCCACTCAGGAGCTGCGCATAATTACGTCATAACGCTTTATGCTTTGGATACTTTTTCTTATTCATCACCTTCTTTCCGTTCTCCGGACACTGATATGGAAGAATTCAGACATTTCCTTAGCTTGCATAGCAAGGCGCAATCAGAATTAATATGCACTTATGGAAGACGTTGAGGCAGATGTGTCCAAATCAAATACACAATCAGCCACAGTAAGTAAAATGCTGGAAGGAATTAGACAAGGTGGTGCAATAAAGTATCACCAGAAGTTAAAAGAGGAAAAAAAGCTCTTCGCTCGCGATCGTTTAAAGTTGCTTCTTGATGAAGGCTCACAATTTGTCGAAGATGCTATTTTTGCTAATTGTGCAAGCTTAGAATTGCCCGCTGATGGTGTGATTACAGGCATAGGTCAGGTGTCTGGCAAAACTGTTTGTCTCATGGCCAATGATTCCACGGTTAAAGCTGGTTCTTGGGGAAAACGCACTGTAGAGAAAATTATCCGTATCCAGGAAACAGCGATAAAAATGCAAGTGCCAATAATTTACTTAGTAGACTCAGCTGGTGCACGCATTACTGACCAGGTGGAGATGTTTCCCGGACGACGAGGCGCTGGCAGAATATTTTACAACCAAATACAAATGTCTGGCATGGTACCACAAGTTTGTATCTTATTTGGACCGTCCGCCGCTGGTGGAGCTTATATCCCTGCCTTTTGTGACATTGTTATAATGAATGACGGTAATGCCTCTATGTACCTTGGTTCACCGCGCATGGCTGAAATGGTAATTGGTGAGAAGGTTACATTGGAAGAAATGGGCGGAGCAAAAATGCACTGCACCGTATCTGGTTGCGGGGACATTCTAGTCAATTCAGAAGAAAATGCTATAAAAGTCGCCAAAAGTTATATGACTTATATGCCAACTAATTATTTGGACATACCCAGTATTGCGTCGGCTAAAAATTCAGTCACAAATAAGAAAAGCATCGCTCAGCTTATACCAGAGCAAGAAAATGTACTCTTTGATGTTTACGAAGTAATCGAAGCTATTATCGACAAAGACTCGTTCTTTGAAATCAAACGTTTGTTTGCAGCTGAAATTGTAACCGGCTTAGCGCGCCTTGATGGCAAAGTAATTGGTATAGTTGCTAATCAGCCTAAGGTTAAAGGTGGTATACTCTTTGTTGATTCAGCTGACAAAGCAACACGCTTCATTTGGCTGTGTGATGCCTTTAATATTCCACTTCTTTTCTTAGCTGATGTACCCGGTTTTATGATTGGCACAAAGGTTGAGCGTGCGGGTATTATTCGCTCTGGCGCAAAAATGATTTCTGCTGTGGCTAGTGCGAGTGTGCCTAAGATATCGGTTGTATTAAGGAAAGCATATGGCGCCGGTCTCTATGCCATGTGTGGACCGGCCTTCGAGCCAGATGCTTGTTTGGCTTTACCTACTGCTTGGATAGCTGTTATGGGACCAGAAGCAGCGGTAAATGCTGTTTATTACAATAAAATTATGGAATTGCCTGAAGCAGAAAGAGCTACTTTTGTTGCTGAAAAACGTGAAAACTATAGAGAAGATGTGGACATCTATAAGCTCGCCTCGGAAATGGTTATCGATAGTATTGTAGAGCCAGATAATCTGCGTGATGAATTAATCGCAAGATTTGACAGTTATAAAACAAGAACACCCCAATTTTGGCCAAAGAAATGTCCCGTACTGCCTGTTTAATGCAAACCAATAAATTTTTAACTCCAGAGCTTCGTAAATCATTAGTAGAGAGGTTGTGGATAGTGGCTGCCTTAGTTTTAGGTGCTGCTGAGCCAATAGTAGTTAAATATGGTTATCGTGGTGGCTTGGGTCCATATCAGTTTTTTATAATTAGAAACATTGCTGGCGCTCTTACCCTGACTCCAGTATTCGCTTATTTTTGGTTGCGACGGCTAGAACACGTAAAGACTGTAAAGCCGGTGATACCAATCGCCTTATTACTCATGATCACTAGCTTATGCACTATTCTAGCCCTTAGAGGGCTGACTGCAGTGACAGTACTTACGGTGGTTACTAGCACACCGGCCTTAGTGGCAATCATTAACGAAAAACTTGGTCGAGATATACTAGGTAAAAAGTTTTGGCTTGGTTTTTGGCTATGCTTTGCTGGCGTTGTTTTAAGTATGCCTTTTGATAACTATTCTGGTGACTGGTTAGGCACAATTGCTGTCATAATTGCCATATTTACCTCAGGTTTTTATCGCGTAAAAATGGACGAGATAACTCTTAAACACAGCCCAATTTATATTTCAGCAGCATGCTTTGTTGTTTTGGGCAGTATCTCTTTAATCTGCTTGCCTTTCATAGGTAAAATTTCAACTTATGATATTTGTTATGGCGTCATTGTAGGTATTTCTGCTGCTCTTGCCAATCTTGCTTTTATAAAGTCTTTGAGTTTAGTAGGAGCTACTCGCATTTCTGTAATAACAATGATTCAACGCCCGGCATTTATTTTAATTGCTGCTTTAATCTTGCGCGAAGTTCCGACTTTACTGCAATTATTTGGGATAATTTTAGTTGTCGCCGGCGTCAACTTTGCTAAAGTAAAACGTGCAATTCAATATAAAATGAACACGGTTTAAATTATTAGCTTTAGGAAACCATGAATACTCTAGATAATAAGCGATCGTTATCCCTTAGTGCTTTGAAACACGTCATACCCCTAATGCAAGAACGTGATTTTAGGTGGGTTATTACAGGCGGATTTGCTTGTTATGTGTATGGGGTCGAACGAGAGATCACTGATATAGATATAGACATAGATACAACAAAGGAAGATCCATACTTTCAATCCTTACAAGCAGAATTAGAGTCTTACATTACCCAGCCCCTGCTGCATTATGTCGATCAGAATTACGATAATTACAACTTTGAGGCAACATTTGATGAGGTGGTAATCGATATTTGTTCTATGGCTGAGCTCAAAAAATTTGATAAGGCAACGGCATCTTTTATGCCTTGTTATCCACATGGCTATCCAGATGTAGAATTAGTACCTTTTGAAGGAATTGAATTGCCATTGTTATCCAAACGATGGATTATCAAAGACAAGGAACAATTAATTTGGCAAAGAGAAAGCGATATTAAAGATATAGAAGGACTCAAGCGATTGCTAAAAGCATAAATAACCTTCTGTCAAACTTATTAGTTGCATTAGGTTCTTTACAGCTTTACTCTGAATATATGTTAATATACTAATTGATATTTAGTACCCCTAATGGTTAGAGTCTGTTCATGGCTATCTATTTCTAAGAGATAAACGTAGCTGTATGTCACTAAATGAAAAATTTGGACGCCGTGGATCTAATTTACGCAAGGTTAGTATAAACAGTGCGCCGGATGTTGTTTTGCTGCGCAGACTGCTCAATGATTTAAGCGATGCGACCACGGCTGCTCAATGCGAAATATCCTGGCAAGTTGCTGAAGATTTCTATGCGCTTACTTTAGATCATTCGCGCTTATCTGCCCGGGCTGAGTGGAAACTTTATCATAATCAAGGTGGTCAATCGAACCTTCTTTGGTCGCATGCAACCAATGACATAAACGCTGTACATAGAATGCTTGCTGAGGCACAGCCCCAATCCAAGCGAGCAACAAAGAGTCAAACTGGGTTAATGTCTCAGCAAGCTAAGGCGGAGAAAAGGCCAACAGGGCTAACGGCTGAGCAAACAAAGTCGTTAAGAAGTCAAACAGGACTACCGGCTCTAGCTGCAGGAGAAACTATTTCTCAAGAGAGAAGGGCTATTAACATAGACAGCAATCTTAGCGGCAAGCTGAGAAAGCTTTTTATAGGGGCTCAAGACGATATAATAACTGGTTCGCAACTCTTACCGGTAAGCAAATCAGAAATAGTTCCTAGAAGCCACGGTACTTCTAAGCCGGCCACAGAGTTTATAGATATAACTCCTGGTAGAGAAATTCTGCAAACCCTTTTCATAGGAGAGTTTGGTATATTTTCTTATGCTACGTTTCTATTCTTTCTAGAGCGAGAATATTTTCAAGCTCTTGAAAATAAAACTCCAAGCACTTTAATTATCTTCAAAGCAACTAGTGCGGGAGACAACGTAGACGTAAGCGCCTTCCCCTCTCCTGTATTGCAAGAAATAGCGAGAAGAATAAAATATACCCAGCGAAAAACGGATATTCTCGCTCAATATGAAGATGGGAAATTCGTTATGCTGCTGCCTGAAACTACCTATGCTGGCGCGAAATCATTCGTTCATCGAGTTGAGAAAGCTCTGTCTAAAACTCCGCTTGGCCCAGGACTAAGTAATGATCCGATCAAATTTACTTTTGGTATTGCTACTTTGGGCCAGCACTGTAACACATTACATGAATTCATTACCTATGCCGATATCGCTTTGGAAAGAGCATTGGCACTGGGAAAAGATATTTTTTCTGATGAAGATGTTATTGAAGAGCAAAGTTTTGATCCCAACAGGATTAAATCAATTGATTTAACTGCCGCTCGCCAGCTGGTGGCGCAATTGATATCGGTTGGCATTTTTACTTATCCTGCTTTCCTTGCCTTTCTAGAGCAGGAGTATTATCGTGCAGTTCGAAAAGAACGAGATCTTTTAATTATTATATTGAAAGCACGACTCTATGAAGAGACTTTCGATCAGCCTACCAATTTGCTGCCAACTCAGGCATTCTTTGAATTGATTCGACGGATTGGCTGTCAATTGAACAAGCGCGATATACTTGCGCACTACGGACACGGTAATTTTATTATTATGCGTTCTAATGCGACGATTTTACAAATGGATGCTTTTAGCAAAAAGCTAATACAGGGTATTATGAGTGAGGAGTGGCTTACACCCGAGTGTCCCGTATCCTCTTTGGTTACGCGCACTCGAATCTGTATTGCCAGAGCGCATCCAACTGCGCCTAACTTGTTCTGCTTTGTGCCAAGTAGTTAAACTATGCTTTCTCGTTCGAGCAGCGGACGTTCAAATTGCGCTTTAATCAGTCGTGCATAGACTGTGTCTTGGCTAAGTAAACTATCGTGATTACCAGATTCAACTATGCGACCATTTTCTAAAACTAGAATTTCGTCGGCATGACGAACGGTGGATAATCTGTGAGCAATTACAATAACGGTACGGTCTTTCATTAGATTATCCAATGCTGCTTGAACCATGGATTCCGACTCATTGTCAAGTGAACTCGTGGCTTCGTCAAGTATAAGAATGGGAGCATCCTTAAGAATAGCTCTAGCAATAGCTATGCGCTGCTGCTGTCCGCCAGATAATTTAATACCACGTTCACCAATCCTAGTCTTATAACCGTTGCTCAAATTCAAAATGAAGTCATGGCAATATGCTGCTTGAGCAGCTGCAATAATTTCGCTGTCGGTAGCACCTAGTCTACCTAATCGGATATTTTCTTCCACGGACATATTGAATAGAAAATTGTCTTGGGTAACTAAAGCAATTTGTTGGCGAATAGATTCAAGGGAATATTGAGTTAAAGGGACAGCATCGAGCGTTATTACGCCGGAAGTCGGATCAAAAAACCTAGGCACTAAGTTGGCCAGCGTCGTTTTTCCTGAGCCAGATAAGCCAACTAGAGCGATCATTCTACCCGGCGGTATGTCGATGTTGATGTCTTGCAAAACTAACGCATCGTGACCAGGATAGTGATAATTTACATCTATAAATTGTAAATGATGAGATCTACCAATCAGAGACTTGGCATTCGTTGCTTCTTCTAAATTTGACTCCAGATCCAAAAGATCGAAAACACGTTTCGCAGCTGCCAGTGCTGGTTGCAGCACACCATTTATGCGTCCAATATTTTTCAAAGGCGAATACAATAAAAGCAGAGCAATTACAAATGATGTAAGAGAGCCAAGTGTCATGTGGTGATGCATTACCTGGTAGCCAGCTATCCACATTACACAAGCAATACCAATAGCGCCAATTATAGCCAAGATGGGCGAGAGCATTGCTTCAGCACGGACTGCCCTTATAGTATTAGCAAAGAAGGCAAAATTTGTTTGTTTGAAGCGTTGACTTTGGTATCGCTGTAAATTGAATGCCTGAACAATTTTTGCTCCTTGGATAGATTCGGACAAAACAGAAACCAGATCACCAATGGCCTCTTGTCCGCTGCGAGCCGATTTGCGAATCTTGCGGCCCAGTATAGATACCGGTAAAACAATACAAGATAAAATGCTAAGCGCGATAATACTCAAAGACCAGCTTTGTACTATAAGAACGGTGGCCAAACAAACCACGGTGATGGTGCGGCTAACTAGTGACTGAAAAGTCTGTGCAATTGCCGTTTCAATTATGGCTATATCATTGACCATGCGTCCTATTAAGACCCCAGATGATTGGGTTTGGAAAAATAGAAGCGGTTGCTTTTCCAGATGTGTAAATAACTCATTTCTCAAATCTCTAATGGCGGAGCTGCCCACATATCTAATACAATAAGTTTCGAAGAAACGAAATATTCCTTGCGATGAAGCAATGACCAATACTATCAGAGGCACAAAATAAACCAGTTGCTGATTACCATCAACAAATATACGTTGTAAACCTTGTCCAGCTAAATAGGCAATAGCACCATCCATAGCACCATAAGGAATGGCCGATAACATTCCCAAAACAAACATCAACCAATAAGGACGAATATAATCAAGCAGGCGCCAATAGATCTTGTTTTGATCCATCATATCTTCGAGTTTTATAAGTTGACCAATTTTTCTAAGGGGCATGAGAGTTGAGATTTACCTTTGTGTAGTGTTTTGATTAGAAAGAGCTTGTGCGATTTCAGAGGCGCAAGCCTCGGCGTAATCTCCTTCGCCTAATTTATTTTTTAAAGTCTGCAACTGTTGGCTAATTTCTTTGCTTAATCCTGGCACGTCTAATATGTCTTTACTGTATTGTACGAGCTTTTCGGGCGAACAATCTAACTGAATTAATTCAGGTATTAACTCTTTACCGGCTAAAAGGTTCGGCCAGCCGATTTTTTGCGTTCTCTTAAAGAGTAGAAATATCAGGTAACTTAACCAATCTGCCCGGTAAAAGATGAGCATTGGTTTAGCAAAAAGAGTCAATTCTAATGTTGTGGTACCTGATTTCGCCCAAGCAAGATCGCAAGCCGACATTAGATTATAAGAGTCTTCAGTGGCAATTAGTTTAACTAGTTTATTTACTGAGGGTTCATCACTTATGGATTTCTGAATTTCTTGGGCTAGGGCTTGATTGGCTTGCGAAACAGCAAATTGTACATATGGACGCTCTTTATTGAGTTGCTTTGCGGCGGCCAATGTGATCGGAAATAAATTTTTTATTTCGCTTTTACGGCTACCTGAAAAAATACCAATAATTGGCTCTTCAGGCTTCAAATTGTATTTTGCGGCAAATTGATGGCGATCAAGCAATGCGCTTTTAGTTGGCATATTCTTGGTCAATGGATGACCGACAAAAGATACCGGGATATTCTTATCAGCATAGAGACTTTTTTCAAAAGGGAATATTACCAGCATTTTGGTAATATTTTTAGCGATAGTGTTTATTCGCCAAGGCCGTGACCCCCAGACCTGCGGCGAAATGAAATAGTAAATAGGTAGGTTTTTATAGCGAGTCCTTATTGTTTGGGCTAAAACCAAATTGAATCCGCCATAATCTATCAATAGCACCGCTTTTGGTTTACGCTTTTCTATTTCTTTCAACAAAGTGCTGCGTACTCTGGCAAAAAGGGAATTAGTTTTATGACCGCCACAGGACCAATGCTAGAGAATTCTTGGCAATCATACAAAATTTCCGCGCCAGCCTCACGCATGGCTGAGCTGCCCAGTCCCCAAATATGCACATTGGCGTGTAGCGATTTTAATTTACTGATGAGCTTACTGGCATGCTTGTCGGCAGAAAGATCGCCCACTGATACCATAAGCGATACCGGAGCTATATCATTACCAGTGCTATATTCTTCTTTGCTCAAGGTTCGCATCTTCAAACATCATGGCTTTGTGCCAACGTGTAGGGCCACAGATCCCAAGGCTAAAGGAGTGTATTGAATGTTCGTCAAATCGAGGGACTCAAATAATTTACTTATTGCCGCTGGAGAGGGATAAGTCTCAAGTGACTGCGGTAAATAAGTATAAGAATTCGCATCATTTTGCAAGAGTTGGCCCATTATAGGTACTATATGGCGAAAATAAAAATAATAAATAGGGGTGAAAAGCCAATTAGTTGGACGCCCAAGATCAAGATTCACTACTTTACCGCCAGGTTTGATCACTCGCCTCATTTCCGAAATTCCTTTTTCCAAATTAGTCAAATTGCGCAAGCCGAATGAAATAACCGCACCGTCAAAGCTATTGTCCGGGAAAGGTAATTTTTCTGCGTCGCCTTCTATAAATTCTATTTTTTGTGTACTGGCATGACTGTTATTGTGTGCCAATCTTTGTTTGGCTAGCTCTAACATATTGACCGAAAAATCTAAACCAGTGACAGAACCAAGAGACGATAGATTACCAGCAACCCTAAATGTTAAGTCTCCCGTACCGCAACATACATCTAAATATTGTCCATCAGGCTTTATGGACAAAGCTCTAATAGCCGATGTCTTCCATAGTCGATGCATGCCAAGACTGATTGCGTCATTGGCCAAATCGTAGCCTCTGGCAATACGATTAAATTGATTGAGGACATAATCTGCCTTTTCTTCAGTTGTTGGCAGTCTGAACGACATGTTTTAGTTAACGAACAAAGCCAAAGCCCAAGACCGCGCAAATAACCATAAACAAACCGACCACTGACCAAGTCAGTCTGTCTAAGCCGGCTTCAGCTCCTCGTTTACCTGAAAACAAACTGGCAGAGCCGCCTATGCCTCCCATGCCCTCACCTTTAGGGGCATGAATGAGGACAAGCGCAACCATAACAACACCAAGCAATGCTTGGACAATGATTAATGCTTTATAAGCCCAGTCCATATTAAGTCCTTCTTTGAATTTGGTTGGCAATCCTTAAATCTAGCAGATGCGGATGCAAAGTATTCGGAGTACAACGGAATTTTAATAAATGCCTAGTAATTCATTATCACCAGTTACTATTGAGTGCTATTCCTTGTCTCTCAATGGATTGTCAATGATCAAGTTAAAGCCGCGCCGGCTGAGAATAGCCTTATTGCTATTTTCACTATTGCTGCCAATCGAAAATTTACCCATCTATGCTTATGGTTTTGTTTCAGAAGAAAGCGCTTCCTGCCAAAGCGATTCTTGGGAAGCGCAAAAGGAGACAGAAAAGAAATCCGACATTTTAATTGCTGCCCTTAATCCTAGCGATCTGATAAAGGCGAATGAAACTCGCGATACATCAAAGCCTATTGGTGATTTGAATGTTTCCGGAAAGGTAAATAGCGATTTTAGCACCGAGTATAGTGCTATCACGAAAAGAATATTGCTGACCTCTATAGAATTGGAGAGATTCAGCCTCCATTATCGGGCTGAATGCTTAAAGCCTTCGGTGTTTAGACAAGTGCGCTATGTCTGTTCTCAAGAAGCCGGGGCTGCTGGTGCTCTAACTTTCGAAATAATGGCCATTCGACAGTTTAATATCGGTAGGAATCATCCACTGAAACTATCTACTTCAGCTTTACGAGGAGCCTTTACTACTTCATTAATAACTTCGACCATAGCTGGTTCGGGGTCGGCTTTGGAATTACTAAATGACTGTTTCGATGCCATTAAGCACAAGTCAAATGGGTATGATCCGCCAACAGCAAAAAGATATGTGCTGACAAAATTGGATCAAATAGACAAATTGCTTGCTGAGCGTGAAAATATCGTTGCTGCATACAAAGATCAAGCTGGCTATAGGCGGGCCGTCTTAAGGGCCAGATTTTGAATGAATTGCGCAATGCCTTTGTAGAGGAGTTTAGCGAGTTTAACGTTAATGTTAGGAGTTATGCTGCTTTTCGCGATTGCTTCTACTTATTTAACATAGCTACCAATGCCCTAGCTGCCACAGCCGCGGGCGTGGGCTATCGCGCCACCAAGCAGCTTAAATTAAATGGTCCTACAAATATATTGTTCATATTAACTGGCTCCATCGCGCTTTCCAGTTCGCTCATCAGCAATGCCGTATCTAAATATGTTGCATATCACGAGCTGCGTTCTCTTTTGAGCAAGGTCAATAACTATCAACCCTTTGGTCGTGCGAGATTGACTGCCATACACAGTGCTTTGCAAGAATTGAGCACAGAAAACTCTGGCAGTCTTATGCCCAGTTTGCCGGCAGCAAAGCGTCTGGCTATCTATATGCAATCCGGTGAGCGATTTAGAAAGCAAATCGCTGGAGAGACAGCTATGATGAGCCGTTTAAACCAAGTGGCGTTGCAATCCAGTTTTATTGGACCTTTAGTTGGCGGCACTTTTATGACTCAAGGTATTTTGGGCACCGTCGGCTATTATCATTATAAGATCAGACCAAGAGCGCAAATTAACCACTATTATAGTGGTGCTATTGTAGGTCTGGTAGGAGCGAGTACAGAGTTAATTGGTACAGCCGCCTGGCTTGTTGCCAGTCTGGCATACGAGCATAAGCTAGCAAAAGAAAAGCGCCTGCCTCGCCAATTGATAGCAGAACGCCTAGATTATCTGGCTGATCTGGAGAAAACTATTTTGGACTTGCCCTGAGTTCCGGGCTGCTCTTAATAGTTCTGATTATGTTACCCAATGTTGGCGATATTGAGCTATAAACCCGAGTTCCAATAGAAATAATATTGGAGGAACCTATTCTTTAGCCGCTGTCGTTGCGCTGAGCTACGCTCAGAACCAATAAAATAGCTGGCTAACCAGGCGGGCATAGTTTTTATGTTTTCGCGCAAGGCTTGCCGATCGGGTCTGTTAAATTGTGCCATGGCATCGCAAATTAACTGGCAAGAGCAATTTGGTTTTCTTAGATGCCAAAGAGCGCGTATAGCTAGTCCAGATAATTCATTGCCTAAGCCCATTTTTCTTGGACTAGAGGCAATAAAGAGAATGCGAATATTGCCAAAGCGAAAAGAACTGGAAGAGCCGCTGCAAGCATAGGTAGCCTCATGTGGCGGACCAGTATTGGTGCTGAGTTTTAGCTGTTGAGCAGCTTGCAATCCATGTGTAACTATACTTTTGCCAAAGGCGGTTGCTTTAACTAGGGCAACGTCTAAAGCGGAAGGGAAAAGAGAGGCATCTTTTATGAATATTCCTATTGCGACACGTATAATTAGACCTGATTTAACTAGTCTGTGAAATATTTGATCAATAGCATTGCGAGAACCATAATTTAGGAAGTCTCTTATAGAAAATGGTTTATCATCCTTGAGTCTGTTAATGTGTCTACGCACTAATAGAGCAGTATACATATGTTTTCTCCTTTTTCAGCACATAAGAAATTCTCTTGTTTTTCTTACATACGAAAAAAGGGCTGAAGTAGTTCAGTCCAGGGGAGCTTTAATCGACTGTTAAAAATCGCCGCTTTGAGCACAACGAAAACCAACATGACAGGAGCTACTGTCAGGTTCTCCTTTTCCGCGTGCCCCCACTAAATAGCGCGCACAATACTGATCGCTACAAAGAAATGATCCGCCCCTTTGCACTCGCTTTTTAACTCCTGGTTCTTTAGGGTCAAAGCTATCTTCTGGACCGTGCGGGTTATTTGCTGTTTTCTTTGCTAGGGTTTGATAATAACTGGCACCGTACCAATCTAAGCACCACTGCCAGACATTGCCTGCCATATCAAAAAGCCCAAAGCCGTTGGCCGGAAACGAAGCCACCGGTGCCGTAGAAAAATAGCCATCTTCGCGGGTATTTTCGCTGGGAAAATTTCCCTGCCAGATATTTGCTTGCCATTTACTCTTGGGCTTTAGATTATCTCCCCAGGCAAAGGTCTTTCGGTCAAGACCACCGCGGGCAGCATATTCATATTCTGCCTCTGTTGGTAAGCGCTTCCCTGCCCAGCAGGCGTAAGCCATCGCATCTTGCCAGGCGATATGTACAACAGGATGATCCATGCGGTTCTTTATTTCGCTATTGGGACCCTCTGGATGTCGCCAATTTGCACCGGGCACATATTGCCACCACTGGTAGTGATTGTTTAGCGCCACCCTATGGTCTGGCGCTTTAAAAACCAGAGATCCAGCTACTAGATTCTCTGGCGGCGCATCTGGAAAATCTTTTATTTCAGGTTTTCGTTCAGCCATGGTGACATAATTTGTGGCATTAGCAAATTGGGCGAACTGTTCATTAGTAACTGTAGTTTTATCTAGCCAAAAACCTGTTATGCGAACTTTGTGAATGGGCCTGGCATCAACAAACTCCGGATTGCTGCATCCCATCCAAAAAGCTCCTTTAGGAATCCAAACCATCCCCTTATGCTCATTAATTGGCGGATCGGTTTTATGGGAATTTTGCGAGGAGGCAAGCACTCTAACACAAAATACAGGATTCAATAAAAGATTCACTAAAAAGCAAGCCCCGGCAAGCCACAGGCACGTAAAAGGGATATGCAGACACTGGTTTCGGCAAAGTTTCATTTAAGGGCAACATTATATCGGATATATCTTAAAACAAGTGCTTAGTTAAAGTTGAGTCTTTTGCCAGAGATGCAAAGATACAATTTAAGGATTCAAAGAATGTATATTGCTTAGAGCACTGAACAGCTTAATGCATTTCGTACCTCTCAGGAGTAAAAGCGTGAATTTTCAAAATTATAAACAAAAACTGGCCTGCGTTTTAATTGCATCTTTTACTCTTATTGTGCCAAGCTATGCTAAAACAACCCATCCAGTAAAAAGCAGTGCAACCTCTAAGGCGGATAAGGCGGACACCAGCCAAGCTGAACAATCAAAACCAAATATTGTAGTCATTATGGGCGATGATATTGGCTGGTTTAATATTGGTGCTTATCATCGCGGCATGATGGCCGGCAAAACGCCAAATTTAGATAAGTTAGCCGCCGAAGGTATTATGTTTACTGACTATTACGCTGAAGCTAGTTGCACAGCCGGCCGCGCCAATTTCATTACTGGTGAACTGCCGGTCCGTACTGGGCTTACCACAGTAGGGCAAGCTGGCGCGGCCATTGGTTTGCCGGATCAAGCTCCCACAATCGCCACTGCCTTGAAAAGTCTTGGTTATGCCACTGGGCAATTTGGTAAAAACCACTTAGGAGATTTAAATAAATATCTTCCTACCGTGCATGGTTTTGATGAGTTTTATGGCTATCTTTATCACTTGGACGCCATGGAAGATCCCAGCTGGTTTGGTTATCCCAAAGATGAAATAGCTAAATTTGGACCACGCAATATGGTGCATTGTGTGGCAAGTGATTTGGTAGATCCAACCGTTGAGCCACGTTGGGGTCAAATAGGCAAACAGAAGATCGAAGACGCGGGCGCACTGGACCCAAAGCGCATGGAAACCGTAGATGACGAGATTTTAGACTACTCTTTGAAATTTATTGATAAAGCTAAAAAAGACGGTAAGCCATTTTTTGTCTGGCTCAATCCTACTCGCATGCATATCTATACCCATCTGTCGCCCAAGTATGATGCTCTGAGAAATTCTGAGAAGGGCTACGGACTGCAAGAAGCAGGCATGACCCAACTCGATGATATTGTTGGCAGCGTTATGCAAACGCTTGAGGATTTAGGCGTAGCTAAAAACACAATTATTGTTTTTACTACCGATAATGGTGCTGAATGCTTTACCTGGCCTGATGGCGGCACGACCCCATTCAAAGGCGAAAAGGGTATGGTAACTGAGGGCGGTTTTAGAGTACCGGCAATAATTCGCTGGCCTGGAAAAATCCCAGCCGCTAAAGTGGAAAATGGTCTTTTCTCTGGATTAGATTGGTTCCCCACTCTCGTAGCTGCAGCAGGCGACGACACCATTGTTGACGAACTAAAACAAGGCAAGCAATTAGGCGATCGCAATTACAAAGTTCACCTAGATGGCTACAATCAACTGGATTTGCTTACTGGCAAAGGACCGTCCAAGCGCCACGAAATCTGGTATTTTGCTGAGGCAAACTTAGGTGCTGTACGTTTAAATGATTATAAGTTCGTTTTCCTTGACCAACCGCAAGGGTGGGTAGGCCCAAAAGTTAAGCTTAATATGCCTGCTATGTACAATATAAGACAAGATCCTTTTGAACGCCAATTTTTTACCGCCGCACCACCAGCACTACTAGACTGGTATGCTCACGAATTCTGGCGCTTTGTGTTCGTGCAAGATAAAGTAGGAGAACTAGCCAAAACTGCCATTGAATTCCCACCCATGCAAAAGCCAGCTAGCTTCAATCTAGAAGCAGTTAAAGAAAGCGTGCAAGCTGCTCTTGCTTCTCACGCCAGTCAATGATCTAAGACAGCATGGACAATAATGTTAAAACACCACTAATAATATTTTCCGTTGGTGTTATATTGTCCATCGTTGCCTGGAAGCTTCATATTGACTTCATGCAATCTTTGATTATTCTTCTCATCATTTTTCTTCCAGTAGCTTTGTATGTAAAATTCGTCTGGTACGAAAATAAGGCTATATCGAGGATTATCCAAGCAGCTGCTTCATTGAAATCTGGGCGACCAGAGAGTGCCTTAGTTCTTTGCAATAAAGCCCTAAATTCCAAAAGCTGGAATGATCAAAATAAACGTGCTTTGGCACAAGGTTACAGTATACGTGGTGATGCACATCTAGCTTTAAATAATTACGAACCAGCTATTGCTGATTACAGCAAAGCCCTTACTATTGATGCCAGTTTTATTCACCCGTACACCAATTGGGGCGCTGCATTATTTACATCAGGGCGTTATACCGAAAGTGAACAGATACTGACAAAGGCAATACAGGCTGATCCCAACAACAAGAACGCTCATATAAATCGGGCGGCTGCAAGAGCAAATCTCAAAAAATACGAGGGAGCTATACGCGATTGTAATTTTGTATTACAGAAGGATTCATCTAACAGGATGGCCTTCACCAATAAAATTGCTTTGATTGATGATTGGAAAGGCAAAGACGCTGCATTAGCAGAGTGCCAGGAGACCTTGAGCACTGGTATGCCGGCTGAGTTTATCTATGTGGTAATGTCCGGGATCGAGAAGAAGAGGAATAATCACACACAAGCGCTTGAATATTGTAATAAAGCCATAGAGGCTAATCCAAACTATTACGAAGCATACATTAGTCGCTCCACTCATCTCATTGAGCTGAAGCAATATGAGCAGGCCCTTTCTGACTGTAATCAGGCAATCAGCATAGACAACAGCCGCCCGGGTGGCTATATAAACCGCTCACTAATTTTTTATAAGCAAAGGGATTTCTCTCAAGCCCAGGTTGATGCCAATCAGGCTATAAGACTTAGACCGGAAAGTGCTAAGGCTCTCGTAAATAAGGGAATTATTTTGACTGGAATGGGCTCGTTCAAAGAAGCCGTAAATACTTATACTAATGTTTTACATTTGGATCCTAATTTATCCAAAGCACATACAAATAGAGCAGCGGCTTATACAGAAATGAAAGAATATGATCTGGCTATTAAAGACTGTGATGCGGCTCTGCAGCTAGATTCCAATGATGCGACGGCTTACAGCCATCGATCTTTGGCACTTGCTCATGTGTCTAAATATTCTCAAGCTTTAGCAGATGCTAATAAAGCTGTTGATCTTGGTCCACATAATGCTAATCATTACGCAACACGAGGATTTATTCATACTCGTATGGGTAACTATTCTAAGGCTATTGATGATTTCAATAAATCTCTGCAGCTCAACCCTGAGGATGGCAAAAATTATTTCAATCGCGGCATCGCTTACCAGAAGCTAGACGAATTTGACAAAGCGCAGGCGGATTTTGCTAAAGCATCAGAATTAGGTTATATGGCCTAATTACTTCGTGCTAGTGTCGCCGGTGGTGCCGCCGCAAGACTGCCCGGCAGGCACAGCATTACCGCCCCTATTAGTGGAATGCTTATGCTAAATCTTTTGCTTTGCATTCATTAATTATTCCCGCTCGGGAAAAATTATCTCTCGCTAAAGCTAAACTTGCCTAAGCCAAAGCCGCTGCTAATGGCGCAGGTGGTGCTACTTTGCGACGATCTAATTCTGACACTGCCTCTGCTTCTATCGCCCAGACATAAAGACAGGTATAAAAAGCTGAGCGTATGTACATAAAAGCTGCTGTTGTAAAAACCAATAGGCAGAACCACAAGAACGCTATAGTCAAAAAGCCCATAGAAAGAAGCATGCCGGATGCAAATGAATAACCAAATGCAGCAATGCCTATTGCCCCTACTATAGAATTAACAAAGAGAGCCACCTGGTCTATTCCCACTTCACCAAAGCCGATAGTGAGCAAATTACCAGAAGCAATCTTATCTGCCCGTTTTAGAGCGCCAAAGAAAGAGCAGCCTTCAATAACTATGGCTGGCAGAAGTAAATGACCAGCCAGCGTCCAGAATACTTGAATCATGCCGGCAAGAAAACCAAAGCCAAAGCTGAAACTCGGGCTACCAGTAGTGGCCTGCTTGTTTCGTAGACCTCGGGCTACAGTATTGGCCAGGAAAGTAACTACTCCGAGCCAAATTAATGCCGGCGCGCTATCCAGAACAGCCTTGGCAGCGAGCTTAAATCTACCGCTGCCCGGACCTTCGGTTAGATGGCTGTACACCATGGCAGTGGTAATACCTTCCAAAAATCTGTTTATAAGCCACCAGATAGCCACAAGTAGTGCTGCTGACCAACAGAATTCGCCGTTGACATTGCTCATCGCTCCGCTAAGCCCGCTTTGTTCCATAAAGCCGTTAATGCCGCCGGCGCCGCTTATATGCATAAGCTGTCCGCTGTCTAGATTTCTAATCAGATGATGAGCTCCGTGAACTAGATTCTTTCCGGTTTGACCGGTGGCCACCGTTTTACTAACATCGCCCATCAGCAGCAGTCCGAAGAAAAAATTGACAAATACGGTCATAATCGAGGGGTAGAGAAGCCGATTGTCTTCAACCCCCATGCGGATGCTGGCCATAACCATTTTCCAGCCGCGTCCTAAGGATTCAAACATCTCATTGCCTCTTGATTGAGCCTTTCGCCAATCTGATCTCTCGATATTATCTCTTAGTAAATTAGACAAAACTGTCGTGGAGACGACAATAATTTTAACAGTTGCCAAGCGAATGTAAAGCCTTTTCTTTCGATTTAAGGAAAATTTTCCTTAAATCGCCCTATTTAGTGGCTATTTTAGGTTCGTTCTGATCTTCTATTTCTAAATCTTCCGCACTATAAAAGCTATCTAGAATTAGTTTGTATCTCTCAGTTATTGTTTTCCGTTTCACTTTTAAGGTAGGAGTTAACTCGTTATTTTCCACGCTGAAATCTTCGGGCAAAATGGTGAATTTTTTGATACGCTCGAAATTAGCTAGATGAGCATTTTTATCATCTACAGTTTTTGAAATTCTCTCGACAATTGCTTTATTTGTGCATAATTCGGCATAATCTCTGTATTCAATATTATTGGCTTTCGCAAACACTATTGTGTGGTCTTTATTCAAAGTAATCAAGGCTGTTATATATTTACGACGATCGCCATAAGCAAGGACATGGCTTATTAGAGGATCGCCCTTAAATAGATTCTCAATAAATTGAGGAGCGATATGCTTACCACCAGCAGTTATAATAATGTCCTTCTTTCTGTCCTTGATTTTCAAGAAACCGTCAGTATCTAATTCACCTATGTCGCCGGTAAGAAACCAACCGTCTCTAAAAGCTTCTTGCGTAGCTTGTTCGTTTTTATAATAACCGGCAAAAACAGTTGGTCCTTTAAGCATAATTTCGCCGTCCTCAGCTATGGCTACCTGTACATTTGCGAAAGGACGGCCGACAGTACCAAAACGATTAGTGGCTGGTAAATTGCAAAATGCCGGGGCGGATGTTTCCGTGAGACCATAGCCTTCAACAATAGGTAAACCTATTACTTGAAAGAATGTTTGTACTTCTTCGGACAAAGGTGCAGCTCCTGCTACCATGCATCTCAATCTTCCTCCAAAACGACGACGAATTTTTGAAAAGACTAAACGATCGGCGACTCGTAATTCTGTGTCATAAATATGATCAACAATCGAATTCTTTAGAGCGCGATGATATTTAAAAGCCCGTTTACCTAGAGACAATGCCCAACGAATTAGATACTGTTGGGCTTGAGGTAAATTGCGAATTTCGAATTGAATTCTTTGATAAGCTTTTTCGAAAAATCGCGGTACTCCGAACATAATAGTTGGTTTTACTTCAACCATATTTTGTGGCACGGTTTCCATCGACTCCGCGTAAGCCACGGTAATACCTCTATAAATAGGAAAAAAATGTCCTGAAACGCGCTCAAATACATGGGATAGCGGTAGAAAAGATAGCATCAAATCGTCGTCATGAAACAATCCTGTATCAGCGATATCTTTGCAAACTTCGTATAAGTTTGAATGAAGCAGCATTGCGCCTTTGGGAATACCAGTTGTGCCCGAGGTATAAACAATAGTGGCGAGTTTTTCCGGTGTTATTTCCTTCCTGCGCTCGGGCAGAGCTTCTGGATGAAGTTTCAAGTAAACTTCACCATCAGCTAGAATATCTGCAAAAGAAAGCAAATGAAGCGTTTCGTGGGTACGATCTAGTTTGTCTTCCATTAATACTATAAAACGTAAGTACGGTGGCAAGGTCGGTGCCGACAGTATTTTGACTAACTGTGCCTTGTTTTCCACAAAAACACCCACAGCATCGCTGTGGGTTAGTAAGTAATTGACTTCTGCTTGGGCCAAAGTTGGATATACAGGAACTGTTACAGCGCCGCAAGATAATATGGAAAAATCAGCCCATGCCCACTCAGCTCGCGTAGTGGACATTATGGCTACAGCTTCACCAGCCTTAAGTCCCAATTTTAAAAGTCCACCGGCAATCAATTCAATAACGCGCCCATTTTCGCGCCAAATAACTTGGCGATACACCCCATCAATTTTGCGCATAATAGCTGGATGCTCAGGCTGATCTTCTATCCGGCGCCAAAGAATATCAATTAATGTTTCCTTGCCCAATTTTGTCCCCTAGGTGTCCAATATAATTATACGCATTTGGACAGAGTAACCAAACTCTATCTACGTTCTTTGTGTTCAGATTTCAACCAGACTATTGTTTAGCCAAGCTAGATATGGTGCATATCCTGCCTCGATTGATAGTGCGATTATTTCTGGTACTTCATAGTTATGGAGTTCTTTAATGCGTTTTTCTATAGCATTAAAGTTGGTACGGTTGGTCTTTATGAACAACAAAGCTTCTCTTTCCTGACATAGTTTACCCTGCCACATATAAATTGATTTTGTGGTCGGCAAAATTGAGACGCAAGCAGCTATTTTCTCTTGGACTAATGGTGTGGCTATAGACTCTGCGATGGATTCGGGACAGCTAACAAAAACCACAATTTCATTAGCCATCTTTACTTTTGTCCCCGTAATAATTGCAGGCCTATATTTTGCAGGTAGTGACTTAAGGCTTTAATGAGAATAGAAAAATCAGCCGTTTGCAGGCGCGGCATGCGATATCGTTTGTGCATTCTTATGATCAAAGTGGGTACGGAGAGCTCATCGTTGATAAAGAACGGTAGATTTCCCAATTCTGGATCAAAATTAATACCACTTGCTTGGTCGAATGGCAAAAATTCTAATTTAAGACGATTGGCGAAATCTTCTTCTGTTTTTTCGTCTTTGAATTGGATTTGTAAGCCGGGATTCTCTTTCCAGGGTGCCCCTAAAAGAATAATTGCAAAACCTATTTGACCAGCTTTTACAATATCGGTCAGTGCTCGACAAAATGGTGTTTCCGAATATGAGAGGGGATCTGCGACGCAACAATAATTGGTAATTAAAGCGTGGCTGCCGGACAGTCTATTAAGCAAAGCTGTCATGCTGCCAGTAAAAGTCTCAGCTTCTTTGAATTCTCCATCTCTGAAATATGCAGTTGCATGTGGTGCCAATACTAAAACGGGTATCTCGCCACCAATAAACTTATAATCTGGTTCACCAGCTTTAGGCAATTCTTCATAACGTTCTGCCAGAAGAGCTTCATATTGAAGAGCCCAGAGAAGCGGTTCGGAGTGAGACTGTTCACCTATGATATATTCTAGAGCGTGCTCTATATTGGCAAAGCGTGCTTGCGAATGTGATAGAACCCAAGGACTGAAGGGTGTTTGCCCAACTACCGTGACCATTTTGTGATGTCTAAAGGCATAGAAGATTTCCATGGCTGTGCCATAATTTGGTCTGTTTAAATTAGCCAGCAAACCATCACATTGGTCGATCAGGTCAAGAGAACGTTGCACCCTCTCATCTATGTTTTTTTCTAAATCTATTATGTCGATCGCTGGTTCACTTGTACCAAAATCACTCCAGGCGAATTCTAAGGGGTTTACCACTCTAAGCCCATGGCTCTGTAATTTATTCACCGCAAGTGAACGCCAGTCAGCATAAGGAGCTGATACCTCTGCATAAGGATTTGGGTAAGGTTCGGTGCTACCACCAGTCAGATAAATGGAAGAGAGCATTTCTAATTCTGCTAGGCCTCCTTATAATTGCTCACTATATACCACATATTCCTCACTGCCAAGGCCAACGGGCTATTGCAGGCTATAATTTAGCTTTAAATGGAGGTAGCTATCGGCTAATGATTAATTTTAAAAGGGTGCGAATCGCGCTATTAGTGCCGAGTTTTATAGTTTTTCTCTGCAACATTTTGCTTCCACCGCTATTTGCTCAAACGTTTAAAACTGTCCCTAATTCCAAAGTTCAGAGATTGGGTGTTCCTTTGGACGACAGTGCCGTTCTTGCTGCCCAAGCGCAACACGCTATTCAAGTCGAGGTGTGTGTCACTGCTCGAGTGAAGAAATTGTTGCCAGAAGACGTGAAAGGTTTACCCCATGAACGCTTTTTGATTGAACTTTCAAATGGTTCAACAGTGCTAATTGCCCATGATTTAAAGATGGCACCACGGGTGCCTCTTGGAGCAGGGGATATTGTTTCTATACGTGGTGAGTATATCTGGAATAAGCTTGGTGGGTTGATCCATTGGACCCACCATAGCGATACACCTAAGCATGTTGATGGCTGGATTGACTTTAATAATGTCCGCTATCAGTAACATTTTAAGCTAGCAAGCATAATATTTTGGGACTCATAAACCACTTTAAAACGCCTGGCCTGGTGGGCGGTATATCCACGATATCAATACGACAAATGCCAGCTTTTTTGAAAGGCATATATAGCTCAGGCCCCGACCAAAGCAGATTACCTGCTAAGCGACTGATGTCTGGCTCGTGTCCAACCAAAAATATATTTTCTTTTTGAACAGATTGTTTGAGAAAAATATATAAATCGGAGGACAAACCCCCTGGTGCTAATGCTTCAGTTATTTGCACTTCACTTTCCTTAGCTAAAACTTGCATAACAATCTCTGCAGTTTGCTTGGCTCTCACTAAAGGGCTACTTACAATTAAGTCTGCCTTAACGCCAATTCTTTTTAGTCCTAAAGCCACCGCCTTAGTTTCTTCATTTCCCTCTTTAGTAAGGGGACGCTGCCAATCGTTCTTAATCTCGCCGCCTATGTGATCAACTGCAATGCCATGACGCAATAAATAAAGCTTCATCGTGGTTTATTTTGATGCCCCCTAGTATTCTGCAAAATAGAAGCAATAATTATAACTAGGACTAATCGCAACTGGGTAATAATTTGTAGATTCAAATGAATATAAAACAGCGAATACTTGGTTTAGATGTGGGCGACAAACGAATAGGCGTTGCTCTTTCAGATCCACTTGGCATTACCGCTGGTGGCTTAGAGACAATACAGCGAGTAAATATTGAACAAGATGTGAACAAAATCGCACAAATAGCTCAGCGCCATGGCGTAGTACAAATAGTGGTCGGATTGCCTCTGAATATGGATGGTTCAACTGGTGGACAGGCTGAAAAGGCAAAAGCTTTTGGGCGAAAATTAGCTCGGTCAACAGGTCTAGTTGTTGTTTATGAAGATGAGCGTTTAACTACAATATCTGCTATCCGTACATTGACTATTCAAGGCGTGAAAACAGGTCATAGGAAAGATCTCGTTGACCGTCAGGCGGCGGCTATAGTTTTGCAAAAATTTCTTGATCGCAATGTCCCACCGTCTTCAGCTTAAAATTGGTTAGATGCAAAGATGATACATGTCTTTAATAACTCTCATTGGCATTCTATACTAGGTTGGTTAGGCTCAAAGTAATTAAATTTCTTGGATTAAAAAATGACAGAATCTAGATCAGTTTGGCCACCAATAATTCGCAAGTTTGAAACACTAGTATTTGCGGCGATGCTAGTGGTTATTCCCTTCTTTGCTTATCGTATCGTAGATACCGCGGGTACAGCTTTGATGGTGCAAAACACTGCGGCTGATCTAGTCAAAGATTTGATTAAAGCCAAAGAGATTGCTCGCGATTTTCATCTAAGCGTTGCTGTAACGAGTGCTCCACCCACAATGAATGAGCCAAGTTCTTACTTAATCCAAAGCGGGTCAAAGACCATTGAGCAAGTGATCCTCCCCAGTGGGGTTAGCATTGCTGGTTCGGTAACCTTCAACGATGGTGGTTTGCCTATAGCTCCAGCCTCTTTTATTATTGCTAAGGGAGGGCGAACTGCTAGTGTTCAGATTAATCGTGAGGGTACTACTTCAGTTCAATGAGCAGTTTATATATTTTAGATGCAATGTAGTATATGGAAATGATTGAATTAGGTGAAAACAGTGCCGTTATTATTATTATTGTTTAGCAGTATTATTCTTTGTACCGGCAGTGCTATGGCCGCATCGGATGAATCTTCTCAACAAGAGCAAGAAGATTCAGGGCACACGGTTAATAATGCCAGCGGCTCAGCTCCTGGACATGCGCACGGATATGCCCAAGACGAATATGGTTCGATTGAGATCAATCGTCGCTCGGCCCGCATGCTATTTTTAGAAGCTGAAGAAAGTATGCGCAGTGACGATACGGCAACGGCATTGCGTAAAGTAAAACGCTCATTGGCTATAGATAACGACGATATAGATGCGCATTTACTATATGCTCAGGTTTTAGAAGACAAATTGCGCAGCCAAACTGAAAGAGACCCTACATTGTTTAATCAATGTGTAGAAGAATGGCTTATTGTTATGCGTAATCGCTTTGGTGACGAAAAGGGTATGCGCTTTAGGGGTATTAGTCCTTGTGGCGATTTATTTAACGATGAAGAAAGGTCGATTACGGCCAAACGAGCTCTAACAAAATTGACCGGTTACGCACCAAAGACTTTAGAGACCGATAATCATTATTTAAAGCGTGTTTGTATGCCTTATACGGACCAAGTTGCTGGCACTATAGTTGGACACAAACCAGAGGGACAAGTCCACTAGCTGGCTCGTTAATATTTTGTCAACGACGGATCAACATTATCTGCCCAAGACAAAATACCGCCAGTTAAATTCAATACCTTATTAAAGCCTTGTGCTGTTAGAAATTCAGTACAACGGCCGCTGCGCCCACCGGACCGACAATAAACCACCAAATCTTTATCTTTATAATCTGACAATTCGGATACCCTGTCGGCCAGTTCTTGCATTCTAATGTGCAATATGTGCGGGGCTGTAATAGAAGCAATAAGTAGCTCATGCGGTTCGCGAACATCTAAAAGTGTTAGTTTATTCCCGGCATCCAACTTTGCCTTAAGTTCTTTAGGTGAAATTTCTGCTGCTTTACTTTCTATTGTCATGTGGTAGATCCTTATTATGGTTAATTCTAATACAATCTCGAAACTATAATTTAGGAGGAAGTGACGTGGCTATTAAAACTCTGCAGGATGCTTTAAAGGAATGTCTGCGCGAAGGACATAAGGCATCTTATTACGAAGCAAAAGTAGTAAGAGAAATTATATTAGCTGATGGACAAGTCTCAGCTCAAGAACGCATTTTATTAGAAGAAGCTTTGCACAAAAATAACTTTGATGACAAAGCCGTTTCCTTGCTTGCGAAATTATTACTTAGAGCCGATTGCAGCGCGACGGCAGAGAATAATGAAGGCAAAGGGAACTGTTGTTAGTGCCGTTCTTTAGGCGTACGCAAGCATAGCGAAAAGGATACGCGCGTACGAGGTGAAGGATGAGCCGAGGCAGCGCTCTTATAGAAGAGCCCCATGCAGAAAGAAGCTGGCCACGGTGAAATATATAATCAGTCCAGTAACATCTACTAAAGTGGCAACAAAGGGAGCCGAGGCGCTGGCCGGGTCCAAGCCCACTTTTTTCAGAACAAAAGGCAAAAATGAGCCTATCAAGGCCCCCCATAAGACGACCCCAGCTATGCTTACCGCCACAGCGATGCCGATTGCGACGAAATACTTACCATAAACTATAGAAGCAAATGGCCACAGGATTACGCGTATTAAGCCAATAACCGCTAGAATACTTCCTAAGGCGATGCCAATCAGGAACTCTCTTTTGATTACACGAAGGCAATCGCGCCCACGTACTTCTCCCAGAGCCATCGCTCTAATCACCAGAGTAGAAGCTTGCGATCCGGCATTGCCACCACTGCTTATGATAAGTGGAAGAAACAGCGCGAGTACAACCGCTTTGGCAATTTCCGATTCATAGAACTGCATTGTGCTGGCAGTTAACATTTCACCTATGAACAATACAGTGAGCCAACCAGCTCGCTTCTTAACCATCTGGGCAACTGTAATCTGTAAATAAGGCGCGTCCAAAGATTGGCTACCGCCCATCTTTTGAATATCTTCTGTGGCTTCTTCTTGTACAACATCTACTACGTCGTTGACTGTTACAACACCTTTCATGTGTCCGCGTTTATCCACTACTGGCAAAGCCAATAAAGAATTTTCACTCAATAAACTAGCTATTTCTTCTTGATCTAAGTTCTCAGCAATAGTGATAAGTTGAGTACGCATAACGTCCTGAACCTGCAGCTCAGGAGCAGCCAATAATAATTCGCGCATGGATATTGTGCCAACTAGGCGCTGCTCATTATCCAGAACATAAATATAATAAATTGTTTCCTGTTGAGTACGGGCTTGTTTTCTAAAATAGATAATAGCTTCGCCTACGCTCATATCAGGCCGGACCTGAACATAGCGCGGATTCATTACGCCACCAGCTTCGTCTTCAGCATAAGCCAGAAGTGCGAAAACCTCAGTGCGAGTAGAGGGATCTAGCATGTCGAGTAGAGCTTGTCGTTCTTCTTCTTTAGTTTCTTGAACTACATCTGCCGCATCATCTGGATCGAGAGATCTCAGCCATAATCTGCGTTCATGTATAGGTAAAGCTAAAATAATGCGCGCCTGATGATGCGTTTCTAAATCTGCGAAAAACTTAGCTGCATCCAGGGCAGACAACTTTTTAAAACTATTTACTTGTTCTTCAGCAGATAACTCTGACCACATTTCCCTTAATTGGGATCGAGTAAGATTTACCTCTGGTTGTTCCGTTGTTACCATGATTGATTATTTAGAGTATTGGAAATTAATTTGATTCTACCTAGTTTACTGTGAAAATCAGCCTGGACTGTAGACATGCTACTATAATACATGTATAAAGACTCTAAAGAAATAATGTTGAAAAATCCAAAAAACAAGGCATTGATCGAAAATAAGCAGTTCAGTAGTCACGCAAGAAAGAGTGCAACGAAGAACACAGCCGGCACTCTGCTGTACAGGAAAAGAAAGGATAGGCTTGAAGTTTTATTGGTACATCCGGCTGGTAATTACAATCGCAAAACAGCTTGGAGTATACCTAAAGGGCAGCCTGAGAAACTAGAGTCTTTTGAGGATACTGCTCGCCGCGAGACTATAGAAGAAACAGGTGTAGTCCCTGAAGCGTTAAAACCGCTTGGTTATATTGATTACAGCAATCGTCGCAAACGCGTGCATTGTTTCTATGGGCAGGCACCGCTAGGAGCAACTCCAAAGAATATTTCTTGGGAAGTGGATAAGGCCAAATTTATGCCGCTCGAAAGAGCTATGAAAGCGATTCATCAAGATCAACTTCAGCTTCTAGAGCGCCTGCAATTTATTCTGGACCCCCGCTAATCTTTGTGGTTAAACTTCCAATTAGTAAGTCAGACAAATCGCTTAGTCTTATTGCTTTAGATTGGCTGAATTTTTGCTTGTCTATAATGAGAGGGGGCATCGGCCCTTACATGGTAATTTATTTTAGCCATATAGGGTTTAGTGCCTCGCAAATTGGCGCCATTATTGCCACTCTTGCTCTCAGTAACGCCTTGTCCCATATTCCCTCGGGGCAGCTCGTCGATACCTGGAAGCGCAGAAGAGAATTGATGGCTGTAGCCCTATTTCTAATTATGACATCCATTTTAAGCATAATTTATTGTCATGATTTCAAAGTCGTGTTGCTTATACAGGTAATAATTGGAGTCGTTTCTGCCCTACTCCCGCCTACATTGGGAGCATTAAGTTTGGGATTAGTTGGACATGATTATATCGCTTCCCGATTAGGTCGCAACGACGCCTTTAATCATGCTGGTAATGTCACGATAGCTATTATTGTGGGCATAGGCGGTCTCTTTGTGGCTGTGGACAATATGCTCTTTTTGTTTATGTTCCTATGCTTCATGGGCATAGTGGTAGTTTTGCTTATTCGAAATGTGGATATAAACGAATCTTGGGCCAGAGGCATGGCTACAGAGGGATCACAAGCAACGCCATCGGTTAGTATCAAGACATTGTTGACTGATCATCTTCTACTTATTTTTTTAATGGCGGTATTGCTATTTCATTTAACCAATTCAGCACTATTGCCCATCATAATCCAGAAGATTATCAAAGTATGTCCAACCGTGACGGCCAAGACTATGCCACTTTGGTCTACGAGCTGTATCTTTATGGCAGAGCTGGTCATGATTTTTTCTGCTATCCTGGCTGGCAGAATGGCGGTTAAGGGTCGGAAAAGCTTATTTCTTATCTGTTATGTTCTGGTTGCTTTGCGAGCCTTTATTTTCGCGGCGATTATGCAACCAATTTTGTTAGTAGGCGCTCAATTTCTGGACGGTCTATCAGCAGGTATATATGGGGTTATTGGACTAACCATGCTCAGTGATATTGTATATGGCAGTGGACGTTTCAATTTGAGCCAGGGCTTCTTTAACGCTTTTACTGCTGTCGGAATTGCGGCAAGCAACTATTTAGCGGGCATTTTAATTGATAGCCTCGGCTTTACCGCTACCTGTCTAATTGCTGCTTTGACGACATTAATTTCGCTAGCTTTCATTGTCAAATTTGTGCCTGAAACAAAGAATCGAACATCGAAATCCTATAACTTTTCAGCGGGGTAAAATTCTTAATGCGCGTGATCACTTCTTATTGGATCGTTATTGTGTGTTTTATGCTTTTATACTCACCAGTGCCTGCTCTAACGCGCGCCGAATCCTCGTCTTCTTGGAAAAGCATAGGTGAAAGTTCTTGGGCCAAATTCTGGTAGAAAATAAGCTTTACCGAAAACTTAACGGCAAGGCATTTTTTGTCCATGTGAGTATAAGGAATAAGAGTACTAGAATGATAGGATTTGACATAAGTAAACCTTCCTTGTTCTATGTCAACCAATGGTGTCCGAGTAATGGACCACAACGAGAAATCATCGATGAGACACGACTAGATAAGACAATAACGGAACAGGATACTCTCTACTTGATGGATATCTTTAATAATGGCAAAAAAAACAACAACAACCCGATCAATCTGCTGAAATTAAAACCTGGAAAAAGCTATGACTACTATATTTCACTTAATTACGGAAGTTATGCCGAAGTTAAAAAGTCAAATGCATCCTACTTAATCATAGTTATGGATGGCCACATGTTGTTCACCGATGGCAAAGAATTACAAGTAATAGAGAGGGACAGCAAAGACGATGTCAACGCCGAAGTACCAGTAATTGCCAGGCCACTTTCATGTAGTTTAATTCCTCCTTTAGCAAAAGTATTAGAGTAATATCTATTTACTAAAAGTCAGATAGCGAAAAGCTAGCACTAAGAGCAATACACCAAAAGCTTTCTTTACCATTAAATCTGGTAGAGCAATGGTGATCCTTGCTCCAAAATAAGCACCAATAAAAAGCCCAACCACTAGAGAAATAGCAGCAATAATATTGATTTGTTCTTGGCGATAATATTCGATTGCTCCCAATAATCCCACTGGCAAAAGCAAAGCTACTAAAGATGTTCCACTAGCCATTTTTATTGAAAAGCCTACAAGTAGCATAAGTGCAGGGACAATAATGACACCACCACCAATACCAAACATGCCTGATAATATTCCGGCTAACAGCCCAACGATTGTCACAAGAATAATTTGTATCGTACTCATACAAACACCATCATTTTATTTTATAGGCACTCGGACATAATTTATCTATGGGACACAGATGGCAGGCTGGCTTTCTTGCGAAACAAATTCTACGTCCGTGAAAAATCAAAGTTATAGACAATTTAGACCAATCTTGGTTAGGAAAAAGTTTTTCTAGAGACCTCTCTATTTTAAAAGGATCGCTCTCTTTAGTAAACCCCAACCTCTGTGATAAGCGTTGCACGTGTGTATCTACGGTCCAACCGGGTATGCCATATACGACGCCAAGAACTACATTGGCTGTCTTTCTTCCTACTCCGTGTAACTTAGTCAACTCTGCAAGAGTTCTAGGTATTTCGCCATCGTATTGATCGACCAATTGCTGCGCGCAAGCCAGGATATTATTGGCCTTAGCATTATAATACCCAGTAGGTTTTATTATTTTTTTGACCCGCTCAAGGTTTGCGTTAGCTAGTGCTTTAGCGTCGGGAAATTCCTTGAATAATTTGCCTGTCACTTTGTTCACGGAAATATCAGTGGTTTGCGCGGAAAGGATAGTGGCGATTAAAAGCTGAAAAGGGGTTTGAAATTTGAGCTCACAGTCAGCATCGGGGTATTCTTTTTGCAAAATATCCATCATTTTATGAGCCGCTTTTCTGGATACTGCTTTGTAAGCATTGGATTTTAATTTAGTCAGCATATTTGTTTCCCATGCTTTACTTGTTTGGTCAAAATATATGCCCCCCTATCTATAGATTTGCTTAGCCAAGCCTCAAGATTCTCAACCACACCAGTTTGATTGCCACTGTTACTCTCTCTAGAGGCATTGCGAATTTCTTTTAGAATTCGTTGTCCTTCTTCTTTGCTTTCTACTAACCCATAAATAGTAGGCCCACTGCCTGTTAGTTGCGCTGAAATACAACCAAGGTTTAGCAGGCAATTTTTAATTTCTTTTAGGATGGGGTGTTCTCTAAAGATTGCTGGCTCAAAAGCGTTCCAAAAGAGTTCGGCATGTTTTTCTATCCTAGAATCAAATTTTAGGTCCAGCAATAATTGGGAAATAGAATGGGGTTCCACCAGCTCATTTGCATTTTGAGAAACTATAAATTGATCGTAGATTTTATATGCCCAGGGAGTGGAAATCGAGAGAGATCTTGGTTTCACTAAGACAAAGTGACATTCGGGCCTTTCCAATAATACTTCTAATCGCTCTCCTCGTCCCCGTCCAATAGCAGTACCACCCGAGAGGCAAAAGCTCACATCCGAGCCGATTTGAGAGGCAAAATTCAAGAGTGTTTCAAAGGTAAATGGTTGATTAAAGTAATGATTGAGAGCTATAAGAGCTGCAGCAGCATCGGCACTGCCCCCAGCTAATCCAGCACCAATTGGTATATTTTTTTCAACCCTCACTTTTATCTGTACATTAGGTTTTTCGGGCAAAGCGGATAAAAAAATGCTTATGGCCTGCAAAATCGAATTATTATTACCTAAAGGAAAGAGAGCCCTATCTATATAGTGTTGTCCTGGCGCCAAAGTAATTACTACTTCAGGCGATTCTAAATTTACATCCTTTGTGTTATCCCGTGTGGAGAACTGAAAAGTCAAAATGTCGTGCAGATCTAGGGCTTGAAACAAAGTGAGCACTTCGTGGTAACCATCGCCTCTCTTGCTCAAAATATCGAAATAGAGATTGATCTTTGCTGGAGCGAAAACTGATACTATATCTGATGTCACGATCTTTATTGGACCCCCACTCTTTCCTTTGATCTAGAAATCATTTAATTACCTGATAAATTTAAGGAGTTTTTTCTGCTTTTTGCGCTTTTTCTATAGCATCGGTTAGGTTTGCAAATTGTTGGAGAGCAAGTGATTCTGCCCTTACTTGAGGGTCGAAGGCTAATTCTTTGAATATTTCTGCTAGCTTATCATCGCTCAAACCTAACAAACGAAGGGTATTTTTTAGCATTTTTCGCCGGCTAGCAAAACCAAGCTTGATCACCCGTCTTAGCAATTTATGATTATTGCAATTAACCAGGATTTTATCATGAGGGATGAATTGGACTACTGCCGAATGCACTCGTGGTGCTGGAGAAAAATTTTCTGGACTAATAGCAAGAAGCATTTTTGCGGTGCCATAATAGTTAATCAACAAAGTAATTTGACTATAGTCTTTTTTGCCCGGCTGGGCTACTAATCGGTTGGCCAGTTCACGTTGCACGGTCAAAACAATAGATTTTATATTAGGAAGCCAAACGGTTGGTTCTCCAATCTCTCCTATTAATTTACTTATTATAGGCGTAGTGATGTTATAGGGTATATTACCGACGATTTTGGTTGGCTTATCTATAATTCGACTTAAATCCGTCCGTAAAAAATCGCCCTCAATTATTTCCAAATTAGGTAAAGATAGTTTATTGAGAGCGTCAATGCAGTATTGATCTAATTCTATAGCCGTAACTTTCTTACATCGTGGTACTAACAACTCAGAGAGAAAACCGAGTCCAGGTCCTATCTCCAAGACCGTATCTTGTGGTTCTAAATGCAATTGTTCGGCAATCTGGTTCAGCACTTCTTTATTTATTAGAAAATTCTGCCCCAATTGTTTTCTGGCCGGAAAACCCCAGGCTCTTTGCTTAAGTCCGTTCTCAATCATTGAAACTTCTGCATGTGCTAATGCTGACCGGCTGCTTCAGAAGAAGATGCGATGTCCTTTGATTTCCTGCCACCGGTTTTGCCGTTATTATTTTGGCTTTCTTTTTTCTTTTCTTTCTCTTCTTCTTCTTCTTCTTTTGGTTCCAGTTTTATCAAGCGCAATTTAATAATGCGATGTCTATCCGATTCCAAAATACGTATGATATAACCATCTTCAGTTACTTCATCGCCAGGCTTTGGTTCTCTGCCTAATAAGCCAAAAACATGACCTCCTAAAGTATTAAATTCCGCATTCTCAATTTCAAGTCCTAATTTTTCACTAACCTCTTCGAGGCTTACTTTGGCATCAACGAGAAGAGAGCCATCTGCTTCAACTTTAATCATTTCTCTCACTACGTCATATTCATCTGCTATTTCACCGACGAGCTCCTCGACTAAGTCCTCTAAAGTAACCATGCCCACCGTCGTGCCGTGCTCGTTTACTACGATTGCCACATGGGTTTTACTTTTTTGAAATTCTGGTAGCAAGTCAGCAAGATTTTTGTTCTCGGGCACAATTAGCACGTTACGAGCAAATTCTCTAACAGGTATGTCGTCCCTACGATCAAGAATAGCTTGCACACCGTCCCTCAAATGTACAAAACCGAATATATTATCTTTGCTATCTTCATAAACAGGAATTCTGGAAAAACCGTTCTTGAGGGCGGCTTCAACCAATTCTTTAACTTTGGTATCTGCTTTTAAAGTCACCATATCAGAGCGGGGGGTCATGATTTCACCAGCTGTAGTATCAGCGAATTCGAACACACTGTGAATCATTTCTTCCTCTTCAGACTCGAGCACGCCTTCCTCCTGGCTTGCGCTGACGAGCATCTTTAACTCTTCTTCCGAATGAACAAAATTATGCGGTTGTTCCACATCTATTCTAAAGGCCCTTAATATCAAGTTAGTGAAACCTTCTAACAGTTTGATAAAAGGACTGGTCAGAAAACACCAGGCTTCCATAGGATAAATGGTAGCCATAATCACAGTTTCAGCGTATTGAAATGTGCAAATTTTTGGCACTAATTCACCAAAAATTGTTTGGATGAAAGCTGTCAGTGCAAATGCTACAACGTAACTCATAGCCCTTGCTGAGGAGATAATCGGTAAGGCAAAAGCATATTCCTTTGCCAGACCTCCTACCCAATCAGCCAGGTCGCTAGCAAAAACCGCTTCACCAGTGGCACCCAATCCCAGCGTAGCTAAAGTGATGCCCAATTGGCAGGCTGAAATATAGCGTCTTGGATCTTTCAGGGCTTTTTGCACTAGCCGGGCTGTTTTATTTTTTTCAGACGCCAATTGGTCTATACGGATATGGCGCACTCGTGCCACTGCCATTTCAACAGCCACGAAAAAGGCATTAATGAGAATTAGAACAGGTATAAGTGCTATCGAGCTTATAGCGAATCACCTTCCGGTTACATGAAATTTATGCCCGCGCAGAATAGAATTTGAGCGGAGCCAAAAGAAGTAAGCATAAAGGAAACTCGCCCATACAATCCCTGAGGAGGGTCGTCTGCATCGGCTTTTGTGTTCAATTGGTAATCGACCTTAGTAAATATGCTAGCTTGACTACTCATTTTTATCTCTGAATACTAACCCTGATTTGGTTGTCGAGCGGCGTTTTCTGCCAAAGCCGTTCAAAGAAAAGAGGGTATTACTATAATAACCCTAACCAGGCAGCAATAGAGATTTCTTATCCTAAATTTTGCCAGTCTATAATTTAAATTATCTTTGCCGTGATGTCCTATACTGGTCCTCTATTGCCAGGGTAGATAGTTTAAGTATTCTCAGTTAACAAGAATCTAAAGGGCGGAATTAATGCTGGATGGTTGTAACGACGTTAATGAAGATTTGAAAGAAGCAATTATAAAGGCCGCTGAAGAAGCTTTTCGCCTGGGCAGTTCCAGAATTGGCACAGAGCACCTTTTGCTTGCCTTGGCGCAGCCTGATCATAGCGTGGCAGCTCAAGCGCTTAATTCTATGAAAATAACACCTGCCATTTTTGAAAAAGAGATAACAAAATTAATAGCAGAGGGCGATTTCGTAGACCGTGAATTATCTTACAATGATTTGCCCGGCAATGTCCTTTTATCAAGCCTCTATTTCAATGATCTACGGACAAAGAAGATCCCCTTTAGCGATCAAGTGATTAAAACATTGGCTAAGGCAGATGATCTATCGCATTATCTGGGACAAGACAAGATAGGCGTCGGTCATTTGTTATTGGCGATCATGGCGCAGAAGGATTCTTGTGCTGACAAAGTGTTTGAAGAACTAAGCATAAATATCGAGTTTCTTAAGGGCAAAATCATGCTTTTTATGGCCATGGATTACAGAAAAACTGGTCAGATCATAAACTTGCGCTCGGTTTTAGTAACCGGTTTAAAGAGGTTAATTGAGAAACATAGCTCTGCACTGTGTGTGGTGCAAGATTTAATGCAAAAAAGTAAGTTGGAAATCATTGATTTACCAAAAAAAGAGAAAGTGCTGCATGCAGTTTGTACGGCTTATTTGGCCGAGTGTTTATTTAATCAAGTAGCCTTTCAGCGTTATCTTTTAGAGGAGGCAATGTGCACATTGTCTGAAACTGCAGGCAGTCTTTCAGAAGAAGTAGCAAGTCAAATTGTGTCTACAACAGCCCAACATTTAAGAAAACAAGCACGGCAAGGGATAGAGTATATTTGGACAGACGAATACAGATTAATACAACATATGCTTAACGATGCCGAGCATGATCTTATAGGCAGCATCATTGAAGACCTTTGGTGGGCCTATAGCGAAGACATTGCTCTTGATAAGTCTTTCGCTTCTGCTTTGGCAGACCATCGCAAAGCACACTTAATTGATTTGCAAAGTAGGCGGGTGGAATTGTCTCGACGTTTGCGTAAGTTAAAAAATAGATTGGAAGATACTGTTCGACAGTGTTTCCGAGATCGCGTGAGATAGAAATATTTGCTTTTCTTACAATACAAATGGGCAACGAATGCAATTAGCCCGCGCCAATTGTATTGGTCGTTCGTTTATGTCCAGGCCGCTTTGTATATTACACCTAAGGTTCTCTCCACAGACTGGGCACCTTAGTCTTTCCGAACCAGCTAGGATCGCTTCAGCTAAATCTGTCCTGACGTTTTCTGGAATGGGTCTATAATTAATATCTAACTCTTTGTTGTAGCGATTTTCTACTTCTTCTATCAGACTTGGCTCGACGCTTAACGCTTTGGCAAGTAATTGTCGGTCAGTAGAGGAAAACCAGGTCTCAAGTCCAGCTTCTATTTCTTCAATTCGTTTGATACCAAACTTGGTGGTTTTGGCCAAGTCACGTATTGTCATATTGCGAATTTCTCGCAATTGATGCACTCTTTGAGCAAGACTATTTGCAAGAGTTATTGTTTTAGGCAATGGACCGACTTGTTTCATGGTTTATTGCTGAAAAGCTAATTATACAAATGACCTACACACATTATAATTAGATATTCGCTTGTCATTGGTATATCCATGCTCGATTTTTATAAATTGATACCCCAGATCTCTTTGGTCGGTAAAGATGGCTCTTTGGAGCTTGATAAAGCCGCTTTAGTTCTGGAACAAGCACTGCAGACTTTTCTGGGTCTTACAAACCAGGCTGAGCAAGTCTTGGAAAGACTGAGCTTAAATGAAGGGCGGCCATTATGGCCAGTGTCCTTACCGCTCGATTCTTTCGCTAGTATGTTTGAGCTTTCCAAGTCGAATACAGAGTTTACTGTCATTGGTGTGGACGGATCCCAAATTATGCCCAGTCAACATGAGATTGTGCATTGCTATTTGCTGAATATAGGAACAGTGCAAATCAATTATGGCACTCAAAAAAACCCCATTCTTACAAGCACGCCCTATCTTTTCCATAAACATGATCAACTTTATCCACTTGTAGATAGAAGACGATTGCATATTGATGAGCTGCACGTAGCGCTAGAAAGAAATCTTTTGGAATTAGAAATGTTGTCTATGCAAGCCGAGAGTGCTAATTCCCAGCATAGTAACATATTGTCTCTCATTGATGGTTCTCTCATACCCTGGTCCTTGGAACGCATGCCGCCCACTTATCAAAGTCAATATATATTGAAGATGTCCAAAATCCTAAATGTGTTTAAAAGGCAGCGTATACCTTTGTTTGGTTATATAAGCAATAGCAGAAGTGCTGAGGTAATCAACAATCTGCGCATTTTGACTTGTCCCTACGAATATAGCGATTGTAAAACAAATTGTCGAGAATTAAAGGAAGATGATTTTCCCTGTTCCCGGGTGTTTCCTTTAACCGACAGTAAGCTATTTTCCTTGTTGCTGACTGATTCACATAGATCAGCCACGTTTTTATCCGGTGCCAAAATTAGTAAAAGTTTTAGCAAAGACCTTCAAATTTGTTTTCTTTATTGTAATTTTGATGGAGAAGTAGCTAGGCTGGAATGCCCCCGCTGGCTATTTGAAGACAAAAATAACTACGAACAGGCTCTTGCTGCTCTGGCTTTACAAGTAAATCGTGGAGTTGGTTATCCAGTGGTATTGGCGGAAGCGCATCATCAAGCAGTAATTAAAAATGCTGATCGAGAACAATTTTTTAGTTTGCTTGCTAAGCATTTCCTTAACTTGGGTTCTAAACAAATGCGAATTAGTGCGAAAGCTTCAAAAAAGCGCTTTTCAGCCGTTTAATGTCCACTTTGCATCCGATTGAAACTATTATTATTTTGAGTTACTGTATCTATTGGTAGTTTGTGTCAGAAATTCAAAATGAAACAATATGCCTCATGGCAGGCACCTTTTTATTCTTTCTGGTCAAAATCTTTTTATATTGACGTGGCTAAAAATTGGCATGGTTTGGCCTATAGCTATATTTTTGCCATCATTTGTTTTACATGGATATTTATGGCCGCAAAAAAGCAAATAGAAATAAACTCTATTGCTGAACATGATATTTATCCTTTTATTGAGAAGATGCCCAAAATAACCATAGAGAAGGGCATTTTATCAATCGATAGATCTTCGCCTTTTACTATGTCCAATGGGGCTGGTATCCCGGTAATTACTTTCGATACCAGAGAAAAGCCCATGGCTCTGGAGGAGATTCCTTCCAGTTTTTTGGTAACTAAAGATAGTGTTTGTTATAAGTCCGCCGTTACTTTGGGTGAATCAAGTGCAAGTGCGAAATACTCCAAAGATCAAGCTAAGGATCAAAAATTAGATCTCTCTACAATTGATCATCAGATTATTGATCAAAATGCGGCGCGCCAATTTGTTTCTGACTTCTGCAAATCAATTGGCTTGATAATTTTCATGATTGCAGTGCCTTTGGCTTTTATTTTTTGCCTCATACAAACTCTCATTTATGCGCTTCTTGGATTACTGATCGCCAAAATTAATAAAGTGGATTTATCTTACGGAACGTTAATCCGGCTTTCGGTGGTGGCTTTAACGCCTGTTTTGCTTATAGATTCGATAATTAAAGTGCGGGGCTTGGACTTGAACCTGTGGCCAATATGGCCGTTGGTAGCATTTATCATTGGTATTACTTATGTTATTTTCGCCGTAAGCGTCAACATTGTGAAACAAGACAACAAACCCGAGCTTTCTAATCTCTAATTTAAATGCACAGTGATAATATTTATGCTTGGGGCTCAAGGAGCTAGAGAAATAGTAGGTAATTGCTCATGACTTTAGTTGTTCATAAAGATAATTCACTGCTAAGTGTTAATCCAGATTCAAGCCTTATTCTGGAAAAATACTTAAAGGATGAGCACTCTTTATCGTCAATTATTCTTAAAGTATTTGAAGGCAAGCGTTTAACCAAGGATGATGCATTAAGCTTATATCTTTGTGAAGATTTAACTTTGCTGGCTGCTCTTGGTGATTTTGCCCGTCGCCGTAAAGCCGGTGTTGAAAGAGCTAATTATGTTTATTACATACACAACATGCATCTGAATCCGACAAATTTTTGTGTCGAGACTTGTCGTTTTTGCTCTTATGCTAATCCTCAGGAAAGACAAAAAGCATATACCTGGACTGTAGATCAAGTTCTGGAGCAGGTAGAGCGTGGTGCAAAATTAGGGATTCGTGAGATTCATATGGTCGGTGGGCTTAATCCAGCCTGCGACTTGAATTATTATGAGGAAGTATTGCAAGCCATAAAAGGCAAATTCCCTCTAATCCATTTGAAGGCAATGACTGCGGTGGAGATAGAATATCTGTCCAATCTGGCAGGAATCTCTTACGATGAAACTTTGCAGCGTCTTATACGTGCTGGTCTAGATTCAATGCCCGGCGGCGGAGCTGAAATATTTGATGAAAGTGTACGGCAGAATATGGCCGTAAAAAAGACGCCAGCCGATATTTGGCTAGAAATCCATGGTACAGCACATCGATTAGGCATAAAAACCAATGCCACTATGCTCACAGGTATTGGAGAAAACTTGGAGCATAAGGTCGATCACATGCTTCTTCTGCGTGAGCAACAAGATAAATCGGGTGGTTTTATGTGCTTTATTCCGCTCAAATGTTATTACGAGGGGACCGATTTAGCCGGTGAGGTGCAAGAACCACAACCGGTGATGTTACTGAAAGATATTGCCATCTCCCGTTTAATCCTAGATAATTTTCCCCATATCAAGGCTTATTGGATCCAGCTTGGTGAGCAACTTGCTCAATTGGGATTATCTTTCGGTGCTGATGATCTTGATGGTACTATCGGCGAGGAAAAAATAACTCACGCTGCTGGAGCGAAAACGCCTCTTCAATTAGCCAAAGAAAAAATGGAAGCTTTAATCGCCGAAGCAGGACAAACCCCTGTTGAGCGCGATACTGTCTATAATATTGTGAATGTTTGCGATATTGAGCCGCAAACGTTAGCGCCGATAGAAAAAAGATTGGAAGCCATACTTTAACTTTTGTCTTTGCGTCCAGCCACGTTCGGAAGCAATAAAATAGCTACTTAACCAACTTGGCATAATTTTTATTTTTTGGCGCAAAGCTTGTCTATCGCTTCTGTTAAATAGCGCAAGGGCGTCGCAAACTCGCTGTGCAGAGCAATTTGATTTTCCTAGATACCAAAGAGCGCGTATAGCTAAACCAGTTAATTCATTTCCCAAAGCTATCTTTCTTTGACTAGTGCTAATGAAGCGGATACGGATATTGCCAAAACGAAACGAGCTGGAAGAGCCATTGCAAGCAAAGATTGATTCACCCTCCGTACTGATATTGGCGCAGAGTTTTAGCTGTTTAGCAGCTTGCGATCCATGTATGACCAGACCTTTCCCGAAAGCATTTGCTTTAGCTAAGGCAACATCGACAATAGAGGGCATGGGGGAAGTATTTTTTATGAATAACCCTCTCGCGATACGCAAAATTTGACCTGATTTAACTAGTCTATGAAATATTTGATCAACCGCATTGCGAGAACCATAATTTAGGAAGTCTCTAATAGAGAACGGTTTATCGTTTTTAAGCTGGTTAATGTGCCTGCGGATTAACGTTGCGGTATACATATGTATTTTCTCCTTTCTCAGCATAAAAGAAATTTTTCTTGTTTTTCTTATATACGAAAAAGCTGCTGAAATAGTTCAAGCAAGAGAGCTCAAGCTAGTTAATATGCATCTCTTTTAACGGATTGACAAAACTGGCGAGACGACGTAACGTACGATATCTGACACCCACGGATTGCGTTAAGTTGGAAGCTGATTATTGATTCAATTATGAAAGCTCTTTCTGAATCGGTTATTGCAATTGATATTGGCGGCACGAACACGCGGGTCGCCCTATTTAGTTCTGCCATGACAAGCAATTATCAACTGATTTGTACCTTCAATACTGACTTAAATTATGCGTCACAGTTGGAACGATTAATAACTACTATAAAGAATACTGGCAAAAACGATTTCGTTGGTATTGGCATTTCTCTATGTGGAAGGATCGATCCAGACGGACAGACAATTCGCGCTTCACTCAATCTTCCTAATTACGGAGGCAAAAGTCTTACTAAGGATTTCGAGACCGCGTTTAAATGCCAAACTGCAATTGCTCATGACGCAACGTGCGGACTTTTGGGTGAATACGGACATGGTTCGTTGAAGAATTATAATCGTAGTGGTTATATGACCATCTCGACCGGTATTGGTTCAGCGATTAGACTTGGTAATAACATTGATTCCATTACAATGTCGACCGAGGCTGGACATCAAATTATGGAAGGTAATGATTTACGTTGCACTTGCGGACAAGTTGGATGTATTGAAACTCTGATAGGGGGCCGAGAAATTCAACAGAGACTTAGTATTTCGGCTTCAGAAATCACAGATAGCGATTTCTGGAAGGATTATTCTACCAACTTGGCTATTGCTCTTTCTAATTTTGCTTTAAGTACAGGGATTGATGCAATTTGCCTAGGTGGGGCTATTATTTTAAAACAAAAGATCTTATGGACTCTCCTAACCCAAGAGTTTGCTAATCGCCTGACATATCAGCCTGTTACTCTGTTACGTGCAACTCTAAAGGAAGAAGCTCCGTTAATCGGGGCAGCAACATTACTGAGTGCACCAGCTGATAAAATATTTCATTAATTGCTAATGGCAAAACAGTGGTAAAAATGGCCGTTTTCGCCACTGTTTTGTGTTCCGTGATATTCTGAACTTGCTAAAATCAGTCAAATAAGCCATCCATAGCAAAGATTCTTTTAAAATAAAAAGCTCCCACCATTATTTTCGCTAACTACTTTCGGTTACGTTAGCAAAATAAAAACACTTGCTGTCGGTGAAACTCAGATACCGTCATGCATTGAGTGCGGATAAATCCCATATTTGCGTTAAAAGCAGGTGACCACTCGGTGGATGACATATGTTTTATAGATATTGCTTAGTTTAAAATTCAAAAAATTAAAACAGGATTATGCCAGTTTGTCCTCCGCGGAGCACTAACAATTGGAATCTTTGTCCCAGCGGTTTGCTTTGCAAAGTTTTCTCTAATTGATTAGCCTTGGTTATCGTTTGTCCATCAATAACTTTGATGATATCACCCGGCTGCAAACCAACTTTGGCAGCTCTCGAACCGGTCAAAATAGCTTCTATCAATACCCCGGTTTTACCAGACTTAACTCTCAATCCACAATACGATAAAATCTTCTTTTGGCTGATTGATCTGTCAATCGCTCCTCGTGGTTATTCTTTTTTTCAGGACTCGCTTTTTCAACCTTTTTTTCGTTTTCGATTTGCTTTATACTTTGTTCGAGCTTCTCTAAAGAATCTGCATACTGTTTATTACCGGGCTCCAATTTATGCGCTTCTTTGTAGTAATTTAGGGCATCGTTTGGTTTTTTGAAAATGATATAGATGGTGCCGATATTGTATTTTACAAAAGCCAATTTAGGGCTTTCCTTTTCGAGAGATTGATAAAGCGAAAGAGCTTCCTCGTAACGCTGTTGTTTAAAGGCTTCAGAAGCCTCGGCGGACATAGCGCTTTGCTTTTGCTTTTCTAATTCTTTTTCTCTTCCTTTCTCTGACTTGTCCTTAAGGCTTAGTAGGGCTTGTTGATACTCGTTATTACCAGGATCTATTTCATGGGCAGTTGCATAATGCTCAGCTGCCCCACTCCAGTCATGCATAGCCTCCAGAGTAATTCCCAAACTAAAATGGGCAGGAGCGTTTTGTGGGTCGAGACGGATTACTTGGTTTAAGACGGTAACAGTCTGCTCGAATTCCTTGTGCTTGTATAGACTGACGGCTTTAGCTAGAAGCGCATTTATTTCATTATTTCGGGCTGCCATTACCTTTAGCTTTTGCTCTTCTGAACTGCTATCAGTGTCGCTGTGCTCGGATTGGCTTAAAGCAGCTGAGCCAATAAAAATAAACGGCAAAAGACTTATGAGATTTAAAACTGTTCTGAGGAAATTAACTTTCCTTTTTATTCTTTTCACTTTATATTTCTCTTCTAGACATAAGAGCTGTAAACTCCATTGGGGAAAGGTTACCAATCTAGAATAATGTCAGATTTTAGCAATCCCAGCAACGAAAGCTTACCCTATTGGCTAGCTTTTAATGCGTTATCGGGAACTGGCTTGGGATTGCGTAAAATTCAGATGTTGCATGATTATTTCCAAGGTTTGCAGGAAGCTTGGCATGCGCCGGCCAAAGAATTTAGCGCTTTACCCTGGCTTAATTCGTCAATTATAGAACGATTTATCGAGCAGAGAAAATCTATTGAACCTCAAGAATTGTTCGAGAAACTATCAGCAAGCGGAGTTGAGGCTTTTCATTATTTTCATCCTGAATACCCATATATCTTACGCGAGATAAACGATCCTCCTTTAGTGTTATTTACAAAGGGACAATTTCATGCCTGTAATTTTGATTGCACGGTGGGCATTGTTGGTACCCGTAAACCTTCTTCTTACGGAGAAAGATTATCTAAGAGTCTTGCCCGAGATCTAGCCTGTGCAGGTGTTCTGATTGTGAGTGGAATGGCTTACGGAGTAGATTCTTTAGCTCATTGGGGAGCTATTGAGAGTAATGGTTTGACGGTTGCTGTTTTAGGTTGTGGAGCTGATCTTTGTTACCCTTCGTCCAACAAACCTCTTTATAAAGCCATAACTGAGGAGGGAAAAGGAGCCGTGGTTTCTGAATACTTTCCTGGCACAGCCCCCCAAAAATGGCATTTTCCTGCCCGCAATCGTATCATCAGCGGACTATCAAAAGCTTTAGCCGTTGTTGAGGCTGGCGAAAGTTCTGGTGCTTTAATTACTGCTAATCTAGCGTTTGAGCAAAGTCGTGAAGTATTTGCATTTCCTGGTCGGATTGATAGCCCAACTTCGATTGGCACAAATGGTCTGATAGCAAGGAATATTGCGCATTTACTTAAGGACTATACGGATATTCTTAAAGAAATGGGTTGGGCAAGCAAAAATTCTGAAAATGGCGATCCCACAGCCGTCTCTTTACAAGGTCGCGAAATAGATGTTTATGAATTAATGTCTAATGAACCCATCCAGTTTGACTATTTAATAGAAAAAACGGGAATGAATACTGGTGAACTCTCAGCTATTCTCACTATGCTCGAATTAGCTGGAGTAGTTTCAAGGCTTCCAGGCGATTGGTACGTCAGAGAAAAGCAAGCGTTTACAGTTTAAGGAGTGGATTATCAGTTCAGAATTTGCATTAGCAGTAAAATTGATAAAAGCTTCGGAGATAAAGAATTGACAATATGAAGTTGTGTTTGCGCTGCAATCAATACTTTGATGAGCCCACTGAAAAATGTCCAAGTGATGGCACGATTCTTGAAAATGTGGGCAAGGATCCGCTCATTGGTGCATTGATCAATAACCGTTATCTAGTGGATTCTGTCATAGGTAAAGGTTCAAGCGGTATTGTCTACAAAGCAAGACGTCTCGGCCGTGGCGAAGTGGTGGTAGCCATCAAAGTGCTGCATAGCTATATAGGCGCGGCTGGATCATCGCTAGATAGATTTTTACGAGAAGCACAAGCTGCTAGTAAGCTCCGTAATCCGCATATCATAACAATTTGGGATTCGGGTGTAACTGAAGATGGACAGCCTTATTTTGTCATGGACTACCTGGAAGGCACCACCTTGGGATATCTAATCAAAGAGAGAGGGAACCTTGAACCTAAGCGCGTTCTTTCCTTATTGCATCAAATATCTGAAGCCCTAGGGGAAGCCCATAGACAAGACATTGTTCATCGTGACTTGAAGCCAGAAAATATTGTTTTACAAGAGAGTGGGCATGGGCATGATTATGTAAAATTATTAGATTTTGGCATTGCCGACTCTCCTCAGCATGCGCAATCGAGTTTTAAATTAGAAAAGCCGCGCACCGTTTCTGGCAGCCCAGCTTATATGAGTCCGGAGCAATGCCAAGGATTGGATTTAGACAGTCGCAGTGACATTTATTCATTAGCCATAGTGGTTTTTGAAATGTTGACAGGTTGCCGGCCTTTTCCACAGCTTGAAAATGTGAATGTTATGGTCATGCACGTTAATGAAGCTCCCAGAACACTATCCGCTGTGCGCCCTGATTTAGTGTTTCCCGATGCAGTGGAAGATGTAATTGCTAGAGCTTTATCCAAACAGCCTTTTGAGCGTCAGGCCAGCGTGCAAGAGTTCTTGCTAGAATTTGAAATGGCATGGCAAGACCAAGGAAACCCTCTCAGTGCACTGGCTAAAGCAGTTGTGCAACAAAGAAATACCCTTGATGAAAGTATTTTAGCGGTCAAAAAAGAAGAATATGCAAAAGCAATTACTTCCGATGATCTGGCTAGGCAAGATGGTGATGCACTGATTCCGGCTTGGGGTAATATATCGCTGGAGCCTTCAGCTAAATCGGCAGCAGCTGTTTTAGATACGAACCTTCCGTTACTGGGGGCTATAACCCCAGCTACAGATTTACACGGCGGGTCGTATCTATCCGCTATATGGGAGTCAAATCAAGATAAGCATGAACCAAATACCTTTAGTGCTAAACCCGCTGAGAGCAATGCTTATACAGCAGGATTAGCCGAGCAAGCAAAAATAGCTGAGCAAGCAAAAATAGCTGAGCAAGCAAAAATAGCTGAGCAAGCAAAAATAGCTGAGCAAGCAAAAATGGCCGAGCAAACAAAAATAGCCGAGCAAGCAAAAATAGCTGAGCAAGCAAAAATAGCCGAGCAGGCAAAAATAGCCGAGCAGGCAAAAATAGCCGAGCAAGCAGAAATAGCCAAGCAAGCAGAAATAGCCAAGCAAAGACAAGCAAAAGAGCTCAAAGACTCTCACATTTGGCCTGCTGCAACTCCTATGGAGAAACCTGCGCAAAAAAGTGCCAAAGAACAAGCTATGACTAAGAGCAAAACAGTTGACCGTTTAATGGAAGCAGCTAAACGTGGACAGACCGGTGCGCATCAAAAGCTCAGTCAAAGTGCTATGCCTAATGCTAAGTCAGTGAAGACAAGTTTGCCGCCGGCGGGTAAAAATAATCCTATAACAATGAATGTACCTAGTGCTTCATCCATGAAAGCCATGGCAGAGTTTAATATTCCAAATTCTCCTGAGCAGCACACTTCACCGACTGCTTCGGGTTGGTTTCCGCTGCAGGATAAGCAAGCAATTAAACCGCCGACTTCATTGTCTCAAGGCAAAGTCTCTTCTGTACCTAACTCGATCAAATCTTCTGGATCCGTGATCGATGCTTCTCAATTACCAAGATCTGTTTCAGAACTTTCTAATTTTGCTACTGTCGACCCAACAGCCTCGGTGCCCTCGGTGCCCATGGTTGAAGCTGTGCAATCATACTCCAGGCGGCCTATGATTGATGGAAACTATGCTTCCGCGTCTCAAGGACCAGTCGCACCAAGCAATAATGGCATTGAACATGTTCCAGAAGGAGATTTTGTCATTAATCGACTGAGAAAAAACACGCTATCGCGACTGGAAGGTTGGAAGCAGTTGAGGCAGGCAGACAGTTCCTTAGTATCTACCCGAGCGAGAGCAGCAGCGCTTAAAGCAGAAACTGTTCGCAGACCAATTAACTTATGGTTTCTTGCGATAGTTATTATAACTTCTGCTTGCTTGTTTGCTTGTGCCTATATTATATATGCAGCCTTGTCCACTCCTATACCGCCAGTTACTTCGCTTGACGTTTTACTTAGCTCGGGAAAATATGGGCAAGTGATCAATATTCTTGAAGGAAAACAGTTATCTGACCCGCTCACCGAGACGGAGAATAATGAACTTAATGAGGCTTATCTCTGTATGGGCAAAGAAGACCTTAGTCAACACAAACCAGATCAAGCTTTGTCCTTCTTTTCGAAGATAGATCCCAAATCGCCATCGGCGGCAAAAGCGCGTGAGCTCAAGGCGGAAATCATGAAGAATAAAAAGGCTGCTAAATAAAGATAAAGATACTATTGAGTAATTGGTTTAACTTTTAAGGCTTTGTTCTCTTTGACTAAACCAATATAGTCAAAATCTTGGTCACGATTGATCAGCCCGGATATTACACAAACAACCAGTCCTATTGAAACGCTCAAAATTGATGCTGCAACAATGAGAAATTGATTGTCAATTATATTGGCATAGATGGATAAAGGGGTTCCTATGCATAATGCCAATATTACGGACCAGAATGCACCCCAAGCCGGAAGCCGTTTCCAATAAAGAGCAAATACTGTCGGGAACAAGCCTGCCGATGCCAGCGCGCCAAAGGCTAAAAAGCACCATAATAATTTAGGCTGCAGTAGGGCGATTATTGTGCCAAGCATAGTCATACTCAACATGCACACTCTCGCCGCGGTGACAATCGAATGATCAGATGATTTTGTATTGATATATTTGCTAAAAATATCTATGCTACCCAGTGAACTAATGGCGCATAAAGAAGAATCCAGAGTCGAGCAAAGTCCAGCAAAAGCCATAAGCGTAAAAGCGAAAATAGAACCTTTAGGCAATAAACTGGCAATCACTATTGGACCAATTACTTGTGGATCAGCTACCGATATCGCACCACAATTGACTTCAGTGGCACCAACAAACCCTAATAAAGATAACGTAATAGGAACGATGCCGAACAATAGTCCGCCATAAATGAAGGTTTTGGCTATATTTTCTTTTCTCACCGCCAGCCCTCGTTGAAAGAAAACCTGATCTCCGATAGGTCCTGAAATAAGGCCGAGTGTCATTGGGATACCCATGCTAAAAGCAATCCAGGGATCTAATAGAGATCTATGCGAGCCATCAACTCCCCCAAGCCCTTCCACAACAATTGTCCAGCCACCTGCTCTGGTGATACACCACGGCACAAGAACGAAAGCTATACCTAATAACATAATCATCTGTATTACATCGGTCAAAATGGACGCGCGCAAACCACTAAGCAGAGTATACGAAAGAGCTATTAAGGACATGGCAATAATGGCAAATCGAAGATCTATGCCGCTTATAATATTAAGTAATTTACCCCCAGCCAGCGTATTGATAATAATGGCTCCAAGCTGATATCCGAAGAATACTAAAAGAAAAGCAATATGCACTGCAGGGTTTCCTTTAAAGCGGCGACATATAAATTCGGGCAATGTATAGCCGAACGGAGCGAGTTTTCTCAGTCTTATCGCTAAGGGCATGAAGATAAAAAAACATAAAATATTTGGTGCTGTAAACCAAAAAACTCCGGGGATGCCTTTAGTGAAGGCTTGCATAGAAGAAATAAAGATTGCTGGGGCCCAGACCCAGCTTACAGCCAGGCTAAGCGAGCCTCTTAAAATACCTACATCTCTGTTCGCAGCTAAAAAGCCTTCTGCATGTCCTTCTGTACGGGTGACAAACCATACTATGGAGACTAGAACTAGCCCATAAACTAGTATTAGAAAAGTTATTTCTACAGGGCTAATTAATTGCATTTTAAACCAAATAGTCTTTGCGCGTTAGCAGTGCACAAAGCAGCTACATCTGCTAATGGCTGGTTTCTTAACTCGGCTAATTTTTCTGCTGTATACCAGACATAGGCTGGTTCATTACGCTTGCCTCGCACCGGAAGTGGTGCTAAAAAAGGACAGTCAGTTTCAACCAGTAATTTATTGTCATCGACAATTTTTGCAGCAGCTTGTAGGTCTTGAGACTTGGGAAAAGTGACAATGCCAGAAAATGATATAGAAAAGTCCACGTGCTGCCCTGCTTGTTTTAGACGACTAATAACATCTATATTGCCGGTGAAACAATGTAAAACACCCCGAATTGGTTCGCTATTTTCGGCTAAGATTTCGAACAATTCATTCCAGGCGTCGCGGCAGTGAATAATAACCGGTTTACCAAATTGGCGTGCTAGACGCAGTTGTTCTCTAAGAGCAAACATTTGTGCTTCCTTTGGACTATTGTTGTAATAAAGGTCTAAACCACATTCTCCTATGGCGACTACTTTGGGATGGCTGATATACTTTTCGATAGTTTTAGCGCTCAATTCATCCCATTCATTTGCTTGATGCGGGTGCAATCCTATTCCCAGGTATATGTTCTCATTGTTATCAGCCAATTCAATAAGTTCTGGAATAGTCTTTAAATCAATGCCCGGATTGATTATTTGCGTGACATTAAACCGCTTCATATTTTCGATAACCAATTTTTGATCTTCGGCAAAGAATTCTTTCACCAAGTGGGCGTGACTATCTATAATGCCCGACCCTATGCCTTGAAATCTTGTCAATCCTATGTCGTGCATTAACTTGCCGTCCGCTTTCACTATGGTTACAATACTGATGGATTATGTTACAACAGCAAGGTTCAATTTGCATTACGCAAGCCGTGGTTAAGAACAAAAGTGAGTATTCCATCACGATTATATAAAACACACAGACAAGCCCAAAGGTTTGCTTTGTCATTTTTTATAGTCTTTTGCTGCATTAGTAATGCTTGCCAGGTATTAGCCCAGGCGCCTAATAATCTTCTGCAAGGTTCTGTAAAAGAGCAAAATTATTTAGGACCCAATAAAAGCCCTAGTTTAAACCTTCGAGATCTAAACAATGCCCGAGACAGCTTCGGCAGCAGTACCTCAATGGGCATGCCATCTATTGGTGAGAGTTTCGAGCCACCGCCGGATGCATTTAACCTGAAAGCCTCTCAAAGTGCTCAAGTTGCTAATGCCAATCCTCCCGGATTAGCTCAACCAGCTAACCCTAGTTTTAATGGAGAGCAGAGTGTTCCAGGTCTTGACACTAGTGCCCAAGCCAATATAGGCACTCAACAATTAAATGCATCAGCCGAGGCTAGAAATGATCCTGACATTTCACCTGAAATGCAATTGGCTTGGGATGAGTGGCACAAACGTGTAGCTGCTGCTGTATACGACAAATTCAATACTATAGCGCAATCAGCCTTTAAGTATAGCCAACCGATAGCTTGTTATGTTAATTATACAGTGACGAAAGATGGTCAGATTATTAATTTAGATATGCCGCAGAAAAGCCCGAATGTAGCCTTTAATGCTATGGTTCTTTTAGTTATAAAATCTATATCGGGGCAAACAGACTTGCTGCGATTTCCCGCTGGTTCCAAACGAGCGTACACCAATAAAGGAGCTATGTTTACTCAAAATTATGGTGTGGAAGGTTTTAAATATACAACCGGCGACCGCGAAACTATCCCTGGTCACTAGCTTAGATGATAGCAGTAGACTATAAAAAACTCGCAAGTGAGCTAAGGAATATTGTTGGCAAAGACAATGTTTTGTCGCAGCACATAGACCTTACTTTGTATAATTGCGATGCTGAGACGCTTGATAGCGCTATTCCAGATCTTGTAATTTTGCCGGGAAGCACAAAAGAGCTTCAGTCTGTTGTAAAAATTGCTAATATTTACGGATCTCCCTTTACGGCGCGGGGAGCTGGCACCGGACTATCAGGAGGGGCCACCACTGTCTGTGGTGGCATTAGTATCGTGCTCACGCGTATGACAAAAATTTTGCAAATAGATCCTGTTGATTGCTCCGCTTCTGTAGAAGTAGGAGTTACTAATAGCTCTGTTTCTCAAGCAGCCGCTGTTTATAATTTATGTTTTGCGCCAGATCCTTCCAGCCAATTGGCTTCAACAATTGGAGGTAATATCGCCGAAAATGCCGGCGGTCCTCACACCCTTAAATATGGCACCACTGTTGACCATGTTCTGGGCATGAAAATAATTTTACCGGATGGAAACTTGATTGATTGTAATGACAGACGTCCTGGTCTTGGACTGGATTGGCTTAGTCTTTTTACTGGTTCGGAAGGTACTTTGGGAATAGTAAGCGAGGCGACGTTAAAGCTTATACCTTTGCCGGAGAAAACAGAAACTGCTCTTGTTTATTTTTCGACGCTGGAAGAGGGTGGACAGTCAGTATCCAATATTATTGCGGCTGGGATAATTCCTAGTGCTATGGAGATGATTGATCAGCTCACTCTTAACGCTGTCGAAGATGCATTTAAGTTAGGGCTAAATAGACAGGCCGAAGCACTTTTAATTGTTGAAGTTAATGGCGCACGTATAAGTGTTGACAGAGAAAAAAAGCAGGTGGAGCAGATTTTAAATAATTGCCATACTTTAGGATACTCTTGGGCGAAGTCGGAACCTGATCGGGCTGCAATGTGGAAGGCGCGCAAAGCTGCTTTTGGGGCGCTGGGTAGAATAGCACCACATGGTTATGTTTTAGATGGAGTGGTGCCGCGCTCAAAACTTGCTGAATCGATTAGAGGTATTAAAGAAATTGGTAATAAATACTCAGTCACCATTGCCAATATTTTTCACGCTGGTGACGGTAATTTGCATCCATGTTTGCTATATGATCAAACCGATGAAAAACAGATGGAAAAAGTATTGAAAGCCGCCTATGAAATTCTCAAACTGGGTGTCGATCTAGGAGGAGCTCTTACCGGAGAGCACGGCATAGGCATTGAAAAGAGAAGTGCTATGACATTTGCTTTTTCCGCCCGATCTGCAAGCTATGGAATCAGTCAAAAGAGCTTTTGATCCAAGAGTTTTATGCAATCCTGGCAAAATATTGCCAAGTCCTGGCATGTGCGGGGAATCTGGCATGCGACCATTGTTTAGACATAAGCTGGCGCTAGGTTGCTGAGAGAACGGTAAGTAAATAGCGGCAGAAAAGCAGTAATATTAAATGTTGGTTTTTCTAATTAAATCGGGTGTATGATTATCTCTAATGGTATATAGCTTCATTACTAAGCAGAATAACCCTTTCGCCGCAAACATGCTCAGCAATTGGGAATTTTGTGTTGGTAGGATTTTTTCGTGGAGGTAAGCTGCAATTGACAGGCACTCTAGATTTAATCAAGGCTAAAGGACTGAAAAAATCAGAGATTAATCAACTGAATCGCTTGTTACAAAGGCGGCTCCCGCCAGACAGGGTTATAACTATAGACTTAGCTGAAGCGGTAGCAGAAATTTCTCACCGTTTAGGTCAACCCATATCACTTGTTGCAAATAGGCGAGGGCAAATTGTCAATGTCACCTTAGGGCAGCCTTGGCAAATTAATACGCCGGAACTAAGACAGGTTAGGGTAGGCCCAGGTAGACTCTGTGGGCACAGAGTTATATATACTCACTTGGCCGAAAAAGGCAAGCACAAAAACGATGATTCTAAAAACGGCGAATCTCATGTGAACAAAGATAATCTAATGGCTTTAGCAAAAAATCGGCTTGATTTGCTTGCCCAGGTTAATGTTGATTCGCGGGGTACTTTTAGCCGAGCGCATGGCGAACAAAGTCGTTTAGCTGATTCTGTTGAGATTATTCATCTTTTGCCGGATCGAGATAATGAAGGCAATTTATGGAAGCAAATGCCTACTTGCACAATTCGTTTAGCGCAAGAAGAAGATTTTACTATTCTCATTCAAGCATTAGAAGAAGAATTTCGTAAGCAGTCACCAGGACTGCAAGTGCGAGCTGGGGAAGAACGAGCAATACTTGTTGGTCTGATTACGGACGATACTGACCCCTGGCAAATGGAAGATGATTTGGATGAATTGGCTCAATTAGCCCGTACAGCCGGAGCCACAGTGTGCCGACGTTTTACTCAATCAAGACGTGAGGCCGATCCGTCGTTTTTCTTGGGCGCTGGTAAAGCTCAAGAATTAGCCCTGCTCGTACAGGAGACCGGTGCTAACTTAGTGGTTTTTGATCATGAACTAAGTGCCTTGCAACACACCTCTTTACAGAAAGCTCTTGGTGTAAAAGTATTAGACCGTACCGAATTGATTTTGGATATTTTTGCTCAAAGAGCCCGTACAGCTGAAGGTAAGTTGCAAGTAGAATTGGCGCAACTGAAATATTTATATCCACGTTTAATTGGTAAAGGCACAGCAATGAGCCGTCTTGGTGGCGGCATTGGTACTAGAGGTCCTGGTGAAACTAAATTAGAAATAGATCGTCGTCGCATTCGTCAACGCATTACCCATCTGGAAAATGATATTGTTAGAATAAAAAATTATCGCGACACCCAAAGACGTATGCGAAACGAGAATCATGTACCAGTGGTTGCTATTACTGGCTATACCAATTCAGGCAAATCAACTTTGCTGAATGCTCTCACTAAGTCCAAAGTCTTTGTTGAGGATAAATTATTTGCTACTCTCGATCCAACCACGAGAAAAACCACATTACCGGATTTAAGCACAATCTTACTTTGCGATACTGTCGGCTTCATTAAGAAATTACCTACCCCTCTGGTAGCGGCTTTCCGCGCTACTTTAGAAGAAGTCTCTGTTGCTGACATATTGTTGCATGTGGTAGATGCTTCACATCCTCATGCAATTGATCAAGTGAACAGTGTCTATGACGTATTGAGTGAATTGGGTGCTATAGACAAACCAATTATTACTGTATTGAATAAATCAGAACTTGTACGAAAAGAGGATTTGATCTGGCTTATTTCGCAAGTGCCTAATCCGGTTGTTATTTCAGCATTGAAACGTCTGGGCTTTGCTGCATTGCTGAAGAAAGTGCAAGATACTGTTTACGAAGTATTCCCGCAACAAACAAAAGTCATAGCTTAGTTTGAAAATTTCTTACTATCATTATATAAAATCACTAGTTTTGCCTGAAGATTGGGCTGAGCTTGAATCTGTTGAAGTTGGCAGACCTGTTCAGACAGTTCGCTCCTTTGCTCCTAAAAACGATCCTGACGTTAAAATAGAGCTATTTTACCGGGGTTTACCTGTTAGCGAGGCGGCAACCATCGTTTTGCGCAAAACACTGGCCCTTGCTCCCAAACTTATATTTGATTGGGAGTTTAAAGATCAATTGTCTGCTTCTGATTTGCAACTTATGGGCGAACTAAAAGAAATATTGGGCAACGTGGGCAATAATCAAATAGTAAATCAACGGCAAGGACGACGAGGAGCACCATTTATGCTCTTAAGATTAGAAGCGTTGGTTTGGAATGACAAGCCAGTCTTAGCTGCTCGTGGTTATTTTAAAAATCCAGAAGACAATACACGGGTGAGCGAATTCTGCGGTTTTTTTATTGATGCTAATCCAAAAGATGCTTCATGCCAGATAGAAGAAATTTATTTACAAGCGCCAAACGAAAATCTTCAATTGAAATATTTGCCTGTATTCAAACAATGTGTAAGTTCATTGGAGTGGCGTATTAAGTGAGACTCAAGCTGCTTTGATAAAGGTGCTTTTGCGTCAATAATGCCATCATTTCGGGGCTGCCAGGCGGTAGTCCAGCTAATTTGCTCTCTAGCGCAGCGAGCTGCAAGCGCGAATACAGCATCTGTGTATTGCTCTTTTCTTTTTGATTCTCTTCTCTTTGGTGTTCCTTTCTTAATTGAGCCAAAAGTTCTTCTTCTTTATTGGTTTTATTTTGAACAGTATCTGGTCTGCGTTCTTCGTTGCTGGCTGTTACGTCGCGCCCTGCGTTGGCATATCCGCGCCCATATTCAACTATACCGCCACCAGGTAAGTTGCCACCACCAGGTACAAATCCCTGTCTCTCAGCGTGAAGGGCGATTGTACCTATTCCTACAATTGAACGTGATGCGCCTTTCCATCCAGGCAAAAAAGGGCCTCGGCACTCAGATTTTTATAATCATGTTTCCCACCCCAATTATTTATAAAGTCGATGCCTCCCTCTTTTCCAATCTGAGCAGACGTAACGTGCCGTCCGCGCGCGCCACCTAGTCCCTGACTATTATTTACATAATATGCTACCTCTGTATTCACCATAGCCAATAATCCTCTAGAGCCTAGATATTTTAAATGGGCTTTAAGATTACTTGAGTCCGTTACGCCTGTTACGTTATCTCCATTAGTTGGGTTTGCTGCAACCACAGTCGTGTCTTTGCCGTAAGTTTTACTAATGCAGCCATATAGTGATTGTGCGGTATTGCTCTCTGTTTCGGGAAAAAAGCACGGATCTTCAGCTATTGTTCTACCTGTTTTTGTATCTACCACTCTTTCACCAGTGTTTCGTTGACTAATAGGTGAAACTTTACTATAAACAAAACGTCCTTCAGCGCCAGCACCGAATTCTTCCCTTGCCTGAAGATCTAAATTTAGCTGCGCCGTGCGAATATCAGACAATTGCCCCCATGCATCCCTGGCATTGGATCGATTTAAATGAATAGCTTCTGCTTCGGCGTCTAAGGCTAAGCTTGCTTTATGAACACGGCAAATAAATGGTTTGCTGGCATTGTCCACGGCATCAAAGCCACCATTCTTACACATCTGTGCAATTGATTCAGAATCTACTCCAGCTACTGCTTTCATGCCTCCTCTATTAATTGATTCGGCAGCGCATGTGTTATTGGCACCTTGATCGCCAGAAGGAATGGGCTGTGCCGCTCTTATAATGCCACTGGCCAGTATATTGTTTACCATCCACGGTTCGCTAAAGACTTGATGTCCGCTATCATCTGTAAGCTTCTCGGCCTGTGTGCCAATCACGGCCAAGTTTCTATATTCTTTGGCCAATTGTTCTTGCTGATTTATATAAGAACCATCGTCGGTTTTAATCCGCTCGTGTAATATGCGTTGATCCATCTGTGCCATTCTTTCTCTTAAAGCCGGAAGTAAGTTAGGGTCATCTTTAACTCGCGGGTCGTCTTTAAAACGGTCTTCGAATATTTTGACAAAATCATTTTTTGCTTTTTGAGTCTCTGGATCGAGAGCAATATCTTTGCCAGCCTCTATTTGAGGCGCGGGTTGATCCGAGGATTTTTGTTTCTCGTCTACTTTGCCCTGGATCTCGCCGGTAGCGCTTTCTTCGGCAGCTTCAGGGTCTTCGGGGTGTTCTGATATTCTGAATGTGTCGCTAGATTTAGGGTCTTGAGGAAGTTCTGATGTTTTGAGAGTTTCGCTAGTATTAGGATCTTCAGGATGCTCAGATGTTCTGAGAATTTCGCTAGTATTAGGATCTTGAGAATGCTCAGGTGTTCTCAGGGTTTCGTTAGTATTGGGCGTTTGGACTATATCCGAGCCTCTGAGAGTTTCGCCAACTTTAGAGTCTTTAGCTTTGGAGTCTTTAGATTTGGGGTCTTCGGATTTAGAGTCTCCAGTTTGACTCGATTCATTATAGGTCCGGTCGGATATTGCATTGCGAGGTTTACCTGGTTTAGTATCAAAACCTTCGATTGGTGTGCATATTAAATCATTCTCCGAGAATTCGGCCTTACCGTTTCTAGAGTTGCCGTTTTTTGAGTTGTCTTGGCGGCCATAAGCTTCATAGTCTTCCAAACCAGGAGACCAAGAATTGCCAGCCTGATCACCTTGCCCAGGCTGATCGTTTTCTATGGCGGGTCTTTGTTGGAGTTCTGCAACCATTTATACTAAATGTTAAATCTCAAAAAGCGGTCGGAGCTTTAGGTAGAAGACATTTAAAAGATTACAGAAAATTTGTGAGAATCTTATGAGATTGACTAAGAATTCACATTAATGAGTGTGCGAAACTAACTTACCATGCACATCTTTTTCAAATACCACTTTCTCACAACGTCCGACATCACCAAAATGTTTCGATTGACGGAATACTCGTGACGAAAAACGAGTAAATCTATTCACCGATGCGTCCTCAGTAGTTTTTAGCGCTAAACCTTCGCCTGGCTTACCGGTAGACCATAAATTTTCTATGAGCTCAAAAGGTACTTTATGTCCCAAGAGACCATGATCTAAAACTGTGTAATCGATCCATTTGAATGACTTTACCAGTTTCTGATATTCAGCATCTTCCAGCTCATCGATATTCTCTTGATTCTCTTGAGAGCTGCTAGCATCTTTACCGCCATCAGGTTGGAAAAGTTCGCTTGCTCCTTGAAATATATTAGGCATTGTATTTGGGTCAAAAACAGAAGCCAGCATTGAGTCTGCCCCTTGACCAAGACGCGTATAGCCGCCGCTAAATAGCAGTTGCACGATAGGCAGGGCATTATCGTGATGTGAAAACAGAATCCGTAATTTGCCGTCCGAATTCTCAAGTACGTTGGGCGCAGTCGAGATATTAGAAGAATCCGTTTTGGCCATAGCCTCTCTCTCTTGCACTGCCCCCAAAGCGCAACGAGCCACATAATGCACAAAAGTTTCAGCATCTAAATCAGGGTCTATCAAAAAGGCCTGGTTGAATAAGTTTTTGCCTTCAAGAAGAGAAGCAGATCGCAGCGGTAGCCTAATTCCCATACTATGTGCTACCAGGACGAATTTCACATCTGACTTCTTTTTTACACCAACAAGTTCATCCATTAAACGATTGAAGTGTTCTTGGCTCCATTCATTATTGGTGCTATCCACGTCATAAAGAGCTATGCGTGCAGCCGAGGGCCAGCTATAGAGAACAACAGGGCGTCCTACGGTATATGCGAGTATGGCTGCAGTTCGAGCCGACCCAGCAAACGGGTTATTGAATCCATGCACATTGAGAAAAATTTCGTTATGACCAGAACTTTTTGCTGTTTCGATAATTTTTTCACCGAATTGCGCATATACATATTTTTTGCCTGATTCCGATAAAGGATTTAAAACTAGCGGATTCTTGGGCAGTTTATCCACATAATGCCACCCCAGTTTTTTTTGTTCTTCTGTTAAAGTCTTTTGCTGACTATTCTCGATTATATATTCTAACGATCCACAATACATATCATAAATAGAGCCATTTTCTAATTTGCGTTGATTGAGAAAACCATTTTTTGAGCATTCTCTATCGGTCATATAGAGCACAGGTATTTGCACATAATGACTGACGCCGGGCAGCCATCTTATTTTAGTAGCACAAATAGCCGGCGCAAGCCCTGCGAGAAAAAGGGCCAGGGCTAAAATGTTGCTTAATAAAAGCCGGCCAATCATAAATGGTGCCTATCTTCCTTCGAGGTCATTCTAGCAATGCGCCCCCTTTAATTAACCACTTGCCAATACGCGCACACGTGTGTCTGCATTATTTCTAAGTAATGTGACTTGAATTTATTCGCGCATATTCCAAAACGTAAACTCAGCTGGTTCGCTCAGTATTTCTTCTAGCAGAGTTTTGAATGCCACTAAATAGGGCATTTGGAGATGCTTGTCCAGAGCTTCCTGATTGATCCAATTTTCATAAAATAAAAACGACTCCGCTTCCTGTGGATGGCTATGAAAATTATATTTTATGCATCCGGGCTCAGATCGGGTGAGCGGAATAAGATTTACTGCTGCTTGCTCTAAACGCATGCCCATGCCTTTCTTGGCTTTTAATCGTACTATCAAAGTTACTTGTTTCTTTTGCATAAACATTCCTGCTTGATTTTTTAATTGTGAAAACTCTAGCAAATCCCAGTGCCCTATTGTAATTTCATTGAACAATAAGGAGTATAATTTAAGCATCTTGCCCTAATTTGATTTTACTAATTTTGATAGGACTTAAATTACAGTTCTTACTAAAGTTTTGGACTTGGTGGGAGAGAATTTTGGAAAAAGAAGAAAGACAAGCATTACTTGCCGCTTATGATGTTGATGTTGACAGAGGATTTTTGCCTGCTCAAAATCCACTGGTGTCCGTTCCTCCTGTCCTGCAAGCTTGGGGTCAAATAGCTGAACAATTACCAAAGCTTTTAGTTGCTGGTCAGCTTAAGCAGTTTGTAAATGCCATGCCTACAGTGGCGATAGATGGATTAAAAACCAGTGCTGAGCTGGAACGAGCAATGTTAGCTTTTTCTTTTATTGCTCATGCTTATGTTTGGGGAGAAAAAACCCCACCACTATCATTGCCTGCTAGCTTAGCTGTGCCCTGGTGCGCGGTGGCTAAAAAACTAGATAGACCGCCGGTATTATCTTATGCTTCGTATATGCTGCACAATTGGCGACGCATTGAACTTGAGCATCCTATCGACCTTACTAATACCTGCCTTATTCAAAATTTTTTGGCGGGACAAGACGAAGAATGGTTTATTCTTGTCCATTTAGAAATTGAAGCTCAAGCGGGTTCTGGATTAGCTTCTATTTTGCCTGCACAACAGGCGGTCACAAAAAAAAGTGAAAAGATATTGGAAGCAGAATTGCGATTAATGGAGAAAGCTCTAGCATCTATGTATTCAAGCTTATTGCGCATGCGGGAAAAATGTGATCCTTACATTTACTATAATAGAGTCAGACCTTATATCCATGGTTGGCGTGATCATCCATTATTTAAAGAGGGGCTTATCTATACTGATGTTGCCGATTACAATGGCAAGCCTAAGAGTTTCCGTGGCGAAACCGGTGCGCAAAGTTCTATTATCCCGTCTTTCGATGCCGCACTAGGGGTGGTGCATAAAGAAGATTATATGCTCCGTTATTTAAATGAGATGCGTGATTATATGCCGCCAAAGCACCGAGCATTTATTGAGACCATAGAAAAAGGACCATCAATTCGAGAGTTTGTCATCGAAGAAATGCCTAAAAATGCCATTCTGAGAGATTTGTATGATAAATGCGTTCATTGGATGGAGCTTTTCCGCACTAAGCATTTAGAATACGCTAACGATTACATATTTAAGCAACACGAGATGAGCAGTAATAATCCCCATGCCGTCGGCACCGGTGGTACGCCCTTTATGCCTTATTTAGAAAAACATAGAGATGAAACTGCAGCCCACGTACTGGCAGAAGAGGTCGGCAAGAAAGAATAGTGTCTCGAATTAATGTCCAAAATTATTAAATAGTGGTTTGTGAGGATGTGAATAGTCCAAACGTAACAGCCTTGTCTTGACTTCGGCAAGGGTGAGCGTATAATTTAATCCTCTTAATGTAATTAGCGAAAGCGTAGTAGTAAGAGTATTATCGGGAAAATTATTATGTCTGGACGAAGTTCACCAGCTGATGACTCCCCTCAGTCGATGTCAGATAGACGGGGGTCTCGCGATGAGGAACATGGCGTTAGAAACGCACGAAAGGATTTGCAAGGAGAGGGTCTTCTGAAGGCCGGTGATAATTTAACTCTGAAACAAATAGCTACCAAAATGGCTGCTGCCCCTACAGATACGGTTACCAGAGGACGGGTAGCGCCAAATTCGTTGCAAATTAGCAAACCAGGACTGACCGTGCCAGACAAGAGTGCAGGAAAAGCAGCATCTGGATCTGACAGTCAAACCCCCAAAAAGTCGGCAGCCCGTGCGGACAAATTAGCTAGCGAGCCGGCCTATAAACAAGGAACTTTCGAGGCTCCAAAGACCAGCTTTACCCTGCATGACGGTCATGCAGTAGCACCAGCAATTGATCAAATTCCTGCTAGAACGATTACTGTCGATACAAAGAGGGATCCAACTTCTGGAAAACATGAAGTGACCAAGGTTTCTCTCGAACTACTTCATGTAACCAAAGTTCCACAACCAGATGATCCAGCAAAGCCTAAGCAAAGAAATGCACAGATTATACTAGGTGGTAGAACAGATTCAGCAGGCAAAATTACTACTGATTTTGCTGTTGATTTACAACGAGGACCTACAGGCGAAATTGTGAAAGCTAGGTTAAGTCGTCCCAATAATTTTAAAGTTGCTGGTGAAGTACAAGCAAGTGGTTTTACAGGAAAATATTGGAAACCTGGCGAAGGAAAGATGAATTTTGTCGAATATGATAACACTGACGGCCAGCCTAAAATGACCTATTCGTATACTCCTAATATTCCTGCCGGTGGCATGGGAAAATTGCTTGGAAAACATATAGCTGGCGTAGCTGAAAGGGATCTTGAGACAAAAGTGGAGACTAAACCTATACCTCCAGCGGAATTCAAAAATTTCACTAACTGGCTTGAAGATTTAAAGATAAAAGCCTTTCCTCCAGATGAGGTGGCTTCAACGAGCCGCAGCGTGAATTCCTAATCCTCTGCTGGTCTTATCAAACTGGTTAAACAGGAAGGATAAACGGAAGCTCAACAGTGGATCAGATTTTGGCAGGTAGCCATCCTGAGTCTTGACCGTCCTTAGTTATATAAGAATTAGTTTTAGCAAGCTGGACCTCTGATTTTTGAGCGACATGTCCAAGCAAATTCTTTTCTGCTTTAAACAAATCAAAGATACGATTATTCTGTATATCTGAATTCGGTGTGTATGTGACTTTATTTAGCTCCGGTAGCATTTGATTTTTGCGATATGGTAAATAAGTACAGTCAAAGAAGCAATGACGCTTTTGTATAATTGCATTACATCGACTGGCGCACCCATGTTCAATAATTTGATCTAGAAATTTAGTTAGTTTGTCTTCTAGGTGTGGTTTTATCGATTCTAATCGAGCGCACGGATTCCAAAGTGTTTCCCAGCTCAGGCTTGGATCCAGCCAATCGATATTTATTGTGGGCATCGTTTTAACAATTGATAGGCGCAAAGTTTCCAGGTCACTTGTCACAGGTATGTTAACAGCATCATGGCAATAGAATGTTAATCGTCCTTTGTTTTTTATACGGGAAGTAGATAGATCTATTTGTCTCTGCATTTCTTCAATAAAAGCATCAGCCTTAATTGGTAAACGCAAACCGAATTCGATTGTGCATTGATCAAAATCATTGAAATTTATTTTGGGTATTATTTTGACGGAAGTTCTAAATAAGTTGAGCCCAGCTTTTTTGTATCCGGCCAATGGTCTATTAGTTATACCTAGCAAAGGCACGGTATAAACGGTTGTCCGGTCGGCAACTATGGTATTTACTGCACATGACTTTAGCCAGCGCAGAGATTCCGGAGCAAAAACATAAGAGGGCCTGAATTTGTTTGGGTAAAATTTGCGCGCGGCGTCGTTTATCGGCAGTCAATGTTTGTCCGAAAATGTGGCGATCAATGTTTGACTTAAAAAGAGGGTTAAGGCGAGAAACAAAGGCTGTCAGCGCACTAGGCTCGATTTTTTTGCCTGATGATATTGTCATGTTAATTATCCTCAGAATGACTGGTAAGAAAATAAGCTTATATACGTGGCAAAGATGTGACACGATCTATCACAGCCGAAAATTGGCAGGCTGCAGTTTCGTGTTATCCTTGTTTGATTCTTGGAGTTGATTACAAAAAATGGCGAATTTCTTAGCAGTAGCACTAGCTATTTTTCTGGATAGGCTTTTTGGTGAACTGCCAATTTACCATCCATTGAGAGGATTCACTCGCTTTGCTACTTATTTAGAAGATCAATGGCATCGTTTGGAAGAACTTAGCAAACATACTCCTCCCACGAAACAAGCCAGTGAGCTTCAACAAACGAATCAAGCAGCGCAGGAAGAAAAGAGCAATGGTGCTAAGAACCAGGCTGCTGAAAAATCGCTCAGAGTCAAAGGTGGATTAGCGGCAGTATTTTTAATTGTTCCTTTTATGGCGCTGGCTGGCATAATGACTGACGGTTTGCCTATCCCTTTAAATTTCGTTTTTAATGTTTTTATTCTTTATTTGGCGATTGGTGCTCACAATTTAAAGCAACATGCTTTTGATGTGCAAAATGCCTTAATTAGTGAAAATCTTGAAATGGCGAGAAAACATCTAGCTGGAATAGTCACTTGCGATACTAAGCAAATGGATAGGCAAGATATTATATCGACTTGCATAGAATCGATTATTGAGAATGGCAGCGCAATGATTTTATCTCCAATTTTTTGGTTCCTTATATTAAGCGCACCAGGAGTGGTGCTATATGCCCTTGTACATATTTTGCATAATATGTGGGGTTATCAAAATGTTCACTATAAACATTTTGGTTGGGCTGTAGGCAAAGCAAATGATGTTTTGAACTGGATTCCGTCTCGTTTGGCTGCTTTTAGCTATATTGTGTTGGGCGATATAAAAAATGCTTGGTTCTGTTTAAACGCTCAAGCAAAAAATTGGAATAGTCCAAATGCAGAATTAATTGTGGCAACCGGTGCTGGAGCGCTAAATCTTGAGGTTGGCGGTGATTTGTACTGTCAAGATCAAATAAAAACTCGTTCCAAGTTTGGCCGTGGCAGGATTCCTGACCTGTCTGATATAGCTCGTGCTTGCGATTTAGTTGACCGAGGCATGGTCTTGTGGCTGGCATTTACTTTGCTTGCAAGTGTGGGACATTAGCGATATCTTTTTATTTTCCCTTACTCAGAGTTTTGTGACTCAAGACTTGAAATAACCGCTTGTATTGCTTCGCTTTTTTCGTCTGTGGGATTTGACGAATGATCATCTTCGGTAATAGAGTCTATCTGTGGTTTGAGTGGCAGCTGAGAATTGTTTTGCGTTGGAATGAGATCTTCGAGTAGTTCTGCTTTGACTACTAAAGCTTCAGGTCTCTTTACTGGGGGCGAATTCTGGTGAATTAACTGATTGCTTATAGTAATGTCTATCATCAATTCATCGCCTTTAGATAAAATAATCTCATTACCTTTTTCTACCACGGACTGTACAAAGAAGGCGCCAGGTAAATTGGTAACAAATCCATAGCCCATTCCTTTGAGGCGCCTATGGCTTACCGAATGATCGATAGGTCTGTTAAATACGATATCCGGGCTAATAGCTCCTACTGTAGCCATTACCACCGGAGCACCACCAAAATTAGCTATCCAACCACCTGGTAAAGGTACAACTGTCAGTACCCGCAGGCTGTTGTAAGTATTTTTTTGATTACTTGTTAATGTCCTTCCACCTTGCACTATTTTACCGTTACGATCGACCGTTACGCCATAAGCAAGTCCATCGACAGTAGTTCGAGTTGCCTCTTGATGGGCTGGTTTGCCGGTAATAGGAATGGTGCAATTCTCGTTAATGCAAATATTCTCAAATACTATTTCAAGTGCGGCATCAGATTTAAATCTATCTTCCCCGTTAAAGCTAGCTTCGCTTAATGTCCTGCTATTGCGTATGGAAAGAACGTGCCCGATCAAGGTTGAATTAGCTGGTGCGATTAATTGCCGTCCATAATATAAGTTTTCTTTCAATCGAGCAGTGACATTATCACCAATTTTCACCAACTTCGAATTTACTGTGCTTTCTAAACTAATAGGAACTACTCTACGTAAGGAAATAGGACCCAACACTTGTGAATCATTCACTGGGTTAACTGTTTTAATACCCGCCGGCGGACTGGTAACACTAGCAGAACGGTCATTTTTGACTGTTTCTGGGAGCAGAACACTTTCTGTTGATGAGGTCTTAATTGGCTCGTTGGTCTGGGCACTATCAGTACGCGATTCTAGTCTGATAGCACTGTTATTAGTATCAGACACTAAGGGGTCTGTGACAGCCGATAAGCACGGTAATAGTCCATTAATAAATAGAATTGAAGTTAGGCAAATGGTCGTAAAAGGCGACTTCGATTTCATATTAAACTGCAAGCTAAGCGCTCCACCCATGGTGCCATAGTACCATCATACGAAGTTTACGATTCAATTTTTAATGGTTCATAGGAAAAAAAGGCAATTTTTTTACCTGGCTAATTGTCCATATTGACTTTGTTTAATGGGATCCAAAAGTTATGCCTAAAGCCCCTCTTGTAAACTGCAACCCAAGACAAATGGATGAATTGCTGATAAAGTCAAAGCTTGTATTTTGCTATTAATTCGCTTAATAAAGGGTTTGCTGCATGGTAACAGACACAAAGATTCTTACAATTCCGACTACTCCTTATAAAGACCAGCGCGCTGGCACTTCGGGTCTTCGCAAATCGGTAGATATATTTAAGCAGAAGAACTATTTAGAGAATTTCGTTCAGTCGGTTTTTGACGTTCGAGAAGTTAACGAAGGCAAGACTATTGTTCTGGGAGGTGATGGTCGCTATTTTAACCGTCAGGCCGCTCAAATTATTTTGAAAATGGCTGCCGCCAATGGTATTGCGAAAGTCAAAGTTGGGCAAGGCGCCATTTTGTCAACTCCGGCTACGTCTTGTGTGATACGTAAGCACAAAACGGACGGAGGATTTATTTTGAGCGCCAGTCATAATCCTGGCGGTCCCCATGGTGATTTTGGTGTCAAATACAATATTGTTGGCGGTAATCCAGCAACCGAGACTATAACGGAAGCTGTTTTTGAGCGCAGCAAAATTATTACAGAATATAGAATACTTGATGAACCAGATGTAGACATCAATAGGCTTGGCGAGACTAAATTAGGAAAAATGGTAGTCGAGGTAATTGACCCGATTTATGACTATCAGCAATTGCTTGAGTCAATATTTGATTTTGATCAAATACAAAAAATGTTTTCTAGTAAAGGTTTTAGAATGTGCATGGACTCATTAAATGCGGTCACAGGACCTTATGCCATCAGCATTTTTGAAAAAAGAATGTCCGCTCCGGCTGGAACAGTAGTAAACGGAGTGCCATTAGAAGATTTCGGTGGCGGGCATCCTGATCCCAATTTAGTTTATGCTCATGACTTAGTGGAAATGATGTACGGTAAAGATGCTCCTAATTTCGGAGCAGCTTCAGACGGTGACGGCGATCGCAATATGATCATGGGACCAAAGATGTTCATTGTTCCTAGTGATAGTCTTGCTGTTATAACGGACAATGCTCATCTTATTCCTGGTTATAAGAATGGTATCACTGGCGTAGCCCGGTCTATGCCAACTAGTCAGGCCGTAGATCTGGTAGCTAAGGCTCTTGAAATTAATAGTTATCAAACTCCAACGGGTTGGAAATTTTTTGGTAATTTGCTCGATGCCAATAAAATAACTATTTGTGGAGAAGAAAGTTTTGGTACTAGTTCCAACCATATTCGCGAAAAAGACGGCTTATGGGCAATATTATTTTGGCTCAATATAATGGCAGTTACTGGTAAAACAGTAAACCAGATTATGTATGATCACTGGAAAAAATATGGTCGCCATTTTTTCTTAAGGCATGATTTTGAGCAAGTGGACCTTGAGAAGGCAGGGGCAATGAGTAACTATCTCAAGGAGCTACTTCCTGGGTTGCCCGGTAAGAAATATGGTGCTTACGAAATAAGCTCAGCAGAAGATTACACCTATCAAGATCCGATTGACGGCAGTGTCAGTAAAAACCAGGGGATTATTATTAGCTTTAAAGATAGTTCGCGGATAGTGTATCGTATTTCGGGCACCGGTACGCAAGGAGCTACTATTCGTCTTTATATCGAAAAATATGAACCAAACATTAAAAAGCATACCCAGGACAGCCAGGAAGCCCTGCACGACCTAACTGCTTTGGCTTATGATTTGACTAGAGTCTGTGAATTTACCGGAATGAGTCAGCCCAATGTTATAACTTAATAGGATAGATGTTATATCAGGACTCCTTGCATATTAAGCATTTTAGCTATTTGGTTTTAATCTTCCTAAGCGTCCTGATAGCAACTTATGAATGTTCGCCATGTTACGGACAAACTATTTATCAGCGCGCTCTAAAACACTACAAGGACGGTCATTATAAAGAAGCAGGTTTGCTATTTAATGAGTATATGTCTCACCAACTTAATGTTGAGATGCCTTTAGCTGCACAATTGCCGTCTTTAGAGGACAAACCCTTATTAGTTTACTCCATTCTTTATCAGGCCGTTTGTCTAGAGCGATCTGGTGATATTGATGATGCGGCATTGGTATACAAAATTTTGGCTGATCGCTATGAAGGCAGCGCTGTAGGCGATGAAGCTAAAAAATCTTTAGCGCATCCAAAGATTGCTAATGTAATTCGTCAAAAGATTGGTGATACTGTGCGTAGTGCACAACTCGATTCGTTACCGAAAGAAACGTGGGTGCCATTTCAGCGTTTCGGCCAATTGATGCTAGTACAAGGAAGTATAAACGGACGAAAAGCCCCTATGTTATTTGATACTGGTGCCGCTGGTTGTTTGTTCTCTCTTGATCACCTAAAAATGCTGGGTTTAGACACGCCTAAAGGCAAGCCCACAGCATCTGTTGCAGGAGTGGGTACGCAGAAACAAACCCCTGCTTGGATAATAAACGCTGATCTCAAGTTAGGAAGCATTTCACGCCGCCAATTTCCGGTTCAGGTCAACGAGAATCCTTTAAATTATCCTCTCTTAGGAACCAATTTTTTTGAAGGCATGGAATACACTATTGACAATGAAGCTAATGTAATTAAGTTCAAAACTGTCTCCACAGAAAATAAAATGCGGTCGAATAAAATGAGCATTACAGTGGATGCTTTGAGCCATTATGTCTACAATGTGCCTTTTTCCGAAGTAAATCGGGCTATCGTTGTTACAGCCAAGATTGAAGGCAGAGATTGTCAAATGATGATCGATACTGGCACCGATCTTAGCCTTTTCACTCAAAGTCAATTGCGGGGTCTCGGCATAATGCCTAAAAATACTGGGCAATTTGTTAATTGCAAAGGTGCTGCTGGCTATATAAGAGCACCGTTGTGTGTATATAGCAAGGCAGAATTTGGACCAATAAGAGGGCCTTTAGTTTGTATATTATCCGATCAAAATAATCTGCCATTTCCACTTTTGGGGCAAAATTTTTTGAAAGAATGGCAATTAACGGTCGATCATTCAAACCATCTTATAAAATTGATACGTAGATGAATTCTTTCTGGATTTAAAGCATAAATTCGAGGCAAAATAGTAGAGCGACTGAATAAATAGGCATCGATAGTCCACTTTTAAAATGGTAGCCAATAATTATGATAGATTTTGTTCATTTGATATGTGATTATGCACCCGGGGATATGGCTTGGGCAGAAATTCGTTCAGCTTTCTCGTCAGAACTGGGCGTAAACGTTCGACTGCATGCCACGGCTGTAAAATCTTTTGATACCATCGGAACCGGTTTTGTTTTGGCGCAATTAAGTCTCGCTCCTGAGGAATTACGGGCAAAAAATCTTTTGGTTTTCGCCAATACCGCCCCGAGGAAAGATCGCACTTCGCCGCGACAAAACAACGAAGGCGAAGGGTTGCTATTTGCCCGTTTGAACAATGGAGTATTAATTGTAGCTGTAAATAGTGGGTATTCTTTATCCTTTGTGCGAGACGACATTACCGAATTGTGGAGCACAAATGTGGTGGAGGAAGGTAGTCAATTTCGCTCGCGCGACTATTTCCCGACCATCGTAAGTAAAGTTACTGCTGATGACTTATCCTGCCTTGTCAATAAATTATCTGTGGAAGAAAATATTCCGCCAGCGCCACCTAATGCCATAGCATATATTGACTCCTTCGGTAATATGAAAACATCTATTAAAACCGGCGATAAATTAGTGGCTTCCTTGAAGGAAGGTATGCGTGTCCGAATTAAAATCGGCTCCATAATTCGTGGTGCCACCGTTGCAACGGGCAGCTTTAATGTAATGGAAGGCGACTTGGCTTTTGCCCCTGGTAGCTCCGGTCATAAAGGGCGCTATTGGGAACTCTTTGTGCGTTCTGGTTCAGCTTGGGAAGAATTTGGACGACCAGCTTCCACTACTGAGATTACAATAGAAAGTTCGGACTAAAAAACGCACTGCGGATATACAGCCATTCTTACCACGTAGAAAATTTGCGCGTAATTGGATCTATGTCTTCTTTTTTGCCGAACAAGCATAGGCCAAAATATTCAAGAGCACTTTCTTTCAGCTGACTAGTTCTTTCCAATTGTTCAATGTAAGTGTCACCGGTCATAGATTGGAGAAAATCAACAAGTAAAATATCTTTTTCTTTCGCTGCCTCACGAGCTATGCGAATTTTATTTGAATTATCCGCTTTCAAAACGATGAGCGAAAGTCCGGAAGAGCGATGGGGGTTACCATCAGCATCAATATAATTTATGAACATCATATTTTCGCGCTCACTTTCACTGGCTTCTGATACAAGACAAGCAGACATGTGCGCTGCGGCGTTCATAGCTACGCCGGATTCAATCTTTTTGTTTAACAAAACCACAAATTTATGTGTGGTAGACTTATTCATCGTTCTCCTATTCTTCGTCTTGTGCCCAGTCCATTAGATAGTGTCTTTCTTTTTTTGCTCAAGGCGCTCTTCGGCTCTTGCTAATGCCTGGGTAATTGGAGTAAATCCGGTGCTGCCATAAGAAGTTTTTTCAGATAGACTTTTATTTAGATCAAAAGTATCAAAGACATCTTGATCAAAATATTTGCTAAAGCGCTGGTAGTCTGATAGGTTGAGCTTATCAAGAGAGCAGCTTGTTTCCCGGGCGTATTGCACTAATTCTGCCACTGCTTCATGAGCTTCACGAAAGGCTTGTCCTTGGGTGACCAAATATTCCACTAAGTCAGTAGCCATCAATTCTGGGTTTGATGACGCAGCGAACATTCTTTCACGATTCAACTTGATATTCTGAATAATAAGAGCCATTACTTTTACTGATGCACTAAGTGTGCTGGCCACTCTAATGGCTGTGGGTTTTGTTTCCTGCAAGTCACGATTGTAACCAATGGGCAAGCCTTTAATAATTGTGAGAAAATTTACTAATTCTCCTAGGGCTATTCCGCTCTTTGCTCTAATTAATTCAAGCGGATCGGCATTTTTCTTTTGTGGCATTAGACTAGACGAAGTAGTTACATTATCTGGCAAGCTTATAAAGTTAAATTCGTTGCTGCTCCAAATGATTAGAGTTTCTGCTAATTGAGAAAGATGATTGCTGGTTAGGCTAGTGGCAAATAAAAATTCACCAATAAAATCTCTGTCTGATACAGCATCAAGTGAATTTTCGAAGCAATGGTTAAATCCCAACGTTTGAGCGGTATATTTGACATCGATTGGCAATCGCGATCCAGACAAGGCTCCTGCTCCCAATACTGATACTTTGGTTCTATTTTTGGCATCATTAAAGCGAGCCAGATCTCTAAAGAACATTTCAAAAAATGCCAACGTAGCGTGACTGAACACAATTGGCTGAGCTGGCTGTAAATGGGTATAGCCAGGCATGATAGCGTCCATGCTTTGCCGAGAAATAAGTATCAGTGCTTTCAGCAATTCAAGTATTAGATTGGTAATCTCTTCGATCTTTTTTACGACGAATAGGCGCATATCAATAGCTACTTGGTCATTACGGCTGCGGGCTGTGTGTAAGCGTAATGCCTCTTCGCCAATCAATTCTTGCAATTGCTTTTCTATATTCATGTGTACATCTTCGTATTTTTCAACTAACTCAAGATCGTTGACCTGAGCCTTTTCCAACAAATGCTCCAGCCCATTTTTTATTTTTTCACCTTGCTTAGTAGTTATAAGTCCGCAATGGATTAGCATCTCAGTATGAGCAAGACTTCCTTCAAGGTCGACCGAAATTAACGATTTGTCATCATTTACAGATGCAACAAAGCTGCTAATCAAAGGATGCAAAGGCTCTTTAAAGGACTTTCGTAAGACTGCCATTCATTTCTCCTTATTTATTTGCGTTGTATAACTTTAGAGAATCAAAGAGAGCAGAGCTTTGTGTGTGTGCAATCTGTTTTCTGCCTGGTCAAAAACGACTGATTGCGGGCCATCCAAAACTTCAGATGTAATTTCTTCTCCGCGGTGCGCTGGCAAGTTGTGCATTACTAAAGTATCGGGCTTAGCCTTTTTGAGTAATGAAGAGTTCACCTGAAAATCGGCAAAAGCAGCGGATCTTTCTACTTTCTCATTCTCCTGCCCCATCGATGTCCAAGCATCAGTGTAAATGACATCAGCCCCGATCACCGCTTCTGCACAATTTTCAGTGATAGTGATTTCACTACCGCTGCCCATTGAGCAAGAGAGTGCTTCTTGCCAAATCATTTCCTTGGGCCTATATTTGGCTGGACAAGCTATACTAAAATGTATACCCATCTTGGCTGCTGCCAACATAAGTGAATGGGCGACATTATTACCATCTCCAACATAAGCTATTTTTAGTCCCTCTAATTTACCTTTGTGCTCTGAGAGTGTTTGCAAATCAGCCAAGGCTTGGCAAGGATGTTCAAGATCGCTCAGTCCATTTATCACCGGAATTTTGGCATTATTGGCTAATTTGACTAATGTTTCATGTCTGAATACCCTGGCCATAATGCCATCTACCCAGCGTTCTAAATTGCGCGCCACATCGGCAATAGATTCTCTTTCACCGAGCTTGCCTTCTAAGCAAATGACATCGCCACCAAGCTGAGCCATTCCTGCTTCAAATGTTACTCGGGTTCGCAATGATGGTTTCTCGAATAAAAGAGCTAAAATCTGCCTTTTGGCAAAGAATGTTTGTATAGCATCGAACTTAGCTATCTTTATTCGTTTTGCGCTATCAAGTATTAGATCTATTTCTTCTCTAGTTAAATCAATAATTCCTAGAAAATCACGTCCTCTTACGCAGGGTTGATTTGCCCTATTAGTACCGGTCATTATTTCTAATTTAGTTGAGACTGTCATAAAATTTCTCCTTAGCTGCTCTTTTGCAATTTTGTAGCCATAGTGCTGTGCGTTTTACTCCACGTTTCCAGTCTTAAGCCATTGATGTTAATAAATCCACCGGCATCACTTGGATTGAATGCAGACATGTTCTCAAAGCTGACAGTATTTTCGCTATAAAGTGATACAGGCGATTTCCTTGCTACCACATAACAATTTCCTTTATACAGTTTTAATTTCGCAATGCCAGATACGGTGCTTTGTGACTCAATTACCAATTGTTTGATCAACTTAGCTTCTGGCGAGAACCAATAGCCGTTATAAATTAACTCGGCTAATTGCAGTGAAAGCTTCTCTTTAAGATGAGCAACTTCACGATCTAAGGTTAAACTTTCAACTACCCTATGTGCTTGCATAAGCATCGTCATACCGGGTGTTTCATAGACACCACGAGATTTGATACCAATGTATCTATTTTCTACCAGATCTGTTCTGCCGACGCCGTGTTTAGCGGCTATTTCATTTGATGCTTTGAGAATAGCCAATGGTGACATTTGTTGATTATTCAGAGCTACAGGAATGCCAGCATCAAATTCAATTTCTATATAATCTGGTTTGTCCGGTGCATCTTCTGGATCTGCTGTCCACAGATAAATATCCTTTGGTGCTTCTAACCAGGGATTTTCTAAAATGCCACCTTCATAGCTGATATGCATAATATTCGCATCCATAGAGTAGGGCTTCTCCTTAACCAAAGGCAGTGGTATACCGTGTTTTTCGGCGTAAGCAAATAATTCGCTTCTGCCAGTGAATTGCCATTCTCGCCAAGGAGAAATTGTCGTTATATGTGGGGCAAGATATTTAGCTGCCAATTCGAAACGTACTTGATCATTTCCTTTGCCGGTAGCACCGTGCGCAATAAAATCACAGTCTTCCTTTAATGCGGCGGTTACCATACCCAAAGCTATGCAAGGACGAGCTAATGCGGTGCCCATAAAATAACTCCCTTCGTAAATAGCATTGGCCTGTAAAGCCATAAAAACGTATTCTTTTACAAAAGATTCTTGCAAATCTTCAATAATGCATTTGTCAGCTCCTGTTTTTAAAGCCTTCTGGCGGATTTCTTCGAAATCTTCACTTTGTCCAACATTGGCACAATACGCCACGATAGGTACCTTATACGTTTCTTTGAGCCAAGTTAAAATGCAAGAAGTGTCTAAGCCACCGCTGTAAGCTAGAAGAATTTTTTTCATATTGTTTTACTCCGTTAGGTGTTTGTGATTTATACGCAAAGAAAAATCCCCGAGTTCTAGAAAGAATCTCGGGGATAAACGCTGATAACCTTTAGTTTATTCTATCTAAGCAAAGTTAAGCCCCGAGCCAAAATGACGCGGCGGCGGCGAGTGGATGGAGCGATGGCAGTGATATTATTTGAAGAAAACAAAACTATATACTCCAGAAAAATAAACTTGGACATTAAAGTTACCCCGCATACGTTTTTATGTCAATAGTCAATTTGTCTAATGAAGCAAGTCTATCAATAAAATCATATCAACGTAGGGCGATTAGGCATAAATAATTGCGTTAACAAATAAACCTGCTAGAGTTCTGCATTCACAATAAATAGGAATTTTCAGTGCATTACATTGGCAAAAGGACTTGGCTGCGGTTTTCCCATTGCTGCCGTAATTGCCAATGATCAAATAGCCAAGTCCCTTCAACCAGGAGATCACGGCTCCACATTTGGTGGCAACCCATTTGCTTGTTCTACTGCTTTAGCCACTATAAATGAAATTAACACGCCAATTTTTTTAGAGCGCGTCAGCGAACTAAGGATGTTACTTAAGAGAGTCCATTTTGAATCTGCAAAAAAAGCATCAATTAATTACTGATATTAGAGGGATGGGACTTATGGTGGGAAAGCGCTTATTATTTCCAAATCCGAGATAGATACCGAGATAGATATAGGATTAGCGATTCTCGATCAAGGACTCAGCTTGCCATGTTGTCAACAGGTAAAGATTGCAATTGATAACTGAATAAGGATAGGAATTTTTTAACAGCTCAAAAGTTTAGTAGTACACTTTGTTGTTAACTATTTGTCAAATGTTTTTTGGTGCTTAACTATATTTTCTTGTTGAAAGGAGCAGAGGTAATGGAAGGTAAGGATACGTTTGCTCTTCTGTTGATAGGTACTTTGATTTTTAGCCCTTGCGTTCACGCAAAGACCTATACAGTTCAAGATCGCCAAGTGGCTTTGGGAAAGAAAATTGATCAGGCTTATAAAACCAATCACTTAACTTTGAAAGAAGCGGATAGCCTTAAAAGCAAGCTTAAGGATGTCAAAGATAATGAGCAGAAGTTCAAAGACCAGAACGGTGGTCAATTGAGCGTTAAGGATACGACTTCTCTGGAAAAGGATCTCAATAAAATAAGCTCTAAACTGCATAAGCAAATGTTAGAGAAACGCACTCACTAATCAAGATAATCTTGGGCTCAATTTAAAGTACACTTAAGTATTCATTGCCACGCAATTTCTTTTGTTCGGTACCAATTAATTCGTTATGGAAGAGGTAGATTTTTATGAAAACCAATAGTATTTTTGCTCTCGCATTGATAGTTGCTTTTGCTATCAGTCCTTGCGCTCAAGCACGGAAATACTCAATTTATGATCGCCAAGTTTCTTTAGAAAGAGAAATTAAAAGGGCTTACAAAGCTAATCAATTGACTTTAAAAGAAGCCGATAATCTAAAGAGCAAGCTCCAAGATGTCAAAGAAGAAGAGCAAAAAATGAAAGACAAAAATGGCGGCAAGCTCAGCTACGAAAACACAACTAGTATAGAAAAAGACTTGAATAAGATTAGCGAGAAGCTGCAAAAGAAAATGCTAGACAAGCGAGTTCAATAGAGAACAGCTGCTAGTTCAGAGCGCTAAGATTCTAAGCTAATCTCATCCTCGTCCGATTCTTGACTCAAGGATGATGGTTCTCCACGTTGATTTCCAGCATCTTGTTTGCGAATAGTGGGGACGCTTTTCGCTTTGCTGGCTTTTCTAATCGCTTGCCATTGTCTATTTCTTGGTTCATTCTTATTTGATGAAGTTTTGCGTTATAAATCTTGGCCATTGATGCTCGCTCGTCATCAGACCATAATAAAGGTCGAAACTCATCTAAAATAGCAAATACTTCTTCATTTGATTGCGTGGCAATCATACGTTCCAACCATGAACTTAATTCAGGCACTACTTCTCTCCTGTGTCTCAGCTTGCTCTAGGCAATATAGTAGAACTTGATTGTCTGCCCAGAACAGATTCTCTTTATTGCCAAAAACGCTATTGCTCAAAAATGATACATGTCCACCGTATTTTGGGGCTAGCAATCTAACATTGGCATTATCAATGTTAGCAAATGACGAAAACGGTACTATCGGATCATCTTGAGCTGTAATTATAAGAGTTTTGATTTTTATCTCATTAATCAAATGCTTTGCACTAGCTTCACGATAGTAATGATCTGCTTGAGCGTAACCGCCGTCTGGAGCAGTAAATAGGTTGTCGAAGCTGCGCATATCATTGACTTTTGTTAAGGTTTTTAAATTAAAGCGCGTTGGGAAAAGTTTATGTTTCTGCAATATCTTTTTTTTCAAACTCCGTAAAAAGTGTTGGGCGTATATCTTGTTAAATCCAGTCTCTAAAGAATCTACGCAAGCTGCTAAATCAATACTGGGAGAAATGGCACACGCCGCTTTTACAGATGAATTCTCATCTAAGTCTGCTAAAGTTTTTAATACTAAATTTCCTCCGAGTGAAAAACCGACTAAATATTGCGCTCTTTGTCCTTTCCTTTCTTTAAGCCACTCTATAACTCTGATCAAATCATTACTTTGACCAGCATTATATAAAGTCGGTGTTAAGTGCAAAGTATTGCCGCAGTTTCTCAAATTAAGGCGAAGCACGTTAAAGCCAAGGCTTAATGCTTTAGCTGTTAAGCCAGTTACATAAGCAGAATCGCTCGACCCTTCCAGCCCATGTACAATGATTAAGCAGCGTTTAATCTCATCATTGATATGTCCATGAGCAAGGAGCGTTGACTCTTTATCAACCGGAATGAGTATTGACTCTATTGGGCTAGGCTCTAGGCTTCGCGACAACATTGCAGCGCTAATAGTCATTAAATGACTATTTTTGAGAAAAAAATTTGGTTTATAGCTATTTAAGCAGCGTTTTTCTTGGTCGATTGTCATCTGATGTCAGTTTTAACATTTGATGGTCTTGTCAAAATGCGCGACGGGTGTAATCTATTGATTGTGTAGAATGTAGGTAATTCTAAGCTGAATTTATGTTTTATGAAGGCGAACCACTGTTTTTTAGTTTCTTCATTTTATTAGGGATATTAATTTTATTAGCCATCATCCACAATCTTGGTTATGTAAACTTGATGCCCTAAGAGCTTTTAGTGCTGTTTATCTTTCTACAATTTTATTTGTAGCTATTTGTTGTCTGACGGCTTGCATTCCTGGAGAAAGAGGGGATCCTCAGCTAACCAAGAATACATATCTTGAGCTGGTAGATTGGCATATAACAGGATACTGGATAATTAACAGCCCAGTGGTTTGGGTGCGAGTAGCAAATTACAATAATGTGCCAATCAAAGATATTGAATTTAGTTATATTACTTATGATTATTACGGACAAAAACTTAATGAAGGTAAATACACTATTGAAGGTGAAGTAGCTCCTCACGCTATTAAAAATTTCATCGAACTTTATACCGGTCTTGTTGACTTACATAGCGAGAAACTAAGCATTAAGTTGGAGTCTGTTAGTCCAACAAACTAAACCACCAGAAGCCCATGCCCATAGGATTCTAGTGGTTTCCTAGTTTGCGGTTTATAGTTACTGTCAGCTTAGTGTGGATCAGCCATATAAGCTGATCGTAAAAGAACATATGCAATTGCTCCGTAAAGCAAGCAAACAAGAAGCATCATGAGCAAAGGCATCTTATCAAAAATTTTAATGAACTTAACAAGGAAGAAGTCTATATAGAAAAGACCTGATGCTGCTGAACCCATATTTTATTCCCCTATTTTTAGTGAGGACGGTAGTGAGCGCGTTTGCGCCAATAATTAGCTAATGGGGGCAAGACTAATTCTGGATTGAGAATTGCCAACAAACTGAATAACAAAATGGCACACAAAAAAAATGTTATTAACCAAATCATATTTTAGTCTTTACCCTTAATTCACTCTAAACTCTACTGCTACCCTGGATCACGCTTGTGATCACAGAATAACTATGTCTGTTTCTGTTTAAGGGACGGTTAAGACTTAGCCGTATTAAGCACTTCTTTATTCTTTGATATATTAACGCTGCTTTATCTGGCTGATCCTGTGCGGTTTTGCCCCGCTTATGATGTGTTCTGTCTTCTCTAAGAGTCGTTAAAAGCCGCTTTGTATGTAAACAAATGTGCACTAATACAAAGTAGTGTTAAAACCCGGCTGTATAAGTTAATAAGCAAAGGGGAAGGGAGTCGCATACAAGGCATATGTATTAGACATAATAATCTTCTTGCATAATTAGGCTGCATTAATCTCGCTCCAACGGCTGAAATTTAGTAGACTGATTGAATTAAAATAATTCATCTTCTTAGATGCAGTGCGCCCGTAGCTCAGTGGATAGAGCATCCGCCTTCTAAGCGGATGGTCGTTGGTTCGAATCCAACCGGGCGCGATTATTGCCGGTTATAATTAATAGTCCAAACACAAATCCGGCTAGCGCAAGTGGTAAAAGGGTCATTAGCTCAACGGTAGAGCAGTTGCCTCTTAAGCAATTGGTTGAAGGTTCGAATCCATCATGACCCAAGTCTTTCAACGAATTAGTAAAATGGTTACTACCCATATAGTACCCGGCAAAAGGGTTTTGTTTACGGCGGGCAACTGATGACAGAACCTATAATCTAAAATTTAAACTCACTGAAAATGAATATGCCGCGGCACAAATGTCTTATGAAAAACGGGCAAATCGTTTCAATTTCGACCTTATCATAGTTCTCTTGTTAATCGGTATAGGAATTTTTCGACTTAGTGTAGCTCCAAGACACGACGATTATTTTTTCATTCTCGCTGGATTAATTGCATTAGTCGTAATAGTTGGTCGCCCAACATTTTTTGCTCGTATTGCTTATCGGCGAAATCCTAAGTTCAAGGATGAATCTCGCATATCTTTTTCCGAAAACGGAATAGAATTTAAAACCACGGATATTGATTCCAAACTTAATTCGACCTTGTATAACAGGCTATTTGAAAATAAAGACTTTTTCTCTTAGGTTATGGTAAAGGCACATTTACAATCATTCCCAAACGGGCATCACACAGCTTGTATTAGATTTTATAAGCGTTTTGATGACACGGTGCTTTTGAATGATTGTCCGGTGGGCTTAAGGCAATTGCGTGTTCACTATAAGAAGATAGCGGCTACTGTAGCTACGTTAATATCATTCGTGCAGGAACTATTCCTGGCAGTTTATGCAGGTGAAGTTTCTAGCTCTTCTCAAGAAACAAATGATATCTCTAAAAGTGTTAGCTCAAAGCATTTTCGATCCGATGCCATCATGGGCACTTATGAAGAACATAAAAACGTCAAACAATAATCTCAAGCTGAGAAAGAATATCGTAAAAACATACTACTATTGCTGCTGTTATGCCAAAGAACAAGGATTTAGGTAATGCTTCCCTATACCTATTTATTGCTACTGACGGTAGCATTCAAAAGATGGATATGTTTCCTTCTTCGCCAAGCAACGAAATTGATGAATTAGTACTCGGAAGTATTCAGAAGCTAAAACTACTTCCCTTACCTAAAGAGGTTACCGAACCTCCTTTGTGTGTTCTGTATGAATGTGGTGGCAACAACAAATAATTTTTGGACTTGATCAATCGTTACCCCTTAAATATAAATGCAAAACGTAACCAATGCGTAATCCTTTTACCGAGTACATTTAAGATCTGAGTTGTTTGTGATTTCTAACTCTCGGATAGAATGTCCTCAGCTTGTGCTGCTATGTCTTTGGCTTCGTCAAAGCGTTCGGTCTTTCGTAGAAGATCCGCATAACCGTTCAGCAGTTTAGCTAAATCACTATCAGCCTCGTTGCAATGCTCTTTGTATATGGCTATAGAACGCAAATATAATTGCTCCGCTTCATTATGTTTACCTTGAATGGCACAGATTTTAGCAAGTCCATAAAGATCTTGGGTAGCTATAACACAGCTTGATGGACCAATATAAGCATCTTGCTGAGAGAACAAGAACGGTTCCATGTACTGGAGATCTATCTCTAAGGACTGTCGTAGCAATACCTCTGCCTCTTCATATTTGCCCAGGCACTCATAGACCGCCGCAAGATTATGCATATCAGAAGCCAAAGACACCCACGCCAAGCGGGCCCCGGCAGGATCTTCATTATCTGTTAGGGCTTGGTTAATTACATACGAGCGCTTAAACATCTTTTCGGCCCGCTCATAGTTTTGCTGAGCTAAGGAAAGACGCCCGAGGTGGTCAAAATACTCAGTCAGCTCAGAACCGGGTACTAATTTGAACTGTACAGCTGTACTAGCAACTTGCAGTGCCAACTCTGCTATCCTTTCGGCTTTGGTGTACATGCCTTGCTTTCCATAAATCTTAGCGAGGTTTAGGAAATTATCGGCTAGGCTAATATCAGCATAATGAGCCTCTTCCAATTGTTGTAGCGCTAAAAGGAACTGTGCTTCTGCCTCGTCATATTGTTCGCGCTCATATGCTGACTCACCGGAGCGCATGAATGAGTTCCATGAAGAAGCTTCATTTGTTAAATTATTGTCAGGCATCATTCCATCTGAAAAGCGCACATTCTCTGTTTAATAAACTTGATTTGCATAGAGAATTAAAAAGTCGGTGTAGTTTAAAAGTGTTAACTAAAAATGGTGCTCTGGATTTGCTAACTTTAGTAAGTTGCTAAGTTCAGTTTATACTAAATATATTCACGGATAACAGTACTGGCATTTTTTTGTTTATTTGAGTTTCAGTAGGGAGCATACATCGATTGAAAAATGTTGTGGATCTTTCTGCTTGCAGTTATACCGAATGGCTTTCTATACTTTTTGACTGCCCTGTGTTATCGGAGGAAGAAGCGAAGCGAAGGGCTGACAGTCAAGATTTTGAAATCTCCGATTCTGCTGTAATTATAGATTACATTAGCCAATTATGCCGTGATTTCAATAAAAGCATTGCTTCGTATTCGTTGTGGCAGATAAACCACGGTATATGGTTTCTTCTTTCTTATCCACTTTTTTTCTTTGGTGAAGATTTTTTTAGCAGCCCAGTTAGTATTGATAAAAAAGTTGCATGTATTGAATCGATGTATTTTGTTTATTCTGAGTTTGTTGCTAAATCAGAGGTAGAGCAGATGGAGAATTGCTTTAATATGTGGTGGGATATAATCTGCCATGATTTTTGGGGCAGCGTATGGATGCGACAAAACCGATTGCCCGAGTTTACACCAGAGGAGACTGCCGACATTGCTAACGTTTTGCGGAGGGTCAAAGAACATGCAGGGAAGAGTGTCGAACAGGAGTATAACGTTGATAAATTAGATCAACAAGAGAAAGTGCTGCTAGAAACAATGTTCAATACGCTTGTGCGCATTTTAGCCTTACCTGATCCTCGTACACAAGGATATGCTCTACATGGACTAGGACATTTGCATCATCCTCGCGTCTCGGAAATTGTACAAAACTATATTGATACTTGTGTGCAGGATCTTGAACCGGATGAGAAGGCCTGGCTAGAACACTGCCGGGATGGTACTGTAATGTAACGTGCCACGGACCCAAAGTTTTTCAAGTCCGAGTCAGGTGTAGATTTTATGGTGACAGGTGTGAATCCGCCAAAGAATGCTTGTCTATGGCATACCCCAAGCACCCACACTGTTACTGTTGTTGGCACCTATCGCAAGGAATAAGCATTGAGTGCTATAGATACTCGACAAAGTAAGGATCAAGTCTTGAGTAATAAGGAATCTAAATTGATCCAAGATACAAATTCATCGTATTTTGCTTACGGTTTGCGCCCCGATGTTTTGGGCCGTTTTGAAACACTAGCCCAGTCTATAAGCTGTCTAGCCCCCACAGCAACACCGGCAATTTTAATCCCGCTTGTTTTTGCCAGCGCCGGCAATAGTACATGGCTTGTTTATATTTTAGCTACTATAGCTATTGTTCTGGTAGCAGCTAATGTCAATCAGTTTGCCTCTCGCTCCGCTTCGCCTGGCTCGATCTATACCTATGTGGCAATCGGTTTGGGTCCAGGCATGGGCTTGTTGACAGGTTGGTTGCTCCTTTTTGCTTATATTATCGTTATTTCATGCCTTGAAGCTGAAGTTGCGCTTTATGGAGTACCTTTCGTCAAAACTCTATTTCATGCATCTATCGAACCAATCTTTTTCATGGTGCTTTGTTCTTCCATTGCTGCCTATATCACCTGGCGCGATATAAAATTGTCCGCTTCGTTAATGTTAATCCTCGAGTTTTGTTCTATAACACTTATTCTACTTTTGATGGGCATTACCATTTTTCATCACCATGGAATAATTGACTGGCCTCAAATCCATTTGGCTGGCGTCACCACACATGGTTTTATTATGGGTCTTGTTTTTGGTATTTTGGGTTACACTGGTTTTGAAAGCGCAGCTTCCTTAGGATCCGAAGCTAAGAATCCATTGAAGAGCATTCCACAAGCAATTATGCACAGTGGCCTATGGTCGGGAGTGTTTTATGCGCTTTGCTCTTATATTATGATAATGGGCTTTGCGGCTAGTACCCAAAAACTAAATGGCTCAGGTGCTCCTCTTATCAATTTAGCTTCTATCAATGGTGTTCCTTTCTTAGGAATGCTCTTAAGCTTAGGGGCATTGATTAGTTTTTTTGCTTGTACTTTGTCTTGTATTATTACTGGCTCGCGCCTTATCTTTATGATGGGACATCATGGCCTGCTGCATTCTAGTTTAGGCCAGTCCCATGAAAGTAACCAAACTCCTCATATTGCTATTCTTTTTGCCACTATAATAGGTGGTATACCGGCTATTATTATGAGTTTATGTCATTGCGGAATGGTTGATATTATTACCTGGACTGGCACCATTTCAGCTTATTCGTTCATTACCTCATATGCCCTGGTTTCAATTGCTGCCTCGGCATACTTATACCAATTAAAGAGCTTAAGATGGCAGGAAGTTTTGGTTTCTTTTCTTGCAGTCATTATGATGCTGCTGGCGCTGGTAGGTAATGTCGATCCCAAGGCCACCGGAATAAATCAATTTCTTCCTCATATGTTTTTGGTACTATTAATAATTGGAGCTGTTTGGTATCTATATTTAAAAGTATTTTCTCCTGCAACTATAAAACTCATGACTGATGATATGGAAGCTATTCGCGCACGCTTTTTGCAAGGATGATCTTTGGTTTTTACATTCTGGAATCTCCTTTGACGCATTATAAAATCTATCAAGATGAGCTTGAGACCGACAGAGTTGAGGCTTGACGAATAAATTGGTAACTTAGTGTTGTACGCTTACCACTTTTTCGCATTTGCCTATTGTGCCTATATATTCTGATATTCCATAGAACCAAGCGAACCGCAATAAACTTCATAAATCGAATCTTTTTCATGCTTGCGCTGGTTTAGAAACCCCTCGTCCGAGAGTGCGCGGTCGGTCAGATAGAGCAACGGTATCCGAGCATATGGTGGACCTCCTCCGAACTTATTCATAGCAAAAGCACTATAAGAGCCGAGAAAATGAATGCCAATGAAAGCTACCGCAAATAGAAGTTTACTAATGCGCCGTTTACTTAACATGTTGATTATGATTATTAGAACAGGAATTTTGCAATTTTACCAAATACTTTTTACTTCGTGGTTGATGCACGTGCGTCTATATAAATAATCCGCGACTGGATGCTGAGTTAACAATGAAAACAATGTCTGAGCACGAATTACTGGTTGGATTAATGGCTCTGGCTGCTATTCTTCTTGTCGGTCGTGGCACTGCTGAGTGTGCAAAAAGAATGGGGCAACCAGAAGTCTTAGGCGAACTGTTCGGTGGTATTTTGCTGGGACCATCGGTTTTAGGGGCATTTTTCCCGCACATTTATCGCCATCTATTTTCTGAAATAGGGGTGGCATTACCGCTGTCTATGTTTTCATGGACTGGCGCCATACTTTTATTGTTGTTGGCCGGTGCTGAAATAGACTTGGATTTGTTACGAGAACATTTCAAAGCGGGCATGTCAACAGCGATAACAACCATAGTGGGATCCATCATTACCGGTGCTATTTTTGGTATTTATATTCTTAGGCTAGATCCTGCAGCAGCTGTTTTCTTGGGTGGCGTTTTGTCAGTAACGGCTGTCAGTGTAATCGCTAAAATGCTCATGGAGCGTAAGGATGTAAGGAGAAATTATGCTCAAGTAATACTAGCAACTGGCATAGTTAGTGAGATTGTTATATGGCCACTTATTTCAATTCTTTCTGCTGTTCAGAATGGCAGGAGTTGGCTGTCAGGAATTGTGGTAAGTGTTTATGCAGTTGTTTTTATTATTCTCATGCTGACTGTAGGACAAAAGCTTATTGACTGGTCGATGCGCAAAATTGTGGATGTTACGAAAATAATTTATGGACAATTGTCGTTCGTAGTCATATTGGCTGTGGTTTTTGCCGGGCTAACACAAAAACTTGGTTTGCATGCACTTCTTGGTCCCTTTATTCTTGGTTTATTAGTGGGTAGGGCACCACGTTCAACAATCAGACTTAAAGAAAGTGTTCACTCTATGACACTCAGTATTTTTGCTCCAGTCTTTTTTGTTACTGCTGGCATGCGGGTAGATGTGTTCAAGATCTGGAATATTCACAGTCTTAAGCTTGTTATACTCTTGTTTTTGGTAGCTACTCTTGCAAAAATAGGATTTGCTTTTCTTGGCGCTCGTCTAGGAGGCCTTCGATCGTGGGAATCATTTTTGGTGGGCATAGGTGTGAATATGCGTGGCGGATCGGACGTCATAGTAGCCATTTTAGGAAGTGCTGTTGGTCTCTTTGGAGAAAATATCTATAGTATCTACGCAGTAGTCGCCATTTTAACTGTTTTGATATCTCCTTCTATGGTTGCTTTGGTAGCGAAAAAAGTATTACCATTAGAGAATGAGGCTGACAGACTAGTAAAGGAAGAAGCAAAAAGCGTGCTTATTTATCGGGCATTGAACAAATGTTATTGCCCTCTTTTGAGGAACTCCTTCCTGCAGGTTGTGTGCCGATAGTACAGTCTATAGCTTCAACAAAAGAATCTGAACAAGAAATATTCGATATTCTAGAACTAGCACCGGAAAGTGGTAATAGTAAACTTTCGCAAGATGTGTCGGAAGCACTTAAAGAAACTAGCGAAGCACCAAAGATTGAGTATAAAAAAGCTTCGACTGACGGTTCCCCGATAGAATCGATTACGGATGTTTCTCTGACAGCCGACTTATTGATAATGGGAGCAAAACGTCCTCAGCCAGAAAGTACGTTTTTAAGTTTTGGCGATTTGCAGAATAACATAATCAATTCAATAAAAAAAGATATCTTTGTTGTCATTGAAGGAAATCGCCTTATTGCACGTCAAATAAAGCGCATCATTGTGCCGGTAAACGGAATGGAATATTCTACTGCAGCTGCGGATATTGCTGCTTATATAGCAAAGGCAACAGATGCAGAAGTGACATTTTTTAATGCAGTTAAAGGTAATCCTTTGAACCAAAAAGACTTGGCTTATCATCGCTTGCGGCGTACTGGCTATAAAGTACTGCAAGAGTCAAAATTTAGAACTAAAAGACTTGATATTCGCTACAAAGAGATTGTTGTTATAGCTGAGGACATTGAAAAGCAAATTGTCGACGAGATCCAGCATAATTACTATGATCTACTTGTGTTCGGCGTTGTTGATCGCAGCAATGAGGCGGGCTTACAATTAGGCTCGAACACAAGAGCTATTTTGACCCAAACTAATATACCCACCGGCATGCTTATAATTTGTCAAAAGGCTGAAGTAAGTAAAAATTAGCAGCGATAAGTAAAATCTAATTTGTTTTACCTGTATTTATTAATTAATCATTTAACAAAACTAGAAAAAAACGAGTTATTGTTTTCTGCTTAACGCCGTAAATTATGCCGAATTAGCATTGTCTAGTCTCATGGAAGTTCAAGAAATTCAGAAACAGCAGCAAGTAGAGGACCCCCCTAAAAATGGGTTTGCTGGCCTTAAACACTGGCGCCAAGATGTGTTGGCAGCCTTGGTAGTAGCTTTGGTTTCGGTGCCATTGTCCCTTGGTATTGCCTTAGCTTCCGGAGCGCCACCAATCTGTGGTCTTACTTCAGAAATTGTGGCAGGATTAGTATTTCCTTTTTGGGTGGAGCCTATGTAACTGTTTGTGGTCCGGCTGCTGGATTAGCGCCTATTTTATTCACAGCTATAACTAGTTTGGGCCAAGGCAATATGGATACCGGTTATCACTTAGTGGTGGGGGTGATTCTGATGACCGGCTTGGTTCAGCTGGTTCTGACTTATTTTAAGGCGGCGAAGTTTTCTCAGATTTTTCCTTCAGCAGCCATCCACGGGATGCTTGCGGCAATTGGTTTTTTGCTTTTCGCCAAACAAATTCCAAATTTTATCGGCGCCAAATTCCACGCGCATGAATTTTTTTCAATCGTTTCCGAAACGCCATCTGAGCTATTTCATCACTTGCATACAGATGTATTTTCTATTGGACTTATCTGTTTGCTGCTCCTTTTCCAATTAAGTGCCCCGCAATTGAGGGGTGGTATTTTGCGATATATTCCGCCACAGCTTATTGTAGTAATAGTGGGTGTTGTCTTAGGTCAGCTGTATCATCTTGATAGCAGTTTTCTTGTGCAGGTACCAAATAATCCTCTCGAGCACGGCATTATTTTTCCTGATTTTCATGCTTTATTCAGTGATCCATCTTTGCTGCCAAAAATTATTGTGTTTGTTCTTGCTTTAACTTTTATCGATGGAACCGAATCTCTAGCTACCATTCAAGCAGTGGACAGAATAGATCCTTTCCATCGAAAATCAAGTCCGGATCGCACGCTTTTTGCTATGGGAATATCTAATATATGCTCGAGTCTAATTGGCGGGCTGACCATTATTCCTGGCATTATTAAAAGCACCACATGCATTGTGTCTGGCGGCAGAACAGCCTGGGTAAATTTCTACAATGCCTTATTCCTAATTGTTTTTATATTCGTTGGTGGCGGCATAATAAAGATGATACCAGTCGCTGCTTTAGCCGCCGTTTTGATGCACATTGGCTATAAATTGGCAGGCTTGCACAAATGGCGCAGCATGAATAACTTAGGATATGCGCAGCTATTAATATTTTCTGTGACAGTCCTCGTCACTTTAATGACGGACCTATTAATGGGCATTGGGGCCGGAATGATTGTAAAATCTCTAGTACTTATTTGGTATGAATATAAGTCCGTTGCAGGCATCAAAAACCCGAATATTTTTAGCATCATTGGTAGTTTGTTTAAATCACCACTTGGAACAGTTGACACCAAGGATGGTGTAACTCAAGTTCACTTTAACGGTCCAATCGACTGTTTTAATTCGTTAAAGGTGAGAGATGTGATTGATTCTTTGTCTGCCAATGCAGAAAAGCAAGGCATTAAGAAATTGGTCTTGTGTTTTTCTCCTGCCGTAAATCTAGTGGACCATTCCATGAACGTTTATTTTGAGACAATGCGCGAAGATTGGAAAAGACTAGGTAGAGATATTGAATTTGAAGGATTCAATGAAATGAAAGCTTCTTCTAGCGATCCTTCTAGTCTAAGATACAGAACAGTCTGAGGTAATTCATTGTGTATTTGAAAGTTGTGGTCGCTATCGATGGATCCGAGCATTCTGATTATGCTGTCGAGGACACCATAAAATTTGCTTGGTCACCCGAAACCGAATTTAAAGTGGTTACCGTGCTGGATAATTCACTGGTTCAAGGTTCTGGAAATGACGGGCCTGCTCAAAGCGCACAAAAATTGGTGGATAGCGCAATCGAGAAACTAAAAGCAGGACTTCCTACGGGACAAAAAATTACGGGTCAAGTTCTTAACGGCTATCCAAAGTCCGAGATATTAAACTGTGCCGAATATTTGCCGGCTGATTTAATCATTATGGGTTCACGCGGACGTAAAGGGCTAAAGCGAATTGTATTAGGAAGTGTGTCTCATTCAGTGCTAGTGGCTTCAAACTGTTCGGTTCGCATTTCGCGTCTAAACCCCGCATCGCCAGCTAGTGGAGCGCAGAAAATATTGGTTGCTTTTGATGATTCACCTATATCGGACACCATTATAGAGCGTGTTACTTGTCGTCCTTGGAAAAGAAATTTTGAGTTTATTTGCTTGTCTGCTATCCCGACACTGACACAGTATTTCTATGGTGTTCAAGATAGTCACGAGATTAGTGCTCTTGAGAGTGCACATAACGATAAGATCAAGATTGCTAAAGAATGTCTGGAGCAGATTAGTAAAACTATTAGGTCAAAGCTCCCTGAATGCAATGTATCTTATGAAGTTTTAGAAGGCGATCCGCGTGAAGTGATTGTAGACAAAGCCAAAGATTCTGGTGCAGCACTCATTATAGTCGGTCATAAAGGCAAGAACTGGATGGATAGGCTGCTAATAGGTAGTGTTTCTGAGGCGGTCGCAACTTGGGCCCCTTGTTCCGTTGCAGTGGTAAAATAGTGCTGCGGTTACAAATTCCTTTCAGCTAATGACATGCTATTCTTATAGAACCATTCGGGCGAGTGGCGAAACTGGCAGACGCGCTAGACTTAGGATCTAGTGGAGCAATCCTTGGAGGTTCAAGTCCTCTCTCGCCCACCATATCAGGGTTTCAGCAGATTTTCACACCCTAAAAATTAGCCGTAAATTTGGTCAATTTTCAGTTTAGGTCTCACATAGGTCTCAGAATTTCGAAATGTTTTTATGATGATCCATAGCTTGAACGCCATTGCGGACATGTCAGAAGTGCCGATATTATTCAGGTAAGGATTCCCGATGGCAAAGATCAAGGAACCAGTACTATTTTCAAAGCATTTCAATATCGACGCAGATAAATTACAGTCACTAGGCGCTTTCAATCCAACACTCAACATTGATTCGCCACTATTTATTGATCCAAGATTACTCAGTTATAGTCAGCATTCCGAAATTAGCCAGAATGCTTCAAAGACTTATGCTAAATTCTACGGCAACGTGATCAAGTTACTATCGTCCTGCATAAAATGCGACGATTCTGATCTTAGCTGGAGAACTGCTCGTGGGTTGCTGCGCCTTAACGAAATCAAAGGAACGTGTTTAGGATATGGTACTCAATCAATATCCGGAAGTGCACTCGGTAATTATCTACAGGCAAAAGTGTTGAACACTGCCTGGGAAATAGTGTCAAAAGGAATTCAGGATCCTGATCTCTTTGCCTTGCTCCCGTTATTAGAAGAAGGTATTGGGGCCGACAGAATCAGTGATATGACAGCAAATATTATAAAGCACGATCTGGCATTGTTTACGGAACGAATTATCAATTCGTTTTCGCAGATTCCAACTGAACAAATTAACTTGGCGGACAAAACATATAATTTACCCGTAAATCCATGTTTTAAGAAGAAAATTCCAATACTGCTCGTTCCAACGGATATCTTAAAATCATTGCCCATGGCTCTTTCTTACGACGATGTTAGCACCGTTTCCAGTTTTAATAAACAATTGAGGGAGCAAATTAACAGAGAGATAGGAGATATTTGGTACCAAAAACTATACGATGTGCGTACCACCAAGAAGAAGAACGAAATGCGCCAGTACCTTCTTGAAAGCAAAGAGAATTTCGCAACTATGCTCAGCGCTTTGAAAGCAATAAACCCTATACATTACGATCTTACTAAAGATCCTGAGTTAGTTCGCTGGGTCGAATTGGCTGAACGGATTACGATGCAGCAACCATTCAAATTGGAGCAACCACAGGCGGTGTCTCTTGAGAAATTAGAAGATATCACTTCGAATATAATTACTCAGTTTAAATATTTAATTGAGAAAAAAGGAATATGGAAAGAGCTATGGCACGAGAGTAGACGCAGGAATGAGAAGTCTATCCAACGGTTATTTTTCATGGTGTCCTACTGCTACTGCAAAGCTAATAATCTGGACATCTCTCCAGAGGTAGATACAGGCTCTGGACTTATCGACTTCAAATTTTCTCATGGCTATAATCTTCGACATATAGTAGAAGTAAAATTTGCTGATAATTCGAAGGTCGTGTCTGGCTACACAAAGCAACTTGAAATTTATAGAGAGTCAGAAGACACAACATCAGCTAGCTATGTTGTCCTAGAAACCAAAGATATTCCTAAAAAACGCGCACTTCTCTCCCAAGCTGCCGACGTTTTCCTTAAAGAGGGTAAAAAGCCATCCCGAATTTACTATATTAATGCGAGAAAGCAACTTTCAGCCAGCGAACTTTAGCACTTTGGCAGGCAAAACTTGTTGGGCTTAATACCATTTAATTAGTTAACAGCCCGATTTGTGGCGCTGAAAAATCGGGTAAACAATAGAAGAAAGATGATTCATACGGTACAAATTATGTCTCCGACGAAAGGAAATTTACCAGAAAATTCTTGCACATTAGATGAACAGCTAATGCCATGGCCGGACGTTGATGATTATAGATACCTGAATGCCAAAATCCAGCCTTCTGGCAGGGTTGATATAAAGGAAAAATCCAGATACAAAAACATCTATCCATCAGTGCCGGCAGTCAGAACGGACACTCAATGGCGAATATATAAATCTAGAAAGACTGCAAAACCAGGACACGGACAGGCAAAACACACAGAACATCCTTATCATGGCTATAGAGCGGTTTTTGAGACAATTACCGCAATGCAATTTGTCCGTGGGAAAGAAAATATCTTCTACCTTGTGCTTACTTTTCCTGGAAATACACGCAATGCACAATATGCTGTTGAATGCTGGAGCGGCGAAATCGTAGAGCAACTCGGCAATTTTATAAGAAAAGAAATTGCTCTTCCTGAGTATGTTTGGACATATGAGTATCAGAACCGTGGTTTTCTTCATTTGAACACTGTTATGTATGTCCCCAAATATCTTCAAAACAAAATGACTAAAGATTTTATGCAGCTCAACTTGAGAAAGATTCTTATATCAGTTAGTGATAAAGCCGAATATGATCTTTTTGAGAGAGACGACGGTCTAAACTATAAAGGAGACATAGGCTATCCAATCACAAGCTTTGAACCCTGTAGAAAAGATCTGGCACACTATGTTGCTAAGAATAAAACAAAGATACCTAGGACCGGCGATAAGGCAGGGTCATTTATATCGCCTTGTAGATGGTATGGTTGCTCCAAGGCTGCTACTTTTCTAAGAACTATAAATACGTCAGAATTTGAATTTGATCGTGAAACGCAAACAGCTTCATCGCTAATTAAGTCGTTTCAAACCAAAGGAAAATCAAAAGCTATAGTTAACCCTTATAATAACCAAACAGTGGGCAGAACAGCGCAAGCCAAAAACAAGAAATCTGCTGAAAGAAATCTCTCAAAACTCGTCTCCACCAGTTCAAAGGTAAGCCCATCGGGACGTTTGGCTCTCCGCTATATAAACTCAGGAAGAGTTCTAGAATCCCGCGACAGAATCCTTGAAATATGGCATCATCACTGCATTAGCGAACTTTTCCCATGTTCTTTAAACAAGTTTTCCAAAGCTGCTAAAGCGGACAAGCGAACTGTCGAAAAGGTGCTACGGTACGCGGGTTTATGGAATATTTGGCTTAAGAAGAATCATACCGTCACTTCTTAGCGATAACTCCAATACTTGTCTTATATGGTAATAACTTCGGTAATTGTCAGAACAATTAGGCATTGGGCATCCAACGAGAGCTCTTTTAAAGATTAACTAGTGGATTTTAGGTTTTATTAAATCTATAAGGCTTATTGGCTATGAAAGAACTCTAAAACTTCTTAAAACTGACAGTATTGGTCAATCTCACTAGAAGTAAGGCAAAAATAGGCTCATTTTTAGGACTCAGTCAAAATAGCACTTATTATTAATCAGTAAGTTGTTATTTAAGAGGTCCTTATGTCCGAAGTATTAGAGAAGAAATCAGTTGAAATAAAGCGAGAGATAAATAATACAGTTCCATTACCTGCAACTGTCCAAGAATTGAGTATAGATTGTGCAAATCAAGCTAAGTTTGGGGAATTAAAGGTCATTACACCATTAGAGACTGCCGATATCAATGCAGACTTACTACCTTCATGGCTAGCTGACTTCGTTAAAGTGCTTGCTAAACAGAATAATGTCCCTCAGGGCACTGTGGTAATGCTCGCTATTGCAGTCTTGAGTGCAATAATTGAAAAACGCTTTGTAATACAACCAGATGAAAGCTGCCAGTATTTTGACCTGAATCTTCTTTCCTTGATAGCTACCGATACTACCAATAGCAAATCTATTATTGATAGTCTAATAAAAACACTTACTGATATTGACCGCGAGCGAGCAGAGAAGGAAATATCCAGCTTAGATAGACATAAACTGGTTGTTAGCTTTTGGCATAAAGCAGCCACAGCACTAATAAAACAAGCTGTAAAAACAGAGGTGGAAGCTAGAACCGAAGAGAGAAAGTGGGGAGAGGTATATAAAACTGAGGCTAAATTCAACAAGGCCCAGTCTATCGTAAATGAAGCTTGTGCAGCTTTAGAAATGAAGGCAAAAATGCCTTATTCGACAACAAGAAATATAATTAACCGTGTAACTGAAAAGCGCTTTCCACTGACATTGGCTAAGAACTGCGGAAGAATGGCCATTATTTCAGACGAGGGCGATTTGCTCAAAATTATGTCGTCCTCCTCATTTCTGCGAGCCTTTAATAGTAAAAGTTTGGAAATTGAGCTCGATAATAAACCGGTGTTTTATGACAATCTTTCTCTTACGGTAGGGTTGGTGATCTCGCCCCATGTGCTGGAAGATTTGAGAGATCAGTCCAAGAGCTGTGTTAATAAAAGAGAGCTATTGGCTAAATCTTTATTGTATGTTTCCATAGCCAAACCGAATGATTGTGACTTAATAAGTAAAATGCTATTGCCAGAGATAGAACAAACCGCCTACGTGTATGGCTTGGATTATCTACGAACAGTGCATCCTGCATTTACCAAAGATGAAAATACGGGGTCATCTCTATCGGGACTTATCAAATTGAGTAATGAAGCGAGAAATTTATGGCTTGAATTTATAGCATCTCTTGAGTCATTATCACGCAAAGGCGGGGAATTTGAATCAATGCAGGATTGGATAGAAAATCTGCCATTAATGGTGCTTCGTATAGCAGCATTGCTACATCTCGCTTTTTTAGTACAGAAAAATATTGATTTTGCAAGATCCGGTGATAAAGAACAATTACGAGAGGCTTTATCTCCTTTATCTACTTTGTCTCCATTTAATTCAGCAAATTGGGAAGACAATTCAAAAGTTTCCCTTGAAACAATGCAATTGGTTATAAACCTTGGCTCAAAGTTAATAACCCACGCTGAGATGTTTTTGGCAAATGAAATTTGAGCAGTTCTGCCAATCGAAAATTGAGCAGTGGTTGGTTAGTTGTCATTGATTTTTCTCCTGGCTTTAGGCCGCTTCTGAAGGTTGAGATTTTTTCTTGCGGCGTACACTTTCTTTAAATCTAAAACTTTCTCCATTCATGGCAATAATCTGACAGCGATGCACAAGTCGGTCTAAAAGAGCATTGGTTAATTGCTGAGTGCCAAATACACTTGTCCAGTCTTTAAATTCTAGGTTAGTTGTGATGATCGTTGAGCATCGCTCGTAGCGCGAACTGATTACTTGAAATAGCAAATTACCTCCATCTTGCTTGCAGTCTGTCATTCCCAATTCATCTAAAATGAGCAGGTCATATCGGGCCAATTGTTGTTGTAACCTAAAGACCTGGCGTGCATCTCGTGCTTCCAATAATTGATGTACTAAATCACCTACGCTGTAAAAACGAACTCTCTTACCAGCTGCGCATGCTTCCATACCAAACGCTATTGCAAGATGTGTCTTGCCTGTACCATGCCCTCCCAGCAATACAATATTTTCTGCTGTAGATAAATATTGCCCGCCAAATAATTGCATCACCGCACTTTTGTCTAGTGATGGAATCTCATCAAATTTAAATTGGTCAAGCGTCTTTACTGCTGGAAATTTTGCCTTTAATAGCTTGTCTTTGCGATTATTTTCTTCCCGCGTTTGTACTTCTTGCTCTGACAAACAGCATAAATATTCTTGATAACCGACCCGATTACTGTCCGCTTCTTTTGCTACTCGTTCATAGTTTTTGGTCATTGTCGGTAGACGCAATCTTTTTAAATATTGCTCAAGCAACGCATTGTTCATTCTTTTTACCCCTTAATAAAATTTGGTATTGCAATGTGCAGCCTAATTCAACTGTGTACTCACTTAAGCTAGGATGCAAACTTAAGTCCAGCACCTCAGCTTGATGCTCTTTCTTAAATTTCTGCTGGTCCACTATTTGCAGCACGGCATCTGCACTCACTAATCCCAATGCCATTGTTTCGGCAACAGCTGCCGATGTACAAGTTGCACCTTGCTCCATATGACACTTTAAAATACGAATGAAATGCCAACCTCCTTCAGATGCGCCTCTTTCTTCTACAAGTCGCCGGTAATAATCCCAGTAACCATTTGGCCATTCGGCTTGCAACAGCGGTCTGGCATATGGCACTGCATGTGGCTTCCTCTCTAACTGCTCTAAGTAATGTTCCGGCTTTAGCAAATATTCTTCTTTCTCATAGCTCCTCTTGTGCTCAGCTATTACCTCTACATTAGTTGAAAATATCAACTTGTCTAAATACGCCCTTACCCTTAACATCCTGCCAACATATTTGCTTGGCACCGAATAACGATTGCCTTCGTAAACTATTGTCTGGTAGCCATCAGCTATCACACAATTACGTGCTGTCCCTGCATCAAATCGTCGCTGTGGTAACTTTAATAACAATGGTCGCTCTTTGACAAATGCTTCTTCAATCCGTTCTGCTTGCCCCGCCACAGTTCGATTGCCGTCTTCCTGGCAATACACTAATAATCGACCATTCAATTCTTCAATCGATTCAACCTTTGGCACAGGTACCATCCAGTTCCGCCGGCTAAAACCAATGCTTCCCTCTATCCCTCCTTTTCATGAGCCCCCTCTTTGCCAGGTGTGCAAAAATTTGCCTCAAAAGTATAAAAGCCCATTAATTCCTTGAACTTCTTGGTCAATGTTCGCTGTTTGCCTTTGCCTACTCTCACCACTGCTAAACCTAAATTGTCATACGTTAATCTCAATGGTACTCCTTCAAAAAATTCAAACGCTTGCACATGCGCTTCCATGAATGACTCCATATTTAGTGCTCGCACTGCCATGGCAAATTTCTTGCGAGAATAATTTAGTCTCATCTCAAAGCTGTACACTTTCGTCCTCACACCCGCAATGTCAGCATATGACTCGCCAAAATCAACCTGGGCATCTTTGCCAGCTTCAAATTGCAATGGCAAAAATACCGATTTACTTGGCTTGTTCTTAATCTCCGCTACCATATACCTTACCGTTCTTGCCGAGCCGGTATATCCATATTCATTTACTAGTCGCTGATATACGCGATTTGCTGTATGCTTTTGCTTGCGGGGCGCGTTTCGGTCTTCCTCCAAGATTGTCCGAACGTGCTCTTCCCATTGGTTAAATACCGGCCTTCCTCTTGCCTCTATTATTCTGTAGGTTGGCGCTTCCGCGTCCTTTAAGTACTTCGCCACCGTGTTTCGCGATAGCCCAAATTCTTGCGCTAACCATTTTTTACTTTTGCCATGTCTTGCATGTAACAGCCGAATTGATACCCATGTGTCTTGATCAATCATCCCTACCATTTTTTTTCTAGGTCCCAGCCTCTGGAACCCTTCTATTATCAATGGTCCTGTCAAGGTACTCAAATTTCGTTTGCCATTATTGAAACTTCTGCTCAGTTTTAGTTTGCCACAATCACGCTGAGACTGTTTATGGACTGGCTGGTGAAATGGTAGATGCTAAGGATATCAATTATGCAATTGCCTGGATCTTTAACAACATTAAAACAGGTGATAATGGCACCTTCTATATCAAAGAATATGATCTATATCGAAGCCCACGCTTTAGGAAATCCAAGGCTACAAGAAAGGAGCAAGTATTAGATAAACTCGCTGATCTGAACATCCTTAGCCAAAAAGTCAAAATAAATAGTCGCAAACCTACAGCTATTCGCTTTGTCAATCCTGCATTTATAGAGCGATTTTCTGCTTACTGTATGGGCAAGTTACACGAACTTAAATCACCATATAAATTAGCAAGTTAACATTGCCAAAAAAGCCTTGGTTGTCGTGTACATTCTGCCAATATCAGGGTATATAACCATAGGTTAAAAAGCAGCTAATTAATGTCGGTTACATAATACTAAAAACGACGTTGATTTAAAGGAGCGGTCTTATCAACAATGAATGCTAAGAAAAACAAAAATGCTATTAATCGCATTTCAAAGAATTTGGGTTTAAATCCTAAAAATGCGCAATTGTATATTGACCGTGGCTCCCATTTTGGGGAAGCAGGAAAATACCAAGGAGCAATTGACGATTTCTCTAAAGCTATTAAGCTAGATTCCAAAAATGCAGATGCCTACCTCCGACGAGGCTGGATTTATGGTCAGCTAAAAGAGCATAAAAAGGCAATAGCTGATTATTCTAGAGCTTCTAAATTAGATCCTAAATATGCCAACGTTTATTTTCATCGCGGATGTGCCTATAGTAAGTTAGGAAAATATCTGGAGGCAATAAAAGACTACTCCAAGGCTCTAAAAACCGATCCACAAGATGCGGATTGTTACTATAACCGAGGTATCGGCTACGCAGAGCTTAAACAACATCGAAAGGCAATCAATGATTATTCAGAAGCGCTAAAAATAAATCCTAAAGATGTATCGGCATACTATAACAAGAGCTTGGCACATGTTGAACTCGAACAATACCAGAATGCGATTAATGACTGTTCGCAAGTTTTAAAATTGGACCCGAAAAAAGCAGAAGCTTATACTAATCGAGGCTATGCTTACGCCCACCTGCGGCGTTATACAAACGCAATAGCTGATTGGTCAAAAGCCATTGAATTGGGTGGCGGTGACGCAGACACCTATAGTAATCGAAGCCATGCCTATGAAAAGCTAAAGCAGTATCGAAAAGCAATAGCTGACTGCACCAAGGTTTTAAAATTAGATCATGCAGCGGACGTTTATTTTGATCGAGCATGGCTATATACAAAACTAAAAGAACATAGAAAAGCAATTACTGATTATTCTAAAGTTCTAAAAATAGAGCCTAAATATGTAAATGCTTACTATAATCGCGCTCTAGCCTATGTAAAATTAGACCAACGCAGGAAAGCAATTGACGATTTCTCGAAATATATCAAATTGAATCCCAAAGATGTAGAGACTTACTGTAATAGAGGCGGGTGCTATTACAAGCTTGGTGAGTATCAAAAAGCAATCGAAGATTGCAATAGAGTTATTAAGTTAAATGCCAAGCACGCGCATGCTTATAATAACCGTGCGGAAGCGTATAAGAAGCTTGGCAAACTTGCTCTTGCAAACATCGATTTTGCTAAGGCTAAAAAGCTAGGACATAAGGTAGCATAGATCGATGACAATTATTTTGGCATGCGCATTAAGTTGTTAAGTTAAGCACCGCAGCTAAACGTTCAATCAGCTGCTTGTGTTTATCAGCGTCTACACGCTTAAGATTGAGTAATTTCCAGCGAACACCAGGCAACAATTCTATTCCTGGCAAGTTCAATAATTTCCAATTTGGCTCCCCTTGCTTTATCGATAATAAAAAATCTTTGTCATTTTTAGTAAACGCCAGATGAATGCTTCTAATCAACTCTTCTCTACTTTCTTCCAGGTCTTTAACCATGATCGGCGCCATAGTCATGCCAGTAAAATCAGTCTCAAATTCTTGTTTGATATCTCGGCGTGACGGAGCTAATACCTCTGCCATTGGTCGGTCGTGGCTAATTAAATAAACAAGGAAAGCTTGAAATACGTCACGCGAGATTCCTTCATGGGCTAATAATAGGCGAATATCAAAAAAGTCTCGCGGGTGCTGACGATCTAGCGCCGCGACCATTTTGCCACCATAAAGATCAGCAAATGATACTACTTGAATTTGGGCATAACCAAATTCAGCCTCAACACGCTCCGACACTGCTTGTAACTTTACGGGAAAAACTGTTCCTCTTAAAACTGATGCTACCTCAATTTTGATTTTTGTGTCATCAGTACTAACTATGAGCCTTACAACATAGTTAGTATTAGGTAACATAGACTCTTGTATTTTACTATTAGGGATATTGGCTAAAATTAGTTTTTGTATACGTCTAAGAGCCATGGTAATTTCGTGCAGTGACGCATCGCGATCAGCAACTGGCAGATAAACCAAATCAATATCAACCGATAGCCTAGGCATATCCCTGACAAAAAGGTTAATCGCAGTACCGCCTTTAAGAGCAAAACAAGTTTCTGTGGAAATAAGAGGTAGCACACGCACTAATAGTGCTACCTGTCTGCGATAAGATTCAATAGCCGCCATCTTTTAAATCCCTAGGTACAGTTATTTGATATTTATGATTAAGTTCGCCACCTTGGACAAGCATACGTTTGCCAGAACCGAGGTCTATTTCACTTTTATTAAGACTACTAAGCCATGAATAATTATGTCGTTCGGCAAACCAAAAGAACAGCCGCTTAGTTTTTATACTATGGCAATTAGCAAGTAATTTATTCAAACGGCGTGGACTCAAATTAGTTAGTCCTTGCATTAACATGTCAGCATGGTGAAAACTTTCGTGCCGAGGTATTTCATTAAGAACCTCTAGAATAGCGCGTTCTGGTGTAGATATAACAAGTGTTCCATGTTTTGTTTCCCAAGATCGAGTACTAAATTTATCTAGTGAATTTCTCTCAGTTTCAAAAAGATGTGCGTTGTGAAACACAAGCTTTTGTTTTAAAGACAGAGCAGTCAACCATTTAGGGAGTTTTTCATTACCATATAAATGGATTTCCGTTGGGCCTGATAGTGCCAGGTAATGCGCATAGCCTTGCAATTCAAGGGCTGTGCGCCCTCCAACTATAAGTGAAAGTCCAAGCAGTGTTTGTAATGAAGCTACTACTTCTTCCCAAGTAGTCAAATCGTCTGTTGTCGCTTTTGGTCTCCTATATATTCGAGGTATAGGAGAATCAAGCCAACCATTGCGGACATAGTGAGAAATTAATTGGCGCGAGTATCCTTTTCTTGCAGCCAGCCTGAATCCACTAACAATCCTACTGGAAGAGTGCGCTGAAGTTGGTTTATTTTTGTCCGTATTTGTATAGTCATGTTAGACATTATAGATAATTATTAAACCAAAAGCAAGTTTATAAATATTAGATTTTGTCAAATTCTATTATACAAATCAGGATAATTATAAACTAAAAGCGACATGAGAAATGCTTAATATTTTGTGCTATAATAGCTCCAGATAACGTTTAGAGAATTATTAAAATGGCGATTTGTGTTCAGGTAATATTTTGCGATAATCAACAGGTGCAATCAGAATTGGGACTAGATTTGTATAAAAGATTTGACTGGTTAAATCTCCCACATGGAGACCATATCCAATATCAAGACCAAAAAATAGAATATTTGGTGATGACATTTGGGGCTATGACAATAGTGAACTATGCAATGAAGAAAAACAGCTTGGGATAGCCATCCCCATAGATTCAATAAAACATTGGAATGACATTGCAAAATACTGTATTGATCAAAAATGCGATTATGATACAGCAAGTGGGCCAGAAAATAATTGCCCAACCAGCATATGTGTGCCTATTGCTTCCAGCGAATTTCCAAAGCGACTTTCATAATTGACAAAACTAGTAAGTCAGTTCTTTCTGTGCAGATGCTGTTCATCGCTTGTATTAGTGCGCTTTTTATCCTTAGAACAAAAGTAGCTGTCTAATTCTTTAACTGAGTATCTAACAGCGCTACCAATCTTTTGATAAGGGGGACCGTCACCAGCCCATCTTTTGCGCTGAAACCAAGCTACAGACATACCGTAGCGTTCAGAGGCTTTATGCTCATTTATCAGAACGATTTCTTCCATATAAATACTCAAGGGCAATATATATTGGATATCATAAGTCATCATAACGGGTCAAGTTAAGTCATAAACTGCCCACCTACCTAAGGATTCCGGCACATTTAAGAATGTGATGTTCAACTTGATTAAGTGGCTGGCGCAATTTTTCTACTTCAATAATTGCGTAACCTTGAGTCACATCACTTTTATCTATGTGATTTGTTAGTTTCTTTACTGTATATTCCGGCAATCTGGTTGCAGCAATAGTGGTAAAAGTTCTTCTCAGCGTATGAAGCGTGAATGTGACTTTGCTTGCTTGTTCAACTAAGTCAAGATAATGTCTAACATCTTTAATGTGTCCGTTATTGCCGGGAAAAACATATTCATTCTGGCGCACAGATTTTAGATGCTCTAGAGTTGCGATAGTAAATTTAGTCAATGGCAAATAATGTTGACGATTATTTTTAGTATCTTCAATGGTAAAAAACTTTGATTTAAAATCTATATTTGCCCATTTGAGGCTTGCAGACTCATTTTTCCTCAGTCCTGTCATTAAGGTAAAAAATAAATAGGCAGATATAATGCTGTTGTTTAGATTGTTTACTGCTTTAGCCCACGCTTTTAAATCCTCATCACGAATAACATCTTGCCTGGGCTGTAATTTATTCCAGCGTTTTAACTTAGACAATGTTCTAACAGGATTAATGAGTATCAATGGTATACCGTGTTCTTCATAGTGAATATCAGAGGCATGATTTATGACTGCCCTTAGAATACGCATAGTGTGATTGGCTTGGCCAGGAAATGTTTTGCTTATTTCAGCGTGTCTATCCTGAACCATCTTTGAAGTTATTTCAGTAATAGGCTCACCCAGCCAGTCTTTAAGGCATTTCTCAACATCACAGCGATAAACATAAGCAGTGGAGGGCTTGATTCCCTTGCTATTTATATAGTCATCAAAGGCAGCTTGCAGATTTAGCGAGCGTCTTTTCTTGTCGGCCTGTTGTTGTTTCTTTTGCTGCTGCTTTCTTTAGTGTTTCTTCTCTGCGCTTTTCATTAGGATTAATACCTTGTTTTATTTCCAGAAGAAATTTAGCAGCAGCTTCTCTTGCTTGTGAGATAGTCCAGGGCTGGCCATGTTTGCCTATCAACACTTTAACCATGCCGCCACCCTTTTGCCTGGCACGTACTCTATAGGTCTTACTAGTCGGAGTAACCTCTAACTGAAAGCCGCTGAGGTCGCTATCGTGATACAATCCGGGCGTAGCTTCATCAATAAAAGCTTTGCTCAACTTTAATCTTTTGGTTTTCTGTTCTCGCATTAGGTCTCACATAGGTCTCAAGAATTTTAAGCCACTATGGTACCCTTTCCAACCACTTCAAAACAACTTTCTGAATATATGGACGTTTCGGAGACCAAATGTCAAGATATAATAGGCTGTCAAGTAGAATTTATAAGACTTAGGATCTAGTGGAGCAATCCTTGGAGGTTCAAGTCCTCTCTCGCCCACCATCTATGTTTCCGCTGAAAGATGGTTTTCTTTTGGGGGTGGCAAATGGCTCCTAGCCGATCAATAACCGATCAACTTTGAATCGTCATTTTGCCAGACCCTCCATGCTTATATCTAGTGATACCAATATTGCCATAACAAACGCGCCGTATCGAATATCGCATTGTCGGAGCGTTTTTGGAACAGCCATCTAGTCATTAACTTCGCCGCTGCGAGAACAGCAAAGGCTTCCAGAGACGTGAGCCGTTTGAATGGCTGCCACAACGCTGTCCTTGTGCGTGAACTTGAACGATCACTTGCTGGCAACGGCATCCCATGTAGCATTATATAAATTACCTTCCTGCAAGTTTAATACCAATTCCTCATAGTCGAAATCTCTGTAGTCTCTGATTACAAGTGATATATTATCAATTAGAGTTTTATTGCTAGTAGACAATTAGTAGGTCCTTCAGTTCCACATTTGGCCTATGGGTATGTCATCATTACAGATCAACATTCATGCGCCAACCTTAAATGCTGATACATACTTTGCCGAAATGTGCTCCGCTTTCTAGATATTGGAGGGCTTCGCGCGCCTCTGCAAACGGAAATGATTTATCAATGACTGGTTTCAGTTTGTGTAAAGCAATGGCGCTATTCATCTTCTCAAACATTTGTCGGCTGCCCACATATATGCCTGTAAAATCGCTCCTTTCCTGAGGATGTTTCTCAAATTAAGAGCAACTGTGTCACCACTAACATGTCCGATTATACTTATCGTGCCACCATATGTAATGACCTCAAGGGATTTCTCTAGCGTACTAGCTCCGCCGACTTCAACAACGTGGTCAACCCCCAAGCTATTGGTAAAATCCATTACTGGTCGCTCCCAGTTAGGTGTAGACCGATAATTTCTTGTTCAGGGCGGTCCCCCGACATAGGGACGTAAGAAGCGGCGCCATTATCAACAACGACGTTGGAATCAGCTTCCAGAATCTGCTCCATCATGTCGTCAAAGCGGCGCTCGTTAATCATGTTGTTTTTTTCCAGCAGGACGATTGAACGCACACCTAGAGATGGGAAGCTGGAAAATGTTGCATTGATAGGATCGGTATCCAAGCATAATACATTAGGGTCTTGCTGTTTAACAAATTGAGCAATGATGGTAGACACGAAGCTCTTACCGATGCCACCTTTGCCTTGAAGAATAAAATGAACATTCCTTATCGATTCAGCCTTTCTGTCTGCTGAATCAATAAAGTAGTTTTGGGTCTGGGAGTCTTGGTCCGGGTTTGAATTTGGCTGGACTTCCAGGAGCACTTGGTTTTTCATTTTTTGCTGACTCTCGTTGTATTGGTGACCTAATGTCTGATGATATTTCAGTTGATGCAATGGATTGTGATGTTGGTTTGTCGTTGCCTCGTCGCCGTTGAGATATAGACGGGAAGTTTTTGCGGACGAGAAAGGTGAACTGGCTGTAAGAGACTCCAGCAAGTGAGTCTTGTGCCTGCTGATATATGGTGGTCAACGGCCAGTCTGCATCAAGCAGTTCTTTAATAGCCAAACGATTGGCGCGGAATGCGATGCGTGCCTTTCCCCATGCCGTCCGAGTGGAAGCGACTCTCTCTCTTTCCAAAATCGCCTCCGTAATAGAGAAGGTGCTTAACTTTATGCCGCTATTGTAGCGCCAGGTAATAAAAGAACCTTCCTCCCATAGATTCAGGAATGGATTCGGAACCCGCTCCCGCTGATCAGTCACTGCCGCACTCCCGGCAACTCCCAGCCGTACCCAGCAATTTCCAGTTTGTCCCAGCGTCCCGCAGCAATTTCCAGTAATGGTCTTGGAAGATTGCAGCACATCACAGCAGCTTCCAGCAAGTCACAGCATACCCAAGCACATCACAGCAGCTTCCAGCAAGTCACAGCATACCCAAGCACATCACAGCAGCTTCCAACAGATCACAGCAGCTTCCAGCACATCACACAGCAGCTTCCAGCGAGTCACAGCATGCCCCAGCACATCACAGCAGCTTCGAGCAAGTCACAGCATGTCCGACGATTGTTGCAATTTGCTGGAAGAATACGTAAGATTTCGTAGGCAGGATGTGTGCCGTACCGGTACGCGACAAGTCGCCTACCAGTCCGGTCACGATTGCGGCACAGCTTATGTCGCAACTTCGTTGCTCAACGCGCTTTACGCTTGGCACAAAAAGGCTGTTCTACACCAGGGAGGGCAATTGTTATGGTTATAAATCGAGGAAGCCGCCCGCGAAAAAATCGTATTGAAGTTTGGTGCGATGATGATGAACTCGCAAAAATTAAAGCGAATGCAAAGGACACCAAGCTATCTAACTCTGAGTTTCTGCGAAATCTTGGGAAGGGCTATGAGCCCAAAAGTGCCTTTGACAAAGAGGCGATCAGAGGGCTTGCCAAATTGCACGCTGATCAAGATCGCCTGGGTGGTTTATTGGCACAATGCCTATCCGAAGGCAAAGGCGGTAGCACACCGCTCAAAAATGTAGGACCTCTCTTACAGGAAATTGAAAGCCTACAAATTTTCATTGCAAAACTGGTACTGGAACAGGCTCGCAGCCTATGATTATTAAAGTAATAGAGCGCAAGACGAGCGAAAAGTCGCGTTTTGATCGGCTCGGGCGTTATATATTAAATGCTAAAGACAATGAGTCTATCTTGTTTGCGCGGACTGCCCGATACATTATGGATGAGAAGAAAGACGGTGAGAAAGTTGCTTGGTATCGAATCTCAAACTGTCAATCCAATACGCCGGCGGTTGCAATTGCCGAGGTATTGGCTACTCAAGCCGAAAATCAGCGAGCTAAATCAGACAAGACATATCATCTGGTTGTTTCCCTACCGCATTGGGAACAATTGAATCGAGAGCAAGCGGAAGATATCGAAGATACGATTTGCGCCGGTTTGGGATTTGCTAAGCATCAGCGAATCAGCGCTGTACATGAAGACACAGATCATTTTCATCTGCATATTGCCATTAACAAAATCCATCCGAAAACATTTCGTAGTGTCGAGCCGTATTATCCTTACTACAAGCTAGATAGCCTAGCGAAAGCTCTAGAAATCAAGCACGGATTGTACCAGGATAATCGCATTGGACAGGGAACACGGTTTGCCAAAGTTGGCGAACTAGAAGCGTACAAGCAAGAAGAGTCCTTTTTGCGTTGGTTAAATGAAAACGTGGGTGACCAACTCAAGCAGGTATTGCAAGAAGCGAAGGGATGGCAAGACGTGCACGATTTGCTCACTCCATATGGTGCTGTAATCAAGCCCAAAGGGGCAGGACTAGTAATAGCTACAGCGGACGGTACTGTTGGGATTAAGGCAAGTTCATTGAACCGGCAACTCTCTTCCAAATCATTGACTGACCGTTTTGGGATATATAAGCCGTCTCAAAACCAGGGCAAACCGCTCAAGCAATATCAACCGGGCTTGCATAAGTCGCTGGGTATGAATTCTCTGTATGCGGAGTTCCAAAAGGTTCAGGAAGCCAATCGTCAGGCAAAAACAAAAGCCCTAGCTGACTTGCGATCCAAGCATAACGAGCACGGAATCAAGCTCAAAGACTGGTATCGGCAAAGACGTAATTCGGTGAAAGTAAACACGGATTTGGATAAGAAATCAAAGAGAACCATCTATCACGAGCTTTCCCAGGAAATGAAAATAGATTTTGCCGAGTTGAAACAGCGTGAACAGGAACAAAATAAAGCAATTCGAGAACAATCACGGGCGCAGACGTGGGACCAGTATCTGGCCAGTCGCGCCGAAGAAGGTGATGCCGAAGCGTTGCGCATTTTAAGAAAACGGAAGAACTATAGACGAGAGATCGCTCAAACATTATTGACCGTTGACAGTTTTGAAGATGCTAAAGATGTTATAAAACCTCAACTAAAGCCGACCGTTTTCAAAAATGGCAAAGTTATTTACCGAACACAGGACGGCGGTGTGGTTGCCGATGAAGCGACTGCAATCACCGTGCCAGAAGTGACAGAAGTATCAACTCTATTAGCCCTATCATTGGCAGAAGAGCGGTTTAGCGGCAAGCCAGTGGTTGTGGGAGGTTCGGATGAGTTCAAGGTGCTGGTTGCAACACTGTCTGCTATTAAAGGACTGTCTCTTCGTTTCGCTGATCCGGTGTTAGAGAAAGATCGGCAACGCCATGTTAGGGTAAAAGAACTGAAGCAGGAGGGGCCTACTCATCCTGCGACACAGATAATCCATACTCGATTGTGACCGCCGCTGTCTTGAGCGTTCTAATTGGGCTAATTGTTTGCCTGGTCTCGGGATTCTTGAACACGGAATAGTATGTCGACTTCACAACTTTGTCCTATGATAGAATTAATCCGAATGGAAGAATGGAAAAGTTAGTTTGAGACACGCAACAGATCAAGCTTTAGATCAATTGGAAGATCTCCTCACGGAGATATGTAAATATGGACATCTTAAAGAAAACAAGCGAGACTTAGAGAGCTAAAACGCTTAAATCCTAATTCTCCATTTGTTTTTATTTCAGAAAGAAAAACGCCATTTACCAGATTCGCTATCAACCGGCTAATAGAAAGACTTGGTATCGCTGCCGGTTTAGAGTTTGCAGTACACCCGCACCAGCTTCGCCATGCGAAAGGCTATCAATTGGCTAATGCAGGTACAGACACAAGAAGTATCCAAGCTTACCTCGGCCACAAAAATATAGCTCATACGGTTAAATACACAAAGCTAGACGCTAATAGATTTAAAGGTTTTGGTAAAGACTTGCCTGGAGTTGCTTAGTTATACCTAAAGTAGCATTGCCGTTATTTAATTCCATGAATATATGCCTGAATCAAAAAGAGTATGCCATCACCGATGGCAATAATAGCAAAAACAATTTTTAACACTCTCTGGTCTATCCACTGTGATAAATATGGTGCCAATCTGGCTCCATATACAGCTCCCAGCATTGTTAAACAAGCAATATTCCAAGGAACTCCGCCTAGAAAGAAACTATGAATAAGCGTGAGATAAATAGAATTTATAGCTAGCAAGATAACACCCAATCCAATACTGCTTGCCGCACTAGCGCCACAAGCAAGCATCAGATACGCAGCAATTACTTCTCCTTCACCAATCGAAATCCAGCCAGTAATCATGCCACCTAATATGGAGATTAAGAATAAAGGCAAAGACTTAGCTGACGTTATTGTTGGCTGTGTCTTTGGCTGATTAAGCATAAGGACTGTGGCAATGCCTACCACTATTGAAACTGGCCCAAAAATTGTCCTAATTAAAAAAGCGTTAGGGTGAATTATAAGCGAACTAATAGTGCTACCAATCAGTAAGCCTGGTATCGCATATAGTAGCAATTTAGTATTAACCTTCCCAGTTTGATACCAGGCAATTGACCCGCTTGTAAGAGCAATAGATTGTGAAGCTAGGGTTGCTTTTAACGCAGTTAATGCCGGAAAATGAAAGAAGAAAAGCATGGCTGGAATAAAGACAAGTCCACCGCCTACGGCACTAATATTAGCTAGAATCCCTGTAAAAAATCCAAGACCAATGAGTGGATAGTATGCACGCAAATTGTCTATTGGGTCTGGTATCAAAGAAAAATATACTAAAGACCAGGCTATCCCAAATGCTGGTAACCACCATGAAAAATATCGCAGCGGTTTAGCTATATCAGGCTCTATGCTAATCTTCTGGCGGTTAACTGGCAGAGAACCTGTTTCTTTAGATAGCAGTTCTATAGCAGAGATTTTTGCCATTTTATCCTTAAAATATTGACAGCATAAGTTAAGCTAGTCTATTACTCTGATTGCCTCAGCACAATACGGTAAACCGCAAGCCAGAGGATTAATAAATCTGTTTTAATCTGAACCGGGCTGAATAGTTATCACCAGCAAAGTTTCTTTCACTTACCAGCTGCGGAAAATTAGCAGAGTAGCAATAGGGTGCTAATTGACCAAACTTGATTGCCAATCATTAATATTGCTTTAGTAGACCAGCGTAACTACGTAGTTTTCACACTGACAACACACCACACAATTCTGTTATTATTTTGCCTTTAAGATAACGGTATTGAGGTCATTTTACTTGGCTATAATCGGTTCGCATGACGATTTTTCAAGAACACCAGTAACGAATTTCAGCCTTCGTCCCTGGTGGTATCTACTTATTATAGAAATGGGAGTAATGATAAGTATCCCTGTTTTTCTTATAGGTGGCCAATTGGGACTGGGACTGACTCTCCACGACCTCATTCTTGCTACATTTTCAGGTGCTTTAATCTTAGGTATAATCGGTGGACTCACCGCAAGACTGGAGGCAACAACAAGATGTTCAACTGCATTAATTGCTAAAGTAACCTTTGGGCGTGTTGGAGCATCTTGCATTGCTTTCTTGCTTGCCCTGGGCATGACTGGCTGGTGGGGCGTACAAACAGAATTATTTGCTAATGCTGTTGTTCAGTTAGCTAATCAACTCTTTCATATAACTTTGCCGAAAGAAATTAATGATAGTGATTGGTGGAAGTGCCATGATTATCACCGCAGCTTTAGGTATTCGTGCAATTGGACGGCTTAGTTATCTCGCTGTTCCATTATTAAGTGCAGGGTTAATATATGCACTGGTTTCTTTAGTGAAATACAGCAGCATATACTCAATATTTCAATATCATCCTGTAGCAAGTTCTGCAATAAGTTTTGGTGCGGCTTTGCAAAAAGAAGGCGTTGCTAATTTCCGCTAATATTCCCGCCATAGCTCTTCCTCCTCTTTTTCGAGATTTGGGTGAATTCTTGAAACTATGATCGTTGGATTTGTATCTGCATTCCTCAGCTCAGCTATGCATACACGAATGCGATCACCAATATTGTAAATTTCATGAGGTTTTTGTCCTTCCGGCAGTAAGCATCCCTCTACTCTTCCAAGGTAAATAATAACGTTGTCGCCGCTATTATCAGATGGTTCTATTCGCTCAATCATTCCGGTGGTGCATGCGCCTTTGAGTGCTTCGAATTCTCTCTTTATAAGCTCTGCTTTGGCTTCGCCACCAAGTTTAGTGAAAAGTTGCTTAGCAGTTTGAGCAGCAACACGACCAAATTCCGAAAAATCAGCAGGAGTCACTTCTATCTCTAAAACCTCACCAGCATTTACATCTGGAATGAGGTCACGGGCATCTGCCAAACTTATTTCATGGTAAGCATTATTGACTTTTTCGACCACCTTTTTAGGAGCAAATATGCCTATTTCACCAGTTCCCTGATCAAAGGTTGCTCGTACACCTTTTACGTCATGATCAGGAATTTTCTTTTTATAAGCAGCTACTATGGCATCACAAACGTAGGATACGAATTCACTTTCATTATTCATTTATTGCAACACACCTGATTTTATTAACTTCCAGACATAGAGGCACAGAGACAGTTGAATTGCTAGAAATATTCCATGTCCGAGTACAAAACCAATTCCCAAGTTAAGACAAGACTCGCCGTTAGAAACAAGACACAATATCGTTGCTGCAACATTTAACACCAACACACTCACAAAGAGTATCAGCGCATGCTTTCTAAGTAGAAGAAGTGTTACAGCACCAGCTATGTTGGCAACGCACATCAGCGCACTCAAAGCCCAATCAAGCGCTGTACTACGCACTGGAAGTGTTGGAAGCGGCAATAAGCCACCAAAGACACACCCACATGCCCAGAAAACTAGGAATGCGGAGACAAGATAAACAACGGAAATTATCCAAACCCAGACTGGTCGTTTTCTTACTGTTTCTACCATTCAACCTTCAATAGCAGCGTCAGATAACCTACATTATGCCCGATAACCGATGTTATTACACCCGGTTTTAGTTTATCCCGTATTGAACTACGCCGCTTTTACTATCGCCATTACAGTTGTTGGACTAATTTGCATCTCATGTGCTATCCAACGATATGACCGGCCAGCAGTCAGGTGATCCAATACATCATTAGCATATTTGTCGCTTGGATTTTGTCCTGGTTGTCTACCTAATTTTTTACCACGGGCAACAGCAGCCCTTAAGCCTGACCTTGTACGCTCACTGATCAAATCCATCTCAAATTGAGAAAGTACAGATAATACACCAGTGATCATCTTACCCTGGGCACTGGATAAGTCAAATTGGCTGCCGGTTTGAGCAATAACAGACACATTCCATTTATTCAATTGCTCAAGTGATACAGCGGTTAAAAGCCACCGGCTACAGTGGCTGCAAACATATCCGTTATCGCTAAGCTATTTTATTGAAAAATTGTTCGTCAATAGGTGGCAGACAATGCGTTGATCCGCCAGGAGTAGCTAATCCACCAGTAACTATTGCCGCTCCCAAAAGTATTCTCATCATTCCACGCTTATTGCCAGCAGCGATATGCATGAAACCGAGAATCATTGTTGGGCCGCCGAAAGCAATACCCAAAATCTGCAAGCAATTAACCAGTATGTCCATGCGTTTTTATAATGAATTAGATTAGTAAATTGCAGTCAAACCTAAGAATCTAGGCTAAGAATATATCCCAGGCAGAACAAGAAGTCAAGTAGATTAAATATGTAGCTAGGAATGAAAGATTAATTGTCAATTACATAAGTCGACTGCACAGCCGAATAGAATATTAGGTTGCTGTTAGCCAATCTTGGGCTGCCAATCTCAGTCTCTTAACCCTAGAATTTAAAAATGATTTGCCAGCCTATTGCCGAAGGTTTAGGCTCAGTCTTAAAAGGGTTTATTCTCATCAGGCATTATAAAAATTTTTTTGATTTTCGGCTGGAGGCATTTGTCCATGTACGATATACCCCCAGAGACAATTGCAGAAGACTTAACTGCCGAAGAGTATTATGACCTTGGGCTTAAGTACAGAACAGCGGGTTGGATTGAACGTTGCCGTGACGCTCTTAAGAGAGCAATAAAGGCTAAGGACGCAGGCACTATAGCTGAGAAAGCAAGTATTTATCTTAAATCCAGATTACCAGTTGCTTCAATTCCTCCAGAAGCCGAGAAGCGAAATATTGAAGGCTATAACGAATATATTAGTAATCCGACAAAAGCGAAAGAGATTTTTGCTCAATTGATTAAAGATTATCCTGATTTTGAATGGCCATATAGTAATCTGGCCAATTACTATCTACGTAATGGTGATACCAAATCTGCTATCCCTCTTTTGGAAAAAGCAATTCAGTTAAATCCATTCTATCAAAGTGCTCTTATGCTAATGGCTGAAGCATATGCAATAGAAATGAATTATTCAGAGGCTAATCGTTATATTAACCGGGCTATTAACTGTGATCCTTGCGTACCCAGTGAATCTAGTGAAGAAAGAATAAAAGGACTTAAACATAGTATCGAACAACTAGGTAAATTAATGGGAGATTGAGTATGAGTTGGGAAGTTAATCGTAAAAAGGGAAACACTGCCTATGAAAGTGGTGACTATTTTCAAGCAATTCAAGATCTTAAACTAGCTCAAACAGAAGTGGAATCCAATGGACATAGTGAACAGCTATTGGCTGGTGTACTAACTGAACTTGGTAAAGCACAGGAAAAAGCAGCTAGTTATGAAGATGCCAAAGTATCTTTAAAAAAGGCTATAAGTATTTATCACCATGCACAAATGGCTGAAAGTATAGGAACAGCAAACGCACTTGAAGCTCTTGGGCGTGTCCATGCGGAGGAAGCTAATTTTTCTGAGGCAGCAAAACTTATCAATTCTGCTTATGCGTTGAAAAAAAAGTTATTGCCGGAGCCGAATCCAGATGTGGCAGAATCATTGCAAAGTCTTGCATTGCTGGCCAATCGGCAAAGAGATAATAAGCAAGCGGCGGAATTATGGCAACAAGCACTTGATATGCGCAAAACAACGCTTGGTGAAGAGCACCAGGATTATGGACAATCACTTAGTGATCTTGCGCTAATTTATTCAGTTACTGGCCGTGTAAATGAAGCCGAGCCTATGTTACAAAAAGCATTGAAAATCAAAGAAAAGGCACTGGGTTCTGAGCACCCATCTTTGGGCTATACATTGCTTGCTTTGGCTGGTCTTTACCAAAACAAAAAATCATTTGATGCTGCGGAACCATATTTCAAAAGAGCCACAGCTATTTTTGAAAAAAAATTAGGCGCAAAACACTCCCATACATCTATTACATTAGGTAATTTCGGGGGTTTCTATTCTGCACAAGGGAAGTTAAAGGAAGCAATAACATACTACGAACGGGCATTGGCCAGTAAAGAACAAGCGTTTGGCAAAGATAATCCTGTTTTGGTTATCAGCCTTCGCAATTTAGCTATTGCATATAGAAAATTAAATCAAAATCAACAAGCTGACGCATTAGATAAGAGAGCAGTAGGAATTTTAGTCAAGCAAACAGATGATCCAAACAATAGAGACACTTATGTTTATGTTTCACTTGCTGATGTGTATGCTCGGGAAGGGAAATTCGAGGAAGCCCAAAAAGTTCTAGAAAAAGGACTGGAGCAAACAAAAAGAATATATGGTTCAGAGAGTCTTGAAGTAGCAAAAATGCTTGAGTCTTTGGCCAGTAAAATGTCATATAAGCGGTTGACATTAGGAGCAAAAGAGTTACCAAAAGCAATTCAACAGTTAAAGGACCTGCCTAGCTCAATTGATCAATTAAAACAAAAAGCTGATCAAACTAATTTAGAAAAGAAGGACGGTACACAGCAGTCTGGATTATCTGAAAAAGATAAAAAAGTAAACGAACAAATAAAAGAATATCTTACTTCTTCTCTTAGAATAAAACGAAACCTATTTGGTAATGAACATCCTGAGATAGCAAAGACGTTAAACCAATTAGCCGAGTGTTTTGCAATCACACGAGATTTTGAGACAAGTAGGCTTTTACGAGAGCAGGCACAAGCAATTGAGCTTAAAACAGGCGATAAAAGCAATACGGAACATATGTTGCGCAAGATGTTAGAAGAACAAAGGCAAAAAGGTGACGCAGATAATCGTAAGTTTCTTTTGTCGTTAAGAGCACTGGCCTTTCATCTTGAAAGACATAACAAAGAACAGGAGGCAGAACCGTTATACGATGAGTATCTACAAAAATTAGAGAAATGTCTAAATCAACAACCAATGGAGCTAGCCCAGGAGTTAGTCCAGCTAAGTTTGTCCTATAAAGATAGAGGTAAAAATGACAAAGCAGTTAAGTTGGCAAAAAGAGCAGTTGATATTTTAGAAAAATCTGCCCAATCAGATTTGCCTAAACTAATCCGGGCACTTAAAACTCTTGGAATATGCTTTGAAGCGAACAATGATTTTGTAGGCGCAGAAAAAGTATTTAAGCGTATTTTGCAATTAGAAGAGCAACAATTTGGAACTCATAATTGGCAACTAAAAAACACGCTAGTATATCTTTCAGGCTTATGTAAAAAATCAGAACACCTTGAGGATTCAGAATCATACGCAGAACGTGCAAAGAGTTTGCCAGAGCCAACAAAAGAAGAAAAAGAAACTCAAAACAAGGCCTTACAAGAAGAACTTACTCAGCATTTAAAAGATAGTATGATCAAATACTTGGGTGAGATGGCTCAGCAATTTGGTACAAAACCCTAATACTAAAATAAGTAAGATTATGAAACGCCATCGATTGGCATGAACAAAAACGAGGAGATCAATGAAGAGTTGCCACTATAATTAAATATAAAAATGTAACTACCATGTATCAAACATCCGACAACAATACTAAGCTCTGTCCTAACTGCGCTGAAACACTGCAAGCAGCGGCAATATCTTGCCGCTTTTGTCATCGCGGTTTGTCGCCTCTTCACTATAAAAAATGTACTCATTGTGCTGAAATGGTAAGGAAATCAGCTAGTCGTTGCCGGTTCTGTAAATCTGATTTATCTGAGCCATCTGAACCGCCAGGACATCATCCCCAAGGTGCTCCTGTACCACGCACACCGATCAATCCTCTTAAAAGTGCCGAAATTGCTTTACCCCTTCCCTCGACTAACGAAGAAATTTGTGAGTCTATAACAGAAAAATTGCCGCAGGAAAAGCAAAAGTCATAACCGTAAGATAGGGAAAAAGTTTGCTTATAGCTAATTGAGGAACAGATATATGCTGGAACTAAACGATGAATTAATAAGGTGTCCAAACTGTGCCGAACTAATTCATCGTGATGCTATTTTGTGCCGATTTTGTGAGAAAGGACTCTCTGATGAATATTTCAATCCTTGTCCTTTTTGTGCCGAGTTAATCCGCAAAGAGGCGACATTTTGTAGATTTTGCCGCTCAAAATTATCCGTGCCTTCTGAGGAACATCCTATTACTCTAGCGGAATCAATTCGTCAAAGAATTTCCCAATCCGACATGGAACCGGGAGATAAAATATTAATTACCAGACGAGGACAGCCTGTGGCTAAGCTTGTTGTAGCAAGCGACATAGGAAAAATACATTCTACAGACAAAATATTCGAAGAAAATCTTGATGAAAAAATAGAACTTAAAGAGGTGGAACGCGAATTAGAGAAACGCAAGGACGAAACACCAGAAATTGTAAGGGATGCTTTTTCCGGTAAACTCAGTTCGACTAGCCCTAGTAGCCTTTTGCAGTCTCTAGTAAATAGCAGAAAAACCGGTTTACTGACTGTAGAAGATGCCGGCAAAACTTTTATCACTGCCTGCCAGGATGGCAAATTAACTCATGCCCGTCTCGGCCAACTAAAAGGTAAACCTGCAGTGATTGAATTTGCCGTAAGCTGGCAGGAAGGTACCTTCATTTTTGGAAATGGTGAAGTGTCGGATGACTTAGATTCTGATTGTGTCTTAAACCAACCGTTAGACCGCCTATTGATCGATTCTGCTCTTTATCAAGACAATATGGCAAAAACTCTTAGAGAAATTGAAGCAGTTGGCATTGCCAGCTGTGTAGAATATTTAAACCAGTCTTGCAATGCTTTACACATGCCACCAATTTATATTGACCAAAAGAGGGAAGACATAGATGTGGAATGTGCCTTGCAATGGACAGACTCGTGTGCCGAATCTATCTATACTTTCGTCAATAATATTGTTACTCATGATGGCGGCACTCATCTTATGGGTTTTTACCGTTCCCTCACCCGCGTAATCAATCGTTATGCGCGTAAACACAGTCTATTAAAAGAGAACGACGATCTACTGATTAGTCAAGACATCAGAGAAGGTTTAACAGCTATTGTTAGTATCAAATTGTCTGAACCACAATTCGAAGGACTAACTAAAGAACGTTTTGGTAATCGCGAAGTTCAGGAAATGACAAATGCAGTCGTTTCTATTGGTTTATTAAATTGGTTAGATCATAACCCTGAACCAGCTGAGAAGATTATTGCCAAATGCGTGCAGGTTATGAAGGCGAGAAAGAAATAATTTTGCAAGACTAATTTGTTTGGACAGAACCATTATTTGCCGCCTGACTATGGCAATAAACCTATCATAAAGGGTAGGGAAAGTATATACGATCTGACTGGCCTGAGACAGGTGTGCGTTCCGACACATAGTATACAGTTTGTTCCGGACACATAGTTTACACTTTAAAACCAAAAGGATTTTGTAGGGGTTGCAAAGTTTTTTCCTCTAAATCAATATAACCAAGATCATATTTCATAAAACTGACTAACCAAATACCATCGTCTACCTCCTTAATTCCGACTGCTTGTCCTGCAAGACTTTTGCTGAGATTGATTTTTTTACGATAAATGCAAATACGACCACAAACTGTGACATTTACAGTTTGGTCGTGAAAAGGATAATCTGGGTCTGAAATACCTTGATATATTCTGGGGGAAGCAGTGTAGATTTCGGTAGGATATTTCATGTTGAGAGCCTCATGAGGCCTTTCATTATTAAATTCCTCAATGAAGGCGTCGAACTTGGCTTGTTGTTGAAAGATATTAGCACCAGCTGGTCTGGTAGCTTCTTTTTTGAGAGTTAGATGCATGCGTTCATGACGACCGTTCTGTTCTGGATGACCGGGCTTAATACGTTCGATACTAATTCCTAGACGCAGCCACCAAACCGAAAGTTTGGATAGATTGAATAAAGCGTTGGGAGAAGCAAATGGGACACCATTATCAGAGCGGATAGCGAGCGGCAAGCCTCGCTCTTGGAATAGTCTTTCAAATGCTGTAAAAGCCGGCTGTTCTTTATTCGATTCCATTGCTTCACATAAAAAAAGATAACGTGAAGCATGATCGGTTACTGTTAATGGATAACAGTATTGTTTATTGCCAAGTTGGAACTCGCCTTTGTAATCGGTGCACCACAGGTCGTTTGGTTTTGAGCCAATAGATAATGGAGTACCCTCAGCTTTTGTTCTTCTAAGCTTCGGTCTAGTAACCAATTGGTGCCGATCTAGAATCGCATGGATAGTGCTGCACGCAGGAACTTTGATTTCATTCGGAAGTTTGCGTAGTAACCGCTCGCGAATTTTTCGAGCACCCCAGTGCGGCTTCTCCCGCTTGGCCGCTACGATCGCAGCTTCTATTTGTGCTGGCAATTGATTTGCATAGTGCACAGGTCGTCGCGCCCGATCATGCAGCCCTTCTAAACCGCACTCCTCGTACCGATCTAAAATTTTGTAACCAGTTCTACGAGTTATCCCAAATTCACGGCACAGGGACGACATATTTTCTCCGTCTTTGAGCCGAATAATAAAGCGCATACGTTCATCCATAATTGAACTTTCCTTCCACGGCATACCCCGCTTGCCTCCTTGAAAAGGCAAAAGTGTATACCATGTCTCCGGAACGTTCTGGATACTATGTCTTCGGGCCGAACCAGGGTTGAATAACCCTGCCCGGGAGGACTCGAACCTCCGACCTCATGGTTCGTAGAGAATGGATCTAAGCTTGCGAGTCAGTTTTGATATCACAGGTGATATCAAAAATATATTTCTCTACGTCTATCTAATTATCTCTACTTTTCTTTCCAAGGTAGCAGGCTAGTAGCATATGATTTTCGTCCGATCCCCGAAAAGCTTGGGCGGTGAGGGGCTCGAACCCCCAGCCCCTTCGGTGTAAACGATGGCCTGGCAGTAACAAAATTCTTGGAAATTCATACCAGTTAACAAGCGATTTGTATAAAAATACTATATGAAAAGCCCATTAACTGGCAAGCGGAAGTCAATTTTGCAATTTTGATGTATTTATCAAACTTCGACCTTCTCAAGTCGGTGCTTTCCAATCTTTTCCTTACTTTACCCTTATTGTTTTAAAAACATATCACCGGCATATCACCGGCGTGATATGCCTACCCCAATAAAAAAGCGGTCATCTTCCGAAAACCGCTATCTTACTTGACTTAAGTGGTGTGCCCACGCTTTGGAGGCATTTGGTTAAAAATAGTCCGAGGTAACACACTCTCCAGCTCGCATAGTCAAATTTACCGAGATTTTTCCGGACAGGCAAATTGTGGCTACACTGTCGCCACAATTTGGTTGGAGTCATTCTTGGGGTATCGAGATTCTTGCTGGCGTAACGACAGTCACAGCCATACCCGATTAGCGAAGCAGATTCGGTCTTTTTTTGCGTAAATCCTCTATTACCTTTTCCGAGAGTTTCCAGGCGTCTCCGGCGATACTTGTTATCAGCTCGTTCCAAACTAAACCGAAGGCAGCCAGCGCCTCATCATCAGTGAAAGTAATACCAGCCGGCAGAAGTGGCGCAATGTCCTCTGTCAGGCTTTGTTGAAACTTTTCCAGCATCCGTTGCTCGGCAACGGCTCGGCTGATTGCCTGCTCTTGCAAGCCGAGGTAGTGATGAAAGCAGTCCATCAGTTTGTCGCGGTCCAGAGGCAGGTGTTTCAATCCTTGATTCAAATCGAATAGGTCCCGATTTTTCCGCCTCTGCAACAAAGCCCTGAGTTTGGTGCCGAACAATTCCTCTGGTTCAAATGACACAATGTCGACCTTTGCCCTATGCCAGTCGCTGTTCAGGTCGAACGGATAGTTCTTGAGCGGAAAATAGTGCTTATGCTCACGGGTATTGATCTCAATCTTCACCTTCAGCGTGGTATCAGGCGCAGCCTCAGGATTGAATTTGTAAAACAGGTGCATCGAATGGCTTGCTGGCTTCCAATTGAAGTCTCCCAGCCATGACAGCGCATCACGAATTGCGTTAACGGTCTCACCAATCGGCTCCGCCTGCGTCTGCACCAGGTCGAGATCTTCCGAGTACCGAAGCGGCTTTTTAAACAATAGCTTATTAATGGCAGTGCCACCACGAAAGGCAATCTTGCCGGATAGCTTAGAAGAACTGAAAAGATCACACAAAGCGCGACAAATAATTAGATCCTGTTCGACTTGTCTTGAGTCCGTCCACGGGGCTGTTTTACGCCACGCTTGAATAAAGGTACTGGGGATCATTCGTCAATCTCCACTGAGGTGTTCACGCGCAACATCCAGACAGAATCAAGCTCAGACATACACGGCAAGTCCTCGCTGATCGGCGTGACTGACGGGTCTAAGTCCTTCATCGACTTTGCCTTTTTCACAAATGGCAAAAGTGCTTTTGCTTGTTTATCGTGACCGAAATGCTGAAGTAAGTACCCCAGTCGCCGCACAGAAGAGTTTTCGTAGCAGTCCGCCGCTTTGACTAACTTACGCACGTCCGCCTTGTCGCCCAGGTCATGGACAACTTGAGCGACACTGTTTATGCCACCAGCCTTGTGAAAATACCGCGCCGAGTCGAGCAGCGTCAATTCAATGCCTGCAACTTTGGCATACCCGGTTTCACTTTTGAGCTGTTGCAGCCAGTCCGGCTGATTCGTTTTGCTAAAAGCTGATGGTCTCAAGTAGATAAACTGAATCCGGTGTCGACCAAGTTCAAAATCCCTTATCTGCTTAGAGACCATCACTTGAATCACCATTGCCACTTGATGCGACGATCCGTGGAACGCCGCTGCTCTCAATAGCGATATCCGGTAGTCCAGTTTAAGATACTTCATTAAAAGATCGATCCAAAGCACCGGATCTGGTGCCCCGCTGGACCGATCCTCTGGACGAAGAATCAGGTAGAACCCTCGCCAGGGACTAATCAGACGGTTCTTCTTCATCAGCCGGGCGGATGCCGACTTGAACGCATCAGCAGTGATGCCAAGTGCGCTCATTGCCTCATTCTTGATGAAGTACAGGCGGCCACCGGCTAGCTGATCGTCTAGGTATTGCTCCAGGGTTTTCATACCCCAATTATATGCTAAAAGTAGCGAATTGCAACACTACTAGCATACAAGTGGGATAGAAAAAAGCAGGTAAAAGCCTCAATGGACAAATATTTGGAGAGTTTTGTGCCAATAGAGAAAGGGTGATCCGCGGAGCCCACCCTTTTAAATTGCAGCCGCCATTGTTCTACTGAGACGAGCCTATTCTGCTAGCCGAAATCGAAAATTATGATCATAAAGGATCAATAAGGATATTAACCATTTGATGGTCATGTAAGTCCTGGCAGTAATATTAGAATTCGCTAGCCCCCAGGTTTTTAACCGACGACATGTGGCCGGCGATTTGGTTCTTCATCTCATCTCCAAGCTTCGAACCAAGAGGTCGTAGGTTCGAGTCTTACCGGGCAGGCATATTTCAAGGATCATTGTTTCCGCCGGACTACTTCTGGACTACCTCAAGTGTCATTTCTGATCCCAAATTTTCTATGATAAATGAGACAGTTTATACTAGGAAATAGGAGTCTATTGATGGCAGTAAAAGAAAGAGAAAAAGGTATGGGAAAGTCTTCTGTGACTATTTTTGATCCAGGTAGTAATGGATATGAGGGTGATGAAGATCCAGGAAATGAAGTAAAGGTTAGGGCAGAGTGCAGGCGGTTCACAGCTAAGTACAAACAAAAAGTTTTAGATGAATTAAAAGAATTATCGGCTGGTGAAGTTGGGGGATATTTGCGCAAGCAAGGGCTTTATTCATCACATATTACTCGTTGGCGCAGGCAAGCAAAGAGCGGTGATTTATCGTCAAAGAAAGCTGGTCGTAAGCAGACAAGGGATTACAAAGAGGAAAAGATTGGTCAGCTAACAAAAAAAGTAGCGAAGTTGGAAAAAGATTTACAGGTGGCGAAAACAATTATTGATGTGCAAAAAAAACTAGCAGTGGCGCTAGGGATCGAGATTCCAGAGCAAAAAGAACGGAATTAGTAAAAGATCTTATACCTATTACTGGTATTACCAATGCTTGTAAGGCATTGAGTATATCCACAGCTTCTTTTTACAGGCAGCTAAAAGTTAAGCCTGACAAAACTGATAGACCAAGAAGGGTGTCTCATCGCAGATTAAGTCAGGCTGAGCGAGATAATGTTTTGGCTATACTAAATAGTGAAAGGTTTGTGGACAAATCGCCTACAGAGACATATGCCACTTTGCTTGATGAAGGCACATATTTTTGTTCTATTTCTACTATGTATCGTATTTTAAGAGCAGAAGGAGCAACACAAGAGCGCAGACGTGGACACAAGCGACATCAATACGCCAAGCCAGAATTGCTTGCCATTGCTCCTAATCAAGTATGGAGCTGGGATATTACTAAATTAAGAGGTCCCGTTAAATGGAGCTATTACTATCTTTATGTTGTTTTAGATATTTTTAGTCGTTATGTAGTTGGCTGGCATGTAGCTGAAAGAGAATCAGGTGAGATAGCAAAGAAATTTATTAGCGAAATAGTTGATAGACAGAAAGTAAATCCAGAAATAATTACTATACATTCAGATCGTGGTTCGCCAATGAAGTCATCTACTTTAGGGCAATTATTTATTGATCTTGGCATGAACAAATCTTTTAGCAGACCACGGGTAAGCAATGACAATCCCTATTCAGAGAGTCAATTCAAGACATTGAAGTACCACCAGAATTTTCCTGATAGATTTAAGTCCTTAGAAGAAGCCAAAGATTTTTGTCGAGAATTTTTTCCTTGGTACAACAATGAGCATCATCACAGCGGTTTAGAGTTATTGACACCTAATGATGTTCATCACGGGCGAGCTGATGACAAGCTATTGTTGAGGCAAAATGTAATGTTGTCTGTTTACGATAATAACCCTAACCGATTTGTTTTAGGTAGTCCGAAAAAGAAAGAACTAGCAAAAGAAGTGTGGATTAACCGCCCTAAAGAGGTTGCCCCCGATAAAGGCAAAACAGCCGAGCCGACAAGCCAAGGCAATGTGCTGGCGCAGCCACCGCAAAGCGGCCTGGCACTTGCCGTGGCTTAGGCGAGGCTACAATTTCTGCCCAGGGGGGAAGCTTATTTTTTGTAGCTTTTCTATCTTTTTCTGATCTGGTGCCACTACTTGTAATGCCAACCTTAGACTCCTATTTATTTTTTAATGTGTCTCAAAGTCATTGACAAGGAGCGGATATCTGTTATTTGCAGCTCTGGCACAAGCTGTTAAACAAGTTCCAGATCTTTTGCCGCCAGATTCGGACAACTTATCTCAAAAGCTCGATAACGGATTGCCATATTCACGATCCATGATGAACGCTGGCCAGTTATATGGCAAGCGTTCCATGTAAAACGCTCATGTGTCATCGTCCATCACCTTTCGATTTGAATAATCTACTATCTTGAGTGACGCGCCAAGCAATATAGCTCAATCCCACTCAAGTTTAATTGAATATGTTAATGGGAATATCATTACGTGCTAGATACAATTTTCATATTGTTCCCAGCGGCTTTTAAAGAAACAATTATGCCTGCAAAACATCAAAAATTATCTAAACTAATATTTTTTTTGCTTACTACCGCGGTGTTCAGTGTTACACCAACAGTAATTGCTCAAGAAAAGCCATCAGGAAAAGCACAGGCAAATTTGTCTCAAACGCAGATGAAAGAATTTGTTAGACTCGATAATCAAGGAGCAGATTTACTCCAGAATCGAGATTATGCAAAGGCTCGCATGGTTTTGGAACAAGCATGCAAATTATGTCCAAACTCGGTTGACACTCAATCCAGTTTGGCTTTTACATGCGGGTGCCTGGGAAACAACGAAGAAGCAATAGTACATTATAAGCAAGCACTGGCAATCGAGCCTGATAATGCCCAGATTATTTTACATATAAGTATTTCTTATGCTTATTTAGGCAATATTAAGGAGTCCCGGATATGGCTACAAAAAGTTATTGATTCCAAAACAGCGGACTCTTCGCTGATAGCCACCGCCAAAAACCAACTTCAGACCTTCAAAAACATTCATGAAGATACCTTTGAATCAGGTAACAAAACATCACTCGACTATTTTGACCTTCTTATAGAAAAGAAACTAGCTTCCCGCTGGCCAAGCAACAAAATGCCGCTTAAAGTATTTTTTGAATCTGGTACTGCTATTCAATATTATCGCCCCGAGTACCGGACTATGCTTGTCAATGCTTTCAATGAGTGGACGGCCACTAGCGGAGCTAAATTATCATGGACTGAAACATCCCACAAAGATGATGCGGACATTGTGTGCAACTGGCAGCGTGATCCAGATAAGTCCTCATCTGAACCCGGTAAGACTTGGGTGTACCCTGACTTTGAGCGTTCAAACGGAATAACGGGTATTCAACATGCAACTATAACAATTTTCACCATGAGACCAAATAGAATTACTGCCGTCGGCATGGTACCGATTAATGACACGGAGGCTCGGGAAACATGCCTGCATGAAGTAGGCCACGCTCTTGGGCTATGTGGACATTCACCAAACGCAAATGACATAATGTGGGCATGTGGAAGCATTTATTTGTCCGGTTTGTCTGCGCGAGACAAAAATACTATCTTCCGCCTCTATAGCAACGGCAACAAATAAATAGGGAATTCATGTTTGTTAGGGGTTGTGTTGTAATACAGAATGATTTTTATGCAACACTGTTTTACCTCAAACAGAAACTGATTCCTGTATTGCGAACAAAGAGTCTGCCTGCCAAAAAAGACGATGATGCTTTTGCTGCTAATCTAGTTGCTGAGTGTAAAAGTCTGTTATTGCCGCTCTTTCCTTTGCGACAGAACGAGGTGGAGTTCATATCTCTGCTACGCGAGGAAGGTGAGATAAAGCCGAGCTTATTAACTAGAAACCACAGTATGATAGAAACCATCCAAAGGCATCCGGCTCTAATGAGACGAGCCTACTCTGCTAGCCGAAATAGAAAATTATGATCATAAAGGATCAATAAGGATATTAACCATTTGATGGTCATCTAAGTCCTGGCAGTAATATTAGAATTCGCTAGCCCCCAGGTTTTTAACCGAAGATCTTCCATTGCTGCTAGGATATGCTCAAAGTTCGGCGCTTCAAGCTTTGTTTGTAGCCCACGCATGATCATTTGAGCAATGAATTCTGGTTTGTTTTGGTCAACACTAAGAGCAGGACCGTAATAACCATTACGCAGTATAACGTCCTTTGCCTTACTGGCAATAACCTGTAACGACGCTACCCCTTTGGTTAATGCCGCCGTTGAAGGTATGCCGGCAGCAATACTTGCCCCGGCGCCTAAAAAAACTAATATTGGCTCTCTTTCAAGCAATAGCTAATTCCTATGATTGGTCAAATTACTATAAAATTATAGGGGAACGCAGTAAGTGTTAATGCTGATTATTTAGATTAAGTCTATTGTTCACCAAAAAAGCAAGAAATTCTGTCCCGATTGGTGCAATGGTTATATTTTCGTCTTTAGCCGTAACAAATTCATTTGCAAGTAAGTGGTTGAGCCAATTATCGAACCCGTCTTTACTAATGTAAAAATCAGGGGAAGCGTTTGCCGCTGGGTCAAAGTATTTTTCTTTTACTGTCTCTTTGGGCATCATGAAGGCTCTGTTTAAATCATCTAAAAAATGGAGCTGACTGCCATACATAAAAATATAAGCTCGAAAAAAATTGGATGACATGATACCAACAACACCGAACCTTATCCATACTTCTTCTGGGGTTATATTGGAGGCACGATTTGCTATAAATTTTTCGATTTCAGGTTTAACTTTAATACCATAAGTTGTAAAAACACTGTTATCAACCAGGAGTTTTGTGGAAGTATCAATACTCTGCTCCTGGGTGCCTTGAGTTGCTGCAAGTTGTCCCTCTCCGTACTTCAGAACGATGTTTTTGCTTTTCGGTCTAGAAATCATAGCTACAATACCAAACACGCAGAAGGCAATAAAAATGGCAGCAGAATACTGATTGATTAGTGCGGCTAAAATAGTTGCCCAATCGGCAGCGGTATACATGCAAGAAACCCCATTGATTAGCGTTATATGATGAGTAATTATATTCCATCTGACGAATCACTCAATCAATATCTTTGATGCGGATAAAAGGATATCGAAATGCCGGCGAGACTATATATCAACTGGATGCCCGCCAGGACTGCCTGAGCGGGTGGTACCAACAACTTTTATCCTGTCAATGGTGCCAAATGGTGGCGAGGGATATAACATTTTTCCATCTGATGGCGGGCTGCCATCCCGAGCGGTGCCTATATGGTCGATAACGATCTTTGAAATAAAAACCGAGAGATGAGATTATAGATTTCTGGTTGGTAAATATCTGAATGGTTGCCCGAATTCGTGTCTGTTGGCTGATAACCATCTTCGCTATGCAATTTTGTCAAATCTGCAACAAGCAATCCCTTTTCCTTTAGTATTGGGACTTCTGAATAATTAAAGTTTTTATTGACGCTCAGTATTTCGTCTTGTCCCATTCTCTTCTTAGTCTCATCAGTTGGACCTGCGTATCCTAATGCTTTTCTTGCTGTTCCACTAAGAATATTTCCGATTCCTTCTTCAGGAAATTCAGCCTTTGGAAACTGCACTCCGAGAGCTTTATCTTTTTCTGAAATTGTGATTAAAATATTCAATTTTTCAAAATCAAGTACATGTCCATAATTTTTATTTGTCTCCAGGTCATCATTTGGGAATGCTGCTTGTAGCAGTACTAGGTTTATGGGTGATTTTGCTAAATATTGTTTTAATTGGCCATCGTCCTTGCTTCTTACATACAATTTGTGTAAGGCGCTGCATAAAACCTTGCATCCGAAGCTGTGCCCAATTAAATGCAACCTGAGGGTGGCGTTGGCTTTTGCTTTTTTCTTGCAGTATGAGTTTTAGTATGCTGTACAAGCCATTTTTGCCGACCAAGTCTGCTCGGCGTTCCATTTCGTAATAGCTCAGAATCTGAAACTTATCAGTTACTGAATCTGTATTTTCGCTGAGTATTGAGGGCCAATGCAGCCCAAGTCCAAAAGATGATTTTGGGGGATATTGAAGATCGTTATCAATTTTTATAAGTGCTTGTGTATAGCCAAGAGAAAATTTTCCATATTGAAGCATTGATGCATCGGCTGTCGTCCACCAACCGTGTGAATATATAAATATATCAGTAAATCGCTTCCCATCATCCATTGCAGATACAAGGGCTGCTGAAATATCGTTTGTGCCGGTACGGGTATCATGAATCCACCCGTGTTCATCAACCGGGATGGTTACAAAGTGATCCATTGTGCTTGCCCCTTTCTAGATAGTTAAACAAATGAAGAATCCAGCTCGCTAGTTCTTTTTTCTATACGGATATTATTCTAGTATAATTCAGAAGCGCCTAGTCTGTAAGTTACGTTCTAGCGCCAAACTTGGAAGGAACCTATGCGTATTTTATTTCAACGGTTGCAAGTAGTATTGGTGTGCACTAGTGTTGTTGTACTTTTGTCTGGATGTAATTCAGCAATTAGCCTAACAAATGTTGTGGAGTTTAGTAATGCGATAGATAAAGCTGCTGCTGCTTTGGGAAGGTACTATCAATCAGTAAATGATCTTGCTAGACAAAAATATTTTGATGAGTTGAGGTTTAAGACAGATAAGCAGATGGGGGCAACAGATGTAGTCGAATGGGATGAAAACGATCAAAAACTTACTTACAATACTGGACTGATTTTCTATTATAATCCCAACGACATTCAACTGCGCGTGCAAGTATTGACTCTATTAGGAAAGTATGTGCAGGGGCTTGCAGCCCTAGCATCTTCTGATGCTCCTCAGCAAGCTGAAGGAGCAATTCAAGGCATCTCTGCTGATATGAGCGGCATATCAACCAACGCCAGTGCATTGATTGGTAATGATAATAGTAAAAGTGCCCAAGACTATGGAGTCCCAATTACTCAAATCACAAGTATGTGTGTGAAGAGTTGGTTGGAACATAAACGGGAGAGGTCATTAACTGATTCTATTACTCAAAATGCGGATAACATTGATAAGCTCTTTAAGAATCTTGAAAGGGATACGTCTCTCTTGAGCCAAACATATGCTAATAACGCCAATGGCTCATTGCTGGTATGGGTCAACTATTACAATAATTATGAAACTTCTAAAAATGAAAACAAGGAGCTGCCCTTAGATTCAAGCCGACAACAAATATTGCAGGGAGCATATTCAGCAGCGTCGAAGATAGCTCTTATTGGTGCTGCGGATCCAAAAATACTTATCCAAACAATGCATAGAGCACATAAAGATTTGGTTGAATATAGCAAAAATCGAAACTACCCTAAAAAGGAGCGCGAACTACAATTACTCGCTGAATTAAGATTATTTACTGCACAGGTACAAAAATTTTCTGATGCCGTAGATCAGATTGTAGCGGTGTCAAAGCAGAATCCCTGATAAGGCACAATAATGGAGCATTTATGTCTAACAAAATACTTGAGGGGCAAATCGGATTTAACCATGAGGACGCACTGAAGCTGCTTCAGCGGGCATATGATATATGCAGCGCTGCAGTGTTAAATAACGGTATTAAAGATCAAGAATTGCGTGATAATTTTAGTAATAATGCTACCAAGCTAGATCATATAATCGCTGCTATTTCACAACAGGTATTTGAGTGTTGGAGTGCGGAATTTCAGGAGCAGGTGGAGGGATTGAAAACAGCAGTTGAACAAGTAGAAGCAGGCATAAATGAATTACAAAATGAAGTTCAAAATGCTGACAAGGCTTGCGATTTTGCTCAATGTTTGGATAGCATTTTGACTATTGCTGTAGGCATTGCAAAATCGTTTCACTAGAAGATTCACTTCAGTTGCGACAGAACGAGGCGGAATTCATTTCTCTGCTACGCGATGAAGGTGAGATAAAGCCAAGCTTGTTGACCAATGATCCTAACATGATAGAAAACATCCCAAGGCATCCGGCTCTGCAGAGGCGAGCCCAGTCTGCCCGCAGAAATAGAAAATCATAAGTAAAGCACCGGTCTATGCATAATAATCATTGCTGACTTCTGCTGCTGGCTGCATCAGTACTTGGCACTATTATTACCAGAAGCCTATGCCTTGTGTGCCATTCGCCGTATAGTTTCGATTGTCATGTTGGCAAAATTGTATCCATCCGGTCGACTGCATGACCAGGCGGCGAGAGCGGGCAACCCTCGTGTCTTAGACATGTTCTTCACCGGGCGAATACAAATGTGCAATAAAGAACTTTTGCGGACCTGCCAGGATAGACTGCCACCGGATACAGTGATAGATAGTTGTTGCAATCGCACAAGTTTCACCGGCAACCCAAAAGAGTTGCGTAACCTCTTATAGCAACTAGATCAAACTCTTTAGCAAAAGTGTATTTCCCACGCCATCGATAATTAATGGACCAATCTCTCCATTTCTCCTACATCATTTTGAGCAAGTCGCACAGTACGCTGCTCCGCTACCTAGGCATAGCTTCTTCTTCTTTGGCTTTATTCTCCATTTCAACGGCTTCTCGTTTATGGTTTGTTTTAAACAGCAGCTGAGCGTATTCATGCTGGATTTTATAAAGAGGGACCTCACGGCACCTTAACCCCGACTCTATCAATCGCCTATAGAGCAGCTCGGCCTGAGCATACTTGCCTTGGTTTTCATAAAGCAACGCTAGTCGATTTAGAGAGTTGACCACAAGAAATTTACCAGAAAGACCAAGACCAATATCATCTCTACCCTTTTCTCCAATTACCAATAAACGCTTGTATAGTGGTTCGGCCTCTCGCGTACTTGGCTTCCTTAAAATAAATTTCCGCCAGGTTATTGAGACCAAGAGGCACAGTAAGGAGATTAGAAAATACGAAGCCCTTTTCTTCAAGGGACAGTACACGCTTATATAGTGGTTCTACCTCTGTGTACTTGCCTTGGTTGTCATAACAGTCCGCTAGACGGTTGAGGGTGGTGAGCAGGTTAACGTGCTTGTAGCCCTTGAGGTTTTTAGGATCGAACGTCTTTTCTTGAATGGCCAGTACACGTTTATATAGCGGCACTGCTTCTGCGTACTTCTGTTGCAGAACATAAAACAACGCCAGGTTATCGAGGTACTTGACCAGGTGAGGGTTATTTGGACCTAACGCCTTTTCTTGAATTGCTATCGCGCGCTTATACAGCGGCTCTACCTTTGCGTACTTACCTTCATGAATATAAGTCTCAGCCAGGTCATTGAGAGAGTCAGCTACCTGAGAATCATTAGGTCCAAATACCTTTTCTTGAATGGCCAGCGCACGCTTATACAGCGGCTCCGCTTGTACATACTTGCCCTCGAATCCATCATAAAGCCGCGCCAGGTTATTGAGGCTCGTGATTAGCTTAGGATCTTGCGGACCAAACTGCTCTGCTTCTTTTAGAGCAGCCGTAAACATCTCCTCTGCTTTTCCATAGTTTGCGTGGTTGAGTGCGCTCCTTGTCAATGACTTTGAGACACATTAAAAAATAAATAGGAGTCTAAGGTTGGCATTACAAGTAGTGGCACCAGATCAGAAAAAGATAGAAAAGCTACAAAAAATAAGCTTCCCCCCTGGGCAGAAATTGTAGCCTCGCCTAAGCCACGGCAAGTGCCAGGCCGCTTTGCGGTGGCTGCGCCAGCACATTGCCTTGGCTTGTCGGCTCGGCTGTTTTGCCTTTATCGGGGGCAACCTCTTTAGGGCGGTTAATCCACACTTCTTTTGCTAGTTCTTTCTTTTTCGGACTACCTAAAACAAATCGGTTAGGGTTATTATCGTAAACAGACAACATTACATTTTGCCTCAACAATAGCTTGTCATCAGCTCGCCCGTGATGAACATCATTAGGTGTCAATAACTCTAAACCGCTGTGATGATGCTCATTGTTGTACCAAGGAAAAAATTCTCGACAAAAATCTTTGGCTTCTTCTAAGGACTTAAATCTATCAGGAAAATTCTGGTGGTACTTCAATGTCTTGAATTGACTCTCTGAATAGGGATTGTCATTGCTTACCCGTGGTCTGCTAAAAGATTTGTTCATGCCAAGATCAATAAATAATTGCCCTAAAGTAGATGACTTCATTGGCGAACCACGATCTGAATGTATAGTAATTATTTCTGGATTTACTTTCTGTCTATCAACTATTTCGCTAATAAATTTCTTTGCTATCTCACCTGATTCTCTTTCAGCTACATGCCAGCCAACTACATAACGACTAAAAATATCTAAAACAACATAAAGATAGTAATAGCTCCATTTAACGGGACCTCTTAATTTAGTAATATCCCAGCTCCATACTTGATTAGGAGCAATGGCAAGCAATTCTGGCTTGGCGTATTGATGTCGCTTGTGTCCACGTCTGCGCTCTTGTGTTGCTCCTTCTGCTCTTAAAATACGATACATAGTAGAAATAGAACAAAAATATGTGCCTTCATCAAGCAAAGTGGCATATGTCTCTGTAGGCGATTTGTCCACAAACCTTTCACTATTTAGTATAGCCAAAACATTATCTCGCTCAGCCTGACTTAATCTGCGATGAGACACCCTTCTTGGTCTATCAGTTTTGTCAGGCTTAACTTTTAGCTGCCTGTAAAAAGAAGCTGTGGATATACTCAATGCCTTACAAGCATTGGTAATACCAGTAATAGGTATAAGATCTTTTACTAATTCCGTTCTTTTTGCTCTGGAATCTCGATCCCTAGCGCCACTGCTAGTTTTTTTTGCACATCAATAATTGTTTTCGCCACCTGTAAATCTTTTTCCAACTTCGCTACTTTTTTTGTTAGCTGACCAATCTTTTCCTCTTTGTAATCCCTTGTCTGCTTACGACCAGCTTTCTTTGACGATAAATCACCGCTCTTTGCTTGCCTGCGCCAACGAGTAATATGTGATGAATAAAGCCCTTGCTTGCGCAAATATCCCCCAACTTCACCAGCCGATAATTCTTTTAATTCATCTAAAACTTTTTGTTTGTACTTAGCTGTGAACCGCCTGCACTCTGCCCTAACCTTTACTTCATTTCCTGGATCTTCATCACCCTCATATCCATTACTACCTGGATCAAAAATAGTCACAGAAGACTTTCCCATACCTTTTTCTCTTTCTTTTACTGCCATCAATAGACTCCTATTTCCTAGTATAAACTGTCTCATTTATCATAGAAAATTTGGGTGCATCCTGCCCAGCGTCGTTCTTTCTTTTCCAATCAGACCCGTCAGCCCAAGAGTTTGGTATTAAAAAGACGATTGACAGCAAAATAATAATGAAAAATACAAGGGCACGGTTCATCTGATTGATCGTTTGGCTAGGAGGTAAACAGTAACAATCTCGAATAAGATCCATTTTCTTCACTCTACCCAGTCTTCGGAATGGTGAAACCCCTGGGAATGCATATCATCCGTCCAGGACATCTTCAACCTGCGAACGCTGTCGGTCCTTCTCGTCTAGTCATGCTCGCGACCGGACGGATACGAAGACAGTAGCACAAGAATGCGCTGAATTCACGTAACGCTAAACAGAACTCCGCTTCATACTTCGGGCTATGGATTCCAAATTGTATTTCAATTAGCGCTCCTTGTCAATGACTTTGAGACACATTAAAAAATAAATAGGAGTCTAAGGTTGGCATTACAAGTAGTGGCACCAGAATCAGAAAAAGATAGAAAAGCTACAAAAAATAAGCTTCCCCCCTGGGCAGAAATTGTAGCCTCGCCTAAGCCACGGCAAGTGCCAGGCCGCTTTGCGGTGGCTGCGCCAGCACATTGCCTTGGCTTGTCGGCTCGGCTGTTTTGCCTTTATCGGGGGCAACCTCTTTAGGGCGGTTAATCCACACTTCTTTTGCTAGTTCTTTCTTTTTCGGACTACCTAAAACAAATCGGTTAGGGTTATTATCGTAAACAGACAACATTACATTTTGCCTCAACAATAGCTTGTCATCAGCTCGCCCGTGATGAACATCATTAGGTGTCAATAACTCTAAACCGCTGTGATGATGCTCATTGTTGTACCAAGGAAAAAATTCTCGACAAAAATCTTTGGCTTCTTCTAAGGACTTAAATCTATCAGGAAAATTCTGGTGGTACTTCAATGTCTTGAATTGACTCTCTGAATAGGGATTGTCATTGCTTACCCGTGGTCTGCTAAAAGATTTGTTCATGCCAAGATCAATAAATAATTGCCCTAAAGTAGATGACTTCATTGGCGAACCACGATCTGAATGTATAGTAATTATTTCTGGATTTACTTTCTGTCTATCAACTATTTCGCTAATAAATTTCTTTGCTATCTCACCTGATTCTCTTTCAGCTACATGCCAGCCAACTACATAACGACTAAAAATATCTAAAACAACATAAAGATAGTAATAGCTCCATTTAACGGGACCTCTTAATTTAGTAATATCCCAGCTCCATACTTGATTAGGAGCAATGGCAAGCAATTCTGGCTTGGCGTATTGATGTCGCTTGTGTCCACGTCTGCGCTCTTGTGTTGCTCCTTCTGCTCTTAAAATACGATACATAGTAGAAATAGAACAAAAATATGTGCCTTCATCAAGCAAAGTGGCATATGTCTCTGTAGGCGATTTGTCCACAAACCTTTCACTATTTAGTATAGCCAAAACATTATCTCGCTCAGCCTGACTTAATCTGCGATGAGACACCCTTCTTGGTCTATCAGTTTTGTCAGGCTTAACTTTTAGCTGCCTGTAAAAGAAGCTGTGGATATACTCAATGCCTTACAAGCATTGGTAATACCAGTAATAGGTATAAGATCTTTTACTAATTCCGTTCTTTTTGCTCTGGAATCTCGATCCCTAGCGCCACTGCTAGTTTTTTTTGCACATCAATAATTGTTTTCGCCACCTGTAAATCTTTTTCCAACTTCGCTACTTTTTTTGTTAGCTGACCAATCTTTTCCTCTTTGTAATCCCTTGTCTGCTTACGACCAGCTTTCTTTGACGATAAATCACCGCTCTTTGCTTGCCTGCGCCAACGAGTAATATGTGATGAATAAAGCCCTTGCTTGCGCAAATATCCCCCAACTTCACCAGCCGATAATTCTTTTAATTCATCTAAAACTTTTTGTTTGTACTTAGCTGTGAACCGCCTGCACTCTGCCCTAACCTTTACTTCATTTCCTGGATCTTCATCACCCTCATATCCATTACTACCTGGATCAAAAATAGTCACAGAAGACTTTCCCATACCTTTTTCTCTTTCTTTTACTGCCATCAATAGACTCCTATTTCCTAGTATAAACTGTCTCATTTATCATAGAAAATTTGGGTAGATACAGTTCGGATTAATAGTTTTTCTTGAGTGGTATATCAAATCTGACTGTTGCTGTTATGGCTGAATAAGGAATACGAGGTTCTTGCTTTGGGACTTTTAGATAACGAAATCATTGCTTGGAGAGCGGGCAAGAAAGCCTTGGTCTCCGGTGACAAAGAAAAAGCTTGGCAGCTTTTTAAAGAAGTATTTGAGTCTTCGCAATTTTTTATGCTGCCGGAACGCACCAAGCAAGAATTTTTAGCTGATGTATTAAGCCTCGGAAATTTTGGACGAGAAGAGATACTAAGGCGCAGGAATGCATTAGAAAGCCTAATCGAAAGCGGTGACGAATATTCTGACGAAGATTGGCAGGTGTTTAACGAGGCCCTAGAAGATCATGATCGAGATATTCAGATGTTGGATCGCCTGAAGGGCAGCGATTTCAGCAAGCTACGCGCTCGTTCGGCTGTCTTAACAAGTATTGTCAACCGTTTGGGCGCGCTTGGGGATTGTCATGCTGTTGCCCCATATCTTGAACTATTTGTTAGCAACTTAAATGACTGGCAAATGGCACGCTATGAAGGAACGCTCGTTATAAAGGAGTGGTCTTCCATTGTCGAAGATGGAATTCGCTGTATACATGCTGCTCTTTTGGCTAATTGTGTTCAAATGGTGCCGCGTATCGCTGACTGCTTGATCCACTTGTCGCCGCCAGTGCAGAAGCTATGTACACTTTTAGAAATCGACGGATTATCTGCTAAGGATCCTGTTCTAAAGGATTTCATTAAAATGAAAGTCGAAGAGCTTCCTAAGATTGTTCAGCTTAAATTTTGGCTTGCCACGTATCTTGCAGATGAAGATTACGAGGGATTTGTAGGAGGACCTGAACTTGATGAGCGTGGTGCACCGCGAGACGAGTATATGCCGGAAGCGGAGGCTTTGATACCATTACTAGAGCAAGATATGTCACAGGAACAATTTCGCACAGCGTTTGGTGCAGAATGTTCTGTAAAGACGAAAATGAGCTGCACCAAAATAATTATTTCCATAAGTTTGCATCACGCGTTTATACAAAGATGCAACCATTACTGACAAGGTTGGATGAATACAAACACTGAGTACAACCGCATTTGGCAATACCATCTGCAGGTTCTTGTACTTCGGCGCTTGCGTTGCTTCTGCCAACGTTAGGAACGTCATCGGCGCAACCATACCTTTTTCCGCTGATACTTTTGCTACTTTCATTCCAGTTGTCCTTTTTAGTTCTTTCTCCATATCCCGCTTTTGGATAACCGTTTTCCAACAGCTAAAGGTGTTTCCCTAATCCCCTTCTCTCGACAGAACTCCGATTGTAACAGTCCACTCGCTTGCCACTCTTCTACGGTCTTTCGCCAAGCTTTCTCGCGCTCTAAGTTCCTCTTTGCCAAACCACTTCCCATTAACCTGCCCCTCTCTGTCAGGCTGATCATCTCTCAATCTGCTGCTCCGTTAAAGATGCGTTTTACCGGACGGATACGCAAAATTCTGAATCCATTTCCGAAAGCTCGGCTGAAGCTATTGCTGGAATCTCTTATTGCAACTTATTGCTTAAATACTAGGAAGACTGCCGAGGAAGAGACGGCTTTACTTCAACTGATTGGACACTTCCAAATCTGCGGTAGGCGCACGAGTGCATAGAAAGAGGAAATCATTATGAACAGTTTTGATCTAAGTTTGACTGGCGACGCCGCCGCACCACGGAATAACAACTCCGTGCTTATGAGCCGTAAGCAAGCGGCTGTTTATCTGGGCGTTGCTGAAATCACCCTGGCCATTTGGTGCTCAAAGAGCCGCTTTAAACTGCCAGTTTATAAGATTGGCAGGCTTGCAAAGTACAAGGCGTCTGATCTTGACGCTTTCATTGCATCAAGGCTGGTCCCAGAAAGCTCTAGCCCAGATAATGCTCCGGCTGCTGGGCTTTTCTAATTGTGCAGGCGGCGCCTGCACAATTGCCGGACACTCAGCCTGTGTCCACCCCGAAGGAGGTCCAGCAAATACTGCATCTCTCCACGCATTGTTTCACTATCTAAGCCGGTAAGTTCTGCGACAGCTTGTCGCAGAATTAGCAACAAGTGCTCAATCAGCCGGCCACGCACCTCCCAAGTCGATTTGGGACTATGGGCAGTGGCCATCATTTCTTCTTCGGCGATCTGGACGCTGTTGCTGCCATCAGATCCCAAAGCCTTTCGCCCACCTTTTCCATCGGACCAAGCATGTCGTGAACGCTCACAATTAAATAGCCCTTAGTGACATCATCTGAGCCGCGAGTTTTGTGATTCGCCAGTTTCTTAAGCGTCTCCAGATCATGGCCCATCAAAAAACCTTGAGTAAGATAGGTTCGCCGGAGATCATGCAAACCAAACGTAACCCCACACTCAGCAGTGACCAGGTTGAAATGATGGCCGCGTAGATCGAAACGACCAGTTTTGCCGGGTCCCGGGAAAATATAAGGATTGTCTTTGTCGGCTATCTGATCATGCCGACGCTTGAGAATATCTTTCAGGCGTCGCGACAGTGGCAAGGCAAATTCTCTTTTGTTCTTGGTATTCATAATTTCAATATAGCCATCATTGCTATTAACATCCTGCCACTTCAAGTGTGCCGCCTCATTTTTTCGCAGTCCAGTTAGCAGAACAAACAAAAAGTAATCGGCCATGACTTTGTCTTCCAGCTTGTTGAGCGCTGCGTACCATTTCGGCAAGTCATTCTGAGACAGCACAGTCTGCCTGCGTCTCAACTTGTTCCATGAGTCAAGCTGGTTCAGTCGTCGCACTGGATTTTGAGGAACCACCGGTGAGCCATCCGGTAGCTCGTACATATCATGCGCAAAAGAGAACAACGCTCTTAGAACGCGCATCGTGTTGTTAGCCGCACCAGGGCCACCCTTGCCGTCACGGATTTCTTTGCGAGAAATCTGCCGGAATCTGTTTTCAACTTCATCCTTTGTTATTTCGCAGAGTGGACGCCGCATCCAATCAAACAGATAGGCGTTGGCCACAATGCGATAGTTGTCGATGGTTCCGGGCTTGAGGGATTTTCGCCTTAGGTAATCGGCAAGAACCGATTCTACTGTGTGTTTCTCCAATTGCTCGTTAGTTGCCCATTGAGCTTGTTGTTGCTTCTCCTGCATCTTCCGTTCTAGGCGCGGGTCGACTCCCTGGCGAAGCAACGAGAGCAGGCGGGTTGCTTCCTTGCGTGCTTCTTTGGCAGGAATGGCCGGGTGGCGCCCCAGGGTCAAAGTTATTGATTTGCGTGTGCCATGCAAAACATTCTCTACGAACCAAACCTTGTTGCCAGCAGGAGTTACCTTGAATCGGAAGCCGGGCAGCTTGGAATCTCGCCACTCACCGACGACCGTCGTGTTTTCAGCGAATGCGTCTGTGAGGGAAAGGATTTTACTGTCAGCAACACTTGAATACGTCATAGCCGATCCCCTAGATTGTTTGCCTCGATTTCCTAGACCTTTTTGACCGATCACTAACCGATCAACCGAAATTTTTGATCCAACCCTGATCGGATTTTCTCTAACCGATCAATAACCGATCAGATTTCGATTCCATGATATCATGAGTTCATACGAAAAAACAAGCCAAAGGCAGACAAGCTGTCTATTCTAATAAAAGAAGATATAAGCCCGTATAACGCCAAAAATCGTCATTACCTAGACTTAGGATCTAGTGGAGCAATCCTTGGAGGTTCAAGTCCTCTCTCGCCCAAATCTTCTATCCATCAATGTTTCAATAAAGTATTAGCGTTGCCTAATAATTGGATTGGTCGCGAAATAGAGTAGGGTCACCAAATAAATGAGGCGAAATGTGTTTAGTGATCATTGTGGAAAGCAGTGTACCTTGGGTTGCAGAAAATGGCATAGTGAGCAATTTAATTGTAATATGGTGGTGTCACTACACTTACACCTTTTGGATTTCAAGTACTAATGACCGTTCGTAATGAAGCAACAGACTTAAGTAATAAAATCGCATCGAAAAAGTTTGTTGTATTCAAGGATCCTGTTTATGGATGGCGATGACAAAGTAAGACTAGCAGTGGACACAGCCCTGATTTTGATTGGGTAGCCAAAATGAATTTTTTTTGTGCCAGGCGTGGAAGGTAATTACCTAAATGATTTTGCTTAGACTAATTCTAGCCTTCGCCTTGTTACTTGCCTGTGACAATACGACTTTTGCAACCAATGAATCTATTAAACAAGTGGTTCCAATCAAAGTCGGTTTTGTGTTATGCGGATATGTTAGTGATTATGGCTGGAATAAAGCACACAATGAAGGAAGATTATATTTAGAAGAAAACATGAAAGGGAAAGTGCAAACGATTTGTGCTGAAAACGTATCGGAGAATGCTGAGGCAGTAAGAGTAATGGAAAAAATGATTGCCCAAGGCACCAAAGTAATATTTGGAACTGCTTATGGTTTCTACGAACCAATATTGCAAGTGGCAGCCCATCATCCTGATGTTATTTTTCTGCAAATTGGCAGATATAACGAACAACAAAGACCAAATGTAGGAATATATTTTCCTTATTTCTTTGAGCCTTTATATCCTGCTGGCATTGTTGCAGGAAGGCAAACTAAGAGCAACAGTATTGGCTACATAGTTGGCCATGCTGTGCCCGGTGTGCTTGTTGGTGTCAATGCTTTTACCCTTGGCGCTAAGTCTGTAAACCCCAGAGTCATTGTACATCTTGTGTGCACGAACAGTTGGAATAATCCGTCCACCGAAGCTGAAGCCACAAAGGCTCTTGCAGAAAACGGCGCAGATATTGTCGTTTCTAATTTAGACAGTTCTTTGACCGTCTCACGATGTGCTGAAAAGGCAGCGATCTATAGTGTTGGCATACATGAAGATCTCAGCAAACAAGCTCCTAAAGCATGGCTTACAGGTTTGTCGTGGAATTTTGGACCTTTGTATAAAAGAATTTTGCTGGAAGTAATTAATGGTAATTGGAAACCAGGAACAGAATATTACAGAGCCAAGGATGGGTATGTAACATTGACTAGTTTTGGAAATATGGTTTCGGATAAGACAAAATCGCAAGGTAACTTAATTTTTCAAAAAATCAAAGACGGCAAACTTGATATTTTCACGGGGCCGATTAAAGACAATCGGGGGAAGCTAAAAATCCCGCCGGGAAAAACAGCAGATAATCATTGTATAGAACATATGAACTGGGTGGTGCCAGGGGTAGAGGGGTATTCAGGTAAATGATTTGTCTTTTGTCTTAATTTTTAGGGCATTTAATGTTTGCTTTTTGGTAGAGGTTTAAGTCGATTTTAAGAGAGAGTTTTTAATGATCAGAAATAGAATTTGCGTAATTCTATCCTTGATACTCTTTGGCGTCGATGTTATTCTCTCAAAAGCATTAGATGTTATTCTCCCCAAAGCGTTAAAAGAGTACTCAATGGATTTTGCCTATGCCGCAAAGTGAAGCAGCAGCAAAACAGCAGGATTATACTGTTAGTATCGTGCCTATGTCGGAGCGGCGTAGTCCCTTGTCTATGGGTCTTTTATGGCTAACTATGGTTGTTAGCTTTCCTACCGTGATGGCTGGTTTTGACTGGTATCGCAGCGGTTTCTCTCTCCAGCAAGTATTGATTTGTGCCGCCACCAGTTGTGTTCTGCTGGTCTTCTATACTACTTGTTCTGCTTGGCTAGGTGCGCTCACCGGACAGACTTGGGGACTCTTAGTACGCCGAGTGTATGGCTCTATTGGCTCAAAGTTTGTATCTTTAAATTTTGCCTGGGTCTTCATCGCTTTCTATGCCTTATGTGCAGCCCTCTTGGCTCAGGGACTGAACAGTATTTTTCATACAGCAATTCCTACTATGTGGCTGGCGGCTTTACTGGCAGCATTTATGTGTATTAATAACATTTTTGGCTTTACTGGCATAGTCAATTTTGCCAGATTCCTGGTCGCTCCGATATTGACTATTTGGGTAGCGCTTACTGCCACAAAAGTTATTGCCTTATCTCCGGCTTCTATTTGGACTCATAGTCACAATCAATCATTATCTTATGCAATGACTGTTATTAGTTCTTATATACTCGGTCTTGGTGTTTGGGGCGATGAGCCTGATTTCTGGAGATTTTCTAAATCACGAGTAGGGCCAATCGCTATCCCTCTAACAGTTGCAATTGTCATTGGTTTGTTTCTTTTTCCAGTGACAGGCTGGCTCCTGGCCAATCTTACTGGTATTACCAATACCGATGGGTCGATGAATATATTGAGCAGCTTTGTATTTGGCCCGGCACCCCTACTACTTGGGTTAATAATGATCCTCAGTTATTTCGCTTGCAACGATTCAAATCTCTATGGAGGCATTACAGTTTTTGAAAGTGTGGTGCAAACGGATCGTCGTAAAGCAGTTATTCTATTTACTAGCGTTGGTATGCTATTTGCAATGTGGCTGAGCACATCTCCAAATGCGTTAGAAGTGGTTTGCTCCATCAATGCTGTTATCGGAGCAGCACCAACAGTAATACTATGTATCGAATTTTTATTGCTAAGCAAGGTACTTAAGATTAAACATGATTTTAGCTTCGTAGCAAAAGCTAATGATCTTCCTCAATTTAAATTTCCGGCTATCATCGCTTTGGTTTGTGCATATGCTGTTGGCATTATCACTTCAGGCATAATACCTGGTACTGCATCATTGCAGGTGGGTATTTGTGCACTGCAAGCATCATTGACTGGTGCCATTATTTATTTCTGTCTGCGGCTTGCTACTAATAAAAAAGTTTTGCAGACTAAAGTTGCAGAACCGCGATTAGCTGAAAAGGTACTTGCTAAATAGAAAACATTTAACTATAGCGGTCGGTATATTTAAGGAAATTGGTTAGCAATGCTGCTCAAACAACAAAAACTAAAACCTCTTATTGAAGAACATTTGCGACACATTGTAGAAAAAATAGGTTCTCGCGAGCTAGGAACTGAGGGAAATGATCGTACTCGCTCTTATATAGCCTCTGAAATTACCAGTTTGGGTTTAGCCTATTCAGAACATCAAACGAGTACGATACTTAGAAAACCAGTAAGTTGGGATTGTACTCTTCGGTCAAACACTGATTGTGTTTCAATATCAATTTTGCCTGGTCTAAGCACTCTCTGCGCCAATTTATCAGGAAGGAGGGTATTGCCCACAATTTATGAGACAAGAGAAGATTTTGATAATAATCCTCCGGCGAAAGACTCTCTTGTTTTAGTTAAGCTTGGTGTATTGCATGAATCGGATATGTGTCGCTTAGCTAGTCCTGCGGCCGCAGTAGCATGGTTTCGTGAAGGATATCATGGTCTCTATAGTGGCAATTGTATGCGTTTCAATACTGAACCATTAGTTCCCGGTTTTGCTATTTTGTCCGAAGATGTACAAAAACTGATAGCTCCTAGCGTGTCCGTAGATTTAAAAATTGAAGTAGCAAAATCTTCAATAAATATCACTAATTTGATTGTTGATGTTGGTAATGCGGCAGGGCATCCTTGTTTTATAACGCATTTTGATAGTCGTCGTTGTTCACCTGGTGGAAACGATAATGCCAGTGGTGTGGCTTGTTTGCTGGCTGTTCTCTCGATTTGGGACCATAAAAATACTGCTAGATTTATATTCTTTGATGGGGAAGAAGCAAACAATATGGGTTCTCGCAACTATGTAAAATGGCTTGAGTCAGAGAATAAGCTAAACGAAATAGGATGTGTCATATGCCCTGATTCTGTAGGGATCAATGAGCTACATATTTACACTGCAGATCGTTATGGCAAACTTTCGGAAATAATGATAGCTTGTCTTAGAAAGGCTTTTCGGCGTCAGCACTGGAATGTACCCGATAGAATTGCACGTTCTGGAACAAGCGATCACGCGAGTTTTAATAAAGCTGGAATTCCATGTTTGTTCTTGTCCGATTTTCCTAACGAAGTAAGACATACGACCATAGATGATTTGATACGTATAGATTTCGATGTTCTTGTCCGTTTAGCAAATGTTTTTGCTGATCAAGAGTTCTACGCAGATCTTTGTAAAGCATTTCCTCCCAAAGGCTAAACTATCTTTCAAATAATCTAACGTTGTCGCAGTGAATTTGGTTAGAGGTAGAAAGTGTTGACGATTATTCTTTGTTTCGATGGTAAAAAACTTTGATTTAAAATCTATGTTCGCGAAGCTGTTCAAGAAATTGCCGACTATTTAAAGAAGCAAATGATTATGAAAAATGCTATCTTAATAACACATTCAAATTAAGCAGTAATTTTTTTCTTATTGTGGCACGCGCTTTCCCTGTGATTTCTGTGGCTATGAGCAGAATTTTCATAACTCGATAGTATAACAAGCACTGCCTCTTGGCTAGATGCGTAAATTGCATGTCTAGCATATTTAAACACGGTGTAATATAAAGATTGCTCGGGATAGCGCTAGGTGCGTTCACCGGACGGAGTAAAGCAATTATTTTATTTACCAGCATTGGTATTCTATTGGCAATGTGGCTGAGCACATCCCCAAATGCGTTAGAAATTGATTTCATTGGCATGATTTGACTGGAGAAATATCAAAAGTTTTATTAGATCCAGGTGTAAGCTCGTATATTTCATCTTTGAAGCCTATTCTAATAGGTAGAGCGCTACTCACACTACTGCTTATTGTTGCTGTCTTTTGTGTGATTTCACACTGTAGGGCATGCTGCCGGTAATTCAAATGAAATGATAGTCGCGTTAACTCTTCTGGCAGACGTGGGTTGAGCCAGAGAATGTCGTCTTTAAATACAATACCCGCATAACAACGTTGAACAATGTCCACGGTTCCTATCATTGCACCGATGTGCACACCACTAGCGGTTGTTCCTCCCTGGATGTCAAAAAAGTCAGTACCTAATGCTTCTTCCCATACCTTATAGGAATGCGGATAAACCTTACTCTCTGTTGAACCGGTCGAGTTGGTGCTGGTGGAGATTGCTTGTAAGTGCTTCCAAGCTGCTGGGCGATCTTTGCGCGACAGAACCCAAGCTAATGCCACTCGGCTTAAGCTGGAACCGCTTGCAGTCTGACGAAAATAGAAGTCTATGTTTTGAGGAATTGATTCCGGATTGAAATCATAATTTAAACGATCGAATAATTCTTTTAATTCTTCTGCCGAAAATAAATAAAACAACATTAAAACATCTGGTTGTTTAGAAACTTGATATTCATTGGGCAAACCAGCTTCTTCCTTTAATGCTCGATTGAGTTGCTCGCGATCGATAAAGCCAATCTTTTTGCCGAGGAAATTCTTTTAGTTTGTCGTATCCTTCAAATTCGCTAATTATGCCATTTGCTTGCAGAGGTATAAACATTTTTCGGCTAACATCATCCCATAATTTCAATTCATCGCCAGTAAGATTCAAGCGATCGCAGATTTCATTAGATTGAGTTTCGCATAATAGATCGAGCATTTCCATAGCCCGGCACAAAGTCCATACGGCCATCAAATTTGTGTAAGCGTTGTTATTGATACCCGATTCACTTGCACCGGGATAGCGAACGTGAAATTCATCTGGACCGACCACGCCATGTATTTCATAACGATTGCGTTTGTCGTTGTATTTAGCAAGATGCGCGAAAAAGCGGGCAATTTCAATTAGCATATCAGCACCATACATATATAAAAAATTCAGATCACCGGTGCTTTGATAGTACTGCCAGATATTAAATGCTATAGCTGCGCTTACATGTATTTGCAGGTGACTGTAGTCGGGATTCCAAACCTTTTTATCTTGATCCCAGCCGCCCTGTGGTGTTTCCTCTCGTCCGGAGCTACCGCTTTGCCACGGAAATCGTGCTCCACAAACTCCCATAGCTTTTGCTAGTTTTCTGGCTTCATCAAGACGTCGATATCGATATTTCAGCATCGCTCGAGTGATAGCTGGGGCCGCATATTAAAGAAAGGAAAGACATATAAATCATCCCAAAATATGTGCCCTTCATAGCCCTCGCTCCAACCGCGCGCCGGCAGTCCAACGTCAAGATCAATCGAGTTATATGAAGCTGTAGTAAGACCATGAAAGCTATTTAGACGTAAAAGCAATGATGGCTGGACTTTAGGCGTATTTTCTTTTGTTTCAAGAGCTGAATCAAAGCGGCACCATAAGTAATGCCAGGCCTTTATTTGATCTTTGATTAAAGTATTAAATTCCGGTGAAGCAATGATCTCTTCGCGGGCGGATAAACCAGCTTCTGAAACAGCGTTATCACGTGAAGTAAATAGTGAAGCGGTTTTTTGAACCGTAATTTGATCGTCCTGGGCAACTTGGATGAGCATGTCTTGTGCGACATAATTGTCTTCGATAATATTACTACGCTCTATAGATTTTATTTTGTCATTGCGAAAAACTTTGGTGTGCGCAGCTTCAGCTATAGTGATGTGCGATTGTGTGGTTTTCATTTTAAGATAGAGAATATCGTCGTCAACAGAACTTTCAATGGGTTCTAAATGTTTCCTATCCTTTTCCAAGGAAGTGTATACGCCAGTAGCATTAAGCACACGGCCATCAAGGGCGCTACGAATTGTAAGTTTACCTGACCAGTTATGTGCAGTAAGGATAGTCTCAAGCCCAGCAAGATGGTAATGCCGCATATGAACAAATCTCCTTTCAGAGATACTGGTTTCGCGACCAACTTCGTCTTTGAAGCGAATGTTTCTGTAAAGGATCCCTTGACGCAAATTAAGATCTTGCTGATAAGAAATAATCTGGGTCTTTTCCAATTCAAACCACGACCCTTCTTCGATCTGAAAAGTGAGGGCTAACCAATTTGGTGTGTTGACTAAATCCTCATGTTCAAGTTTCAGCCCGGCAATATCTGTTTGAATGCGATTATATAAACCGGCCAAATAGGTGCCCGGAGAATGTATACCATTGGCCTGAGACTCCGGCGCAGAAGCTCTTGTGACAAAATAACCATTGCCTAAGGCACAAAGTGCTTCTCGTCTTCCTTCTATATGCGAATCAAAGTCGTTATAGCTTACAACCCAATTTTTATCACTTACGCCCATTTCGGCTTGGGCCATACCCGGCAATTTATTACAATCGCCTGCTAGTCCAACTTCACCCAGATCGTGTACAACCACGCTGGCGCCGCCTTGCTTAAGTCGCTCTGCGTTATTATCTCGATCCACTCCAATCACCAATCCAAATTTGCCATTGTGACCTGCTTCTACGCCAGCTACGGCGTCCTCAACTACCACTGCTCTTGCTGGTTGAACACTTAGTTGTTTTGCCGCTTGAAGAAATGAGTCAGGTGCCGGTTTGCCTTTTAATCCCAGGTGTAAGGCATCCAAGCCATCGACTTTGGTGTCAAATACATGGCTCAGATTAGCTGCCTTAAGGACATCGGCTCCATTTTCACTGGCTGTGATTATAGCTACTTTTATGCCCGCTTTTTTTAGCGATTGAATAAGAGCTAGAGTAGTCTCGTAAGGTTGTACATGATGCTCTTTCAACTGTTCAAGAAAAATTTTATTTTTTAGATTACCTAAAGCACAGACTGTACCAAAACCTGGCGGATCATTTCGCTTACCAGAAGGCAGTTCGACATTTCTTGATTTTAGAAAGCTTGCTACCCCGTCGTAACGTGCTTTGCCATCAACATATTTGTGATAATCAGCCTCAATGCTAAATGGCGCACTTCTCGTCGGAAAATGCTTTGTCAGAAATTGATCAAAAGCCTCCTTCCAAGCAGTAGCATGCACATCGGCTGTTCTTGTGACAACGCCGTCCATATCAAAGAGAACTGCATCGAACTGCTCGCGTGAAAGAGTCACAGCCTTCGCGCCAGCACCAACTTTCTGGTAGATTTCCTGTTTTTTTATCTGAGCATCAAGTTGTTGTGCCCGTTTGGTCATATACTGATCCTTGTAAAGTCAATTCAGAAAAATATTGCGATTAGATATCAACTTCTTTCAATTGTTTTTAGACTTTTGAGTTCTGCTTTTGATCAGTCTTCATTTTTAATGAATCAGGGGGATTAAGTTTGTTTATTTGATACCATCTTTTAGGGTCGACTTTTAGTCCTTCGATCATTTTAGGCAGGGTTTTACGCAAACTATGAGCCGGCTCCCAGCCAAGGATAGTACGTGCTTTACTTGTATCTAATTCGAAATTGTCATCGGCATGATCAATCATCCACGGCTTGATAAAAGGTTTTTCTGGCAAAGGCAGAGCAGATTCTGCCCAGGCACCAAGCTTGGCAATAGTTTTTGGTACCTCAAATGTCGTCCAATCATGACCGTCCAACTCATGGCTAACTTCTTGCTGAATTTCTTCATAACTCATGGCGTCGGTCTCTCCAATTAAAAAGATAGAAAGATCAGGCAGTTTGGCTGCTTTTTGTACAACCAAATCGCATGCTTTTACAACGTCGGCGACGTGGACAAAGGATTGGCGTACACTAGTATTTCCAGAATATAAATGCCCCTCTAATTGTTTTTCATAAATGCGTTGAATCTGGTGGGCTATTGGAATTGAATGGCAAACTTCATCATAAACTCCCGCAATACGCAATATTACCGCTGGCATTTTTCCGTGTTTTTCCTTGATTAGCTTTTCGGTTTGTACTTTAGAAATTGGGTATTGCCAATTAGGTGCAATCGGTGAATCCTCGGTTATGGAATGGCCCGGCTCATTTGGTTTGTGCACAAGCATAGAACTAGAGAATATGAATTGGCCAACTTCAAAATTCTCAAGCTCACGAATTAAACGATCTGTTCCCTCCACAGTTAACTCTTTATAGAGTGGGCTATCTTCGCCTGAAAAACTATAATAAGCAGCCAAATGAAAAACCGCTTTAATTTTGTTTCCATAACGTGAGCGTACGAGGTGAAAAGTTTTTTGCACACTCTCGTCTGATGTCAAATCACAAAATAAACAATCTACTGGTGCAGGTGGATCCGGCGGACCTTCTCTATCAAAACCTACTATCTCATTATTTGCTGTGGCAAAATGATGGCAAAGCGCATGACCTAAGAAGCCGCTGCTACCAGTAATTAGATATACTTCTTTTTTATTTTCCATATATTATCTCTCGCATGTTAGGGTTGTTAACTCAGTTGCCGCCAATTTCTGCCATCACGTTCAAGAAGCCTATTGGCCTCATCAGGTCTTAAGGTACTGGCAGAATTATATTGCAATGTATTTTCGAGGGGCATCGTACCAATAGTCGAGAATTGGATTGATCGTACACCAGTTGGTCTCCACATTATCTGCTCTGTCGAGTAGCAAGCCATCGCCAATAAAACAGTCATCTAACCGAGTCTCATAACGATTTATGATTCCTGATGGGATCTACAATCCTTCAGTAACATATCAAATAACAATTGAGTGCAGCTGGCAAATTTATATTTGATGTGACCTTTCTAAACAATCTAATTTTAAATTTCACTGTGCTTCATTGTTCCTACAAACACTGCTATATTGTCAGCAATGTTATTGTTAAAAAAACCGTCAGAAGAAGCAATTGAGCAATTCATTGAGGGACAAGCGTCTCTAAACTTTTCCTATGCTGAAGTTGGTGCAAGCAAGGATGGTGTCTGTCCTTCCAGATATGGAACGGATCATGTACGAGGAGACCTTGGAATCGGTGCGAACATTTTTGCCAGATCTGTGAATGCCCTAGAAAGATGGGAACAATTCGGTCTGAGCTGGGTAAAAGTCTATCCGCATAATGCTCTTATCATCCCTAATACGGTGGTGGCGGTTTTGGCTTGGCATGGTGGTTTTTGGTCACTTAATGCTTGCCGTATTGTTTACACCATAAATGAGCAAGCTCCACTGGTTAGATTCGGTTTTGGATATGGCACTCTACCGGATCATGTCGAGACCGGCGAAGAAAGATTTTTGTTGGAGTGGGATAAAAATACAGATATTGTAACTTATGACATTCTAGCTTTTTCTAATCCCAGTACTTTGTTGGGGTGGCTTGCTTACCCTTTGGTTCGTTTAATTCAAAATCGCTTTCGGCGTGATTCTCAATCTTTAATGAAGCGAAAAATAAAATCTGTCAATTAAATTAGAATATTTTACTATGATCTTCAGTGAAAAAATCAGCAATTGGGCTAATCTCTAAAGGCTATCCATTGAGGGACTAATATGATTAACCAACTTACAAACCAGTTTCAGGTTAAGCAATTCCAAGAGGTTATCGGAAAGACATCAGATGAGTGCGAACAAATCGTCAGAATACATCATTGCAGAACCTTATGGACTTACGCTATTAATTGTATTTTGGGACTTTGGCTTATAACGGGACCTTTTCTTTTTGATTACAAATGCCCTGCCCTTGCAATTAGTGATATTGTATCTGGTGCACTAATAATAATTTGCGAGATATTGGCTTTTTCACCGCGTCGCGCATTAGTGCGCTGGTGTACTGCTTTAATCGCGGTTTGGCTGCTTTTCGCGCCATTAGTGTTTTGGTCGCCGACGCCGGCAGTTTTTCTAGTTGATACTTTAATCGCTTGCTTAATAATAACATTTTCTATTTTGGTGCCTGGCGTGCCTGGAAAGGGAGGAATGGCATTACCGGGTCCTGACCAGCCACCCGGCTGGACTTATAATCCCTCCTCCTGGATTCGGCGCTGGCTTGGCATTGCATTGGCTTTACTTGGGTTTTTTATTTCACGTTATTTGGCCGCCCATCAGCTCGGTTACATACAGCACGCTTGGGACCCATTTTTTGGAAATGGTACCGATAGAGTCACTGGTTCAATGGTGTCGCGATCCTTCCCAATTTCGGATGCCGGTTTTGGTTCGGTCGCTTATTTAATGGAGGTGCTGACTGGTTTTATGGGCGACCGGGCGCGCTGGCGCACCGCACCATTTATAGCGTTAATGTTTGCTATCCTGGTATTACCTCTTGGAATAACAAGTATAGTCTTGGTAATCATGCAGCCGGTCGTTGTAGGCGCCTGGTGCGGACTATGCTTAATATCGGCTGCTGCCTTGTTGGTGTCTGTTCCTCTTGCTGTCCATGAGGCTGTAGCAGTAGGACAATTTCTGATGGCGGCCAAAGCCGAAGGCAAGAACTTCTGGCAGGTCTTCTGGATGGGAGGAAGCATAGTTGGCGGTGGCGCTGAAGATCCTGATCGAAGTAATTTCTCATTTTCCCAAAGATGGATAGCTAGTGTGCAAGGAGTAACGGTGCCATGGACTATTGCCTGCCAATTTGTCATTGGCACATGGCTTATGATGCGACCGGACATCTTACCGTTTGCCGGAAGAACAGCGGACTGTGATCATCTGCTAGGCGCAATGGTGGTTACTCTAGCTTTGGTGGCTTCTGCTGAAGTAACCCGGATAGTACGTTTGACCAATATTCCGCTTGGGCTAATCCTTATTGTAGTGGCATTGCTTTTTGCCAGAGACCTACCAAACGTGTGTTACAGTGAATTGATTTCCGGCATAGTTCTGATTTTAGTTTCACTCCCCAGGGGAGGTATTGTTGAACGATATGCCGGCTGGGACAAATATGTGAAATAGTAATTCGGCCTGAAACTTGAAATTCAATCAATAAAATTTACTGATTCGCCCCTCTTTATCGGCTTCCATGCCAACTGAAGCGGGTCTTTTGGGTAAACCTGGCATAGTCATGATATTACCAGCAATGGCTACGACAAAGCCTGCGCCTGCAGAAAGTCTCAACTGTGCTACATTTATTTTGAAACCAGAGGGAGCACCGATTAACTTCGGATCATCGCTAAATGAATACTGAGTCTTAGCTACGCACACAGGCAAATTTCCATAGCCATTTGTGTTTAACCATTTTAAATCTTTTTGTGCTTGTGGTGAATACTCAACGTCGGAGGCACCATAAATATTGCTGGCTACAATTTCTAACTTCTCAGTAAGGGGGGCTTCTGATTTATAGAGAGGAGCAAATTTACTGCTTTTAGTGGTGGACTCTTCGACTAGAGCAGCTAAATCTGTAGCACCATCGCCACCAGCTGCCCAGACATCAGCTATAGCAGCTATAAAACCATGGGCTTTGCACAGAGCAAGCGTGTGGTTAAGCTCCTCTTCTGTATCACCAGCATACTTGTTCAAGCATATAACTGTTGGCAGTCCAAACTTGCCCACATTTGAAACATGGCGTTCTAAATTAGCAAATCCCTTTTCGATTGCCTTTAAATTAGATTGCTGTAAATCACGTTCAGGAATGCCACCATGTAATTTAAGAGCTTTAAGAGTAACCACCATGACCACCGCATCAGGAGAAAGCTCTGACTTTAAACTTGCTACTATATTGCAATATTTTTCAAAACCTAAATCAGCGCCAAAACCACCTTCGGTTATCACAAAATCGGCGCTGAGCAGTGCCAATGTTGTTGATAAAATACTTGAGGTGCCATGGGCAATATTAGCAAATGGTCCGCCGTGAACGAATGCCGGAGTGCCATCAAGAGTTTGTACTAAGTTCGGTCTAAGGGCGTCTTTAAGAATAATCGCCATGCCCTCAGATGCATCAAGTTCACTGGCTAGCACCGCTCTTCCAGTAGTGGATCGGCCAATCACTATTCTTGCTAGTCTCTGACGCAAATCAGCAAGTGAATCTGCCAAGCATAAAATAGCCATCACTTCTGAAGCAGCCGTAATATCAAAAGCAGTCTCCCTCAGAACACCATTGATTTTGCCACCTACACCTTGCACTAAATGTCTCAAGCTACGATCGTTCATATCCATAGCTCGCCGGAAAGTGATTGCTCGAGGGTCAATTTCTAAGCTATTACCAAAGTGAATGTGATTATCTATCAAAGAAGCCAATAAATTGTTGGCGGCAGTAATTGCGTGTATATCGCCAGTAAAGTGTAAATTAATCTCGTCCATGGGCATCAGCTGAGAATAACCACCACCTGTGCCCCCGCCCTTTAGACCGAATACCGGTCCCATAGAAGGCTCTCTCAACGCAGCTGCAGTCAACCGCCCCCGTTTTCTGAGAGCCTGTGCCAATCCAATGGCACTGGTAGTTTTTCCGTCACCAGCTTTTGTAGGAGTAATAGCCGTAACCAGAATGAGTTTGCCACGCTTGCGTGTCTTGTCACTTAATATTTGTTCAATGGTGGCGTAAGATATTTTGGCTTTGTACTTGCCGTAGCAATCTATATCATTTTCATTGAATCCCAGATCAGCTGCCACTTCAACTATCGGCCTTAGCTTGGCTTGGTTAGCAATTTCAATATCAGAGAGCAGTTTAGCCGTTAGTCCAACAGTCATTTTGAGAATCCCTTGAATGAATAAGTTTGACTAATATAGCAATTGCTTTGGCAAGCAGTATTTTATTTAATACTCATTTATCTGTGCTTGAACTTAAAGAAATAAGCCTGCCCGCACGTAAAATTACTAGGAATACATGGAGAGGGAGAGAGAAATTCCAGGACGGGTTTAGCAGTAACCTTAATTGTAGCCAGCGGAATCAGAACCAAAATAACTTGCTTTTATAACTATGTAGCATATCGGTAAAAATAAAAGAAGAATAAAAAGCAATGGCACTATAGGGGAATTCCAGTGCAGTGAATCATGGAAAATTGGGTCGATGACAAAAGTTTCAATAACTTCGGTGAACATTGTATTAACTCCGTTTCTCTTTCTCTAGCCAAGACGGCTGATACTAGATCTAGAGACGATTAAAGACAAGATCTCTTGCGTCAAGTTTTGAGCTTTGTATCGATATTATAAAAATGATTATTCTGACCCCAGATATGGTGTATTTCCATCTGTTTGATCACAATTAATGCATAATCTTTTGTCAAAATAGCAAGGCTAAACTTTGCTAAATCAAATTACATTGAATGACACTATTCAGTGTTGCCCCTAGTTGCAATCAAGAGCGATAAATAAGCTCAGACAGACTTATTGATCACAATGTGTTAATAGTTGATATAAAATGTAAGTTCGGTCAACTCTAGCTCGCTAATTCGAATTCATGAGCTTTTCGCCTTCTTCTTGTACAAGTTTATAGATAGGTCGACGCACTTCATCTATCTGTTTGACGTCCCTTTCAATAAGCTGACAGTCATTGGCAATTGCATAATTGTCATAAGTCGGACCAACCGTCAGTTTTTCCAAGTCGAGTAATCTAGCATAGACATCATCCATGTAAGCCAACCATTTCTTATAGAGCGGCTCTATTTTTGTTTTCATTTCGTCGGGCAGTTCATTAACCTCACTATCCTTCATAAAAGCGTCAGCATTGTTTTTTAAAAGATCGATTACTGGTTTGATTTGAGACATAAGCAAATCCACCCGTTCTTTGCGAGCTGGGCGGGGTGGCCCGGTTGGCTCGGTACCTATAGGGAGGCTAATAACTGTTCCGGCAATCATTTCTGGCTCGGTAATCACGGTAACAGGTTGAACCATTACTTCATCATAGAGATGCCTGGAAACCGTCAATATATTTTTGAGATCTAGTCCCACATCATTTAATTGATCCAGGCTTAATTCTACTTTTGTTGCACTTAACTTAAATGTTGGTCCTTGTGCCTTAGTAGGTACTGAATCAACTTGAGCAGCATTGCCAGGAGAATTTGCTAATGCTGATACCATCAATAGTGCGCAGATCATTTTTATTTTCATATTTTCACTCCCAGCGTATTGTAAAAAGCTTTCAATCTGACTATTAGAAGAATTCTCAGTTTTTAGGAAAGCATTTATAATGCCTAACTTTTGGCCGCATATTTAGCTTTTTATCTAACCAAGGCCAACGATTTTTCAAAAGCACTTTGCCCGGCCTCTGCTACTTTTGAGTCTTGTATGCCCGTACCACCGCTGACACCGAGAGCGCCTACAACTTTGCCATCCTTAAGTAGTGGTAGCCCGCCAGCAAAAATCATGATCCGACCATTATTCGAATTATGTATGCCGTAAAATTGATGTCCTGGCTGAGATTCTTTAGCTAAATCGGCAGTAGCAATATCGAAGCTCTTGGCAGTAAAAGCTTTATTGATAGCAATATCAGCACTGCCTGTCCAAGCTCCATCCATTCGGACGTGTGCCACTAAATTAGCACCGGCATCTACTATTGCGATGTTCATTGGTTGCTTTATTTCGCTTGCTTTTTTTTTCGCAGGCCTCTATGATCAAGCGAGCATCATGTAGAGTAATAGTTTCGATTTTGAGCGTCATTTCCTCTCCTTATGGATACCGATTGTTTAGCCAAATTGTCTCAGCTTTACAACTTTATAGATACAATTGGATATTGGCAAAGCTAAATAATGCTAACGTATCATTCTGCATTACAAAACACGGAGGCCTCATGAAGAATTTTTTAGCAATTATTCTTTCGGTCCTATTGATCAGTTTATTTTGTTCATCTGCCCAGGCAGGCATAGTGAACGGTGCTGTTAAAGGAATCGGTAAGGGTGTTAAAGGCGTAGGTAAGGGTGCTAAATCAGCGGTTGGCGGTGTTGGTAAAGGGATTAAGAGTACTTTTGGTGGGCTAGGCAAGGCTACTAAAACAGTACTTTAGAAAATCTGCTACTCAAATTCAGAGGACAAAAATAGAGTTAATTACTTGTTTGTCCCAAGCGCGCTTTTAAATGATTTGCTGGATAATTTAGTTGGTTGCATATGATTCAGATGTATGACCACTTTACCATTTACCTGCATCTCATTCATCACCTCAACAAAACTTTTAGTTGGCTCGTACAGTTTTGGAGCATCTAGCGAGTCTCTTAAATAGAGGTAGGCGATGAGCTCGAATAAGCGTCTAAATTTTTTGTGCGAAGTACCACAAACTGACATGCAGCCTACTGAAGTGGGATTCTCTGCATCGCAGTGGTGAGCACCATTGATTTTTACATCATCGGTGGCAAAACGGAGACGTTCAGTATATTTTAAAACATTAGAATGGTAATTACATAGACAGGGTTCTGCTCTCAAAGTAAGAATATTCATAGGCTCGATATCCTTTACCTGGCTTAGTGTTCTATCCCAAGGTACTCCTTCCAGTGAACACAGTGCATGGTAAGGCAAATTGACTTTTTGAGCTTCTAGAGCTGCCTCAAAGCAAATTGCTCCGCCCGAGCTATTTCCTGCGATGGCCATTCGGCTAGCATCACATAATCCAAAAAACGGTGAGTTTGGTGTTTTGCTTTGCTTGATTAACCAGACGGTTTGATCTACGACATCTTTGACATTTTTTGTGCGGTTTTCCTTACCCCACATAATCCTGGACATATTTGGTGCTAGAACTGCGAAACCTCTTTCTGCTAAGTATCTACAAGTTGAGCTTTGTTGATTTGAACTCATTAGAAATCCGTGCACCATAACCACTAATGGATAAGGCTGCTTCGGAAGAGATCCCCGATTGCCCGGAATATACAAAACATACGTTCGGCTAGTGCCAGAGCTGGTGCGGCGTTGGCCGTGTATTCTTCGAACCGTATAAAGGTTGGCAATTGAGCTGTTGTCTTGTATGTGGACTGGTTTAACAGAGTTAGTCTTAGCAAAACAAGGGTTCAAGCCGAACAAAATAAACAGCAACAAATATGAGAAGCTGCCACGATAAAAAGCTGATAATCGCAGTTGGGAAAGTATTATAATTGTCGACAATTTAGTGTAGTTTCCACGATTTTGAGGATACAGAAACATTCTAACTGAAGTTACTGCCTTATACAAATAGGTTGAATAGAGCATCTCCGCTTTCAACAGTGCTAGATTGTAGTAAAACTAAAAGGAAAATCCCCACTGGCTTATGAAAGTAATTGTCAAAAGGTATTTTGCCCGAGTTAAAAATAGGGGGACCAAATAAATTGTCATAGTTATACGGTATTGTAAACAAATAGTATATTTAGAACCAAGTGTATGTGTTATTGTTTGTTTTAAGGCAATATAAATGAATATTCAGTATCCTTATCTCAATAAACATTTTAGTGCTTAGCAGTTTAAGGATTCCTTTTGTAAAGAAGGAGAACAATTTCGATGATTTTGCTAATTTTGTATTTAATTGTAGCTGCCATTTGTGCAGTAATAGCTGAAAAGATAGTACCAAATACGGTGCCAGGTGGCTTCTTTACCTCAGCGGTGGTCGGTATCATTGGCGGATGGCTAGGAGTAAATCTGATGGGTGGTCTTGGTCCAGTTCTTGCTGGCATGCCCATAATTCCTTGCGTAATAGGATCTGCTATTTTTGTGTTTGTCATATCGATAGTGTCACGCTTGATACGTAGCACCAAATGAGGGAGCAGGTCAAGTTTACCCCGCTGGTTGCTTTTGCTCTAGTCTCCGATAGTCACCAGTCTGCCTGACAGGGCGGAGATTTTTTCACCAGGTAAGATTATGCCTTGAAGGTTAAGGGGATCGGTAGCCGACAAGGTTAGCGGTATTGCTAATCCTTTGCGATTTCGATACAGTCTCAATGATTCCAATGCTTCGGGCAAAGCAAATTGCTCCCCGAAGAATCCATTCACAAATAGACCACCATAAATTTCACCACGAGCCTCCAGTACGCGAAACATCTGGAGTAACTCACGCCACTTGAATGGAATCGATTCACGAGTAAGTAAATCGCGAAAAACGATGCCATATCGATTTAATAAAATCCGACCGGTGGCTTCAATAATTTTATTGCGGTCATCAATTTGATACGTATGCAGCAATGACCAGCGACCACTACTAAATCGCGGACGGGCATATCTGCCATGACGTCCTTGTCCAGCGCGTCGCTTAGGATCGATCAATGCTCTTAAATTATCGAAGCCGTCAGCAGTGGCAAATCCAACGGTGACCAGTTCCCAAAGAGCATTCTCTACTTCCGATTTTAACAAACCAGTGCCACGAACTATATCGGCAAAAAAGCTCGCCCCATTTTTTTTCAAGAAAGACTTTACGCTTTTCGCGGTGCTGGTGAGCACCTTTTCATTTGTATTATCCTCAGGATCATGAGACATCATCCAGTCAGCTTCATCACGCAGAAAGAACGTAACCGGCGCAACACTAGTGGGAATTATTCTGCGATTGCTTTTTGGTATTTTAGCTAAGTTCTTAGTTTTGCCGTTTTTATTAAGGTCCTTATCAGCATAAACCTCAGAGCCGGGCTGCTCGGTATTCAACCGATCAAAAGCTGGATGCTTGGACAATCTGCCCCAGCCAATAGCACCGGTGGTGCATAACCGGTCCAGAAATTCTGAGCGGTAATTAGATATTCGCTTAGAAAGAATTTGTTTTTCCCAAGCGTTTGCAGCTATTTCAAAGCCTTGCAATTGTCTTATCACTTCCAAAGTGCCCTGCTCACCGGCAAGTTGAGATCCTGGAGCAACATGCTGATAATAAGCCAACCAACGCATAAATATTGTTGCTGTTACCGGTTCTACCTGTCGTCGTAATTGTGTTACTGTTAGCTTATGAATCCGGGCTAGTATACGGCGATTACACCATTGCCAATTTTCAATTTCCATTTCCGCAGAGTTAGCAATTTGACCTGTGAATTTTCCTCTCAATACCGACCCATTTGTTTCAAGCTGTAAAAGCGCAGCCCTTACCGTCCCGATTGCTAGTTCGAGAAATTTACTCAAGCGCTTAATGCTTATAGGCCCACAATAATTCATCCAGCCTTGTATAAGAGAGAGGCTTGCACTTTCCTCCTCAATAAATGATGTTCCCACAGGTGTTAACTTATCTACTATTTCAGCATCAGGATAAATAAGTCGAAAAGGTTGTATACGTTCAGCGCAGACCCAAAACTCCCGCCCATTTACTTTCGCTTTGCCAGCCCGTTTGCTAGTTTTTAGCTTTTCGAATAGTTCTAGCCAGAGGTCGTTCACTCTAATTTCAGTAATACCGTTAGCTTGCGCAGGAAATGCTATTACAGTTTGTAAGAAGTCATGTAATTCGTCCTCATCCCGGATATCAGGTATTATTTCCGCTTCTACTTGACTGATCACCCGTTCGTCCAAACGTCCAACTTCTTCTAACAGAGCATCTGGTAATATGCGCCGCATTTCTACTGCCCGAGCCCTACGTTCTTCAAGTGGTGCATCATCGAGAAATGCATAAGGATTCGCATTTAAAATCTCATGCGAGAAGACAGACGGAACAGGCGTATCAACCGCCAAACATTGAATTTTCCCGTTGACAATACTGTGGATTACTTTTTCTAAGCCCTCTATGTCTAAAGCCTCTGTTAGGACGTCTTTAATAGTTTCTTCTACTAAAGGATGATCAGGTAATTGAATATTCCCGTCTTGATTATCCTGGCAGGCAGCTGCAGCTGGAAAAACAGCTGCTAACAAATCATCAGATCTAAGTCGTTGTATGTACGGCGGCACTTTTCTACCGCCCATAAAGCGCAACAAGGCAAGCGAGCGTGTGGCATCCCATCGCCAGCGGGTAGCAAATAGGGGTGAGGCTAATACTGCTTGTATCAGGGTTTCTCTCAAAGTATTAGGTGATAAATAATAAAATACATCACCAAGGGGAAAACTATGCTGTTCTCCTAAGGATATATTCAGTCCGTTTTCTGTGGCAGCTGCTTGTAGCTCAAAATTAAAAGTGCGGCAAAACTTTTTGCGCAGCGCTAAACCCCATGCCTTATTAATTCGACTTCCAAATGGCGAATGAATAATGAGTTGCATGCCACCGCCTTCATCAAAGAAGCGCTCAGCAACAAGTAAAGATTGTGTTGGAATTACACCTAATACAGCCCGTCCTTGCACTATATATTCAATTATTTGCTCTGCTCCCGATTTATCAACCTTGCATTCTTTATGTAGCCAGGTGATAGTTTCTTTCACCTTGGAAGAATCATTGTTTAATACCAATTCTGGTCGCAGACCAGTGGTTTTGTTGTTGACCACGTCTCTAAGCATACTAACATAATGAGATAATTCATTTGTTCTTGCTGGCCCTTCGCCGAGCCAAAATGGTACCGTAGGCGGTGCGCCATAAGCATTCTCAACCGATACGCGACCAACAGCATTTTCAACCCGCCGTACTCTCCAAGAAGTATTACCCAAAAGAATGATGTCACCTTTATTGCTTTCAATCGCAAAATCTTCATCAAGTGTACCGATCACAGTTCCGTCCGGTTTGGCTACAACTTGATATAAATTGGCTTCCGGTATCGCTCCACCGGAAGTTATTGCTGCTAATCGAGCTCCACGCCGTCCTTTTAGTCGATTATTAACCTGGTCATGCAATATATAGCTGCCGTAACGACCACGCTTAGCAGAAATTCCTTCGGATAGCATGGCTAAAACCTGTCGGTATTTTTGTTTATCCAAATGGCGATACGGATAAGCTCTGGTTATTAATTCAAATAGGTCGGATTCTTGCCACTCTTCTACTGCGCACATAGCGACAATTTGCTGAGCTAAAATATCGAGCGGCTTCTTGGGCATTACTAATTTATCGAGGTCGCCATTATTTACTGCATAAACCAGTGCTGCTAATTCAATCAATTCGTCCCGGGTAGTAGCAAATAATTTTCCTTTAGGTATTGCTCCTCGCCAGTGTCCAGCTCTGCCGATACGTTGCAAAACCACAGCGATAGAACGCGGAGAGCCTATTTGACATACCAAATCGACAAAGCCAATATCGATGCCTAATTCTAGTGAAGCAGTAGCGATTAAAGCTTTAATGGCGCCCGTTTTTAGAGCATGTTCGGCTGCTAAGCGAGTCTTGCGCGATAAACTACCGTGATGCGTAGCAACCGCTTCCTCACCCAGTCTTTTGGCTAGATTCATGGTAATACGTTCAGCCTGTTTGCGAGTATTCACAAAAATTAAGGTGGAGCGATGTTGATTGATTAAATTGACAATTTGCTCATATGTCTCTTCCCATTGATCATTAGAAGCCACTGGGGCTAGGGGGCTTGCTGGTACTTCTATGGCAATATCTAAGGTACGCTTATGCCCCACATCAGTAATGACAGGCAACGGACGTTCATTGCCCACCAAAAAATGTGCAATTAACTCTATAGGTTTTTGGGTGGCGGATAGACCTATCCGTAGTATTTTTCTCTGAGCTAAGTGCTCAAGTCTCTCCAGTGATATTGATAAATGTGAACCACGCTTATCGTCTGCCAGAGCATGTATTTCGTCCACAATTACGGTATTTACCGTCTCCAGCAATTTACGACTTTTACTGGCAGTTAGCAATAAATAAAGCGATTCGGGTGTTGTCACTAAAATATGTGGTGGCTTGCGCAACATCGCTTGTCGATCTTTCACTAAAGTATCGCCCGTACGAACGGCGATATTAATTTTGGGCAACGCAATGCCACGTTTTTGAGCCAAAGCGGAAATCTCCGCTAATGGTTCTTCAAGGTTTTTTTGGATATCGTTACTGAGGGCTTTTAGCGGTGAAACGTAAACCACTTCGGTTTTATCGCTTATTCGCGATTCTATTGCTTGACGTATAAGTTTGTCTATACAAACCAAAAAAGCGCTGAGAGTTTTGCCTGAACCGGTAGGTGCACATATAAGCGTGCTCTTAAGGTTTAGGATTGATGGCCAACCACCTATTTGAGGCTCAGTAGCTGTGCCAAATCTTTCTATAAACCAATCCCGGACGAGAGGATGAGCCCATTCGAGGTGTTCACCAATCTTGTCACTTGTATAATTTGTGGAATTAGTCATGACTTGCTGATTTCACTTTTGCGAGTACAGTCTCTTGCACTAGCGTCCGCTTAATAATTACATTTTTTGTTTGGCCCATTAAGAGGGGGTATGGTTTTACTCTAACAGAAAAACCGGGGCCAGTGATTCCTGTACCGCACCGAAGTCATTGATAATTTAGATAAAACGAGCAGAGACTCTATGCTTTAGAGAAAAGATCTTTAAAGCTACTGGTTAATACGCCGACAAACAACATCACTAATCCGCCTAAAATAGCTGGAGTCCATCCTGCTACTGTCAAATGACTAGGAAAGAAGTCTGCCAAAAGCTTTAAGGCTACAGCAGGCAATAACCAAAAACCAAAAATCCACAACGGAATCAATATCAATAACGCTAATCCAAGCGAACCCACAGTTAACATGGCGGAAACTGTCATGGCTAGTAGGTCAACCAGCCATAAACATATACCAAAGAAAAATGCTAAAAGAAGGGCAGCCACAAAATTACCATGAAAAACGATACCGGGTATCAAAGGCAATACAAAAATAAAAACAAGAGCCATAAAAACTAGCTTTAGAGCAAATCTCAACATTTAGCTTCTCCTTTGGGTAGTCAATAGTTTTGTGAGCTGCCCAAACTTCGCTCACTTTGAAACACTATTTGCCTTTGTTAACTAGGAAACTGGGGGGGTAAATATAAGTATTAGTCGGAATCGATAAATTGTATTATAGTCATTATTTAAAAGAGTTGCTATTTAAATTATTTCGTTTTTTCTGGCTTAGTGCACTTTGGCTTGTACCCGCGTTATATCAATTAAAACAGGAGCTTAGCAGTGGATTTACAAGCTATTGAAGATTTAAATGTTTTGCTAAAACATGAATTAGCAGCAATAGAAGCCTATGAAAAGGTCGTGGCTGATCTCAAGGATAATAGACAATCCGATATTTTGGGTGCTGGTTTGAATTCTCATCAAGACCGTGCCAATAAATTAAAAGCTGCCATTGTCAAATTGGGCGGTAAACCAGTTACTGATATAGGATTAGGGGGTAAGCTATCTGAGTTAGTACTTGAGGGTGTGGGAGCCATTAGCAATGAAGCAATGATTGCCGCTTTGGCGGAAGATGAAGGCGGCTGGTCAAGTGATTACGAATGGCGTCTGGTTTCAATGCATGGCGATCATCGAAATTTAGTCAAAGAAGACTTATGGCCTCAGCAGCAAAAAACCGAGGACAAAATGCGAAAATTGGAAAAGTCAATCAACCAAGGAATTGGACCTGCTGCCCCCGGAATAAAAGATATTTAGTTATTTAAGGACACAAAAAACATGGACATATTTAATTTCTTGCAAGAAGATGCCGCCCATATTGCGGAGCGTTTGACAGAAACAGGTAAGAATTATTCAACTTGGACAAAGGATCGTGTTTTTGAAGAAGTAAAGAACTTGTTTCAAGCTATTAAAGATCATTTTTCAAAATTAGCAATCCTGGAGAATAATCTCAAAAATCCAGAAGGCTTAAAAGACATTTTGGTTAAATTGAATACGCTGAGAGACTCAATAACTGCAGATGTGGAACAGATAGTGGAAATCCATGTGGACGAGCCAGGCTTTGAGCAATCCTTTGAACAAATAGCCAAAAAATTTACTCAATTTGCTCAATATAGCAAAGAGACCTTTTTCCCGGCTATCAAAAAAAATCTAACTGAAGACGATCTTAAACATATTCAACAGCAAATCGACCAAAGGGTTCTTAGTTGAGGGACAAAAATTCGGCATTAGACTATATACCGAGCCATCCGCGCAATTTGAATCAGCTCCGGGAGGCTGCTGCTAAATGCCAAGGTTGTGATTTGTATTTATCGGCTACCCAAACTGTTTTTGGCGAAGGCAAGACTAGGGCAAAGATTATGTTTGTCGGGGAGCAGCCTGGAGATAAGGAAGATTTGCAAGGTGAGCCTTTTGTTGGTCCAGCCGGCCAATTGTTAGAGTCTGCTTTGGAAGAAGTTGGCATCGACAGAAAATCTGTCTATGTGACTAACGCAGTTAAACATTTCAAGTTTGAAGAACGTGGCAAACGTCGGTTGCATAAAAAGCCTAAGACTGTTGAAATTAATGCATGTCGTCCATGGCTGGAAGCGGAGATCTCCCAAATTAAACCTCTTTTAATTGTATGTATGGGTGCAACAGCAGTGCGTTCTCTATTCAATAAAACACTGAGTGTGACAGAATTACGGGGACAATTACTAGAATCACAGTATGCCGCTAATGTTTTGGTTACTGTACATCCCTCATCGATACTGCGTTTGATTGAAAGTCAAGAAAGACACCAAGCATTCAAAATATTTGTGAAAGATCTTCAAAAAATTAATACGATAGTAAAAATGTAATACCTAGTGAATACTAACAATCAAAAGAGGAATAAAAAATGTCAAAAGCTGAGTTCGTCTCCGACATAGAGGCAATAAGAAATCAGGCACGTAAAAATATAGAAGATGGCGCAGTAACTCAAGGGTATAAGGCTAATAAAGAGGCTGTCATTAAAGTACTGAACGATGCTCTGGCAACCGAGCTAGTATGCGTTTTGCGGTACAAATATCATCACTTTATGGCAAAAGGAATTAATTCAGAACCGGTGGCAGCAGAATTTTTGGAACATGCTAATGAAGAACAAATGCATGCCGATCGCATAGCTACCCGCATTGTCCAATTGGGTGGATCGCCTGATCTAAATCCAGATACGTTAGTAAAACGCAGCCATTCACAGTATCAACAAGGCAATACTTTAATTGAAATGATTAAAGAAGACCTTATTGCTGAGAGAATAGCTATAGATACATATCGCGACATTATCAAATTTTTTGGAGATGATGATACTACTAGCCGGCGATTGATGGAAGAAATACTTGAAAAGAAGAAGAGCATGCTGATGATATGGCAAATCTTCTAGGACAATTGAGCAAGTCAGACAATGGTGGAAAGGGTACTAAATAGATTCGTCAGATCATTTTTTTTCGTCAATATGTCAGACCACAGGTCGCCTTGTTCTTTAAGTCTGATAGGTAAAGTCTCAATAGTAAAATCGTTAGGGTAGATCTTTTCTAATTCTGTCCAATGCAATGGTGTTGAGACAGCTGCTTCTTTTGAAACTCGAGGCGAAAATATTGATGCCAGACTTTTTGATCTAGCATTCATGTTGTGGTCTAAAAAGACTTTGCCTTCTCTCTTGCTCACAGACCAGTCGGTAGTCACTTTAGTGGGATGCTGAGCAAGAATATATTTGCAAATTGTAAGGGCAAGCTCACGCACTTTGTCATAGTCAATATTTCGTTTTATGGGAATATATATATGTAGTCCTGTTTTGCCCGAAGTTTTAACATAAGCATTTAAAGATAATTGGTCAAATAATTCCTTAAACCAAATAGCTGTTTTGCAAGTTTCTTTAAAGCCTTTCCGATGTAATTCGGGTTCATCACCCTTTTTTTCTGATCCACTATATAAGTAAGGGTCAAGGTCAAAGACCATAAAATCGGGATAGTTCAAGAGCGAATTTTCCAGACTTTCAACTGAACCGGTGAATTTACTGGAAAGATTTTTTGCCTCCGGCAACGGGCTAATTCTTGTATGCGTAGTATGCAATTCAAGATCAGCTATTTGTCCAAGCCAGAGAAGGGAACTCAGGTTATTGCATAGAAGAAAGTCTTGATCTTTATGCTCGTGCTCTGTATAAACCTTCACTGTTTCAACAAATTCAGGTAAGTTTTCGCTCCAATGTTTTTGGAAAAATCTTGTACCATTAATTCCGTTAGGAAAGCGTATAAGAGTGATTAAACGATCACGTAAATGAGGCAAAAGCCAGGGTGACACTGAGACCAAATATCGCAGATAATCTCTTTTGGTAATTGTTGGATGGGTACCATAACTTGGCCAGAAAGGTTTATTCAAACTAGAGAAGTCTATTTTATTGTCTCCGACAATTAATCGCAGATTCTCACTATCATCATCCAGTTGAGATAAAATGTCCTGGATTTCTGCGCTATTTTCGGTGGATACAGATTTGCTCTTCTTTCTAGAGACTTTTCCAGAAGTCTTTGTTTTTATAACGGATGGTTTTTTCATACTCAACTCTTTGCTAATTGATTTTGCTGAGATCTTTGTGTCTAATTTGCTAGGGTTAACAACTGGCTTAGCTCTAACTTTTTTGGGCTCTATGTCTTCTCTTAAGTGTAAAAATACAGGTACTCGCAAACTATTATCTCTGGTTCGCTCGGCAAATTTAATTTCTGCAACTAATTTTGGCTCTAACCAGGTTGGATTATCCAGACCAATCGGACGCTTGGCGAACGGACACTTTTTGTATTGCAAAGGGGCCATTGTTTTCAGCAACTTTTTGATCTTTCTATCGTCAAAACCTGTACCAACGCTGCAAACATGCACCAATTCATTGGCAGAATCATATTCCCCTAAAATAAGAGCGCCAAAAGTATTTTTGCGTGCGCCCGTACCCTGCGTATAACCGCAAACGATAAATTCATCGGTAAGAGTACTTTTCAATTTTAGCCAATCGGTTGAGCGCCGGTTAGATTGATAAACACTATTCAATCTTTTGCCGACCACTCCTTCGAGTCCGTTCTCTAAACAGGACTCGAAGGCAGTTTGCCCGTTATGTCCTAATTCTCCAATTATTTCCATATGTTCTGAAGAAGATATGCATTGATGCAGAATTTTCTTTCTTTCGAGAAGAGGACGACTTCTCACGTCCTCACCATTGAAGAATAGTATGTCGAATACATAGTACTTTATTGGATTATTGCTTTCTGCAATTTGTATGTCGGCAATCTTAGTTAACCCTGAGCGTTCTTGTAATTTTTCGAATGAAGGTCTGTTTTTTTCATCGAACGCTACTATCTCTCCATCAATCACAAAAACGTTATCATATTGAGTTAATTCTTCAGCTAATGAAGGATATCTATGAGTAAGTAATTGCCCTCGGCGTGAAAAAATTTCTACGCCGCTATTATCAACATAAGCTAGTGCCCTTATACCATCAAGCTTAGGTTCGAATAGCCAATCTTTATTTGTAAAAGATTCAGTTGCTAGAGTGGCTAGCATAGGAGGCTGGAATTCAGGTAGCTCAATTTTTAAGTTTTTTTTTTGCGTCTTTGTTTGTTTTCGAACAGTCATTGTTGCACTAGACGATTTTCCTTTAGCTATTGTCTTATTCTTTAATCTGGAAGGGCTAGAATCTAAAGCCTGCAGGTCTGCTAACGTTTCCCCAGAAAGAATGGAGTTGTCTTTCCAAGGATGCCCTTGCTCCCTGGCAAATTCGTCTTTATGCTTAATCAATAACCAATCTTTCTCTGTTTTTTTAAGGCGTACCAATGTCCATATACCGTTTAGCTTTTCACCTTTTAAAGAAAACAATAATTTGCCTTCTTTAAGCCCTGTGCTAATAATCTTTTCTGCACGAGTGCGGTTGGTCTCTTTCTCCTCATTGTGATCTAAAGGCGTGTAAGTTCCCTGATCCCAAACTATAACTTCTCCGGCACCATAACCTGAAGGAATAATACCCTCAAAACCAGCATAATCTAATGGGTGATCTTCAGTCATGACTGCTAAACGTTTATCGTGGGGATTCAACGATGGCCCTTTTGGTACAGCCCAAGATAAAAGTATGCCATTGAATTCCAAGCGAAAATCGAAATGCAATCTGGTTGCCGCATGTTCTTGCACAACAAAGATCAGGCTTTTGTCTTTCGTTGAACGAGTGATACGATCTCCTGTTGGCTCAGGTGTTTTATTGAAGTCGCGTTTCTCTCTGTACTTTTTTAGCATGGTGCTTCCAATTTCCCCCTGGAACTATAATCGGGTTTTAAAGGCGCTGGGTACAGTATTTATTTATTTATTTATTTATTTCGGTAATTAGGGCTAATATTGGCAGAACCAGCCTAATTCCATCCATGTGGTAAATGATTTATTGACTTTGAGAGCAAATTTTTGTTGATCTTCTATATTTTCTTTTGCGGCAATTAATTCGTTACAAGCTTGTGCCAATGTTTTATTTTCGATCAATGATTTGAGCAAAAAATATTGGTATTTGTCTAAGCGTTTATAGTATATAGCATTATTGAATCGGTGCACCGCCACATAAGTGTGCCATTTTTTTACATAAGATGATTTGCTAAATCTTACTGTCCGATTGTTAATAGCATTTGATTCAGTAGTCCTATTATGTTCTTTATTTAGCTCGATTAAAAAACTATCAATCGCATATTTGAGTTCTAAGATACTTAAATAAGGTTGTGTTCGAAGAGCTATTTCTGTCGGTGTAATATTCTTCAAAGATTCTATATTTAATTTTGGTTTGGCTTGAGCATCAAATGCTTTAAGCTCTGCCCATTCAAAGCGGGCCATGTCATAAGCTAAATCTGAGTCAGGAGTTGTCAATCCAGGCTCCTCTTTAATAAAGGATGTTAATCTATCGCCTAAATGATTGAGCGAATATGATTGTGATGGATGACGGGTTAAATAGGCGATAGAAAGTTTTTCAAAACGTCTATGCCCCAAAATAGCATTCAAACCTGGAAAATCTTCCTGTAGAGATTCAAGTAAACGATACCAATATTGTTTATTGTATATCTCCAATCTCTCCAGGCTATTCAACTTTTGATTGGGCTTTATAAATTGAGCAGCATATTGCAGCATATCGCTGCCATCGACCCATGTTTTTTGCATGTTGTCATCATGCAAGGGACGCATAATGGCAGCAGCCATTAAAGACTGTAATTGATATAAACTTTTTGTTGGTTTGTCTGACATCTATGCCGTTTTAGATAAGCAATTGCCCTTCGCTTCTAGTATAAGATTGGCTTTTAGAGCTTCATTATGGACTATTTCAAAAGATGGAATTTTGGCATCCCACTCTAGCAGAGTATTAGTTTTGCCAATAGTGTCAATTAACTCGGCATAAATCCGCCATACTTCGTCTCGCACTGGTGCATCATGAGTATCAATAATGTATTTTTCAAATTGAGAATGCCCCGCCACGTGGATCTGTGCCACTCTATGCAAAGGAATATTGTGCAGATAATCATAGAAATCAAAGCCATGGTTCACGCCTGAGACATAAATATTATTTACATCTAGCAAAATACCACAATCAGCTCTTTCGCTTACTTCACTCAAAAATTGCCACTCTGTCATTCGAGAGTCGTTGAATTCTGCGTAACTACTGACATTTTCAATGCAAAATGGTACTTCGAGAAATTCTTGTATCGCTTTTATACGTTCAGCGGTATGAATAGCCGCTTCAAATGTATAGGGAATAGGTAAGAGATCGTGACTCTTCTTTCCATCTATACTTCCCCAGCAAAGATGGTCAGATATAAATGGTGCTTTAGTCCTTTGCACAAGGGACTTTAATTTTTTTAGATAGTCCTTATTTAGTGGGTCGCATGAGCCCACATACAAAGAAACACCATGTTGAATAATTGGGTAACTTGCAAGAACCGTGTCTAATATTTCAAGGGGTCTACCGTCATCCACCATGAAATTTTCAGATATTATTTCAAGCCAATCAATGGCTGGCTTTGCTTCAAGAATATGTTGATAATGTGCAGTCCTAAGTCCGATGCCAATACCTAAATCAGTAAAACCATTGAATTTGTTTGCTGGCACAGACTCTCTCCAGTACACCCACCAATAATAAGGACAGACAGCCAAGCTGTCTGTCCTTAAATATTGAGTGCTTACTTGGTTTCTTCTTTAGATTTGCAACTGTCTTTGCCTTTGCAGGAATGCTTGTCAGCTTTGGCTGTCTTGGATCCTTTGCCGGCTTTATGAGTTGTTTTCTTTTCTGTTTTTTCAGTTTTGGCAGTTGTTGTTGTGCTTTCGTCTTTGGTTTCTTGGGCACATACTGATCCAGCGAATAGACCGGTAAGAGCGGCTGAAACTAACAAAGCTGAAGTTGCGTCTTTAATGTTCATGTTCTAATTTCCTTTAACACTATAGTGATACTAAAAATGCATCCAGAGGGAAGTCATTATTTGGTGAGATCGATTGATTTCACTTGCCACCATTGCTGGTGTATATGACCCCATGTGAAGGCACATTCCTTAAGGTTAACCGCTTATCGCCTCCGGTCCATTAGTAAAAGTTAATAAAACTCGCAACTGCCTTAAGATAGCAGATTTCAGAGGATTCTAAGGCTTTGCAATTTGCGAAGAATTTAGAAAAATATTTTCTGATAACATAACTTCGAGAGCTTGCAAAGAGCATGATTATTTCAAAAATGTCTGGTAGCGCCATGACTATTAGTTCACAAGTAGTTAAATGGAAAAATATTGAGCGAACTAATACAATATTTCCCACACATTGGAGTTTTCAATGGCTAACTATTTTCGTAAAAATTATATAGCTGGCATCACCGTAGCCATAATTTATTTATTCGGGGGGTCTTCTGCAATGTGCGGGAAAAAGAAAGAAGCGGCCAGCATCGATGAGCATTTAATTTCTTTGCCTAGCCGCGCACAGATTGTTGACCTAACTCAGACGCTTAATGACTCGGTGCCCACTTATGATGGCAAAGCCGAAGAATTTAAATACCAGACTTTGTCTACTGTTGCTAAAGATGGTTATGGCTCCGGTGCATTTTTTTGCCATGAGCATTTAGGTACACACATGGACGCTCCAATTCATTTTAGCCCCGGTGGCACCACAATAGACAAAATCGATGCGGCAGATTTGCTGCTGCATGCAGTAGTGATAGATGTGCGGGACGAAGTCAAAAATAATCCTGACTACTTACTCACCGTAGAAAAGATAAAACAATTTGAACAGAAAAATGTGATTTCTGCTCGATCAGCAGTTTTGTTGTTAACAGGCTGGAGTGAGCGTTATTTTAAAGACGGACAATATAGGAATGCAGACAGCAAAGGTGTTATGCATTTCCCCGGCTTTTCCTTGGAAGCCGCGAAATACTTGCTTGCTTCACACCGAGTGGTTGCTTTAGGAATAGATACTCTTTCTATTGATTATGGCCCGTCGGAAGTATTTTCTGTGCACAAATTTGTCTTGTCCAAGGGGTTTTTTATGGTAGAAAATTTGGCCAACCTGGATAAATTACCTAGCACAGGTGTGGTGGTAATATTTGCACCATTGAAAATTCAAGATGGTACTGGCAGCCCCGCTCGTGTACTGGCTCTCGTCGCAGAATGACGGATTTTACGAGGCAAAATGGCTGCCTCCTATAAAAATTGCAATCGGGGCGAGAGGATTTGAACCTCCGGTCTATTGTCACCGATAGTGCATTTGATGGCTTTTTTGCTGCATGTTTTTTTAATTTATTTGACCATTACCTTAGGGAGGCTAGTGAATGCACAGTTGATTTGTAATCGAATAATGACTATAATGACTATAATGACCTAAGGAGGAATATTTATGATACCAGAGGTATGGACAGTTGCTGAAGCTAAGGCAAAATTTAGCGAGATTATAGATAAAGCTCAGTCAAAGGGACCCCAAACTGTCACTAAAAATGGACGCATCACAGTTGTAATTGTTTCTGCTGAAGAATGGGAGCGCAAATCTAAGCGAGTCGGCACTTTGGCTGAATTTTTTGCTCATTCACCGTTGCGCAATGCTCCTCTGAAAATTAAGCGTGCCAAAGGCGCTCCTCGAAAGGTTATTTTGTGAATTTTTTGCTCGACACAAACGTTGTCTCCGAATGGATCAAACCACGTCCTGATGAGGGGGTTATCACTTGGCTGAACGAGTGTGACGAGGATCGTATATTTCTCAGTGTAGTTACAGTTGCAGAGCTGCGCAATGGTATTGAACATATGTCTTCAGGTGCACGCCGCGAGCGCATAGATAAGTGGCTCAAGGAAGAACTACTATTGCGTTTCGAAGGACGTGTACTGGGCATTGATATGCAGGTAGCTGATGTTTGGGGAATTTTTATGGCACGTGTAAAAACATCCGGACATTTCGTAGGTCCGATGGATGCTTGTATAGCTGCCATTGCCGAACATCATGGACTTTCGCTTGTCACCAGAAATGTGGCTGATTTTAAAGCATTCAAGATTAAAGTGATTAATCCATGGGCCGGTTGTGAGTAGTGTAAAGTGTTCTAAAATCTGGGCAAGAGGATTTGAAACTCTCCTAAAAAAATGCAAGGACTTCGCACTTAATCGGGTTTGTTTTCAGTTTGCTCAGGGAATATTAGCCAAAAATGGTAAATGAACTGTCTAGTCTGGACACTAATCCTCATCTCCATCAGCAGCTGGTCTTTTGGAAGATATTTCCTTGCCAAAGATCTTCTACGACAAAAAAAAATTCTCCTTAATGATGTATCTGGAGAACTTGTCGGATTTCCTATAGCATTCTGCACCATGGCTGTAGGTGTTTATCTCTATAACAAATATCTCATCGCTCCACCGACGCTACCTGACCATTGGAATATTCTTCTTGCTATCATTATTACGGGCTGGCTCCCTTTATCTTATTTATTCGGTAAACACTATACTGCTACAAAGTGCAAGAAATGCGGTGGGTTAGCAATCTACGAGGATGATAAAAAGGAAGAATATTGTAAGTATTGTAAGCAAGCCTTACAAGGTCCGGACAATTGTGTGCGTTCCGACACATAGTATACAGTTTGTTCCGGACACATAGTTTACACTTTAAAACCAAAAGGATTTTGTAGGGGTTGCAAAGTTTTTTCCTCTAAATCAATATAACCAAGATCATATTTCATAAAACTGACTAACCAAATACCATCGTCTACCTCCTTAATTCCGACTGCTTGTCCTGCAAGACTTTTGCTGAGATTGATTTTTTTACGATAAATGCAAATACGACCACAAACTGTGACATTTACAGTTTGGTCGTGAAAAGGATAATCTGGGTCTGAAATACCTTGATATATTCTGGGGGAAGCAGTGTAGATTTCGGTAGGATATTTCATGTTGAGAGCCTCATGAGGCCTTTCATTATTAAATTCCTCAATGAAGGCGTCGAACTTGGCTTGTTGTTGAAAGATATTAGCACCAGCTGGTCTGGTAGCTTCTTTTTGAGAGTTAGATGCATGCGTTCATGACGACCGTTCTGTTCTGGATGACCGGGCTTAATACGTTCGATACTAATTCCTAGACGCAGCCACCAAACCGAAAGTTTGGATAGATTGAATAAAGCGTTGGGAGAAGCAAATGGGACACCATTATCAGAGCGGATAGCGAGCGGCAAGCCTCGCTCTTGGAATAGTCTTTCAAATGCTGTAAAAGCCGGCTGTTCTTTATTCGATTCCATTGCTTCACATAAAAAAAGATAACGTGAAGCATGATCGGTTACTGTTAATGGATAACAGTATTGTTTATTGCCAAGTTGGAACTCGCCTTTGTAATCGGTGCACCACAGGTCGTTTGGTTTTGAGCCAATAGATAATGGAGTACCCTCAGCTTTTGTTCTTCTAAGCTTCGGTCTAGTAACCAATTGGTGCCGATCTAGAATCGCATGGATAGTGCTGCACGCAGGAACTTTGATTTCATTCGGAAGTTTGCGTAGTAACCGCTCGCGAATTTTTCGAGCACCCCAGTGCGGCTTCTCCCGCTTGGCCGCTACGATCGCAGCTTCTATTTGTGCTGGCAATTGATTTGCATAGCGCACAGGTCGTCGCGCCCGATCATGCAGCCCTTCTAAACCGCACTCCTCGTACCGATCTAAAATTTTGTAACCAGTTCTACGAGTTATCCCAAATTCACGGCACAGGGACGACATACTTTCTCCGTCTTTGAGCCGAATAATAAAGCGCATACGTTCATCCATAATTGAACTTTCCTTCCACGGCATACCCCGCTTGCCTCCTTGAAAAGGCAAAAGTGTATACCATGTCTCCGGAACGTTCTGGATACTATGTATTCGGTATGGACCTTGAACAGAAAATCGGGGCGAGAGGATTTGAACCTCCGGCCTTCCGCACCCGAAACGGACGCGCTACCAAGCTGCGCTACGCCCCGACAGTGAAATTTTAGCATGGCCCGTGAGGGTGTTAGCTTTATTCGGCCATTAGAGTGACATTACCACCATTATCGTGGCCTTGCTGAAGAGCCAATTTAGCATGTGAAATGACTATCTTGCCCTCATTATCCATCGTGTCTACGAATTGGCACAAACCAATGCTTATTGTTACGCTAACCGGCTTATTCTTGATATCGAAGCTAGAAGTTTGAATAAGAGTGCGGGCACGTTCAGCGAATTCTACCGCGCCCTCTTTATCAGTTACGGTCAAAACGATGGTAAATTCACACTCGCCCGTGCGAGCCGCTACATCTGATGAACGCATCTGACTAGACATATGTCTGGTCACTGCCGCCAATAGCTCATCGGTACCTGCTTGTCCCAATGAATCTTTAAGAGCCTGGCTATTATCCAGCTCAGCTAAAGCAATGGTAAATGGAATTCCATAACGTCTTGCCTGGCGTATAGCTGTTTTAAGAAACTCTCTTAAATAGACCGGACTTTTTAGATCGGTTAAAGGATCGGCCAGAGAAAGCTGCTGCAATAATTGCTCTTTCTCTTTAAGTTTTTCTTTAAGGGCTTTCTGCTTCAGCTGTCCCTTTACTCGCGATATTAATTCACGCGGATCAAATGGCTTGAGTACTATATCGTAATCGCTTAGATCATCATCTGCCAATTGCATGGCTTTATTAGTTTGTTCGCGGCTGCCTAAAAATATCAAGGGGACATCTCTAGTTTTTTCATCGGCACGCAATCTATTCATGACCTCAGCACCCCCCATCAAGGGCATATTAATGTCAAGAACAATCACATCCGGCGTGCGCACCTTGCACGCAGCTATAGCTTTAAATCCGTCATGGGCTACAACAACTTTGTAACCTGCACTTTGCAGCACTTCTGAGAGGACCAAAGTCAGCGATTGATCATCATCAACTACTAGAATATTGGCACCGCTTATCAATTTTAACTACTCACTAGATTGGGGAATCGGATTATTTATCCATAGCTATGCTGATGATAACCGCTTGCCTTCTTTTCAACAACCAATTTTCAATTTCTCGTTGAAAGAATGATAAGCTCATCCTCCGCTGCGAGATATTCTAATTCAGCCTGAGCCATAGAAATTAATTGACTGGCATCAATTAAGCCCAGATAAATCAATAATTTTTGCCCCAGCGAAGATCACAATGGTAGGAGCAGTTTTCCCCGCATCCCCCCAGTTGGAAAGGCGATTGATAATTTGAGTCAAAATGTTACTTGAATCTTTTTTCAGAGCTAAAACTGTTTCGGCATCAGTCCCTTGATAGCGGATAATACCTTTCGCATCTACCACCCTCAAGGCTCCATGCTTCCTTTGCCAGAATTTGCGATTTTTATTTTTAACGGAGTGGTATACAGTAAAGAAATCCGTCTTTATATCTGTCTTTACTTCTTGAGCAGATACATGCATCGATTCAGCTACAGTCTTTAAGACATCTTCTTGAGAAAGAACTGAACTAGATGCGCGTGAATCAATAATAGAAGTAGCACCATTTGCAGTGGCGCGCACTACATTTGTTTGTGAATCGATTTCCACAAATACATTGATTGAGTCTGGTTCTGCTCCCATTTGCTGCACGCGCCGTGTATGCTTGCTGACGTAGTTTTAAAATATCCTCTTGCGAGGGCTTCACAATTTGTCTTTCCACAGTCTCTTGCACCAAAGCCAATGCCACCCCGATAGCAGATATTACATCAGCTTTTTCGGCTAATTCAAAGCGATATTTTAATTTCTGGGACAAATAAGGAACTATGGAGGCAGCACCGCCACCACCGCCATATAAAGTTAGGGTTTGCCGGTCTAATTTTTGTGCTTTAATGAAGTCGTTTAGAATTGGTATACAGCCAGCGCTGGCTAATTCTAAATATCTTTGCGCGCAATTTTTGGGCTCTTGATTCAGGTATTTGCCTAAAGTATCGAATGCCACTTTAACCGATTGCTGATTACCTGATGCTGGATCATTTGCCGGCACGAAATTTAAATAATTGGCGGCGCAAGTGGTGGTAATAGCAAATTTTGTATTCTGGCTCTTGTCTGCCAGAACTATATAGTCATTCGGGTCATTTGTTCTTGGGGAAATTAATTCCAGTTCACAATTTTGATCCGGCGAAGTAAAGGCCAGCATATTTAAGGCCGGCAATGTGTGCACTACGTGGACCCAAATAGGTAATGCTTTTACCGTTGCTCCTGGCCAGTGAACCACCAGCAACGCCGACAGTGCGAACATCTATGGTTCGCATATGTAATCGATGTCCGCCAATTTCAGCATAGCGCAATCTGGCTCTGCCATTTCTTATTGCAGAAATATCTGTGCTCGTGCCGCCTACTTCTAAAAATATTCCGTCCGAAATACGTAAAAACATCGTGGCAGCTGCAACACCAGCAGCTGGTCCAGACAGCATGGTGAGAATAGGACGCTCGCGCATAGCTTTAAGGTCCATCACTCCCCCATCAGAACGCATAATCATCAATGGGGCTTTAATGCCAGCATCGCGAACTGCTTGCTCGGTAAGACTAGCTGTCTCGAGCATCTTTGGTATCATGGCTGCGTTCAGGGCTGCGGTGCGTGTTCTTGTTCGCAAGCCATAAAGTTTGCTTATAGCGCTGGCAGTAGTAGCCGATAAGCCCAACTCTTGGGCGACAGCGAAGGCAAAATTTTCATTATCAGCGTTATCTACAGAAAAGATTCACTTATTACATAAGCTTCGGCTCCTGCATTTTTTAGTAATGTGAAAGCTTTTAAAATCTGGTTTTTATCAACGCCTTTGGTGGTATCAAGGAAGTAATGGCAAGTTTTTAAAAAATACCCCTCGCCCAGAGAGATCTTTCCTAATTTGGTTTGTTGAGAGGCCAACCAAGCAGTCGCGCCATTGCCCATCCCTAGTATGCCTACCACGGCTATGTCACCTTCTAAAAGCGCATTTGTTGCTTGAGTGGTACTGTGGGCAATGAAAGAGACTTTATCCGGACCGACATTCAAGTCTGTAAGCAATCTATTTAACGATTCGATTACCCCTTCCGCTACACCAGCTTTTGATTGATGCGTGGTAGGAACTTTTATGTGACCCAAAACCTCCATAGAAAGGGCATCAATTGCTACGGCATGAGTGAAAGTCCCACCCACGTCGATACCTATGCGTATATTTGAAGAAGCCATATTACTTATTCAGATAGCCTAAACTGCATGCCAAGGTGAGTCCCAAAATCACTGCTAACCAGGCATAAGGTAATGTTTTGCGCAAAAGGGCTTGGGTATTGGTGCCTAAATAACTGGCAATCCAAATATTGTGAGTATTTGTAGGATCGCAAATTCCTTGTATCTGCCCCACTGACATGAGCATGCCCATAATAGCCGGAGCAGATAATATCATTCCCTTTTGCAATAGCGATACCAGTCCGCTTCCCATTCCCCAGATACTGAGAGGACCTCTATAAAGTGCTAGCGGTGCCAAAATTGTAAACGCTATTATATATTGTAATTTTGATTGGGGAATACAATGCTGCAACAAGGGCGTGATATTTTGAGCAAAGCTAGGATGCTGAACAGCAGTAATGAGCATGCCGATACCAATCATCAGAACAATAACCGGCACTACTGTAGTCACGCCTTCGATGATCGATTGATTTAGAATTTTAACTGAATCTGAGCGCCAAGAACCAAGAACCGCATATACAATACCAGCCAAAAAGCGGGAATGAAAGGCCATTGAAAGAACAACACTAAGCACAACGCCACCAAAGGAGTGAAATAAACAAGAAAAGGCAAATCGGTCTTGTTGGTGCGCGCTCGAATTACGGCGTATGCTATCAGTAAGCACAGAAGGACTGAAAATGCTTCTATGGATTTAGTCAATACAGTGGCAGCGGATTGATTATTTGCTGTCTGAAAAAAAACATTACTCTTTAGAGATTCAATGCTCATAAAGCCGCAAGCTATTATTAGGAAACTCGCCAGGCCATATAAGACATTCTTTTTATCTTTAAGCTCAACCATGAGAAAAACTATAATTATAGACAATGAGACAAAGGCAAAATGAGATACAAAATGGACTATTTGTTCTTTAGGAATGTTCAATACATCCATATACATTTGCCAGCCCACGATATTGAACATGCCGCCCAGGCTGATGCCAAACAAGAATAAAGCTCCTGCCGTCTGCCCAGTTATTCCTAGAGACAACAATATTGGCAAAATAATTGTGCCCACCATGATTACTGCTCCTAAGCCACCTAAAGTGGAGAATAAAAGACCGGTTATCAGCGTTAACATTAAGCCCAAGAAGAAGCGATTGTCTCCAGCAAACTCGGCCACCAACTTAACTATTGACTTAGCAATACCCAGCCTATTCAATAGCTCAGCCAAAACGCTACCAAACATGGTGGTAGTATATGTGGTGCTTAACTTTAAAGCTCCCTTACCGATAATCTCATTCAAAATATCATTAGCGGGGACGCCACCAATTATTGCTAGAGAAACAGCCATTATCGGCAAAGCTAAAAGGGCCGAAAGCACTTTGCGGTAAATTAACACCGCCATCAATAAATAAACTAAGACAGTAACGATGGCAGTTAACATGATTGGTGTTTATTTCGTACTTTGTCTATAGCTCGCATATAAATGTGGTATCTTTTTAGTTTTCAAGCACGCAGGTTTTTTCAAACATCAAAACTTGTGATTATATGGATCTAAAATTAGCATCATTGGCTAGCGATAGGCAATACTCTATCAATATAGACAGATAATGCAGAACACAAATTCACAATCGAGTTATAAAAAGCGCTATTTATTATGAGTGATTCTCCGATAATCTGGCGACCAGAAGGCGACTATTTAAAAAGTCGCGTAGCCGATTTTGCTAAACAAAACGGCATTGATGCTGAAGACTGGCGCTCACTAATTCAAAAATCTACCACTGACATTGAATGGTTCTGGGATAGCTTTTTAACCTTTGCCGATATGCAATGGTCAAAGCCGTATCATACCTTAGTAGATCAAAGCAAAGGACTAGCTTGGACTGATTGGTTTATCGGTGGCGAAACCAATATTGCTTATAATTGTCTAGACTGGCATGTAGAAGCTAACAAAATTGCACCGGGAGCAAAAATCTCGTCAAGACAAAGAGCTGGCGCTAACCACTTAGCTTTGATTTGGGAAAATGAGTCTGGTCAATCAAGACGCTTGAGCTATGGCGAACTCAATATATCAGCCGGCAAAGTGGCCGCTCTATTAAAGCAATTAGGGGTTGGGCAGGGAGACGCTGTAGGCATTTATATGCCTATGATACCGGAAGTATTGGCAATATTATTTGCTTGTTTTAAGTTAGGTGCAGTAGCAGTACCGGTGTTTAGTGGTTTTGGTCCTGAAGCATTGGCTAAGCGTATGCAAGATGCCGAAGCGAAGGTGGTTTTCACAGCCGATGGCGGTAAGCGCCGAGGCAAGGTTTTAGAAATTAAAAAGATGTTGACCAAATGCGTAACTCAGTACCTTCACTCAGTCATGTAATAGTGGTCAAATATTGTCAGAATAAAATTGATTGGTTTGAGCAGCCAGGCTGTATTCAAACTACTAGAAATGAGTGCAAACACAGTGAACCCAGCGATTTGGATTTTCATGAAGCTATTAGCAATTTAATGCCACTAGCTACTGCTTATAATTTGCCCAGTGCCCACCCTTGTCTTTATCTCTATACTTCTGGTACAACAGGCAATCCCAAAGGCACTATCCATACCCATGCTGGCGCACTGGCTCAGATTGCCAAAGAGCTTGGGCTGGTATTTGATGTGCAAAAGTCAGATAAATTCTTTTGGTTGACTGACATTGGTTGGATGATGGGACCCTGGGAAATTATTGGGGTCACCTATTGGGGCGGCACTATTATTATGTACGATGGCGCTCCTGACTATCCCCGTGCCGACAAATTGTGGCAAATAGTAGCGCAGCATAAAGTTAGTACTTTAGGCATAAGTCCCACCACCGTAAGAGTATTACGAGCCGAAAGCGAAGATTTAATTTCCAAACAAGATTTTTCGTCTTTAAAATATCTCGGTTCAGTGGGCGAGGCTTGGGACCATGAAAACTATATGTGGTTTTTTAATCAAATTGGTGCCACGCGTTGTCCAGTGATGAATATTTCAGGGGGCACCGAAATGATTGGTTGTTTGCTCATGCCATTACCAACTATGCCTTTAAAAGCCTGCTCGCTTGGTAGCAAGGCATTGGCAATGGATGTGGATGTTTTCGATGAGGCGGGCAATAGTCTTGTAAACACCATTGGACAACTGGTGCTAAAACAACCCGCCCCCTCGTTAACCAAAGGTTTTTTAGGAGATAAGCAACGATATCTTGATACTTATTTTAGTCGGTTCCCAAACATTTGGTATCACGGCGATTGGGCTGAGCAAACTGATGATGATTATTGGTTCTTATATGGCAGATCAGACGATACAATCAAAATCTCAGGTAAGCGCATCGGTCCAGGAGAGATTGAGTCTGCTCTAATTAAACATCCCGCCGTGAAAGAAGCTGCTGCTATTGGTGTGCCCGATAAAGTTAAAGGCGAGGTGCTGGTTTGTTTTGTAGTTCTAAATAAAGACGTGATAGCTGCAGCAACTCTTGAGCAAGAGATCGTTAAATTAGCAGTCACTAAATATGGTGCAATCACTCGCCCTAAGAATTTATACTTTGTAGCTTCGTTACCCAAAACAAGATCCGGGAAAATTGTCAGGGGGGCGATCAGGAAAAAATATCTTGGCGAGGAAATAATCGATACATCAGCTATTGAAAACCCCGAAGCATTACAAGCCATAAATAAATGCATAATTAAATAATTCGCAACTAGACCGAACGGTCCAATTTCTTGTTTATAATACTAGCGGTGATTGATCGAATCGATGCTCCTGCGCTGGGGCACATAATGCAAGGAGTTTTGCTATGAAGCTATCAAATATACTTATGTACTCGGCTGTGCTCTTATTCCAGCAATCTTCTGCTTATGCGGTTAGCTCGGACACCATTGTTCGCGATGGGGAAGCATCAGCTCATCTTTGGAAAATAGATCCTATGCATACAAGCGCTCACTTCACTGTGAAACATATGATGCTTTCAAATGTAAGGGGCGACTTTGCAAAAGTTTCTGGTAGCGTTAATTATGACGGCCAAAATCTTACTGACAGTAGTGTTTCAGCAATCATTGATGCAAGCAGTGTAAATACAAATGAAGAGAAGCGGGATGCGCATCTTAAATCTCCTGATTTTTTTGATGTAGCAAAGTATCCCACTATAACTTTTAAATCTACTAAAGTGGAGCCGGATTCCGGTAGCTTCAGAGTAATTGGGGACTTAACCATTCATGGTATTACAAAGTCAGTCACTCTTGTCGCTGAGACATTGCCCCCTCCTATTAAAGATCCTCATGGTAATCTGCGCACCGGTACCGAAGCTACAGCCAAAATTAATCGCAAAGACTTTGGTCTAGCGTTTGATAAAATCATGGATAATGGTGGTGCTTTAGTTGGCGATGATGTTGATATTACTATCGATGTTGAACTTACTCAGCCTGCTACTGCAAAGTAAAAAGATAAAATCAGCAGCCTTTTTCTGAGTTTTCTTGCCAGTCCTGCCAGCTTTTATAGAATGTGATGCTTGGCCATTCAAGTGAGTGTTCCTCATTCCAGCTGAGGTGAACAGTAGCTAATTGGTAATGGTGATTTTTTAGGAGAAAGAGAACATCATCTTTATCTCCTCGATAGGCAACAGAAATTGCTTCGACACCGTAGAGCGGATGTAGCTGATTATTGCGCAGCTCTCGTTTCAATTCTTTTTCGAAATCTTTGTCGGCCTCATACCAATTTTTAGGCAAGACAAATTCTGCCGGAAAGTATTGAGACTTTGAACCCATTAACTTAATGCCCTGGCTGAAGCAGCCCGATCTGCTTTGTCTAGGGCACCTACTTTTAGCACGCGGGAGCGTCCGGACTCTAGCACTAATAGTGCGCCATCAGCACCGAATGCGATACCGGTCGGATTAATCAAGCCAGTTAAAAATGTTTCGCTACGTCCTTCGCGGTTCACTCGGATGATATTGCCTGCTCGTCCAGCTGTTACATATAGCCTGCCCAAACTGTCCATAGCTAGATTGCCATCAAAGCCATCAGCAAAATTGAATGCTTGGGAATCTGATACTGATATGCGTGTTAAGGCTGAGCCTGAAAGAGAGCGTTTAACCAATGTGCCTGTTGCATGTTCTAGTCCCCAGAGAAACCCTTCTTGATCCAAAAGCAATCCTTGTGTGCCTAATTGAGGACCAGCCGCTAATATTTTGTATTCACCGTCTGCTTCCACTTTGAAGATCCCACCATTATTGCTGGGACAATTAGACACATAGAGTTCTTCTTGGGCCCTATAACTAAATCGGCTAAAAATATTTCGCCATTATTTTGTCTATGGGCCAAATGAGCCAGAACTCGCCCGCTCTTATTAGGATCGATGCGATAAATCGTGCCTTGGATAGTAGTCACATACAGAATGCCACGGCTGTCGAAACATAATCCAGAAATCGTACTATTGCCTCTAATACGAGCATATTCAATTAAATGACCTGTCTGATCGATGAACCAGACGCTGCCGTCGCAAGCAAAATATGTGCCCCCTGGTCCAAGCGTCATGCGTGAAAAACGATCCGAGTGTGATGAATTTAGTTGAGAAAATACTTTTATTCCATAACCTGTGGGAATGTCGGGTAAATCTATGGCTGCTGATAAAGTTGACAAGAGTTTGTTCGCTTGTTTCTCATCATTCTTGTTTAACTCTTCTTCTTCCAAGACCTCAGAAGAAGTAATGTCAATATGCAATATTAAATGTAGTGGTACCAAGATTCTGCGTACATGAATTTGTCCATCGTTCTCATGTGAATAAGATTCAACGTCAATATGATCATGATCAACTCCCAGCACTCTTCCGGTAACGGTGTTATGACAACCCATGCCATACCAGATTTGGATCTTTTGTCGACTATCGACAAACGCTTGTAATCTAGTTCTGAAACTCATAATGTTGCCATGACCCCCAATTTAGCAATTTGTTTTTGTATTCGACCAGCTTGCTTTATCGACAATCAAAGCGTGGTTCCAAAATTTCTCTAAGTTGTAAAAACTGCGTTCACGTTCTTGTAAGACATGGACCATTATCGACCCGAAGTCCATAAGAACCCATCTGCCTTCTGTTTTGCCCTCTATACTTAGAGATTTAAACCCCAAAGATTCCAGTGTTTTTTCGATACTTCCAACTACTGCCTTGGCTTGACTTTGTGAGCTGACGCCGCAAATCACGAAAAAGTCAGCTAAAACAGTCACTTTTCTCACATCCAAAACCAGCGTGCTAAGGGATTTTTTAGCTTCTGCCTCATTAGCCGCCGCATAGGCAGCCTGACGAGAAGTAAAAATACTGCCTTCGGCAGCGACTGAATTCGTTTGTGCACCGACTACCATATGGTCAATGTGTCCAAATTTAACCTTTAGTAGTATTGTTGTTCCCTTTTGCCGTTCAATTTACACATTCGGGCGAAGATTTCCCATAAATTGTTTAAGGCAATTGGGGCTTAGCTTTAGCTTTCTTTATCAAGACCAAGATTTTATGCAGAATACCTTGTGTCGAGCCTTGCGGTGCGGTATTCTTGCCCATTACGTGGTCAATTACCTGGTTTTGACCTTGTAATACACAGGAGGAAATACGTGAATAAAGCAGAATTAGCCGCTGAAATCGCCGCGCGCACAAACAATACTAAAAAAGCAGTAGAAGAAACCTTGGCAACATTAACTGATGTAATAACAGAAGTGGTTGCAAAAGGAGATCGCGTGACTTTGGTAGGTTTCGGTACTTTCGAACGTCGCAAACGCAACGCCCGTGAAACTAATAATCCCCAAAAACCTGGCGAAAAAATTAAGGTACCAGCTAAGATGGTTCCTGCCTTTGCGCCCGGCAAAGAATTTAAGGAAAGAGTAGACCGTAAATAAGTCTTTCTGCTCCTGTATTAGTTGCATCTTGAATTAAGGAAGGGCGTACCCTTCCTTAAACTTTTTAATCCGTTTATACAGACTCTGGCTAAAAGTTTAATTTTCAAAAAGCTATCAGTTATCTCTTTGCAGGATTTAACTTATTTGCGATAAAATCGGCCAATACTTTTCCTTCAGCATTGTTAGGATTCACCTCTAGCAGTCTGTTTACATAATTTTGTGCCACAGTGAAATTACTTTGTGAAGCTTCCATTTTGGCGGAGGCCAACAAAATCTGTGGATCTTGGGGGCGTGCCGAAAGTATTCTTTCATAGCTTGCTCTGGCCAAAGAATATTCTTTGGCTGACTGTGCAGCAGAGGCTAGCGCCGTCAAAGTAACCATAAACAGAGAAGAATTTGTTTGTCCGTGCTCACTCAACAATTCATCAGCTAGTTTCAATTGCAGAATGGCATACTTGTAATTACCTTGCATACTTTCGCTGGTGCCACTATCGTAAAGTTTGTAGGCGCGAGCCAGAATAACGTTTTTGCCTTCTATTAATCTTGCTTCCGCCGCCTCACGAGCAGCCGCTTCTTTGGCGGCCAATTCTTCTTCCTGGGTAGGATGATGCTTTTTGACTACGTGAGAGTGGCGCCTAGATTTTGATTGGCTTCTTACTCGGGCTTGTACTAGATCGAAACTGCCGGCAAAGAAAAGCAAAAGGCCAATTGATAAATGAATAAATACTTCGTTTGAAACGTGTTTGTTATTTTTTACCTTAGCGCTCAAATTCTTCTCTTTCTTCGCTGCTAACACCTTTCATGGTCAGATTTACACGGTGGCGATCGTCGATCTCCCGCACTTTCACAATTACTTCTTGTCCCACTGAAACCATGTCTTCCACCTTCTCTACTCGCTTATTGTCGAGTTGTGAGATATGAACCATGCCTTCTTTGCCGGGCAATAACTCTACGAATGCGCCCACCGGAATGATGCGCGTTACTTTGCCTTTATATATTTCACCGACTTCAATTTTTTTTACTAATCGCAAAATTTGGTCGCGAGCAGCTTCTCCACCCGTGCCTACACTGGCAATCAAGACTGTGCCGTCATCTTCAATATCTATAGTGGCGTCGGTTTCTTCGATAATGCGGCGGATCATTTTTCCACCAGGTCCAATAACTGTGCCAATGTCTTCAGGTTTAATATGGATTGTAATTATCCTGGGTGCCCAAGTAGAAAGCTCAGGTCTAGCCGCTGGTAGAACTGCTTCCATCTTTTCTATTATATGGATGCGTCCGCGTTTGGCTTGTTCGAGTGCCACTTTCATGATTGCAGCGGAGATACCTTCAATTTTGATATCCATCTGCAGAGCGGTAATGCCTTCTTTGGTACCGGCCACTTTAAAATCCATATCGCCTAAGAAGTCTTCCAGTCCTTGAATGTCAGACAAAATAGCAAAACGATCGCCTTCTAGAATTAGTCCCATGGCAATGCCGCCTACGGTTTCCAAAAGAGGGACGCCAGCGTCCATGAGGGCTAAACTGGATCCACAAGTAGAAGCCATACTGGTTGAACCATTGGACTCCAGTATTTCTGAAACCACGCGTATTGTGTACGGAAATTTCTCATGACTGGGCAATACTGGCGTTATTGCGCGTTCGGCTAGAGCTCCGTGTCCTATTTCGCGTCTACCCGGACCGCGATTAGGTTTTACTTCACCAACGGAGAAGCCGGGAAAATTATAGTGATGCATATAACGCTTTTCTTTCTGAGGATCAATAGAATCCAAGCGCTGAGCATCTTCACCCACGCCCAGCGTGGCTACTGAAAGAGCTTGTGTAGTTCCACGAGTAAAAAGACCACTACCGTGTGCACGGGGCAACAAATGTGTATCTATTGTTATAGGTCTTACTTCGTCACAGCGTCTGCCATCTGCTCTTACACCTTTATCTAAAACTTGGGCACGCATAAGCTCAGCTTCGTATTCTTCTAAGTAATATGCTATTTCTTGGTCCTTTACTTGCTTGAGGGCATCGTCTTCTGCCAGTGCAGCAATAGCATCAACTACAGCTTGTTTGGCCTCACTAATAAGATCGTTGCGTACAGCTTTCTCAGTGACACTATTCATGGATGCCTTGAGCTTGTCGCTAGCTGTTTTTTCAATTAAAGTTTGCAGAGCTTTATTTGTTGGCGGTGCTTGCCATGCTCTTTCGGTTACACCAACTTGTTTAAACAAGTCTTTTTGAACTGCTACCTGCTTTTTGATTTGCTCATGGGCAAAATCAATTGCAGCTAATATGTCCTTCTCACTTACCATTGTGCAGCCAGCTTCAACCATCATTATTGAAGACTCTGTTCCAGCTACCACAATGTCTATGTCTGATTCGCTCATGACCTGATGACTGGGATTGGCGACAAAATGTCCATCCACTCGCGCTACGCGCACAGCACCTAAAGGTCCACTAAAAGGCAAACCTGCTAAGCCGATGGCCACAGAAGCACCAAGCATACTCAAGGTATCGGTTGGATTTTCATCCTCCGCGCTCAAAGTAATGGCCATTATTTGCACATCGTTGCAATAACCTTTAGCAAATAAGGGTCTAATTGGACGATCTATTAAACGGCTAATCAAAATAGCTTTATCAGGTGCCTTACCTTCACGGCGGCCAAAACTACCAGGCACCCGTCCGACCGAATAAAGTTTCTCTTCGTAGTCGACAGTGAGCGGTAAAAAGTCGATGCCTTCGCGTACTTGCTTACTGCCTACGCATGTAACTAATACTTTTGTGTCGCCACATGAGATTTCACAAGCTCCATCAGCTTGCCTGGCTAAACGGCCAGTCTTAATGTGGATTGTTTTGCCCTCAATCTGGCAATCTATTTCATGAATTTTAAATGTACTCTCTGTCATGACTGGCACCATTTTATTCCTCGAATTTTTTCAATAACTGTTCAGGTATAAAAGCCAAAAGAACAAAGGCACCTGATAAGCCTTTGTCAGTCCGCACTATCGCCTACGCTGCTATTAACGGCGTAGTCCTAATTTGCTGATTAAGTTGCGATAGCGCTCATGGCTCTCGCTTGATAAATATTTAAGCAGTCGACGTCTTTTACCAACCATCATTAATAGTCCACGGCGACTGTGAAAATCCTTTTTGTGGGTGCGCAAATGCTCAGTGAGTTGACTGATTCTCTCTGTCAATATGGCAATCTGCACTTCTGGCGAACCAGTGTCTTTGTTGTGTAATTGCTGGGCAACTACTATTTCTTGTTTCTTCTCTAAAAGCAAAACCATTATCTTACAATTTCCTAATATTTCTTCAACTGAATTTCTCAAGGATCATATCATAGAAAGATATCCATTAGCAGGGCGAAAGATGAGCCCACAGGCTATTCTCAACATTTAACAAAAAAGGTGTCCCCAAGGACACCTTTAAAAAGGATTTTTGGATTTTGGCTAATATTGCAGGTTCGCTTCTAAGGTTTCTGCAATTCGGGTTTCCATTCATCAAGAATGGCCCCTTCAATAGGACAGACTGAAAGACAAGCACCGCAATCTATGCAGGTAGCATCATCTATATAAGTATATTTAGTATTCTTTGTGTTTGTCTTACCTTCTGCCCAGTGAATACACTCAACAGGGCAAACTGGTATACAATCACCCACTCCTTCACAAAGGTCAGCGACGATGGTATATGACATTTGGCAAACTCCTTACGGCTCTCTTTAAAGTCCCGATTAGTAACTAGTAAATAATCTATCAGATACTCACTAAATAAAACACGCCTTAACAAAGTGATCGACATTCAAAGCGTGCTTAACTTATGTTTCTTTACACAGTATATGGTTTGATATATAGCCTTTCTAAAGTTCTAGCCAGACCTGTTTATTTATTTAAAATCCTAACCAAGGATAAAGCTATCCTGAGACAATTAGCAAAACGACAATTAGCAATTGTCATGCGTCCAACAATTTGGGAGCTTATTAATGTCTGAAACAACAGTAAATGTATATAAAAAGAATGGCAGTATGTTGGGCTATTTTCGAGGACCCAAAATTAGCCAATTTGGTTCGGACGAATATGAAGTGCATGGTGTTTTTTATGATGCCGAAGGGGCATTAGTTGAAAAACTTGAATTTAATCCTCAATCATTGCCTTATTGGGCAGAAATTAAAAATACCCCTGATATAAAGCACTCACAATTAACGAATGTCTATATCCAACGAAGTAGACAACCAATTACTATCACCGGATTAGGATCTTAAAGCTTATAAAGCTATTTGTTAGGCTAGCCTATATAAACATTATTAAGACCTCTTTAGTTAAATCTAAATATTGCTAAAAGAGAAGCAGCCAGGGCATTGGCTGCTTCGTGCGATTTTCGGATACCTTTGCTTATTATGACCAGAGCTAGAGCGGGGTAGGGGGTTAGTCCTGGTCATAACTATTTTTGGCGGGGTATTACTCGGGTATCCTTCTTGTTTCTGCAGGGTTACACTTTCTTTATGTGCGTTTGTCACTATCTTATAGCGTAGGAAAACAATAAATATTTACGGTCTTTCTTATATTGCCAAGTGAGGTTTATATTAGCTAAATCTTGTTCATGTATAAGCTAGTAGTTAGAGCGGTATAGGTAACGCAGAAAACAATGGCTGATAAAAACCAGCAATCCTGGTCGCCAGAAAAACGACTAGTATTGTTCCTGGCCAATAAGGAAGATGAAATTAAGCTTTGCTGTGACGCTATAAAGTCACAGACGCCGCTTTTTGCGGTTGAAGTGATAAGAAATGGGCGTGAGGCTTTAGAAACATTAAGAGAAAAGCAATACGATTTGGTCGTAATGGATTTCGAGATTCCTGATATGGACGGGGAGCAATGGGTGAAGGATTGCAATCAATTAAAACCTCGCTGCCCTTTAATAGTTATGACCGCCAATGATAGTACTGAGCTCGCTTTTAAAGTAATAGTGGCAGGCGCATCAGATTTCTTGCCCAAAATTGGATCTTATCAGACGTTTCTCCCCCGGGCTTTAGTTACAAATATACAAAGAGCAATGTTGCTGGAGAATGTAAGAGAGGCTTATCAAAGGGTGGAGCAATCATCCAAAGACGAAGCCTTGTTAAATCGTCTTATTATTGCCATCCATGGTTCATTAGACCTAGATGACATTATCGACAAAGCAGCAGAGAGTATTGCTCTTGAGTTCAAGTCGTCTAGGACTGCCATTTGCCTTATTTCCGATGACTTGGAAAAGGTAAAAGTTATGCGCCAGGTTACTACCTCCGCTTTAAGTCTAGTACCGGAGAAAAGCACGATTTTTGCGCGCTATCATGACCTTTTGCTTTCTGTAGATGAAAGACGTCCCTTGGTGGTTAATGCAGAGGATAGTTTCCCATTCGCTTGTGACGTAAAAGCCGACTTAACTAATTACCGTATTAAATCCATGCTTATGGTGCCGTTACTATATCGGGGTAGATTAATGGGTTTTTTGCATTTGGACGATTGCTATGAGATGCGAGTTTGGACGCCCGCCCAAATTAATTTGTTGACGCGCATAGCTAATCAATTAGCAATTGCTATCAGCCAAGCAAAAATTTATCAAATCTTGGATACACAAAGCCGGAGTATTGATAAGCTGACCGAACTTTGCACGCAATTAAATAGCGTAGTTAATTCAACCCGCCGCCTGACAGAAAAACAAGAGAGCCAAGAAAGAGTGCGTGTTAAACTCAGTACCCGCGAAATAGAAGTATTACAAAAAGTAGCAGAGGGTTTATCGAATAGAGAGATTGCTGAGAACTTACATATAACAGAGGGCACTACTGAGGTTCATGTGTCACGCCTGAGAAAAAAACTCAGCTTAGGCAGCCGTGCTGCTCTGGTTCGTTACGCATATGAAAATCATCTTGCATCGTAAGCTAAACTTATAGCGGAGCGCGTAAAATGATACTGCTTGAATAATTAAGACAGGGTTCTCCTTGGTAGCCACAAAAGCAATTAACGATAAGGACTTGAGCCTCAGCAGTTCAGATAGCGCAGGCAAGGTCAGACTAAAGCTTTTTCTCATAAGAGCGTCTTTTCTTATAGCTTGGCTAGGTTTTAGCTTGATCATATTTATAATTGCGGCCTTAGTGGATATCAATTGGATGAGACCAAGTGTGGAGCAAGTGATTGCTCAATCTATTCATCGCAATGTTAAGCTTGGCCGCCTTTCTTGGAATTTTGGTTTGCATGGATTTTCAGTTAATACTTCCAGGCTACTGGTAGCTGAACGGTCAGGCGAACCGTTTTTAATGACTGGCAATTGTGAAATTGGTTTTTCATTTTGGCCATTACTAATTGGTGTAGGCAAGATTCAATATGTCAACATGCAAAAGCCACTGTTTATGGCCGTCCACAGCGGCCCAAAGAGTTGGAACTTTGATGATATGCTTGTGGCATCGCCAGATATTGATTTTATTGAAATTAAAAGTGGTCATATTTTTGTTGTGGATAGACAAGCTGTAAATCAGCAATCTTTCCCAGATACAGAATTGAATGATGTACAAATTAAACTGGAGCGTGCTGGCCATTTTTCACCAGCACAAATGAATGTTGCTTTCAGTTTATCTGCTGGAAAAGACAAAGCCAGTCTAAATTTAGCTGGCAAAGCATGGGGCAATGACGACAAGCCATGGTGGGAAAAAAAATGTCATGCCGAACTAAGTGCTAAAAGATTTACTGTTCAGAATTGGCAAACTATTGCTTCTCTAGCCACCGTTGATAACAAAAATCTAGCTTATTCTGGTTTTATTTCAAAATTGACTACCGCAATTCCAAGCTTTTACACTTCGGCTAATCGTAATCCAATCTTTATGCCCAATTCGGGACAGTTCGATTTTCACGCTATTGCTGAAGGGGTGCCAAGCAAAAGCATTCTTGCCGACGTACAAGTGAAAGCAGATGAAGTTGTTATTTGTCCACAAGCCGAAGCCATTATGCGGCTACCTGAAACTTCGCTAAGTACACGATTAGAACTCAAGCCCGATTCCTTTGCTTGGAACAAATGCGTAATACGCATTCCAGACTATAAATTGATCTTCAATATGGCTGGCGCAAGCACTATCGGCCCAGATAAAAAGCAAAACACTAATCAATGGTCTGTTATTGGTCTTTTCGGCGACTTGAAGAAGCTTAGCCCTTTACTAGGATTTATATATAGCAATATTCCTGGTGATAAAAACTTTGACGCTAAAAGTCTTTTCAGTAATTTAAATGGCAAACTCTTTTTAGATTTGCGCTTTAGTGCCGAGCAACAGAAGGATCAATATAGTGTTGAAGTGAAAGCAAACGAAGTAAATATAGACGGAATCAGACCTCTTTTGCTATCTGTTAACAAATTGACTGTTAATAGCAGTGAGTTGATCAATCCTTTCCAAGGAAATTATTGCAAGCATCTGAACCTTTCAAAGCAGGCACAATTTTCAGGCACAATAATTGGAAAATCGGATCAAGGCTTGCTTCTCAAAGATTGTTCTTTTAAAGATGATGAAATGTCCTGGAAAGTTTCTGGACAATTAGATGCTCATGGGCAGTGGCAGGACCTGGTTATCTCAAATAACGAATTACAGCTGAGTAGTTTATCTAGCAAAATAAATACTGATGCTGATCTGGCCCGCCAGGTTAGAACTTTTCTGGCACTTGAGCCTAATTGCAGAATTGATTTAAACGGCAAGGCTCAAGTGTCGCTGAAAGTAATTGGAGGAAATAAAGAAAATAGAGAAGCTAAAGGCAATAATGTCAGCTGTGAAATCAAATTCGATGATGCTGCGCTTAGGCTCTCACAACCTCACTTAGACATACGTCATTTGTCTGGTTTGTACAGCTCAAATTCGACCAGCCTGAACTGCAAAAATTTGCATTTTAATTGCGGCAGCGGCAATGTAAACATAGATGCGTCTGTGTCCACAAATAAGAAAGATCCTTTGCGTTTTGATTTGCAGGCAAAAAATATTAGTGTCGTTGAATTGCGTCAAATTTTATCACTATTCCATTTCGATACCAATGCTCTAGATGATTGGCACCTTTCCGGTAAATTGACAGATATAGACTTAAAAGTTTCTGGTAATAACAGCGCGCCTGTATTCACAATCACTGCTAGTCCAGCTGATCTTGTATTCACTGCACCAAATATAAAACAATCTATTCACGCTACCGGTGGCAAATTATTGTATGCCAATAAAGTTTTTTCTCTGGAAAAGGTTGGACTATCTAATTCTAATGCTAAGGGCTTATTTAGTATCGTGCTGAAAACCCCGGGTAATGAAAGTAAATTCGAAAAATTAAGCGTGCAAATAAGTAATGCTGATTTAAGTGAACTACAAACTTATATGACGGTCGCTCATTTGTCCGCTTCGCCGCTAATAAAAAAATATCAGATTACCAATATTAAGGGCAATATTTCTGGTTCTATCGACTATGTATCTCATCTCGATAAACAAAAACTTAGTGGCACAATTGCATTTGATGGACTGAGTTTCAAGTTGGGACCTCAGAAGCTATACTGCAAAAGCCTAACAGGCAAAGCAATTCTCGCTGATTCTGACATTTTGTTTCAAGAAGTAACCGGCACTGTTGACAATACTGCCTTTGCTTTGCACGGTCGTCTAGTAAATTGCGCAGAGACTGCTAAAGACAAATTATTGCAGTGGCGGGGCGAAATTGCTGCTCAATTGGCACCGGAGAATTTGAATAATCTTCTGTCTATAGGTATTTCACCCTCAACAAAATCTTGTTTTAATCTACAGGCGAAAAAGCAAATCTTTGTAAAACTAAAGACCTATACCCACAATGCTCTTTCACAGCAATCTTTTATTATATTGGCCGATCCTGATGCTGGATTGTCTTTTTCCGCCGGTGCTCTAACTTTCAATCAGCCAAACAAAAAGCTTATCATTAACGGTTCCTGTGCTTTGGACGATCAAAAATTGACTTGGCGCAATTTAAATATTGATGTTTCCGGCAGTGCCATAAACATGCAAGGGACTATAAGCAATTATCGCAGCAACAAGCTTGATCCCGTTTATGACTTGCAAGTCCAAACGGCTGATGCTATCCCCGCTAGTTACCTCGGACAGATATTTTCTAATGGTGTCATAAATGGTGCATTAACCGGTCAAGTAAAAGCAAATCTGTCTATTCAAGGTTCTGCAAAGTCCCCGTCACTGGGTGGCACAATTTCGTTTATAGATATGTCAGTACCCGATTCTTACCTTGATCATATGGTTGGCACTATTTCATTTCAACCAAGTCAAGGAAACAATATCCCTGCAATATTGCAAATAGACAAGTTCAATCTAGGAGTGGTGCAATTAACTAAAGCTTCAGGAAATTTGCTCTGGCAAAATGATTTGTCTCAAGTATACCTCAAAAACTTCATCGCTCGGCTAGCTTCAGGACAATTTACCTCAGACGCGCTCGTTGATTTAAAAACAAAAAAAATGCATCTAAATATGAATGTCAATGATGCCGACTTGACTCAATTGTGGCCGCAAATAACCAATTCACAAATAAAAGCGGCCGGCTCGTTCAATTGTAATTTGGCTGTTGATACCAGCGGTAATACTGCAAAGGAGCTTGAGCAAAATATGGTAGGTTCTGGACATGTTCATGCTATCCATGGATCTTTCGGCCGTTTGTCGCAATTGCACGCCAAACTAAATCAAGTGAATTTGTTGCGTCAAGGAATATTTGGCTTTAACGTGAATAATGTTATGCAAAGTGTGTTACCCAGTAAAGCTAGTGAATTTACTTCAGTCGATTCGGCTTTTGCCTTGGATCAAGAAATCATAACTATCAGACACATTCTATACGACGGTAAGGATATTAAATTTTCTGCCGCCGGCAAAGTGAATCTTGCTTTGCGTACTATGGATCTAGACATAGCTGGCGTTATGCCTCGTGTATCAAATAGTGTGTTAGGTGGAAGGCTTGGTGAATTATCACGCGAAATTACTCTGCAGAAACTGCTCGATGGTATAACTATGCATAAGCTGGACAAACTACCCTCTTTGCCTCTTATAGGTGGCATAGCTGGTGGTCCGGAAGTATTCACCTGCCGAATTGTCTCACCCTACGATCAACCCAAGATGATTTCGCAATCAATAGAAAGGTCTTTTCACTGGTTGCACAACAGATAAGGCCATTCTAAGTTTGTAATTATGGCTATACTTTCTGCTAATGAATGCATCAATAGGTGCGACTCAATGTTTCATAAGACTCGGCACAAGATTATTTTCCCATTGTTTTGGGCATATATAGCAATGATTTACATCAGCACCAATCAAAAACCGTAGCTATAACACCTCCAGCTGAGGAGAAACAATGATTGATTCAAACCGATCAGAGCATCTCAGGTCAATATGGTACAAGTCTAGCCTAATTGGCTGCCTTCTATTGTTTAACCGTATGAGCTTCTATGCACGAGATAATCTGGTATCCTGGTCTCAAATACTTGTGCTTTTAATTGTCCTCAAAGGTTAGTAGAATGAGTATCCCAGAATTTTCAAAGCCAAGCGTGCCGGATGACGGTAACTCAGCTGAAACGACGTCTGCTGATGGAAGCAGCACTGCCGAAGAATTGGGCAAAATTTCTCAAGACGCTCTAGGCTATATAAGAAAGCAACTAGACAATCTTAATATGTCTAATCTTCCTCATGATTTGCCTAGCAATTCTGAGCTGCTTAAATTTTTCCAAGATTCTTCCTCCTTGCCTGAAGACGCAAATGCTTCTAATCCGCAAGAACAAGAAAGAAAACTTATCAAAGAGCTCGGTGACACAGTGGGGAACAATGTGCCTATCGATGTTAGTGATGATGGCAAAGAAGTTAGGATCAGTCACACTGATGGTGCTGGACATGCCGATACAGAAACAGTTTTTCACCTGGATAATCCAGCTGATCTAAGCTCAATCACTTCTTTCACTAAGCAGGATTCCAGATTTCAAGAAAAATATGAAAAAGTTCCGGGTAGCAAGGATTTGTGGAACAAAATAAGTCCACATACAGGCAAAGTTTTAAATGAAAATCCTATGCACTGGAAAGTGGAAACAAACAAAGATTGGCATTTTATTCAAACTGACTTAGATAATCAACAAAAAACTACTACCACGCCTGATGGCAAAGAAATTGTTGAAAATCTCAAGACTGGGGACGCCATAGAAAAACAAAATGGCTTTGTCACCAGAGTAAAGCATGATGGCAAAGAAATTTCATATTCTTTGGACAAAGATCATAAGGGTCACCCGCAATGGGTCGATGGTACTTATGTAAAAGAAATAAAGGATCAAGTGCGCAATTGGCATTTGACCAAGCAATCAGACGAATCCTGGCAAGTTGATCCGCTAAACCCTGACAAAGCTTTCAGCCCTCCTACTGAAAAATTTAAAGACAATGCCGAAGTAAATGACCGGGGTGATTATATCCTGGCAAACGAAGACCATATAAGGCAGCGCTTTCATGCTGATGGTAGTACCGAAAAACGATTAGGTACTATGGCTGACCTGCGTGACCGGATTAACCGCAGCGATATCTTAGCCGACAAGAAAGATCAGACAGCACGCATATTAAATGATTATTTGCCAGCCCTCGCAGAGCGAAAGTTTTCCACTGTGACTGGTGGCACTCTCACTACCAAGCATCCATCAGATAATAATAGAGAAATTGCTGATACCGTCTATCAACTTAGTCGCCTTCTTGATACACCTGGTAATGACGCTTTCCCTGATGAGGAGCGGGCTAAAATTTTAGAACAAGTTGCTTATCACGCTGCTTACCCAAGTCAGCTTGCGCAAAGTAATTTTCGTACTTGCAATATGACCGACATTGGCGGCAGCATATTGCACGATAGTCCATCAGTATTTGCAAAACAGTGGGCTGACGCGGCAATGCAAGGTAGTCTACATTCTGCCGACGGCACAAAAATCTACCTACCCCGTGAAGAGATATTTGCAGCATTAGCTGAACAGCCTTTCCCGCCACCTGATCCAGAAAATCCTGCCACCGGCGTATCAAGGGGCTTTGCCATGTTTGCCGGTAACATAGCCAGTCAGCGAATGTCTACTGATCTGCAGGATAATGTAGTAAAGCGCGGCTCTTTAGTCTACCTTCAAGGAGGCGGGGACAAACCGTGGGAATCTATTTTCCATTACAAACCTAGTACCCTCGACTATGCTCCCATACAATATGGCGAAGAATTAGCGGCACAAAGAGGGACTAAATGGGTCAATAGTCCCCCCAACTGGGATTTGTCTATTTTGGATGCCTATCAGCAGATTACTGGAAAGCCAGAAGCTGGCAGAGTATTAATGCGCGATGAGCATTATCAGGGCTTAAAAGCTGAAAATGAAAATTCGGAAGCATGGTCATGGTTTAAAGACAGCCTGGTACCAGTGAAAAGCGCCGAACATTTGCAGGAACAATTAAGAGAAGGACCATATCCTAAGATTCTCTATGTTAATGCTGGCTCTCTTATTTCTAAAGAACTATCCGATACTCAACATTTGGTCATGCTTACTGGCTATGAATTTGTCCATCAAGAAGATGCTCAGGCAAGATCTACTTTGGATGGTCTTTTAGTTAATTACGATGACACTCAACCCAAGCCTGCTTTTCGTGATCATGTCAAACCAGGTACAGGAGTATTATTACGTAAGATGTTTGAAGCAACCAAACTCTACGATCCCTAAGCGCATGCGATCGACGAGACAGTCGGCTAAAAGAAATTCAATGAATCTTCTCCAAAGTCGTAATGCGATCTTCGTGATTAACAAGCATTTTTTCTAGATTAGCAAAATAGGGCGAGAAAGAAGTAATGATGTCATCTGATAGTTTGTCAAACTTACGATCAATTTGATCAAATCTAAGATCAATTGCATCAAATTTACGATCGATCTCATTGAATCTAAGATCAATTGCATCAAATTTACGATCGATCTCATAGAATCTACGATCAATTGCCTCAAATCTCTGATCAATTTTTCGAAAGCGAAAATCTGTTTCTTTAATATGGGCATCAAGCCTGATCGATATATTGTCAAATTTTGCGTTAAGGCTAATATCTAAATTATTAATTCGCACCGACATTTCGGCAAACGAATTGCGCATTTCTGTTTGCAAGGATTTAAGCGTCAAACCCATATAAATGACCTCCTTTATCTGTTCACTTATATACGCAAAAACAGAAATAAAGTTCACGCACACGCAGTAGTATAACAAATTGACTGTGTTCAATATTATACTGGGCTAAAGAGTTTTATTATGCTCTTTTCGAAGTCCCCTTTTTCACTTGGGTCAAGGTTGCTCGCGCATTTTGGGGATGTTAGTTGTTTAGTAGCGTTCCAATTCTTTTGAAAATTATTTCACCGCATGCTAGTCATTAAATCTCGTTGCTTAATGGTAACCGTGCTGAGGCCTGTGCAAAGCGCTTGGCCAGAACTCTTTCTAAAATCGTTTGTTGATGGGCAACCATTTGTTGGTGTTCAATTATTCTAAGGGGGATATAAACCACCAGTGCGGTTAACCAGGCCTGCAGAGGGCATACCCCGATATGTAATGAGTCTAGAGCAGGAAGAATCCCTGATGTTGCCAACCCGACAGTAATGCCGGATAGCAAAGCTACTAATGCCGGCCATCTCACTACAGGGAGTTCCTCAAAACTCGATATCTCATTCATAGAAATTCTTTTGGTCTTAAATATTTTCACTAAAAGAAACCACTCGGCTAACATAATTACTGTGGGAGTAGGCATGATTACACAGTTTAGAGCCGCAATGGCTTCCAAAGACTTTGCAGTTCCTGATATAGATAATAAAAATGCCGTAAGAGCGCCAGTAATAGCCATGATTAAAACCCATGTTCTATGAGATAGATTTCTGATCGTTTCACAGGCTTGAATACCGGCAAATAAACCGGAGTCATTAGCGGCAAAATAAGAAGCACAGAGTACGAGTGCTGCCAGCCATGCCAAGCCTCCAAAAGAGTAAATATTTATATAAGCCGTGGCAACTGCAGAATCTGAAATACCGGTTAGTTTGCCGAGCATCCAACCGGTAATAGGAAATAGAATCGGTCCGATAATGAGTGCCACTGCCAACGGTATCACTGCATAAAGTGGTTTTGGTACACTGAAGCGCCAATAATCCTTTTCATTTCCCCAGACACAATATCCAATAATGAAAGAAGAAATAGTGGTTAAAGATAGAGTGAAGGGTTGTTTGGCTGGTTCGTTAATATAGTTGATAGGAAAGTTATTAGTAGCTTTAAAAAACGAATACAAAATCCAAATAATCAACAAGGGGCCTGCCACATAGCGAGCAAAATTTGCGATACCCTTAAAACCAAAGAAGTTGTTAAAGGACATAACAATTGCCAATGCAATAGCCAGCCATGACAAAGGCCAATTTAAGTGAAATAAGCTTTTTAGACTGTCCGCTGCAAACAGAGCGCCCAATCCATAAAATAAAGTACATATGCAAATCAGATTTATAGTTACTAGCCAGGATCCCCACCGTCCAAAAACGCCGCGGCTGAGTGTTATATAGCCCAATCCTGTCTGCGCGCCCAATTGGGTCGCCGGCACCGTGTAGGCAAGTAGAATAAGACAACTAATTACTGAGCAAATTAGAACTTGCCAAAAACTAAAGCCAATTTTGCACCACTCGAATCCCACCAACAATGAAGGGAAAAATACAACCATTGTCACCCATAATAGTCCCATAGTTACAGGACCACTGCGTTCCTCTAAGGGCACAGGTGAAGTGGAATGGACCGGTTTGTTTGACATTTGAATTTTGAACTTTGACATCGCGCTTAATCAGTACAACGTGGTCATTATATCCGGCGACAAGATTTATATACAATGAGCCCTGCTTAGGCTACTTTTTAAAGAAGAATATTTGAAATAGCTAGACTATTGAAAACAACAGATAGACCAATTCACGACCTTTCGGGATTGGTGAGATTCGATTCACCAGAAGCATTTAGTAGAGCTTTCAGAAAAGTGTATGGCGTTAACCCCAGCCAATATAGACGTTCTCACAAAGGCTGGGATTTCCAAAAAACAAAATTTACAAAAAGACCTTGGATCATCTTAGAGACGGAGTTACTATTAAGCCCGCTTATCGAATATACGATGTTGAGCATGTAATCGGATTAGCTGCCAGTTTTCCTGACGAACGCGCAGATGGTGTTGCCAAACTTTGGCAAAAGCTGCTCAACAGAAAGAATGAAATAAAGAATGTAAAAGAAAATATAGCTCTTGGTGTGTTTTTGGCAGATCATACCAATGTAAATCGCAGCCCCAGCCATACTTATGTTTATCTAGCTGGTTTGCCCGTAAATAAAATCGATTACATACCTTCTGGGATGGTATCGTGCACAATTCCTAAGGGAAAATATGCGGTCTTTACTCATTCTGGATCTATGGACAGAGCGCTTGACACTATCAATTATATTTGGGGCACCTGGATTCCAAATAACATAGAAAATTACCAGCACGCCAATGCGCCAGATTTTGAGCTTTTTGATACGCGTTTTGATTTAGTGAAACAAGAAGGAGAATTTGACCACTATGTTCCCATCGAGCCCATTTATTGATTGTTTAAATTGCCCTCTGTGGGATTTATGCTGTCAGTAAATCAATCCTGGATTTTTTTAAATTTTAATCTTCACATACGATCGATATACTGATACTATTACTGGTAGCGTATTAAACAATTTAATAGTCTGATAATTTTGGCAGTCCGATGTCGGGGTCCGTCGCCAAAATGAATAAGAGTCGTGTTTCAATCAATTAGGTTTGATTTATGAGCGATAAATCCACTATCGAGAATTATCTCGATTATGTTCATAGAGATAAAGGACTTTCCCGCAATACAATGCTTGCTTATAAGCGTGACTTGCAGTCTTTTACTGAGTCATTGTCTGGTAAGCAATTCAACAGACAGGAAGTAATTCGTTACTTGTCTAGTTTGAGTGTTCAGGGGAAAAAACCATCTACAGTGGCACGAAGTTTAGCTAGCCTGAGAGGCTGGTTTATTTGGCAGAAAGCTTCAGGTCTAATAGTAGATGATCCCAGTCAAAACTTGCTTAATCCCCAAAAGGCAAAATATCTACCTCAAGTGCTCACATCATCTGAGATTGAATCTTTATTGCAAGCCTCTAAAAATTTGCGCGAAAAATTGATTGTCGAATTGCTTTATGGTGCTGGACTGAGAGTTTCAGAAATGGTTAATCTAAATTGGGGCAACATCAATTTAAGTCAAAGTAGTGTTAAATGTTTTGGCAAAGGTTCTAAAGAAAGAATAGTGCCAATGGGTAAGCAGGCTCTAAAAGTTATTTTGGAATACAAGTCGGAAATGAGTAAGCTATGGGGTAATAAAACTGCTTCTAATTGCCCTCTTCTAATAAATCGGCGCGGACAAAGATTGAGCCGCTTAGTTGTCTGGCAAATAATAAGACGTTTAGCCAAGACTGCAAAACTTCATAAAAAGCCAACCCCTCATACACTAAGGCATAGTTTTGCCACCCATTTGTTAGAAAATGGAGCCGACCTCAGAGTTGTACAAGAATTATTGGGACATGCAAATATAATTACCACCCAACTATACACACATCTCAGTCGCGCCCATTTAAGGCGCACTTATCAACAGGCGCAACAACATCTTGCTTTCAATAATGACTAGTTTATCGTCACCAATTATTAAATTTCGATAGTCGATGATGCAATAAAGTCAGGTTATAAGATAATCTATTAGAAATTGCAAATAGCGAGAGCAGTCAGTAATAAGCGTCTCGTTTTAAAGGCAATATTTAGGGTACACAGTAAATACGCCCTTTCATATAAGTATTAATAAGTAATTCTTGTGAATTAAAACGGGCTAAAAACAATCTATTAGGCTAAATAAATCAAATGGGACAAAGAACCAAGGTCGAGGGCACTAAGATTGCCCAGGTGGCTAAAGACCTCAATGTAACTAGTGTTACTATTCGCCGCTACTTGGCTGAATTTAATATCAGTACAGCTACAGATGAAAATGGCATAAAAGTGCTCCCTCCGTTTGCGATGGCGGAGCTGCTTGAGGTGCGCCGCTTGAAAGAGGAGGGTTTATCCAACCCACAAGTCTTAGAAGTACTTGCTGAACGGCGAGTGCGAGGAAAACCAAATCAGGTAGAAGATATGGAAGATGAAAATATATCGGACATTAATGATAAGGCATTAGCTGTTGAAACAGAAATAGAAAGAGAAAATAAGGCAGAAACCGACAATGATTCGGTTGTCAGTCTTGGCGAAGATGGACACTCCGGTGGCGAAGCAGAAAATGCTGAGCCAGGGTCGGATACAAAGGCTAAACATTCGCTCACCTGTCAGACGTGTGGCAAAACTTTTGAACACACTAATGCACGCTTGCGCGATTGCTTGGAATGCTATCGCACTAAACGCAAAGAAAGGCGCCGGGGCGGGGATAAGCATAAAAATGTTATTCAACATCCTCTTGCCGCACAAGTTGCAAACAAGGCTTTGCAATTGCAAAATGCTCGCAACGGTGAAGAAGAGGTTTTAAGTGAAGGAATTGTTGAAGCTGGTAACGGCAAAACGATTGCAGAGCCTTTGGATCATAGAACAGCAGTAGTTACTCAAACTGTGCCAGCAATGTTACGTGGTCCAGTGCGCAATTATCGTAAAGCTATTGAAGAAACCCGCCAAATTACTGGCAGTTTAAAAGACGTTTGGAACGTCCCGATTTACACGAAGGTGAACGTCGTTGGCTTGAACAAATTTATGCTTATCAACTAATTTTGCATCAAGGCTGGCGCCATCTTTCTGAATATAAATCCGGTGGCGAAACACCAAAAGAAAGTCAAGACTAATTAAAACGGTTCCGGTCCCGCTGGAGAGGCTGTGCCTGGCATCAGGTTACTGTTGCTCGGTATATTCGCTGGGGGAGCTGCAAAGCTATTATTTTGAATAGGAGCTGCGAAGTTATTGGCTTGATTAGGGGCCGCGAAGTTACTGGCTTGATTAGGAGCCGCGAAGCTATTGCCTTGATTAGGAGCTGCGAAGTTATTCGCTTGGTTAGGGGCCGCGAAGTTACTGGCTTGATTAGGAGCCGCGAAGCTATTGCCTTGATTAGGAGCTGCGAAGTTATTCGCTTGGTTAGGAGCTGCAAAGTTATTAGATTGATTAGAACCTGTAAAGCCATTGTATTGATTAGGGGCAGAATTTCCCGGCTGCATCCAATTTCGAGCACCTGTCTGCATCTGTAGCTGTCCGACAAGCAATGGTGTTACATCCATTGGCTCTGTCAATCTCACTGGCAAGAATTCGCCTTTAGACAAAGAAAAATCTTTGCCACCCTGGGTTTGTCCATTATATAAATTAGGCGCTCCCATTCTACCGGCTACATTTCCTGCCAAATAGATTCCAGAATGAACTACAGTATTCGTCCACTCACCTATAGGAATGCCCCGTGATTTTTTGACGTCGGTTGGTGGGTTCTGGTTCGGATTGTAATCAATGAATGCAGTGACAGGAATACTTATGCCACTAGGTGAAACCAACGCCTGTATACTCACTTGCAAATTACCCGGATTGCCGTGACTTGCCTTTTTCCCCGGGGCCGCTGCCACTATAGTGCCTACAAATTTTGAATATTGCGGAATCAAAAGTCTATCGTTAACAGTGTAATTTTCCGGTAGCATGATCGAAAATACGTCTGCATTCTTACTTGTTTTAGAAGAAATATCTTCCTGTAAAACGCCTGTTATTGCTGTGCCACTATTAATAATATTTGGATTGCTCGCTAATCCACCCGCGCCATTGCGTGCATCTTGCGGAGAACCAGCAAAACGACTGTTGATGAAATTAGCCAGAGGATTATTCAGAAGGCTATTACTGTTACTTGTGTCGGTATTGGTAAAAATATTGGTGGCATTATTTATACTCTGACTTTGCCCGGCTTGATAGCCCTGCGTCCATTGTGCTGGGGCAGGCAATTGAAAGCTAGCCAATGAAATTATTAGGGCTGTTGTTTGTAAGAGATCTTTTAAAGCTAGATTTTTTGAAGTCACGGGTGTCGCCTTTTGATAATTTTGCTCCCAATATTAAATAAACTGAAAATTATCTTGACAATTATATGCGATTGCGGGGGTTTTTGGGTTGCTCTTATATAATCTATCAATCCAATTTTTGGCAATGGAGCATTATTGATGACCCCTATCCTGACTAAAACGATTCAATCGTATACCGCAGCGGAGCGATTAGAGCGTTTGCCCTTCACCAGCTATCAAACTAAGTTGATGCTTATTATCGGTTCGGCTTTTTTCTTTGATTGTATTGATATAGCCATGATGACTTTTGCTTTAGCATCAATCAAAACAGAATTTAGCTTAAATACTGCTCAGACAGGTTTATTGGGAAGCATGACTTTTATTGGTATGTTTTTTGGTGCTTCTTGCGCAGGTTTATTGGCCGATCGCTATGGCCGCTTGCGAGTGTTGCAATGGAGCATGGTTGGCTGGGGTATAACTAGCTTTCTGTGCGCCCTGGCTTCAAATATACAAATGCTTATGGCATGCCGAGTTTTGCTTGGCATTGGCATGGCTATGGAACCTGTAGCAGGGCTGGCATTAGTTTCTGAATTTATTCCGGCTAAACATCGAGGCAAAATGTTAACTTATTTAGAAGGCTTTTGGCCACTAGGTTTCATCGCAGCAGGAATTTTATCCTATGTTCTTATACCAATAGGTGGTTGGCGAATGCTTTTCATTGCTGAAGCTATCCCAGCTTTATTTGTATTTTTTGTTCGTCGCAAAATACCTGAGTCTCCTCGTTGGTTAGAAGCTAAGGGACAAACACAATTGGCCAATGAAGTGCTGACCGCAATTGAATATAATGTACGCAAAGCTAGTGGTAAACCTTTGCCAGAACCCAAGCTAATGCTCTCTAGAGGAACTGAGACTTTGGGAGGAGCAAGTTTGTTCGAACTTTTTAAACCAGGCTTAAGCAAACGTACTGTTATGTTGTGGAGTCTTTGGTTTTTTGCCTTGCTGGGCTTTTACGGCTTAACCACTTGGCTAGGTGCTTTGCTTGCCGCCAAAGGTTATGAGCTTACTAAGTCCAGTCTTTACCTTGTTTTAATGTCTTTGGCTGGCATACCTGGTTTTCTCGCTTTGTCTAAATTGGTTGAAGTATGGGGACGGAAGCCGTCTATGATTTTCACTTTGCTAGGTAGTGCTTTTTCAGCTTATCTTTACGGCAATGCCATTAATTTGACGCAAGTAATTCTTTTTGGTTTCATGATGCAATTTTTTATGTATGGCATGTGGTGTGCACTTTATGCTTATACACCCGATCTTTATCCCACAAGATTGCGGGCAACTGGCGCAGGCTTTGCTTCTGCTTTAGGACGGATAGGAGCCTTAATTGGTCCTTACGTTGTGGGCTTAGTTTTACCCGCTTGCGGCCAACCCGGCGTTTTTGCTTTGGGGGCAGGGGCCTTTGTGGCTGCTGCTATTGTTACTTTTATTCTGGGAGAAGAAACCAAAGGCAAAGTTTTAGAAGAAATCTCCCCCCTTCTTATTGGTGTGTAATAATGACTCAAGCTAATAATTAAGCTACACCATAGTCTTATCGAACAAGGCGTCATAATAAGGTTGCCACTAACAGATGATCGAGCGGCAAAATCCGAATAACCATTGCTTGATAACTGCTTATATAACTTATACAAATGGGTTTAAGTCCACTTTATATATGGTAAAATTGAAAACCTGTTTTGCTTTGCTTAAGAAGCAGTAGTATTTTGCCTAAATATCAAAGGCGAAGAACGGGCATTTTTATTTTATTCAGTTTGCTATTTAATGTGACTAGAAATCGAACGATTTACTTAAGGGGGAATCTTGACGGATCAAAAAGCTGCAGTTACTTACGAAGTTACTTACATTATCAAGCCTACTGTTGATGAAGAGGCTGCTGATCGTATTGCTAACTCAGTAGACGAATATATAAAAACGCAAGGCGGTAAAGTAGAGTCTACAGACAAGAAAGGACGACGTCGTTTAACATACGAAGTCAACAAAATGAAAGATGGCTATTATGTTTCTACTATTTTTAGCATTACTCCCAGTAGTGTCGCTACCGTCAAGCGCATGATGACTATATCTGAAGATATTCTTCGCTCGCTAATCATTGTTTATGAGCCCGAAGATGCTGTACCAGCCACAAGTAATTTCCGCTAGTATTTATGGTTATGCTAATAGAGGCTAAATTATGAGCTTAAGCAAAATTGTTGTTAGTGGTAAGGTTATTAAAGCCCCCGAAAAGCGCTTTACGCCAAACAATAACACTGCAGTTACAGAGTTTTTTATCGCTGTAGAATCTATACCGCGCGCTGACGCTCAGCCAGAAAGTACGCCGGTGAAAATAACAGCCTGGCGCGATTTAGCTGAGCGAACAGCTAACGAAATTAAAAAGGTGATCCGGTGGTTGTGGAAGGTCGCTTGCAAATTAACAATTTTGTTACTGCCGAAGGCCAAAAACGGCGCGATGTTGAGATCGATGCTGTTAATGTAGAAAATCTTTCTAGCAGCTTAGCCAAGTTGGCCAATAGTGCCTATACTGCAGAAGAGCCGTCCTTGGCACCGACCAAAACCGGTGCTTTTGCTGCGCCTAAAGCAAACGCTGCTGGCAATGGCGACGATTTGGCTTCAATTTTTGCCTCAGACGATGAGATTCCATTTTAATTATGTTGATAGTATTTATTTCTAAGGAGTAAGGATGCACCCAATGCAAGATTCAGCCATCAGAAGAAAGAAAGCCTGTGGCTTTTGTGCTGACAAGGTTGATGTAGTTGATTATAAAGACGCTAATAGGCTTAAAAAGTTCGTTACCGAGCGCGGCAAAATATTGCCCAGACGCATTAGTGGTAATTGCGCTCGCCATCAACGGACAATCACCGTTGCTATCAAAAGAGCACGTGATATTGCTTTGATGCCTTACACTGCTGAAGGTTAATCTCCAAACTAGATGAGCGAGTTTTTGCATTTGATTTTGAGCCGAAGTGGTGAAATGGCAAACACGCTACGTTCAGGTCGTAGTGAGCTTACGCTCTTGTGGGTTCAACTCCCACCTTCGGCAATTTTTGACACTTTAAAACGAGGTAAGCTTGAACACATCGGATAAAGGAAATTTCCGTCGTCCAGAAGAACGACGCGACCAACCATTGCTTAACGAACGGATTCGCTATCCCGAAGTACGTTTGATTGATGAACAAGGCGCCCAGCTTGGTATAGTGCCCAGCAGGGAAGCCTTGCAAACAGCGCGAGAACGAGGATATGACTTACTAGTAGTGCAACCGGACGCCGTACCGCCGGTAGCGAAAATTTTAGATTTTCATAAGTATGAATTCGAGACTAAAAAACGTTTGCGAGAAACCAAAAAGAAGCATCATATTGTCGACGTCAAAGAAGTAAAGATGCGCTACAAGATTGAAGAGCATGACTATCAGGTTAAAGTTAAAAGCGGACATAAATTCCTAGATGACGGCGACAAGGTTAAGGTAGTTATACTTCTGCGTGGTAGAGAAATGCAGCACAAACAATTGGCTATGGCACTGATGCAGCGCTATGCTGAAGACCTTAAAGATTTAGGAATACTGGACAGAGAACCCCGACTTGAGGGCAAAAGTGTTATCATGATCATTTCGCCCATCCCACAGAAGGGTAAGCCTACTTTGGTTGAACGTATCGATCCAAAGTCTGAGTGAAATTTCATTTTGTTGTAATTGGTTGGAGTTCGCTATGCCAAAGATGAAAACTAATAAAGCCGCAGCCAGGCGCTTTAAAATTACCGGTACCGGCAAGATTTTGCGCAGACAATCTGGTAAAAGGCACTTGAACGAGTGGATGTCGGCTAATAAAAAACGCAATTTGCGTGGTTGGGCAGCTCTCACAAAAGACCAAAAGAAAAATGTGCAAGAGCTTTTCCCCTATCCGCAGTATATTGGTTAAAGAAGCAGGAGACTTATCATGCGAGTAAAACGCGGCAATGTTTTGCAAAAGCGCCACAAAAAAATCATCAAGTATGCCAAAGGTTTTCGTGGTTCTAAATCACGTTTATTTATTGCTGCCAATCAAGCAATTATGCAAGCTTGGAAAAACGCTTATCGCGATAGACGTAAACGTAAGCGTGATTTTCGTAGTTTGTGGATTGTACGTATTAATGCTGCTTGCCGCATGAAGGGTTTGACTTATGGCAATTTTATAAATGGCTTATTGAAGGCAAACATTACGCTAAACAGAAAAATGTTAGCTGACTTAGCAATTAATGACCGACCTGCCTTTGATAAACTAGTTGAAATTGTGCAATCAGGTTCGCAAAAGCAAATAGCTTAGTAAGCTCACGATTCTCCGCCGTATGAGGGTTCGAGGATCATTTGCTAGTTTAAGTATTTCTGTACTCCATGCTAGTCTTCCTAATAATTCGTTGAAGGTAAGAATATGGAAAATGAACGCTTAGCTGCGCTAGAGCAGGAACATGCTGAATTAGCCGAGAAAATTGCAGCTTTGCAAAAGAAAGCGGGACCCAGAAAAGACTTTTGGGATATTATCTCGGCCACTACTCCGCTTATTACTGGGCTTCTTATTTCCGGTATTGGGTTGTATTTCGCTTATACAAATAATCAAGCGCAATTGAAATTGCAAGAAACGCAGACGGTTGGTCAATTCATACCACATTTAATTGGCTCTGAGCCCGAGAAAAAAGCAGCAATAATTGCTTTATCTACAATCACCGATACTCAAACAGCGGCGAAATATGCTGAATTATTTCCGAGTGAAGGTACAGCCTCTGCTCTTAAATCTATCGCCTCCAGCACTAACGCTAAAGATTCAGACAGAAAGGTTGCTACCAGAGCACTAGCTAATACATTTCATCAGATGGCTGATACTTACCAGGCTAACCAGAACTCACCGGCTGCTGAGCAGGCTTACACGCAGTCTATATCCGCAGAAGAAAAACTAGTAGGAAAAAATTCGCCTGAACTTGTAGAAAATTTAGATCGATTATCTGAAACATATAAAACTCAGCGCAAATATAATTTGGCGGAAGATGCTTTAAGGCGTGCTTCGACGATCCAGGAAAAGACCTACGGATCGCGTAGTCCTCAGTTTATTGCCAGTATCAATAAGCTGGCACAAGTACTTAAATTAGAGGGAAAACCAGACGCAGCCACTCATTTGACTGATTATGCCGAATTATTAGCACAGCAAATTGCAAATCATGCTGCCGATGCTAACAAAGCTTCAGACAATCAAATAATTTCGACTGCAGATCAATCTGCGCAACAGGACAAGCAATCAGCAACAACCTCCAATGAGATTGTGCAAGGCGAAGTGAAATCCAAAAGTGATTCATTTGATAAACATAATATAGATGAGTCTGTTTCGCCTAATGCATCAGCTACTTCTACCTCATCTGCTGGTCTTCCTACGCCTGCGCCTGTCAAAGACACAGCTTCCTTGTCTAATGCAGATAATTCTCAAAAGCCAACCTTATAAAAACATAGCAGTTCTAGAGTCGAAGCAAACCGCTCTTCTGAATATTTGGTAATCAATCAGCAACGACGAGTATAAAGCTAAACCCGTCATAGCCCTTATTACCCACTGTTTGAATAGTGGTTGAACTTATACGCGGTTCCGCGCTAAGCAATTCGTTGAACCGGCGCACGCCAATTACATTGGCATCATCTGTAGTGGCATCTACGACCGCTCCATTTCTTACAACATTATCTGCAACGATCACTGTGCCGCGACGTGAAAGCTTGAGTGACCACTTTAAATAGTCTGGGTAACCAGATTTATCAGCATCAAGAAAGATCAAATCAAATGGCGCGCTGCCGTCATCAACGAGTTTTGATAGAGTATCCACTCCCGGCCCTAAACGCAGCTCAACTATCTTTGATAGTCCAGCCCGCTCAATATTAGCACCAGCTATTTCAGCGCACTTTGCGTCTATTTCAAGGGTAATTAATTTTCCATCTTTAGGTAAAGCTTGTCCCAGCCAAATAGTACTATAACCACCCAAAGTTCCTATTTCCAAAATTCTGCGGGCACATTGGATACGTGCTAGCAGGTGCAAAAACTTCCCTTGTGGTGGCGAGACACTAATTGCTGGCAATCCTGCCTCAGCGATAGATTGCAAAACCCAATCCAGGGCGGTGTCGGAATGCATTAGAGCATCCTCAATATATTGGTCAACTTCACTCCATAACTTTTGAGTCACGAATTTTATTTCTCCACTGCCAGACTATATCTTAACCGATTGATTTTAGCTATTTTGCCCAAAGAGCATTGAGTCAATATAAAGAAGCAAAGCCTATTTAATGACTTCTTGACAATAGTTATACTGCTAAGCTCTTTGCCTGAAATAGATCTATATCCATACTTCTTATCTTACTAATTACTAAATACCACATTTGGAGATAGCGTGCGCCATCGGCATAGGCGGGTTGACCGCAGCTTGCTTTTGGCAGCAGCACTTTATCCAGGAGTTAATACTATGACTTATTTGTTTAAATGCAGTTTACATAATATCTCGCATCCATGGTTTGTACACAGCTTTTTGCTGTTACTGGTTCTTTCCTTTTCCATTATTGTGCTCATCATTCCAAACCAAAGCGAGAGGCGGCAACACACAATTGTTAAAGCTCAGGATAGAGCTGGCCGCCTCTCAATAAGTGTCGTAGATAGCACCGGCAAAATGCGAATAAGGGATGTTACTACAAACGGTATAGTCAAAGTTAATTCCCTCTGCAACTTAGAAGCATTGGTCAATTTTGTGCAAAATATTTTGTCTTTTACTGGTTATCTCAGTGGTGTCATTTTAATTGGTCATGCTATATTTTTTCCAACAGCAGATTTTGTTATTCCAATATTAAATCGAAGACTGGGCATAGGCAGTCGATTTTTTATAGGATTTGCACTACTAGTACTCGCATTTTTTATTTCTCTCATTCCGAATTTTATTTTCGCAATGATTGATGCTGGTCGGTTTGAATAGATATTAGTTGGATCTTCGTATATGGCAGAGCAACAATGAATTTTAAAACCAAACTGAGCAATTTTCAACAGCTTTTTCGCCAGCATGTTTTGCTTAACCCTAAGTTTAAATGGTATCGGCGTGCTGTTTGGTGTATTTCGATCATTTGGGCTTCTGTGCTTCTCATTCAGAGCGCACCGTATTACACAGCCATAGGGCAAGGCGAATCGGCCTATAAAATGGGAAATTATATCGAAGCAGCAAAGCAATTTCAAATAGCGCTATCTGAGTGTCAGCATTTTTCAAAGAATGATCTTAGAAGAGCCAAAGCCTTGAATAATTTAGCAGAACTTTATCGCACCCAAGGGCGTTATACAGAGGCGGAGCCAATTTATCAGGAAACTGTTCAGATAGCTCAAAAACTCGGGACGCATAGAGAAGAATATCCGCTCAGTGTCAATAACTTGGCTTCATTTTATCGTGATGCTGGTCGCTATGCCGACTCAGAGGAACAGTTCAAACGAGCGTTGCAAATCTGGGATACATCGATTAAAAAGCCAAATGATATTAAGCGGGCATCGATCATAAACGGTCTGGGTAAATTATATCGCGATCAAGGTAAATACAAAGCTGCTGAAGATTTATACGAGCAAGCCCTTGCAATTAAGCAAAAGGCACTGGGCGCCAATGATCTGGAGATAGCAGCAGTACTGGATAATCTGGGCGGTGTTTATCGCGACCAAAAAAGATACTGCGAGTCCGAGCAAAGGTATAAGCGTGCCTTAGAAATTGATCAAACTGTCTTGGGACCAAACCACCCTTATGTTGCTACCGATAAAAATAATTTAGCTGGGCTTTACCGCGATATGGGCAGACTAGCAGAAGCCGAATCGCTTTACAATGAGGCGTTGGCAATTAGAATCAAAGTCTTGGGCCCAAAGCATCCATTAATTGCCAAATGTTTTACTGGTCTTGCCGAAATCTACAAAGCACAACATAAATATCCACTAGCTGAGCGGTTACTTTTGCAGGCCATCGATATTCAACAAAGCGCTTTGGGCTGCCAACATCCAGATTTAGCCACCACATACGATGTGCTTGGATTGCTCTACTTCTCGGAACATAAATATAATCAATCGAGAGTCGCGCTAAGAAGGGCTCTTGTAATGCGTTGCAAATTATTGCCTAAAGACCACCCTGATATCAGTGCCTCCTTCCTGCATCTCCATCAATTAGAATTATCTATGAGTAACTCTAAATGATGGAATTAGGTGGACGGCAGCTGAGAAAAAATTGCAACACTTTATCAAGGCAGCGTTTTCTAGAGCTTGCGCCAATGAAATGAGTCTGTCCTTCTACTTGTACTAAAGAGACCGGCACCTTATGCTTAATCAATAATTGTTCAAGCGCGATGGCTTGAGATAGTGGGACATTTTTATCTTCAGTACCATTTATAAGTATAGTTGGTACTGCACTAGGTGCATAAAATATTGGCGACGCTTTGCGCAGAACGTCCTCAGGCGGTGTGCAATCTGAGCAATTTGTTCTAGTTTATCTGGCATAGAGTTACTTTGCAGATTGGTGGACGCCTAAGGGCCCAAAGTGGTAAGCAAGCTGCTCATTATATAGATACTGACTGTAGCAACAATTAACGATACTACCAGTGATGCGGACCAATAGGAGACTGAAACGGAGTTCTTGAGTTTTCTGACAGAACGCCAATAATCAACAGCGCCTGCTAGAAGTCCAATTATTCCCAATGTCATCAATGTAATTCCAAGCTCTCTTGGATACTTTGCATCAATTAAATGTACAGATCCGTTTACGATCAGGTCGTGTACAAATTTTGCCAGAGTAAAACCAAAGCCTACTAAGGTAAGCGAAGTGCGAATCCACGCCAGCAGTGTGCGGTCCAACGCTAATAAAGTGCGCGTAAGAGCCAGCTCAATCTGGATATTCTGAGGGGAGGGCTTATCAATCACTTCATTGGTTGTCATAATAAATCATCTTCTGCTAAATTCTGGGACAGATGGGCTTGCTTGGCAGTCAGAATATCATAATAATTTGCCCGGGACTGTTCTTAATTCTAGATATAATAGTTCGAATGTTTTGGCTAAACCTAATAGTGGTATTTAATATTTGCAGGCATAAATCGGTCTTATTATAAATGCTTCCTTTTGCTGAACATAATTGCGGTGAATCAAAGCTAAAGTGCATTGATTGTGAAGGGCAAATCTGTCCCAAGTGCATGATTCAATGTCCTGTCGGTAATCGTTGCCCTAAATGTACAAAACGATTTACCAGTCATGTGCTCCAAGTTAATCCTTGGTTACTTATTCGTGGTCTTCTTGGCGGAGCCATTGCCGGCCTATTATTCAAACTGCTAGAGGCAGTGTTTCCCATAGGCGGTTTCTATATATTTATATTTGTCTATTTCCTAGGTGTGCTAGCCGGAAATTTAGTATTTAAAATTGCTGACCGCAAATTAGGCAAGAAAATGGCCATTACCGTTGCCACTGGTGCCCTTCTAGGCAGCATTTGTTTTTCTTTATTAGCGCAGAGCTGTTTTAGCATGATAATGGGGCAATTAGATGGACAAACAGATGGACAAGATGATTCTGATTCTTATCAGAGTGCAACGATTTCGTCCGATGAAGCTAAGCCAAACAAAATTAAAGTAACGGCTGACTCCAAACCAAGTAAAATAACTGCGCCCGACAATTTAGCAGCAAGTAACATGGCAAGGTTTAACAGCAGGCAGCTCGGCAGAATGCGTATGTTAGCTATGCTGAGCGCAGGACCGATATCTCTTTCGCTGATTATATTTATGCTTGGACTGGTCTCAACATTTTTGGGTTGGAATTTTTCTTGGACCGGATTTAGACGCTGGTAGATATTAGTTATCTACTAAGGCATAACTGATTCTTGTTTGTCCGCTTTTCACCGTAGAACTTGTCTCAAATTGATTTTAAGTGTGAACACTTAAATCAGGCTGATTTTGTACAGTAAAGTTAATCTTCTCTGATTGAGATAATCTAATCAAATCATTTTCTTTTAATTGCCAGCGTATAAACTCGTGCAATGGCTTAGCACCCAGGCTCTGATTGAAATTATAAGCTGACTGATTAGATACCAGGCTTATAAATTCCAAACGTTTGCAGCCCCGTTGTCTTGCCAATTGTGCGATTTCACCGACTAATAGCTTACCTACGCCGTTACCACGCTCTTCCGGTATTACATAAAGATCGTCTAGATATATCCCAGGATGTCCTTCCCAGGTTGAAAAACTATGGCAAAATAAAGCAAAACCAACGATTTGATTTCTTCTTTCCGCCAAGAAACATTCAAAAGGCGGATTGCTTGAAGATAACCAATGGTGCAGATCCTCGCCCTTTGCTCGCACATCTTCCAAATGACCTTGGTGAACGGCTAAATCAACAATTAGCGACATTATTTTATCGCTATCTATTGCAGTAGCCTTTCTAATTGAAATACTCATAATTTATCTCCCCTATAAGATAGTAATCAGCTCGGTTAATTTATTTATGAAATAGCACTTTATAAGTTATTGAGAATTTTGTAAAATTTATTTGTATTTGTGTCATAAGTATCTACATTTGTAATATTCATTACATTGCTTAAAGTAGCCAATATTGTCGAAGAAATTATCAATGGATCAGAAATTGCCCATTCTGCGCTCAGTGCTGGGCTTCTAAACTTATCCGCTTATGCAAAAACTATTAGGAGTGAGGTCGAAAGAAAAACACGAAAAGAAGTGCGCCATGGCACTATAGTGGTTGCTTTGTCGCGTTTGTCAAAAACATTGTCTAAGCGAGCTGCCCTTTTGCCTAAGGTAAGAGTAGAAAATCTATCTGTAAAAACCGGCTTGGTAGAAATTGCTTTTGATCGCAACAAAGCCAATCGCAATCTTTTACGTAGTCTCTATCAAAATGAACAGTTTATGGAAGCCGATTTTTTTACGGTTACCCATGGGGTTACCGAATTATCAATCATAGTGCCAGAAAATTTTACTAAAACTGTGCTCAAAGTGTTCTCCAGACAAAAACCTAAATTGTTAATTGACAAGCTCGCTAGTTTGACAGTTCGTTATAAAGAAGATTGTTTGTTCACTCCTAATGTAAATTACGCAGTGATGAGACCCCTGGCTCTCAAGCGTATCAATATTGTAGAAATAGTTTCTACTTATACTGAGCTTACTTTTATTGTTGGTGAACAAGATTTGCAAGAGGCATTTCTAATATTGAGTAAATTATTCCACCCAGCAAAATAAATTCTATAATTGAGTATGAGCATTAAAAAGAATATGAGCATTAAAATCTCAAAAAATAAAACGTTTTGGCGGACTATGCTCTATGCAATTATTTTGCTGGCTGTAATGCCGGCATTTGCTGACACTTATTGTGATCAAGGAGAAAAGCTATATAAAAAAGGCGATTATAAAGCAGCAGCAAAATATTTTGCTCAAAGTTTGCAAGCTAGCCCAAGCAGCAGATCTCTCTATTATTCCGCTTGCTGCTTCTTAAAAGGCGGTGATACAGTTAACGCACAAAATTCCTTTAAACTGCTGGTTGAAAACTATCCTCAATCTGAGGAAGCTCAACTTGCCAGAACCGCTCTACAATCGCTATCTGCTGCTCCTAGATCCCACCCCACCGGCAGTCACAGTGCGACAGTTTCAAATACTGGCTCAGGGGCAGCATCAAAACCGAGAATAACTGCTAATGATCCACTTACTGAAAAACTAATTTCAGTCTTCAGGCATGATAATAATACCGAGCACACTCTCGACTTGGTCAAAGATGGACTGAGTAAGGTCCCACCGCAGGTTAAAGAGGCACTGGCAAACGATGGCTATCAGATTGTAATTGCGCCAATGACTATGGATGTTACAAATAGCCAAGATAGTAAACCGCGTGGTTATAACAATGGCGGGGGTTGGGATAATGCCGGCGGTGTGTTTTTGCCAAGTAGCAAACAGGTAGTAGTTGGCGAGCGTGTTTCTTGGCGTTCTAGTCTGCCAATGTTTAACAACATAGCTGGAGCAACCGTCAGACACGAAATTGGTCATGCTTATGATCAATATTTGGGACGATCAATGATAAATTCATGGACTATAAGCTCATCGCCACTGTTTCGGCAAACTTACGCTTCTGACGCGCAAAATCTCAGCAATACTCAGCGCAGCGAATTTGAATATTTTGTGCAGCCCGATGGAGCGGGGGAAAACGAACTTTTTGCTGAGCTCTTTTATACGCATTGTTTAACGGGAGATGAAAATACCAGGCGCTCTAAATCTGCCCGAGACTTGGCGCAGGCATTTCCTAAAACTTTTAGGCTAGTAGAAGATCTTATAGCTCAGCGCGGCATGGAACGATTTAGTGCTCAAGAATAAAAGTTTGTTATCATTTCGCTTATATTTAATTCTTACTTGTATATAATCGCATAAGCAGGTGCTTATATGTCGAAGCCCCACTGATAAGGGCATATTGAGCAGATTAATAGTCTTTGCTAGTGCAATTGGGCTCGGTATCATAGCCTAAGTAAAAATAATCATGCCATTTGCGTTTGCCGGTTAGTGGCGGCCCATTCCAAACTGTCAGATGGGCACCTTCGGTTGAATAAGCCATACGAAATGTTTCTTTGAAACCATTGCCTTCAAGATTGGCATATACACGCCCCTGGTTTATAACAAACTTACTTTTAGAGGCTAAAATAGCTATAGCTAGAGCCGCATCTTCGGGAATGCTTGATACCGGGTTGATTGTATAGGCAAATTGTTCAGGCTCTGCCATAGGCGGTAATTTGGTTTTTCTCAATATAATAGCTTCGGAAATTTTCTGTGGTTTATCGGGAAACACCAGCACAAAGTGTGTGCCTGGTTGAAGACTATTATTGCTGATGATGAGCGTAGAGCGACCCTTTAACTTAGTACTGGCAGTACCCACATTAAGCAAATAGTTGAAGGTATTTCCAGGCTTCTCCTCAGTTGCTTCGACGAGCATAAAGGTATTGCTTAGAGTGTGAAAAAACAATAGTAGAGCACAAAGAAAATAAATCTTGAAACGTTTACTTATTGAATTATGCTTGAATATAGGCGCAACCATTTTAATTATTGACCAAAATAAAAAATAAACACTACTCCATTGTACATAATAAGATAGTTTCGCTCTGATTAATATCGCACTAAATAGATTTGAATCTCAAAAGGCAATATTGGCTAAACCGGGTAAACTAATATACTGAAGCGCATTAATGTATGTGCCCGTTTGTTTAGAGGCTCAATATGATTTTAAAGAAATTAGACTGCTCGATATTTCTAATCTTGATTACCAATTTGTTCTTTAACACTGCAATTTCTGCCAAAGAAGGAAATGATGCTAGCAGGACTAATTATCAATCATCGGTGGCAAAAAGCGCTGCCCAATCATTTACATTGGCTGATTTGGTTGTTAATATTGCCGAATCTTATGTTGAACAAAAAGAGTCAATGAGTGATACCAATAATGAGGCTTCTCTCAGGGCTAAAATCACTGTTGAAAAAGACGGTAAAACCATCGATAAATTGACCTTTGATCATATGCAGGATCAAGGATATCTTGCCGGTCTTTTCTTACCGAAGCCACAACCACTCCCAAATTATTTTCTTATTCTGAAACATGGTGATTATGATGGACATTTATTAATCATAGGCAAAAACGGACAAATTAATGATATTGGTGGTGGTAGCTATTTTATTACCGACGATAAACACTATATTTTCAGCAATTATGAAGAAGATACTATGGGAACAGGCTTTACTGTTTTTGATCTGCAGAATAATCGCATTGTTTTTAAAACGAGCAAGAAGGATACTGCCTGGTTTGACAATATCAAGCAATGGTATAAGGATGAATCTGGCTATTTCTTTACAGTTACCAGTGCAAATGAACGAAATCAACTGCAGCCAAAAAACGGCTGGATATTTGCTTATCAGTTTGCTAGCAATAGATTATTGCGCGAAGCAGCCGAAAACAGACTAAAAAAAGCAAAGAAAATCCAGTTAGTATCCTTGGATACGAAAGACTTTGCCGTGTTGGCACCATAGCCGACCCTTACTCGCAACCAATCTGCAGACCTTTGAAAACAAAAGGATGCAAAATCTTTATTGAATAGATTCTTTTAGTTAATTGAATAAATTACAAGCTACTCTATTCTCTTGAAAAAGAACAAGAGCCAGCTGGTGAGAAAACTTATCAGACAAAAATTTTGGCAATTCGATTAATTAACGATAATCGTACAGTTGAAATTTCAGCACTGATGGCGATTAGTTTTATGATGCCACAAAGTGGGTGCTAGACATGGGAAGTAATGAGGTATAGCATTCCGACACGGAAACAGGGTTTGAATTTTCTCCTCATTACTTCCGCGTATCCAATGAAAATTTTTATACGGCTGCTATTCGCTTTCAGTGTTTTTCTCCTGCAACTTAGCTCAGCGCAGGCTCAGCCAGTAACTTGGACTCAGGTAGATATTGGTAGTCCTGGCGCTTCAGGCACATATAGTTATAGTTCAGGAACCTACACTACAGGCGGTGCCGGTGTTGGCATAGGAAAGCTTCCAGTAACGGGAGGTGATGGAGACAGCTTCAGTTACGTATATAGTAATACATCCGGCAATATGGAGATGGTTGCTTACATTTCCTCCCAGACTAACACAAACAGTTACGCTGTATCTGGCTTGATGATGCGCGACTCCAGCTCAAGCACGGTCACTTCGGCAGCACAAGCCACCATTGGTGTTTCTCCAAAAAATGGTGTCAATTTTACCTATCGATCAGCAGATGGTGGGTCAAGCACTACTATTTTGGGCCCTTCGGTTGCCGCTCCGGTTTGGGTGAGATTGGTTCGCTCTGGATCAACTTTTGCTGGTTACGAATCGTCTGACGGCTTAAACTGGAATTTGGTTGGACAAACTGAAATGGCGTCCTTTCCTAACTCATATTATGTTGGTTTTGCTGTAAGCAGTAATGTCCATGCAACGCTAAGTACAGCGGTCTTCAATCAAGTACGTTATATAGCCAGCATACCGCAGCGTAGCTCTAATTTAATCACTTGGCTGCGCGCAGATGTTGGAGTAGTTAGTAGCTCTGGTAAGGTGAGTGTTTGGCAAGACCAATCAGCAGCTGCATATAATGGCTTGCAGCCTAATTCGACTAATCAACCAACCGTTACTACTAATGCGCTAAATGGTTTACCTGTTATCAACTTTACACCCGGTTCAAGCGGGCAGTTTTTTGAGCTGCCGTCGGGGTATGGCAACTTTAGCTCTGGTGCAAGCATATTTTTAGTTGTCGAGCCGACAGCAAATATGACTGGAGGAAAGTTCATTGATGCAGGCAATGCATCAACAACAAATGAATTTGGCTTTGCAGGAGTTAGTAATACCTCTGCTCAGTTTAGCGTCAATAATGGCAGTTCAACAAATAGTGTCACTGCTAGCAGCGCGTTTACTGTAAATCAATATAAGCTGCTAGAAGTTGTACACAATGGTAATGGCTTGGCGACAATTTATACCAATGGTGTGCAAGGCGCCCAAGGATCAATAAATAACATTCCAAATATTTATCGCGTATATAACTATATCGGACAATCAACTAGTGGCGGTAGTTATTTTCAAGGCAATATTGCTGAAATACTTGTTTATAACGCTCCTGTAACTACAACACAACAGGCTCAAATTGAGTCATACGTTTATCAAAAATATGGCATCGGCAGTTTGCCCGCTGTTCCCACTCCCGTGATTACACCTGGGCAAGGTGTTTTTAGCAGTACCCAATCCGTTAGCATTTCGGCGATGACTAATGCACAGATATATTACACAACTGATGGCTCAACTCCCACAACAAGCTCAACTCTCTACACCGTACCATTTACCATAAGCGCCAGTACAACAGTTAAGGCAATTGCGGTTTCGCAATATTTTGCCAACAGTGCGGTGGCAAGCGCATATTTGCAGTTAGATCCAAATACTGCCAATCTCCCAACAACTAACCTTCTCGCTTGGCTTAAAAGCGACAATGGAGTTACTACTAGCAGCTCCAATGTAACTCAATGGACTGATTTAACCGGTAATGGCAACACATTCTCACAATCAAATTCAAGCTATCAACCCACTTTAACCACAGGCGCAGTTAACGGGCTGCCTGCTATTACTTTTAACGGTTCTAGTCAATATCTAGTGGCGCCCTCAGGATTCGCTAATTTTACCAGCGGCGCCAGCATGTTTATTGTTACCAAGCCGACTTCTAGTGTTACAAGCGCGCGCTTTCTTGATATTGGTACTGGCAGCACCACTAATAGTTTTGGTGTATGCGAATATTCGCCTTCAGCATATTTACTCTACAGCTTTAACGGAAGCACTGGCAGTTCTATTCAAGGTACACTTACTACTAGTCAGTATCAAATTTTAGAGGCCATACAAAATGGTTCAGGCACAGGCTCGCTTTATACCAACGGCACATCAGTAGCTTCCGGATCGGTAAATAATATAAATAACACTACTAGATCTGCTCCTGTAATCGGTGCATACACTGGTGGCGGAACATATTATTTTCAAGGGCAAATTGCTGAGATTTTAATTTACAGTACCGCTTTATCTTCGACTCAGCGGCAAGCGGTAGAAAATTATCTTTTATCCAGATATGGGCTGTCTATAGCAGCCCCCACTATCAGTCCGGCTGCCGGAACATACACTAGCACTCAGACCGTAACTTTGAGCACCACCAGCATTGGGGCGCAAATATATTACACAACAAATGGCAGCACTCCAACTACAAGCTCTACGCTTTATACTGCACCATTCACTTTAACCAACACCGCCACGGTAAAAGCGATCGCCGCACAGAGCTTTGGCACGAGTAGTGTAAGCGCTGCCCTTATCGTAATCGACGAGAATACCGCTGGTATAACAACTAGTGGATTACTTGCTTGGTACAGAGCTGATATTGGGGTAAACCTAGGTTCTGGATCTAACGTTGCTTCGTGGACAGATGTCTCCGGCAATGGCAACATTGCTAGTCAGACTACTTCGTCCAATCAACCCACGCTCATTACTAATGCGGCTAATGGCTATCCTGCAATTAATTTTAATCCAAGTTCTAGTGCGCAATATTTAAACATGCCTTCAGGCTTTGCTAATTTCACAGCCGGTACAAACCTGTTTGTGGTTACGAAGCCAACCACTGCCAACCCAGCATTCTTATTGTATTTCGGCAATAGCGGCACTGATACTAGTTCTTTTGGATTAGCTGAAGCAGGATCTACTTCTGGTAGGTTCCATGTAACCAATAGTAGTGGTACCTTTAGTTCTATTTCAGGCAGCAACGCTTTGATTGAGAATCAATATCAGTTATTTGAAGCAACACAAAATAGCTCTGGTCTAGCGACAATTTATACCAATGCAGTGCAGCAAGTACAGAGCACAATAAATATTATCCCGAATGTTACACGCTCAGCATGCACAATTGGCACCGGCGAATACTATAGCTACCAAGGGCTAATTGCAGAAATTCTAGTATATAATACCAATCTTACAACTACTCAGAGAGCAGCTATTGAAGGATATTTGATTGCTAAATATCAGTTCAATAATCAATATCCTACTGCCCCAATATTCAGCACAGCCACATCTTCACCAAGCGGTCCAATTCAAGTAGCCATCGCCGCCCAACCTAACGCCACCATTTATTACACCCTAGATGGCACAACACCGACCACTAGCTCCAGTGTATACTCTGGGCCAATAAGCATTTACTATACGCAGACTTTAAAGGCAATGGCAAACTTTTCTAATGGCAACCAAAGCTCCGTGACATCAGCAACATACACTTTAAATTCAACTCAATGGCCAGCTCCTAATCCAAGTGATCCCACACCATTGCAGATTTATTTACAGTTACCAACTAACTCGGTACCCCAATAGCAATAATGGCTAGGCATATGTACAAATCACAAAAGATAAGTTTATTGAAACGTTTGGATGACAGCAAAATTAAACGGCTTATGACATACATAGCCAGCCTTGCTCTATTGTCAAATATTTGCTTAGCGCCGACGCTGGCGGTCAATGCAGTTAACAGTGAAGCGCGAGTAGGAACCAACCTTGTTGTTCCAGAAAAATTAGCTAGTCCGCCACCAGCAGGCAAGCCAGCTAAGATAAACAAAGGTCCAAAGACCATTCAGCATTTTAAGGCTCAGGTAAAATTTTCAGCTAATCCAAAAGATGTAGAAATCACCTATTCTCGCGTTCTGCCAGAACCGCTTTTACCCAGTGCAGCCTCAGGCTCGAAGCCGGAAAACAAGGCGCTTGCCAATGCTTTACTAGCTTATAAAAATAGAACATTGCTAGAAAGTATTGCAAGCTTAACTAGCTTTATATCGACTCATCCAAATTCACGTTGGCGGGCAGCTCTTGAGCACAATCTCGGTTTAATCCGTTATCAATATGGCTATTTGAGTGATGCCTTAAAATATTGGCAATCAGCTTGGGATAAATGCAAAGACTTGAACAATCCACAAGCCAAAACCATAGCAGAGGAATCTGGTGCTAGTTTGGCATTATTGCAAGCCAAACTAGGCTATAAAGAAGAATTACAAAAGCTATTAACAGAAATCGACAAACGAGGAAGTCACGGTTCGGCTGAACTGCGAGTTCGCGAAGCTCATCAAGGTTTATCTTGTATGCAGCATCATCCTGAGTATGCATATAAATGCGGACCCTATGCTGTTCGCAGTGTGATAACGGTGGACAAAAAAGTGTCCAGACATCAGCCCCTGGTCGACCAAGCTAAATCGACCGACAAGGGAACCAGTTTAGCTTCTTTAAAAGAACTCACTGACAAACTGGGAATTAAATACCAAATGGCCAAGCGTAATAGTGGCGCACCATTTATTGTACCTAGTGTTATGCATTGGAAAGTTGGTCACTTTGCAGCAATAATCGCAAAGAAGAAAGGTAAATATCAAATTAAAGATCCTACCTTTGGTATCGGCAATAACTTATGGATAAGCAGCACCGCCTTAGAAGCTGAGACTGACGGATATTTTCTTGTCCCTGCAGGACAGTTGCCACCTGGCTGGCACAGTATAAGCGCGAAAGAAGCCAACAAAGTTTGGGGAAGGGGAGCAGCTGGTTCCAACGACCAAGGAAAAACTCCTTATTATCCCAAGAATTGCCCACAAGGAAGCGGCAGCGCCGGCGGTATGGCCAGTGCATCTGTATTCACTGCAGAGGGCACCCTCAACATTATGGATATTCCAGTAGGCTACATGCCACCGCGGGGTCCTTCAATAAATTTCTTGGTTAATTACAATTACCTCGAGGGTAATCAACCAGGCACTTTTGGCTTTCCTAATTTCGGTGCGGATTGGAGCTTAAATTGGGTGTCTTATATGACCCTAGATTCTTCCAACAACGCCACAATATCAGTGCGTGGAGGCGGTTATGAGCAATATGCCTATGTGAACCCAGATAACGTAACTAACCCGTATGCTCCTAACTTGATGTCTCAAGCGGTGCTTAGTGTACCTCAAGCAGGTGAGTGGTATCGCAATCTTCCTGATGGCAGCATAGAAGTTTTCTCTTTGGGAGATAGCTCCGGTAGAATCTATATGACTGCGGTTGTTGATCCGCAAGGCAATACTGCTACGATTACATACGATAGCAATTTTAGAATTACAGCTATTACTGATGCCATTGCTCAAGCGTCCACCATTACTTATGTATCCAATACCTTGGGCAATGCCGGTTTTTATAAAATTGCCCAAATAGCCGATCCATTCGGCCGGTTCTGCAAGTTTCACTTACGATACGACAACCACTTATTTAACATCTATTACTGACGTTATAAGTCTCACATCCACTTTTACCTATGACACAAGTAGTTCGGCAATAAGTACGATGACCACGCCCTACGGAGCTACTCAGTTTTATCCTTTTGTAACCCAAACAGATTATTCGAGCAATGGCATAAGAATTGTTTTTCCTGATGGCACCAGTTCAGCACTGCAAAATTGGGTGGGAGATACTGTCCAAACCTGGTTTTGGGATAGAGAAGCAATGTCTCTGTATCCATCAGAAGCTGCAAATTCTATTCCTATAACTAGCCCACCTACACATTGTGTGACTACTCAATGGATGCTCATCGGCGATGGGGAGCCATATGTACAAAGCGCAGTCCCTAATTGGGTAAAGCCCCCGCTAGATAATCAAATTACGTATACATATGCAGGACAGACACCATTCGGAAGTTACTACAATGTACTGGGCAATAGCAGCAAACCTATAACTATTACCCAGAATATAAGTGGTACCAATCAAGTTTATCAATATCAATACAATGGTTTGGGTTATGTCACACAATCTATTGATCCAGTGGGCAGAACGCTCACTTACAGTTATGCGGCCAATAATATAGATTTGCTTGAACAGAGACAAACACAAAATGGCAATAATGACTTAATTGGCAAATGGATTTATAACAATAGTATTCACAGACCCAATACATACATAGACGGCTCAGGACAACAGACTACCTACACCTATAATGCATACGGCCAGCCGTATCAGCTCACAGATGCTAATAGTAACACTTGGACTAAGACATATAATTCCAGTGGTTATCTAACCCAGAAGCAAGGTCCATTGTCCGGAAGTAATGACGTAACCACATACACTTACGATGGCTACGGCAGAGTTTATACCGAGACAGATTCGGAAGGTTATACACTTACTTTTAGTTATGATAATGCAGATAGAAAGACTCAAATAACGCACCCGGATGGTACTTTTGAGCAGTACATCTACAACAATCTCGATCAAGTGATGATGAAGGACCGCATTGGTCGCTGGACGCAGCGGTCATATAACTCAATGGATCAGTTATCGTTTGAGATAGATCCGCTAGGGCGTAAAACGCAATATAGCTGGTGTGATTGTGGATCAATTGGTTCAATAACCGATCCAGCCGGTCGTACTACCACCTGGTCACATGACTTAGAGGGAAGAATTCTCACTAAGACTTATGCTGATACCACAACATGTACTTACACCTACGATACTATAGGTCGCAACAGTACGCGCCTTGATGCCTTAAATCAAACAACTACTTACACTTACAACATAGATAATACAATTTCTCAGATTGCATACACAAACACAGTTAATCCTACTTCCACGTGTAACTACACATATGACCCTAATTACATGCGATTATCCACAGCCCAAAACAACTGGGGCACAGTAACTTACAATTACAATGCCTATATAACAGACCCATACGCAACACCAATAACCGGTGGCGGGCGTATAAGTTCAATTACAAACAATGTAATTTCTAACTCGAATGTTTCATACACCTATGACGCAATAGGCCGCACCACCAACAGATCAATTAATAGCAGCAGCAATTCAACAACCTGGACATACGATGCAATAAGCCGTATTACGCAAGAAGTAAATCCATTAGGAACCTTTGGTTACACTTACGTAGATAACACGCCAGGCTCATCTAAAGGCGTTTATCGCCTAGCATCCGTTAGTTACCCCAATAGCCAAACTACCAATTATAGTTGGTACGGAAATACTGGCGATCAACGCTTGCAGCAAATAAGCAATTTAAACCCCAGCTCTGCTACTTTATCTCAATTCAATTACACATATGATGCAGCTGGTGAGATTACTCAATGGCAAAGGCAACAAAACAGCAGTAATTTTTATGATGGCTTTGGTTATGATTTAGCAGGCCAATTAGTAACTGCTGAAACAGGCTCTGGTATAGCTGGCCCACCATATTGCAATCAGCTTTATTATAAATACAATAATGCTTCTTGTCGTTCGGATTTTGAGAAGACGAGCGGGCAGACGGCACGCCTTGGTGGCACTATTACTTCTGGCGATGTTATTACTATAACTTTTACTGACCCTAATCTTTCTGGAGGTTCACATGCTGTCAGTTATACAGTTACAGGTACTGACACATTAACTTCAATAGCTACTAACTTAGCTACTGCAATCACTGCAGATACAACTTTAGGGTCACTTGGTGTAAATGCAACTTCTTCAGCCAATGTAGTTAACATAAAATCATTGTCACCAAGCATCACAACATATTCAAGTTCAGTAAGCGGCAGTGCAACTGAAACTGTAGCTTTTAATACAGTAATGAATGGAACAGAAAATATATCGATTGGCGGCACTAAAACCACTGGCGATACTCTCACACTTACAGTTACAGATGCCGGTCTTAGCGGAGGAACTGAGTCTGTAACATATACTGTACTGTCAACAGACACTTTAACCACCATAACTACTGGACTAACAGCAGCAATAAATGCCGATACACATTTACAAGGTATAGGAGTAACAGCAAGTTCAGCTGGGACTGTAATAGGAGTAAAATCCAACTCAGTAAATGCCACCACATATACAACCTCAACAAGTGGTGGAGCTACTGAAACAATGGCATTATCTGTTAATTACAATGGAATAGAGACAGTAAATATTACTGGCAGTAAAACAACAGGTAATACACTAACAATAACTGTTTACGATTCCACTTTAACAGGAGGCTCTAAAGCAGTAACCTATACAGTGTTATCAACAGACACATTAACTTCAATAGCTGCTGGTATAGCAACAGCAATAAATGCAGACACCAACTTGCAAGCTATTGGTGTTACAGCAACATCAAGTTCAGCAGTAGTGTTTATAAAATCAATATCGCTAAATAATACTACCTATGCTCAATCAACTAGTGGTGGAGCAACAGAGGTATTAACCTTAGGATTAAGTACAATAACATTTGCGCATGCGAATAATACTGTAAATGAATTAACCGGTATAACTGCAGGAACATGGACAAGATATCAAGGAACAACAAATAAAGCAGTAAAGTCAGTAACAATAGACTCTGCTTATCCAGCAACACTAAACTGGTCAGAGAACTTCACGGGTAACGCGCAATTAGCGGTAGGGCCAAACAACACCACAGTGGCAGCAGTAGACGGCGCAAATAATACAGTAACAAACAACTATCAAGTGAATCTCAATAATGCCAGCTCAAAAAGCTACACGTGGGATGCTAATGGCAATATGACAGGAGATGGAGTAAATACATTCCAGTGGGACGCAGAGAACAGGCTGATACAGAAGAATTATCCAGGAACAAACAACTACACAAAATACACATATGATGCATTAAGTGAGTGGGCAAACATACAAGAAACAAGCAGTGGAACAGTAACGAGCACCAAGCAATTTGTGTGGGCAGGTGGTGTGGCTCCTGTTGAAGCAAGAGACGCAAGCAGCGCCATTACAGCCCAGTATTTCTCCTTAGGTGAGACGATAAGTGGTACCAGCTATTACTACACCAAAGATCACATAGGTTCCATACGAGAAATGACAAATAGTTCTGGAGCTGTAGTGGCGCAATATAACTATGACCCGTTTGGACAGGTAACCAAAATACAAGGCAGCCAAAATTCTGATTTCCAATATGCTGGATATTATTACCATGCACCAAGTGGATTAAATCTAACTCTAAACAGGGCGTATAACTCGAGCTTAGGCAGATGGATAAGTAGAGATCCGATAGGCGAAGATGGTGGAGTAAATCTATATGCTTATGTAAGTAATGATCCAATAGCTTTTAGTGATTCATATGGGCTAGACAAAGACCCATGTCCAGATAAGTTTCAGAAGGCGAAGATGCCGCCCACATCCAAGCTTACACCAGCGGTGCCGCCTAGGAAGCCATTAATATCTCCGCAGTGGCCATTCGTCAAGAACCCGTTAGGACCCACTTGGCCTAACGGAGTCCCAAAATGGGTCCCTACTCGCTGGCCGACACCTTCAATGTTCCCGACCTTAGATTTTTCAAATGGTCCACAGCTTATGCCACCACTTAAGACAATAGATAAGGACACTTTTGACTGGTGGAATACTCCACCTGGTTATCCGGGAAACCCAATTCGTCCTATTCCCGATCTTCCCCAACCGTATAACTTTTATCCTCAAGGACCCTATATGATAAAAGAGACAATTCCCGGAGTTGGGTTATATTCTTGACGTCATATACTTCTTTGCATAATCTGTTCGAGTAACGGCACCAAGGCATTTTATGTCAGCTATGATCTTAAGAATAAACATCTCTTCCCTGTAGTTGGTCGGAGATTATGTGTTCTTTTAACAATTTGGTAAGGCTAAATAATGACACCAAATGACCCAGTCTGATAGCTAGAAGCTATAATTAGAACATATATGGACTGAATTAATAGCTGTTTTGACTTTTTGATAGTCAGCATACCAGGCGTCAGTCTGGTTTTTGGATTAACGCCGTTAGAATGGAGCAGTTTTACCGATAGCTTGAATACACCAAAAGAAACATTATTTGAACTATAACATCGGGAGTGAAGTATTGATGGACGTTAGGGTAATCAGCAAAATTAATAACAGTGCATGGGCGAAAATTCTTTTCGGCTGTCTGTTTATTTTAGCGGAGTTAGTCGCTCTGGTTCTGATATGGCCGGGGGGATTTTCAGATTATCTTGTCCCATCTTTTCTTCTTACTATCTGCATAGTTACTTTGGGAATAATTCGAAAATGGCGTTTACGATTGACTATCTTAGTATTGACGCTATTTTTTATCGTTCTTATTATATGTGTCTTCTTTGTGCGGGATTATCACTATCGGCATGCCTGGGATGGTGGTGTGCCAACTCGAATATATAATAACAGCCATTAGTTGGAGGCGGTTAGCTAACACTACAGTGTCGTCTTATCCAGCAACACCTGACGGCTATAGTATTTGCGGACTAATTTCTTCCGTAAAATAGAGATGCTAAATCAATGTTAAACATAGATCTAACAACTGGGGTATAGTAACTTACAATTACAATGCCTATATAACAGACCCATATGCAACACCAATAACCGGTGGCGGGCGTATAAGTTCAATTACAAACAATGTAATTTCTAACTCGAATGTTTCATACACCTATGATGCGATAGGTCGCACCACCAACAGATCAATTAATAGCAGCAGCAATTCCACAACCTGGACATACGATGCAATAAGCCGTATAACACAAGAAGTAAATCCATTAGGAACCTTTGGTTACACTTACGTAGATAACACACCAGGCTCCTCTAAAGGCGTGTACAGGCTGGCATCTGTCAGTTACCCCAATAGCCAAACTACCAATTATAGTTGGTACGGAAATACTGGCGATCAACGCTTGCAGCAAATAAGCAATTTAAACCCCAGCTCTGCTACTTTATCTCAATTCAATTACACATATGATGCAGCTGGTGAGATTACTCAATGGCAAAGGCAACAAAACAGCAGTAATTTTTATGATGGCTTTGGTTATGATTTAGCAGGCCAATTAGTAACTGCTGAAACAGGCTCTGGTATAGCTGGCCCACCATATTGCAATCAGCTTTATTATAAATACAATAATGCTTCTTGTCGTTCGGATTTTGAGAAGACGAGCGGGCAGACGGCACGCCTTGGTGGCACTATTACTTCTGGCGATGTTATTACTATAACTTTTACTGACCCTAATCTTTCTGGAGGTTCACATGCTGTCAGTTATACAGTTACAGGTACTGACACATTAACTTCAATAGCTACTAACTTAGCTACTGCAATCACTGCAGATACAACTTTAGGGTCACTTGGTGTAAATGCAACTTCTTCAGCCAATGTAGTTAACATAAAATCATTGTCACCAAGCATCACAACATATTCAAGTTCAGTAAGCGGCAGTGCAACTGAAACTGTAGCTTTTAATACAGTAATGAATGGAACAGAAAATATATCGATTGGCGGCACTAAAACCACTGGCGATACTCTCACACTTACAGTTACAGATGCCGGTCTTAGTGGAGGAACCGAGTCTGTAACTTACACTGTACTGTCAACAGACACTTTAACCACCATAACTACTGGACTAACAGCAGCAATAAATGCAGATACACATTTACAAGGTATAGGAGTAACAGCAAGTTCAGCTGGGACTGTAATAGGAGTAAAATCCAACTCAGTAAATGCCACCACATATACAACCTCAACAAGTGGTGGAGCTACTGAAACAATGGCATTATCTGTTAATTACAATGGAATAGAGACAGTAAATATTACTGGCAGTAAAACAACAGGTAATACACTAACAATAACTGTTTACGATTCCACTTTAACAGGAGGCTCTAAAGCAGTAACCTATACAGTGTTATCAACAGACACATTAACTTCAATAGCTGCTGGTATAGCAACAGCAATAAATGCAGACACCAACTTGCAAGCTATTGGTGTTACAGCAACATCAAGTTCAGCAGTAGTGTTTATAAAATCAATATCGCTAAATAATACTACCTATGCTCAATCAACTAGTGGTGGAGCAACAGAGGTATTAACCTTAGGATTAAGTACAATAACATTTGCGCATGCGAATAATACTGTAAATGAATTAACCGGTATAACTGCAGGAACATGGACAAGATATCAAGGAACAACAAATAAAGCAGTAAAGTCAGTAACAATAGACTCTGCTTATCCAGCAACACTAAACTGGTCAGAGAACTTCACGGGTAACGCGCAATTAGCGGTAGGGCCAAACAACACCACAGTGGCAGCAGTAGACGGCGCAAATAATACAGTAACAAACAACTATCAAGTGAATCTCAATAATGCCAGCTCAAAAAGCTACACGTGGGATGCTAATGGCAATATGACAGGAGATGGAGTAAATACATTCCAGTGGGACGCAGAGAACAGGCTGATACAGAAGAATTATCCAGGAACAAACAACTACACAAAATACACATATGATGCATTAAGTGAGTGGGCAAACATACAAGAAACAAGCAGTGGAACAGTAACGAGCACCAAGCAATTTGTGTGGGCAGGTGGTGTGGCTCCTGTTGAAGCAAGAGACGCAAGCAGCGCCATTACAGCCCAGTATTTCTCCTTAGGTGAGACGATAAGTGGTACCAGCTATTACTACACCAAAGATCACATAGGTTCCATACGAGAAATGACAAATAGTTCTGGAGCTGTAGTGGCGCAATATAACTATGACCCGTTTGGACAGGTAACCAAAATACAAGGCAGCCAAAACTCTGATTTCCAATATGCTGGATATTACTACCATGCACCAAGTGGATTAAACTTAACGCAGAACAGGGCGTATAACTCGAGCTTAGGCAGATGGATAAGTAGAGATCCAATTGGAGAGGCTGGAGGAGTTAATTTGTATTCTTACGTTTTCAATAATCCGTTATCTCTCCTTGATCCATTCGGGTTATGTCCTCAAATTTATATAGCGTGGCATCAGGTTCACTCTGGTAAAGGAGGACTGCCGACGCCAGGTTATCATGCTAATGTAGTTGTTCGCGACGACAATTTGATATATGCTGTATACAGAGGCACAGCGAGCGGTGGTGATCCATATCTACATATGTTTGGAAGTCTCAGTTTAGAATCTAAGGGTACTACATCGTTGAATGATTATAATAAATTTTACGGAACTCCCCGGCCTGGCAAGTTGTACAGCCGGCTCCAGGCAATACCGACCAGAGCATGATAGATCGTCTGGCGACTTTAGGTGATAAATATTCAGGCGGATCTGGCCTTATAACTTTTTCGGTTTGGGAGCTAACAACAGTAATTCAATGGCTTATACCCTAACATCTTATTCTGGAGCCCAACCGAGTCCCGCCGCTGTACCAGCTCCGGGCTGGGGATCGCTAATACCCCCCAACTAAATCGTAAAGAACCGTAGAGGATAAATGGAAATCACATTATGCAAGAGAAATAAAATGCTCCTAGCAATATTATTTTTGCTAACCAGCATTTTTAGTTCTTGCGGTACGTCGCAACCAGAAAAATTTCAAACAATAAAACTGCTCATTCATGACAAGAAGTATATATTTTTGGATGCTGGAGATTACCAAGTCTGGTTGTTTTACAAGTGGGAATCAAAACACATAGATATATCGGCTGCGGATTTACCATCTATAACTATTTTTGCGCCAGACAGAAAAGTTGTGACGCAAGAACTAGTAACGAAAGGAGTAGAAAGAGTTTTCTTATCGGGGAAGGATCGTGCCAGACGAGGTCTTATGATATCGCTTATTTCTATAAAAAGCGGGTAAATATCTAACTGTCTCTTCCAATAAAAATGACTGTGTTATGGCCTTAGTACCGACTCCATCTAATATATGGGTAGACCTTGGCTCAGTGCAACGGTTTAATGGAGATGATGACGATAGTGGATTCGTGGATTGATAATTAATTCAGATTGAAAACTATATATCAAATTAGTTGTTTATCGTCTGCTGGTTTGCGAAGTTGAGAGCCAATATTGGAATCTCAATCCGAACGGAGGTGCCGGTCCGCATGTGCCGCAACGCCAATATTATGTATCCGCTCCTCAGAGTCTTGGATGGGATTGGACCCCACCAAATGACTTTCGGCCGCCGGAGGCAATTGGGGTTCCTTGCAGCCGCACGCAAGATCACTCCGTGTTACGATCCAGCCTGGGTATAGAATAGGATAATGAAAGATAAGTATTGAAAGAATAAGATTCGAAGTGATGATGAAGGACCGCATTGGTCGCTGGACGCAGCGGTCATATAACTCAATGGATCAGTTATCGTTTGAGATAGATCCGCTAGGGCGTAAAACGCAATATAGCTGGTGTGATTGTGGAGCAATTGGTTCAATAACCGATCCAGCCGGTCGTACTACCACCTGGTCACATGACTTAGAGGGAAGAATTCTCACTAAGACTTATGCTGATACCACAACATGTACTTACACCTACGATACTATAGGTCGCAACAGTACGCGCCTTGATGCCTTAAATCAAACAACTACTTACACTTACAACATAGATAATACAATTTCTCAGATTGCATACACGAACACGGTTAATCCTACTTCCACGTGTAACTACACATATGACCCTAATTACATGCGATTATCCACAGCCCAAAACAACTGGGGCACAGTAACTTACAATTACAATGCCTATATAACAGACCCATACGCAACACCAATAACCGGTGGCGGGCGTATAAGTTCAATTACAAACAATGTAATTTCTAACTCGAATGTTTCATACACCTATGATGCAATAGGTCGCACCACCAACAGATCAATTAATAGCAGCAGCAATTCCACAACCTGGACATACGATGCAATAAGCCGTATAACACAAGAAGTAAACCCATTAGGAACCTTTGGTTACACTTACGTAGATAACACGCCAGGCTCATCTAAAGGCGTTTATCGCCTGGCATCCGTTAGCTACCCCAATAGTCAAACCACCAATTATAGTTGGTACGGAAATACTGGCGACCAACGCTTGCAACAAATAAGCAATCTCAACCCCAGCTCTGCTACTTTATCTCAATTCAATTACACATATGATGCAGCTGGTGAGATTACTCAATGGCAAAGGCAACAAAACAGCAGTAATTTCTATGATGGCTTTGGTTATGATTTAGCAGGCCAATTAGTAACTGCTGAAACAGGCTCTGGTATAGCCGGCCCACCATATTGCAATGAACTTTATTATAAATACAATAATGCTTCTTGTCGTTCAGATTTTGAGAAGACGAGCGGGCAGACAGCGCGCCTTGGTGGCACTATTACTTCTGGCGATGTTATTACTATAACTTTTACTGACCCTAATCTTTCTGGAGGTTCACATGCTGTCAGTTATACAGTTACAGGTACTGACACATTAACTTCAATAGCTACTAACTTAGCTACTGCAATCACTGCAGATACAACTTTAGGGTCACTTGGTGTAAATGCAACTTCTTCAGCCAATGTAGTTAACATAAAATCATTGTCACCAAGCATAACAACATATTCAAGTTCAGTAAGCGGCAGTGCAACTGAAACTGTAGCTTTTAATACAGTAATGAATGGAACAGAAAATATATCGATTGGCGGCACTAAAACCACTGGCGATACTCTCACACTTACAGTTACAGATGCCGGTCTTAGCGGAGGAACTGAGTCTGTAACATATACTGTACTGTCAACAGACACTTTAACCACCATAACTACTGGACTAACAGCAGCAATAAATGCCGATACACATTTACAAGGTATAGGAGTAACAGCAAGTTCAGCTGGGACTGTAATAGGAGTAAAATCCAACTCAGTAAATGCCACCACATATACAACCTCAACAAGTGGTGGAGCTACTGAAACAATGGCATTATCTGTTAATTACAATGGAATAGAGACAGTAAATATTACTGGCAGTAAAACAACAGGTAATATACTAACAATAACTGTTTACGATTCCACTTTAACAGGAGGCTCTAAAGCAGTAACCTATACAGTGTTATCTGGAGATACATTAACTTCAATAGCTGCTGGTATAGCAACAGCAATAAATGCAGACACCAACCTGCAAGCTATTGGTGTTACAGCAACATCAAGTTCAGCGGTAGTGTTTATAAAATCAATCTCGCTCAATAATACTACTTATGCTCAGTCAACTAGTGGTGGAGCAACAGAGGTATTAACCTTAGGATTAAGTACAATAACATTTGCGCATGCGAATAATACTGTAAATGAATTAACCGGTATAACTGCAGGAACATGGACAAGATATCAAGGAACAACAAATAAAGCAGTAAAGTCAGTAACAATAGACTCTGCTTATCCAGCAACACTAAATTGGTCAGAGAACTTTACAGGTAATGCGCAATTAGCGGTAGGGCCAAATAACACCACAGTGGCAGCAGTAGACGGAGCGAATAATACAGTAACAAACAACTATCAAGTGAATCTCAATAATGCCAGCTCAAAAAGCTATACGTGGGATGCTAATGGCAATATGACAGGAGATGGAGTAAATACATTCCAGTGGGACGCAGAGAACAGGCTAATACAGAAGAATTATCCAGGGACAAACAACTACACAAAATACACATATGATGCATTAAGTGAGTGGGCAAATATACAAGAAACGAGTGCCGGAACAGTAACAAGTACCAAACAATTTGTTTGGGCAGGTGGTGTGGCTCCTGTTGAAGCAAGAGACGCAAGCAGCGCAATTACAGCGCAATATTTTTCTTTAGGTGAGACGATAAGTGGTACTAACTATTACTACACCAAAGATCACTTAGGTTCCATACGAGAAATGACAAATAGTTATGGAGCTGTAGTTGGGCAGTATAACTATGACCCGTTTGGACAGGTAACCAAAATACAAGGCAGCCAAAATTCTGATTTCCAATATGCTGGATATTATTACCATGCACCAAGTGGATTAAATCTAACGCAGAACAGGGCGTATAACGCGAGCTTAGGCAGATGGATAAGTAGAGATCCCATTGGTGAAAACGGAGGCATAAATTTATATGCTTACGTTAATAATGAACCTATAAATTTTTCTGATCCACGTGGTTTGCAGAATTGTCAAAATAGAAAAGGGTTTCCTTTTTCTTATCCAGCTGCTCTTTATAGAAATTGGCAACTTTGGCCGATATGGCTTTATCCAAAGCCTGTGCCTCCGGGTTGGGACGGTAATAATCCACCACGATATCCTGAAGATTTTCCGCCGATTGAGAACCCAGAACCTTACATTTGGCCAGGTAGCCCGCCCTGGGATTCAAAACGAACAGCCCCATACAGGTATATAGCATAATTTATTGGGTATACTATAAGTAAACTTGAGGCAACGCCCTACAAAAAACCACTCTCTAAAAGAACGATATCTAGGAGCTAACCCTATCTGCATAACTATGAGCCATGCAGAGTACATGTTAAGAGATAGAAGGTTGAAAATCAAAATCCTACTGATAAGAATATTCTGTACTTGCGCGATGGCTTACTTAGGAGGTATCCTCGGTGCGGTCGTCTATGATTTGTTAGTAGACAAACAAACGGAGACACTGAATCTGGTTTACCAGTTCAATCTGCTCCGTTTTCTGTTTTTGATGGTCGCTTCGACTTGTGTTCCTTCTTCGGTTGGGTTTCTTGTGGCGTCAGTTGTACTTTCCATTATTTGGGTGGTCAGAGTCGACTGGCCTAAGTGGACGATCAGCATCATAATTCTCGCATTTTCAATATTTACCTACTCATTCCTGGTTTACAGTGGACCTCATTGGGGGGGGATAGCAAAGTAAGAGTGTTTTTATGGGTTCACTTTTGGAAGTTGTACTCGGTCGTCTGCAAGCTATTGGTGTTACGGCAACATCAAGTTCAGCGGTAGTATTTATAAAATCAATCTCGCTAAACAATACTACTTATGCTCAATCAACTAGTGGTGGAGCAACAGAGGTATTAACCTTAGGATTAAGTACAATAACATTTGCGCATGCCAATAATGTTGTAAATGAATTAACCGGTATAACTGCAGGAACATGGACAAGATATCAAGGAACAACAAATAAAGCAGTAAAGTCAGTAACAATAGACTCTGCTTATCCAGCAACACTAAACTGGTCAGAGAACTTCACGGGTAATGCGCAGTTAGCTGTAGGGCCAAATAACACCACAGTGGCAGCAGTAGACGGAGCAAACAATACAGTAACCAACAACTATCAAGTGAATCTCAATAATGCCAGCTCAAAAAGCTACACGTGGGATGCTAATGGCAATATGACAGGAGATGGAGTAAATACATTCCAGTGGGACGCAGAGAACAGGCTGATACAGAAGAATTATCCAGGAACAAACAACTACACAAAATACACATATGATGCATTAAGTGAGTGGGCAAACATACAAGAAACAAGCAGTGGAACAGTAACGAGCACCAAGCAATTTGTGTGGGCAGGTGGTGTGGCTCCTGTTGAAGCAAGAGACGCAAGCAGCGCAATTACAGCGCAATATTTTTCTTTAGGTGAGACGATAAGTGGTACCAGTTATTACTACACCAAAGATCACTTAGGCTCAATACGTGAGGTGACGAATAGCTCTGGAGTTGTAGTGGCGCAATATAATTATGACCCATTTGGCCAGAGTAACAAAGATACAAGGCAGCCAAAACTCTGATTTCCAATATGCTGGATATTACTACCATGCGCCAAGTGGATTAAACTTAACTCTAAACAGGGCGTATAACTCGAGCTTAGGCAGATGGATAAGTAGAGACCCAATTGGAGAGGCTGGAGGAATTAATTTATACGCATATACCAGTAATAGTCCGATAATGAAAATAGATCTAACAGGCTTATATTGGGGACTGGTACGGTGTATATTTAAAGACCCGCATCTGAGAGATCCGTATTCATGGACACATAATATTTTTGGCAACGAAACTGGAATACAGTGGTACATCAGCCCCAACGGCCAAATAACAGGAATACCTTATTTCGGGAATTGGGGGCAGCCTGGAACATCTAACGCAGTAGATATGCCGCCGAACAATATACCAAGCTGGGGAGAACTCATTACGGACATACATACTCATCCATGGGGCGACACGTCGTTCTTAAAATATTACACACCACCTGATAATCAAGAAAATGATCCTAACTTCGGCTTGAAAACCCCAAACAGTCCATTTGATTTTTCCGGACCCGATAAGGCAGCCCCTAACAACCTCGGGACGCCAGGACTACTGATTGATCCCTTGGGAAACATTCATCAATATGATCCATTCCCTTCGCCGAATTTCGATACGGAAGGCATAACTCACTCTCATTTTGGATAAGCATCATGTTCACATTTATACACATAAGTTTAATTCGCGCCATCTTAACCTTAGGATTTCTATTGGCTCTTCTGTTCAGTTATGCAGGAATCCCAGCCAGAGGATCCGAGAAATCAGAAGACCTAAATAGTCCAGCTCTCTCCGAAGACGGTATGCCAAACGCTCATCGGCAATCTGACAGGAAAGCCTATTTGCTCGTTGTCAAAAGAAAGATATATCGCAAATGGTTCCCTCCCAAGGATGTCGATAAAAGCATTCAGGTGCAGTTTTTTATTCATCGTGACGGGCATATCTCAGGCCTCAAAGTAACTCGATCGTCGGGACTATCATACATTGATCATGCTGCTCTAGAGGCAGTTAAACAGGCAGCCCCATTTGATACTTTGCCTCCGCAATTTGAGGAACCTCAGCAAATTGTATTCAACTTTGACACGGCATTAACACATTCGAATGATATCAAAACCATTTTTTCTCGCTTTCACAGGTAATCTGAATTAGTGGTAGATGATTTTTACAATCCGTCTGAGGGGTAAGTTTTTTCAATGCGCGGCCGTTGATACTGGGCATCCGATAAATCGTTTCCTTTAAGGGATGTTGATGTAGCAAATCGGTCTACACTTCATTGCCGGGATTTCGAAGAGTGCTCCTATGGCAAGGACTGATTGCGTCGCTAGTTCGAGCCGCCGGCTGGGCAGAAGATTTTGATATTCCTGTTGGTTTTTGGTGGCCATTATTTAGTCTCGGGATAAGCAATTTAAACCCAAGCTCTGCTACTTTATCTCAATTTAATTACACATATGATGCAGCTGGTGAGATTACCCAATGGCAAAGGCAACAAAACAGCAGTAATTTCTATGATGGCTTTGGTTATGATTTAGCAGGCCAATTAGTAACTGCTGAAACAGGCTCTGGTATAGCTGGCCCACCATATTGCAATCAGCTTTATTATAAATACAATAATGCTTCTTGTCGTTCAGATTTTGAGAAGACGAGCGGGCAGACGGCACGCCTGGGTGGCACTATTACTTCTGGCGATGTTATTACTATAACTTTTACTGACCCTAATCTTTCTGGAGGTTCACATGCGGTAAGTTATACAGTTACAGGTGGTGACACATTAACTTCAATAGCTACTAACTTAGCTACTGCAATAACTGCAGATACAACTTTAGGGTCACTTGGTGTAAATGCAACTTCTTCAGCCAATGTAGTTAACATAAAATCATTGTCACCAAGTATCACAACATATTCAAGTTCAGTAAGCGGCAGTGCAACTGAAACCGTAACATTCAACACAGTAATAAACGGCACAGAAAATATAGCAATAGGCGGCACTAAAACCACTGGCGATACTCTCACCCTTACAGTTACAGATGCCGGTCTTAGCGGAGGAACTGAGTCTGTAACATATACAGTTCTATCAACAGACACTTTAGCCACCATAACTACTGGACTAACAGCAGCAATAAATGCCGATACACATTTACAAGGTATAGGAGTAGTAGCAAGTTCAGCTGGGACTGTAATAGGAGTAAAATCAAACTCGGTAAATGCCACCACATATACAACCTCAACAAGTGGTGGAGCTACTGAAACAATGGCATTATCTATTAATTACAATGGAATAGAGACAGTAAATATTACTGGCAGTAAAACAACAGGCAACACACTAACAATAACTGTTTACGATTCCACTTTAACAGGAGGCTCTAAAGCAGTAACCTATACAGTGTTATCAACAGACACATTAACTTCAATAGCTGCTGGTATAGCAACAGCAATAAATGCAGACACCAACTTGCAAGGTATTGGTGTTACAGCAACATCAAGTTCAGCGGTAGTGTTTATAAAATCAATCTCGCTCAATAATACTACCTATGCTCAATCAACAAGTGGTGGAGCAACTGAGATTTTAACCCTAGGGTTAAGTACAATAACATTTGCGCATGCCAATAATACTGTAAATGAATTAACGGGTATAGCTGCAGGAACATGGACAAGATATCAAGGAACAACGAATAAAGCAGTAAAGTCAGTAACAATAGACTCTGCTTATCCAGCAACACTAAATTGGTCAGAGAACTTTACAGGTAATGCGCAATTAGCTGTAGGGCCAAATAACACCACAGTGGCAGCAGTAGACGGAGCAAATAATACAGTAACAAACAACTATCAAGTGAATCTCAATAATGCCAGTGCAAAAAGCTATACGTGGGATGCTAATGGCAATATGACAGGAGATGGAGTAAATACATTCCAGTGGGACGCAGAGAACAGGCTAATACAGAAGAATTATCCAGGAACAAACAACTACACAAAATACACATATGATGCATTAAGTGAGTGGGCAAACATACAAGAAACAAGCAGTGGAACAGTAACGAGCACCAAGCAATTTGTGTGGGCAGGTGGTGTGGCTCCTGTAGTCAGGACTACGAGTGTCTATGACTTTTAACTATTTAATTGATTCTGAAGATTGCTGAGCGTTTTCATTATGGCATCAAAGGTCGGCGGGTCATTCATAAAATAACCTGCTATTTTCATGCCCTGGTAATCATTGCGCAATTCCTGTTTAAGATTTTCGTTTACCGGTATCAAGCAAAATTTTTTGTTTAAGCAATCACCATAATTTGCCTTATTGTCTCTGTAAAGCATCTGCTTAAGTTTGATTACCTCTTCCATGAGTTGTTTGTTCTCCAAAGACTGAATGCCGATACTATGTCCGCATAACATCGCTAGATCATACCAATGCCGGGACATACGCTCAGCTTTCTTCTTCGAACTTGGGAAGTTACACTGACCATGTATAAGCGTCACTTTTTCCCAAAATGTTCTTTGCGGTGACAATACCGTTATAAAAGACTTAGGCAAATCCAGCCCTTGATAATGTTGCCTAGCTAAGTAAGTTATTATTTCGCATTCATCATTCGGATCTGTAACGTTTCTGGCGCCGAACTCCAATTTCACGTCTTTATTGAAATTAGCTAGGATTTCAGTAGCTGATTCATAGGTTAATGTTATAGATACTTCGGCGTCCTCTAAATTCTTTATTAGCTGCAATTGCACTTTACCTTTGCCAAATTCTTTTTCTGTCTTTGAGAGCAAGTAGGGGTAAATAACATTGCTAACATGCTGATCTAAATAATCTACTAGCTGTGATTTTAATTTTTTTTCGCGGTAATTCCTACTTAGCGATTCCAGTTGAACGTTTGCCTTATTGCGATAATCGATTGTAATGTCCACGTCTTCTGAAAATCGGTTTATCGCGTCGTAGGCTTTAGATAGTGAAGTGCCACCCTTAAATGCCATCTTATCCTTATCTGGATTACTAAATATTGCCTGTAACGACCAGCATACCCAAACGTCTTTTTCAAGAATGGCGGCCGGAAATTTTGAGGATGCTGCTGCAGTATCAAGAATCTCTTTTCGCTCTTCTGATTTCAATAAAAGAAACTGTTCAGGCATTTAGTTTTTTTACCAACCATTCTGGCATGTCTTGAATTGAGTTTTTCAGTTGACTATATTCGGTTTCAGTTAGCTGTACTTTTACTTTATAAATAACTTCTGGCGTTACTTCTTTTTCCCCTAAATACCATAACGCAGATATAGCTAAACCCACCGTCGTTCCAGCATGCACTAATTTCCTATGGCTAACAGGAATTAACTTCACCAATTGCTGCCCAAATCGAAATTGCTTAGGAAACCCGCTTGTATAGAACATAGGGCTCATAGGTACTTGAGTTGTTAGTCCAAAATGATTTGCTGCCTGCGCACCTGTTGGGGCGATTTTAATACCAGCACCTACTTTTGCTTGTACGACTTCCATAAGCCCAGGCATCACTTTCCCCACAAACCGATTCTCCCGAGGTTTAACATAGACGCCGCGCGCAACACGCTGTATGACTCCAGTTTTATTCAATTTAAATAACTGTTTATCGACCAACGAACGGCCAGCGTTTGGGGCTAATAACTCGCTGGAGGTGAACGGTTCACCTTTCGGGAGTGCCTCGATTCGTTTTTGGATTGATTCTAATACGCTCATAGAATGCTCCTCTTATAGAAGAAATATTAACATGTTTTCTTCCCAGTGCTGATAAAATTTAATATACGATCGATAATTAGTGCCTTTTACGGTGGTAAAAGTTAGTGTGGTCTTTACAAAACTATATTAATATATCTAAGAGAGGCAAACGGCTATTGACCGACTTGGGATTGGATATGAGTGGCTATGGAAGCAGTTAGCTAGCTAGTGCTTGTAGAACCCGCTTAACCCAGGGGAATGCAAAGTTAGATCCTGCACTATCAACTCCCCGACTTATTCGACGCTGGCATCTGTGGGTACCAGAAAGATGGAAAGGACAGGTCAGACTAAATGATTGATCGCTCTGAAATTCTCGCGGTGGCTTCAGACTTATCGCTTTCATCGGACGTTGTTGAAAAGGACTACGTTCTTGGTTGGCTCTTGGCTGGAATTTATGCGAATGCTGAACTGTCGGCAGCTTGGATATTTAAGGGTGGGACTTGTTTGAAGAAGTGCTATTTTGAAACATATCGTTTTTCTGAGGATCTCGATTTTACAATTACCGATAAAAAGCACTTGGACGTTGCTAATGCGGTAAATAATAATAGCCAGAGTTTTAATCCTCCAATGCTAAAATCCATTGCGCCGCCCCGCAGTTTCTCTAGAACTCGATCTCGAAATGGCCCCACGTATGTATACCAATGTGGTCTTTGCCAGAGGACGTTTAGACGGTACAAGATATCATTCGACTAAGTTACGGTAAGCAACGATAGTAAGATTCATTCTCGCTGGAATATCTACTTTTGCCGACATGTAGTAAGCAGCGGAACTACTGCGAATTTGCTAATTGTTCCAATAGTGCTGTCCCGTTAAGCAATCTTCCCATGACTATTTGATCCTGCTTATTAGGAGACTTTATGGATGTTCTAAATGGTTCTATTGTAGCCATTGCTGAAGCTACCGAAAAGTTTCCTTTAAAGACTTTCAGTGTGTCATTATTATCGTTTGACAGGGTTAATGATACTACGTGTTTATAGTCGATACGGTGACAATCTATTTGAAGCGAGTCAAAGTTATCCGTTTCTTGTTTTGTTAATACAAGCATATGAGTTGGCGCTAAATCTATTTTCTGTTTAGTAGCCAATAAAGTAACACTGACCGGATTTGGCTTGGTCTGCAATAAATCGTATATTACTGTATCGTCTCCATTTTTAGATATGAAAACGGTTGCTCCGGCTCGCACAAGTATCTTCCCTGCGCCTATGCCGACTAATAAATCTTTTTCCGGATTGATTAGTACATTTCCGCCTTCGAGATTTATGTAATTATCCTCACTATCATCACCGATTAATATTCCTTCTTTTGCTAGTCTGTGTGCCTCATCCCCACTTATTTTGTAAGCATTCAATTCTACTGCCCATATGGACAAATTTTGCTGCTGCTGACCAATATTTTCATTGGTGTTAGGTTGTGATATCTCTTCTGCTGGCTGTGTAATTGTTACTTCACCCTTCAGAGGCATTGAGCTATCTGCCGCTCCTGCGCCAGCATAGAGGCATTGTGTGATTTCTATCGTCAATAATATTATTAATAATCTAAACATGCTAAAAAGATTTGCCCTCAAATAAATCATCTTTGTACACCGGTTTGTATACCAGTATTTTGGGTTGTTTCATCTGCAATCACCACTTTATTTTGTATCTGTGCACACTTTAATGCTCTTTCTAACATTTTTTGATCTTCTCTGAAAGTCGACAAGCTTAGCCGTTTTAATGGTTGAACATTGGCCAGCGCTGACATTATTGAGAAGTTTGCAGTATAAGCTTTTACTTCTCCATTTAAATTTACTGTTTGCACATTTCCATAAGCGATGATTGGCGTATTTGTTCTCATCTTGTCATCATTGTCCACTTGTTGTTTTGTCAATCTAAGCATATTGCCAGCATCAATCATTAGCTTTTGTTTGTATACAGTAACTGTTACTTGCTTTGGCTTAGTTTGTATAACGTTATACACAAGCATATCGTCGCCATTCTTCATAATAAACGCAGTTGTTCCTGCACCTATAATTATTTTTCCAATTTCTGTGTTTACCGTAAAGTCACGATCTGGTGTTAATAGAACATTTCCTTGCTTCAATTCCATGCCGTTATTACCGCTATTGTTCGATATCAATACTCCATCTTTTGCTAATCGTCTGACTTCGTTCATACCAAAATGGAAGGCCGAAATGGTTGTTCCTGGTATAAGATTTTCTTGCTCTATATTCTCAGCTTCTTCTTTATTATGTTCTTCATCAATTCTTGAATTTAAACTTGAATTTAAATTGGTATAGCTAAATAGCTGTTCACGATCTGTCGCGGTCAATGATGATAATCCTTGGAAGTATTTGCTCGTTAAGCTAAGAAGGGGTGATAGCACCAGTAGACGACTTGTAGGTACGATAGAAACTATTGGACTGCTAGGAGTTTGGAGCATAGAGAGAGTATTGCTTTGCGCGTTAACAGGACTAGCAATCATGTTCATGGCATAAGTAATATTGCCTACTGAATTTGTTGCTATTTCACCTATTGCAGTCGATACATTAGCTACTGGCGGGTCTGCAGTAATGGTTACACTTCCGCCTAAACTTATTGCTGAAGCTGGTAGGTTTCCTGTGTTAAATACTATATTGGCTCCAGTAGCATTGAGCGTATTGGTTGGCGCAGAAGCTATTATACTGTTAGTGCCAAAATATGTTTGTCCTCCGCCAGTGTCATTGACCACTACATTACTAGGCGTAGTTCCTATTACGGGGCTGCCCGGTATACTACCTATCACGGCATAGACATTGCCTAATCCGGCGGTCGAAGCTGTAGCATTTATAGTGACAGTACCACCTATGGTTATGGAACCATTTGATGTATCTAAATCTTGCAAAGTGATATTGCCATTGGAGGCTGATATTGTAGAGCCTGAGGCTATAGTCATGCCGCCTACATTATTTACTATGGTCAAATTACCATTAGCAGCTGTTACATTGTAGACTGTCAATGGACCTGTCCCTGTGGTATTAAAATTAAAGGATGTACCTGCACCAGTGACATTGCTTGGTACATTTCCTAATGTTACTGCTCCGCCTATACTATTTGATGCGTTGACTAATCCATTTATAGCTTGTAATTGCACATGATTTCCTGCGATTGATATTGGTGTGCTCATTGAACCTATATTGCCGTATGGATCATTTACTATAACTGTTGAGCCATATATAGTGCCGCCGACTCCAGTAGTTATACTGCCGCTACCTTCAACAGAAACCGATGTTGTACTTGTAGTTGTACCTACAGCAGCATTTATTATTATATTGCCGTTACCTGATACTACAGATAGTAGCATCTGACCAGGTGCGAATATTGGTTGTGTAACTGTAATTGTGCTATTAGCTAATGCCTGGAAGAAAGTTCCTCCACCCGTAATCGCCAAGAATGTTACTGGATTCGACCCTATATTATTGAGGTGGACATTGCCGCCAGTTGTACAATTTATCTCATCGGCAATTGTACGCAGTCCAGGCGAGCCTACATTTCCCGTTGTGCTAGCTATATTCAATAAATGTGCTTGTACAACATTGCTGCCTGGTCCTGCATCTTGTATATTACCCGAACCGTCTGTAAATAATGATACCGTTGTATTTCCTGCATAAGTTCCTACATTAGACGCTATGACAATGCTGCCATTGCTGCCGGCTGATGTTTGCAATGTCACACTATTGCCTGTGACATTGCCATTTATGTCCATAGTGCTATTTGATACTATGGTGAGATTGTTTCCTGAGGATGCATTAACGGCTAATGTTGCTGTGCCAGTATTGTTCACGCGCACATTTCCTGTAGTATTCACTGCTAAAGTAGTGCAATCAACTCTAAAGCCTGGTGTTCCTACTTGACCGGTCGGTGTTATTAAATCTATTGTACTGGCTGTTAGTTGATAGCTGCCTGGTCCGGCATCCTCAATGAAATTAGATCCAGTGGTTGTTATGCTTGCTAATGTACACGTGCCACTTCCCACATTATTGCCTACGGTTACATTTCCGTTTGCAGCCAATGTAAAGCTTGTTGCTATATTACTGGCATTTAGAGTAACTGCTTCTGCTGTGGTGTCGGAAATATTCACGTTATTTCCTGATAATGCTAAAGTGACCCCACCTGTTCCGTCACTATTAACGATTAGTGGGCTTGTTGCTCCAGCATTGTCCGCTATATTCCCGTTGGTCGCGGTCAACGAAATAATTGGGCTGCTAATGGCTGTACTGCCAGCTGTATCTTGTAGTATGTTGCCAGCAATGCTTAAAGTGAAACTTGTGCCGGCTATTGATGCACCGGTTGTAGCAGCTGTAGTTAGAGTGACATTTTCACTAGCAGTATCGGTGAGATGAACAGTGCCGCTTGGTGCAGAAGCATAAAGAGAAGTAATGCCATTGCCATTATTATTAATACTTATAGGAGTGCCGGACGAACCAATTGATCCTGAGATCGAGGATAAGCTTAATCTTGGAGCACTGAGTGAATTGCTCGTGTTAGCATCTGTTATATTTCCAGCTGTGCTTAACGTTAGTGAAGTACCAAGCCCAGATAAAATCAGATTGTTGGAGCCGCTGCCGCCCATTTGTACTGTATTATTACCGCTGATTACAATATTGCCGCTGCCTTGAGAAAGGCTCATCGTATCTGCAGTCAATGTATAGGACGAGCTATTTCCTATGGTGGAGCTAGAACCATTTGCTGTAAGATTAATTGTGCCACCAGCACCGGTATTGATAGCGCCAGCCAATGTTATACTGCCGCCAGTCGTCATCATAGATAAGGTGGAACCAGCAGCGGTCGTGATAGCCGCCATTGTAGAAATAGTTCCGCTTACGGCGTTGTTGGTTATTATTATATTGCCGCTAGAATTAGATATATTGCCTAGGGTGAGATTACCAGTGCCCACTGTATATGTCACAGCTCCAGCAGAAGAATTGTTATTTACTATGCCAGTTAAGCCACCAGTGCCAGTAACCGCTATCGCTTGTCCGCTGACCGAATTGAACGTAACAGAGCCGGTGGATGTACCACTTGCTGATATCGTTCCACTTAGTGTGACAGTCAGTGCGCCAGCAGCAGAATTAGTGATAGAAATACTTCCGCCATTACCAGAACCAGGAGCATTAGCAGAAATATTGCCATTAATATAACTATTAGATCCAGATGCTCCAATAACCAGAGGATTAGTTGGGTCATTATATGTAACGCTTATGGTGCCACCATTGCCTGTACCAGCCCCATTAGCACTTAAAGCTTGATTTACTTGCAAACTACCGGCTGCTGCAGAACCAGCAGTTAGATTTATTATGCCACCCTTGCCATTTGTTCCTTGAGGATTAACGTTTATGATGTTGCTAGTAGAAGGTATGGTCAAATTGTTTCCAGCAGCTAATGTTACTGTACCGCCGTTACCTGAAGCTGAGCCAGATGAACCACCTTCAGCTTGTATAGAGGCAATATCACCATTAGCGGCACCAAGAACTATGCTGCCTGAAGACGCGGTAGTAGTTATTAATACCGAACCGCCATTACCCGTACCGGTAGCATTAGCAGTTAAAGATAATGTACCACTGCCAGTAACAGAGACTGTAGAACCAGTAAGATTTATTGTGCCACCATTATAGTTGCCAGAACCGGAAGCACTAGCACTAATAGTGCCTGTTGGCAAAGTAACCGTACCCCCGGTGGCATTAAAAGTGAGACTGCCACCAGCTCCGCCACCGGCACCGGGAGCGAAAGAGATATCCGCATAATCAAATAATGTAATACCGCCACTCCCGCTATTAGTGATAGATATTGTTCCGCCACCACCGCCGGCCGTCGGTCCACCATTGACCGATATTGCTCCGCCTGTGCCACTAGGAGTTCCTTGAGAGTAGCCGTTAATACTAAAAGCACTGCTAGTGTTAGCGGTGATATTGACGGTTCCACCATTATTTGCACCTAAACCATTATCTGTAATAGCTCCACTAAAGCCAACCGTAGCGGAGGCACTAACAGCAATCGTGCTACCTGGAGCTTCCACCGTGCCTATGTTAATTTGTCCAGTTTGCGCGGCACCTGCAGACACCGTACCAGCGGAAATTGTGCCATTGTTTATACTGATACCACTGCCAATCGAAGGTGTAGCGCTAGCAATAGTTATGTTGCCGCCTGCGCCTGTGCCACCGGTAGTATTGATATCGGTTAGATAGATGCCGCCATTATTGCTAGAGCCTCCAGCAACGACTATGACATTACCATTAGTACCACTGCCAAAACCACCGGCGCTTATTGGTGCACTGGTGCCGCCAGCAGTCAAAATTAATCCTAAACTAGAACCAAAAGCAATTACGGTGACATTGCCACCGTTTGTGTTGCCAGCCGATGTTGATGATGAGAGGCCAAAGGTACTTTCTGCTCCTTCTGCATATATTGGTCCACCAGTGGAAGAAGCGCCCGTTATATTGAGAACGTTTGAACCAGTAGGTGTGCTAAAGGCGGCTCCGGCAATAAGGGTAATTGCTCCACCGTTGGTAGTTATGGCGTTACCACTGTCAGATGTGATGCTGAAACCGCTAATAACAGCCACATTACCACCGGAAGTGGTAGCACTGTCTAAGTATAGAGCACCAGGATTGCTAGGTGTGCCATTGCCGACAATGCTGCCTGAGGTGATGGCACCATTGGTAATTGTGAGCCCACTGCCAACACTAGGCGTGGCAGTGGCCAGAGTGATATTGCCGCCTCCGCCTGTACCGCCACTTGTATTGATATTATTAAAATGCATAGTGACGAATTGCGAGTAGGGGGCATTATCACTGGGAGCACCAGCAAGAGCAAGAAAGCTACCGTTAGTACCTGAGCCATGACCACCAGAAGTAATGGTGAGAGATACCGGCGAACTAATCGAGCCGGAATTACTTCCTGAACCGGCAAAAGCAGCTAGAGTAATATTGCCACCATTAGTATTGCCGGAAGATGTTGCAGAAGAAAAGGATGATAGATTAAATAAATTCAGTTGACCGCCGGAAGACGTGCTGCCAGTAACACTAAATGTGCTGGTGCTTTGCGTAGTAGTGAAAGCAGAACCGGAAACTAATGTAATAGCGCCACCACTCGTATTTATAGTCGCACCAGTGGTTGTTGTAATATCTTGACTGCTAAGAATGGAAAGAGGAGCGCCAGAGGAAGTAATAGCGCCAGTTATATTAATCGTACTACCTAAACCATTAACGCCTAACATGACAGAGCCAGCTCCTGCCGTAGCACTAATAGTACCTGTGGTTAATGTAGTGGCAGAAGCCTGGGGATTAATATATACGCTAGTACCAGTAGCATTAACAACGCCGGTTAATGCGCCAGCGCCAGCAACACTTATTGCTTGACCGGAAGCTGGATTGAAATTGATATTACCTAAAGTGGAACCGCTGGCTGATATATTGCCAGTTAAAGTTACACTTAATAGAGCTGCACCGCTATTAGCTATATTTATTATGCCACCATTTCCAGAACCACTAGCATTAGCGGAGATATTGCCGTTAATGAAATTATTAGAGCCAGAACCTGCTCCTATAACTAGAGGATTACTACCTGTGGAGTCACTGTACGTAATACTTACCGTGCCACCATTGCCTGTACCAACGCCATTAGCACCTAAACCTTGATTTATTTGCAATGTACCAGAACTAGTCACCGTACCGGCTGCTAGGATTATTGAACCACCAGTGCCATTGGTGCCGATAGCGTTGACATTAATAATCCCGCCAGTTGAAGGAATAGTTAAATTGCGTCCTGCTGACAAAGTTACAGTGCCGCCATTACCGGAAGCAGAACCAGCGGATCCACCTGTTGCAGAAATAGAGGAGATACTGCCACTACTACTGCCTAGGACTATATCGCCAGTAGAACCGCTAGTCGTTATAGAAATACTGCCACCGTTACCGGTACCCACTCCATTGGCAGTCAAAGATTCAGAGCCACCAGTAAAGCTTACTGTAGAGCCAGAAAGGCTTATAATTCCGCCATTGCCATTTGTGCCCAGAGCGTTAACGCTGAACGTGAAAGAATTAGGCACGGTTAATGCGCCACCGCTAGCAATAAGAGTAATGCTGCCACCGTTGCCTGAAGCAGAACCACTCGAACCACCTGTAGCAGACAAAGAAGAAATATTTTGATCCGCACTGCCAAGGGTGAGTCCACCTACGCCAGTAGTCATTAAATAAAGACTGCCACCGTTGCCTGTGCCAGTAGCATTAGCAGTCAAAGCAAGGGTAGCTGGAGCACTACCATTTACCGACAGGGCGGTGCCGGTAAGCGATATGCTGCCACCATTATAGTTGCCAGAACCGGAAGCACTAGCACTAATAGTGCCTGTTGGTAAAGTAACCGTACCTCCGGTGGCATTAAAAGTGAGGTTGCCACCAGCTCCGCCACCAGCACCGGGAGCGAAAGAGATATCCGCATAATCAAATAATGCAATACCGCCACTACCGCTATTAGTGATAGATATTGTTCCGCCACCACCGCCGGCTGTTGGTCCACCGTTGGCAGTTATAGTTCCAGTTGTGCCATTAGTTGATGCAGAGCCGATATTAAAGGCGGTAGAACTATTGGTTACAATGGTAATTGAACCACCATTATTGGAACCAAGTCCAGTATCTGTAATAACGCCGCTTTTTGAATCTACACCAGCAGTAAGGCTAATAGCTCCACCAGGACTTTCCAAAGTATTTACAATCATGGAGGTAGTTTGAGTGGTTCCGGCTGTGACGCTGCCGGATGAAATGGTGCCATTATTTACTGTAATGCCGCTACCAACAGATGGAGTAGCTGTGGCAATAGTAATATTACCGCCGCCACCAGTACCACTAGTCGTATTTATATCTCCCCCACTATTTAAAGATGTGCCAAAGTAAGATGTGGCAGTGGTTGCTCCAACTAATAGCAAAATATTACCATTAACATTACTTCCACTACCGCCAGTATTTAATGTCAAGGGAAAGAAGGAGACTATGCCACTTAAATCTCCTGTGCCGGCGAAAGCAGCAATAATCAAATTGCCCCCCGCGCCTGATGCATTAGAAGAGGAAAGAGTATAACTATCGAAGGTTCTTTCGGTAATTCGTCCGCCGGTGACGGAACCACCAGTAATACTGAGAGTGCCGGACGTAGGAGTACCAAATGCTGCGCCGGTAAAAGATTAAGTGCGCCGCCTGCCGTGGTAATAACATTAGGAGTATCGACATTAAACTGAATATCTTCACTGCTGGCGAGAGTCACATTACCACCACCAGTAGTTATGGTATCGATTGAAATAGAAGCAGAGCCTGTGGGAGTGCCAGTGCTTTGGAAACTTCCTGAACTTATTGCTCCACTGCTATTGATGGTAACTCCACCAGAAGTTACTCCAGGCGTCGCTGTAGCAAGGGTAACACTGCCGCCTCCGCCGGTACCGCCAGCAGTGTTAATTGTACCGCTGCCAAATGATAAGCTGGCACCGGTTCCTTGATCAGTTGAACCACTTATAGCAATGAGACTACCGTTGCTTCCAGTGCCACTGCCACCTGTAATAGCGCTGGCAAAAGCGGCACCAAATATGTCTCCTGGAGTAACATTAGTCTCAGCACCAGTAGAGGCAATAAGTGTAATATTGCCACCACTGCCATTAGTATTACTGTTGGCTGATGAAAGAGTAAAGGTAAAGCCAAAAGAACTCGTATCTATTGCGCCACCAGTAGCAGAGGCACCATTAATATGAAGAACACCAGATGAGGGAGTATCAAAGCTCGCTCCCGCAATAAGATTTATCGCTCCGCCGTTAGTGTTAATGCTTAGACCGTCGGCAAGTATTCTTATAGTGTCACTGCTGGCAATTGTTACATTGCCCCCGGCTGTATTTATATTACCATTAAGCCACACACTGGCAGAGCCAGTAGGTGTACCTACGCCTAGAAAATTACCTGAACTTATGGCGCCATTGCTGTTAATTGTAACTCCACCGGCAGTAAATCCAGGCGTAACTGTTGCGAATATTACATTGCCTACACCACCTGTACCGCCAGAAGTATCAATAACGCCTGGACTTATCGATGGATAGTAGCCAGCATTTTCAGCCCCAGCTAACGCAATGATATTACCGTTACTGCCACTACCATTGCCGCCTGTAGCCATAGCGGTAACACCGGACCTAAAGATGTCTCCTGGAAGAGTATTAGCCTCAGAGCCGCTAAAGGCAATAAGTGTAATATTGCCACCACTGCCATTAGTATTGCTATTAACTGTTGAAAGAGTAAAGGTCCAGTTAGAAGTCTGCATCTCCATTGCGCCGCCAGTATTAGAGGCACCATTAATATGAAGAATGCCAGATGAGGGAGTATCGAAGCTCGCTCCCGCAATAAGGTTTATTGCTCCGCCGTTAGTATTAATACTTAGACCATTATTAGCTAAAATTATACTGTCGCTGCTAGCAATGGTTACATTAGCCCCACCAGTAGTTATATTACCGTACAGCCAACTGCTGCCAGAGCCAGTAGGTGTACCGGTGCTTTGGAAATTGCCTGAGCTTATGGCGCCACTGTTGTTGATTGTAATTCCACCAGTAGTAACACCGGGCGTAGCTGTGGCTATTATTACCGTTCCACCACCACCTGTACCACCGGTTGTATCAACAATGCCAACACTCATCGATGGATAGTAGCCTTGGAGATTAGGACTTGAACCGGCCATCATGGTAATATTGCCATTAATACCACTACCAAAGCCACCGGAAGTTATTTGAGGTATATCATTTGGGCCGAATGCTAGTCCAGCATTGTCACCAGTACCATAAAATGCAGTTATTATAACGTTGCCACCATTGGTATTACCGGAAGAAGTAGAAGAAGATAAAGTGAAAGAGCCAGTGCTATTTAACGTTATCTGTCCACCGGTGGGTGAGCCACCGCTAAGATTAAGAATATTGCCAGCACTTGGTGTACTAAAGGCTGCTCCAGCTACAAGAGTTATTGCTCCACCTGATGTGGTAATGTTATTGTTATTGTCAAATTGAATGTCTTCACTGCTGGCAATAGCGACATTACCACCTCCGGTGGTTATATTACCAGTCAGCCATATGCTGCCAGACCCGGTAGGTGTGCCAGCACTCTGAAAATTACCTGAACTAATGGCGCCAGTGCTGGTGTTAATAATTACTCCACCAGCTGATTGTCCCGGTGTGGCTGTAGCAATAATAACATTGCCGCCACCACCAGTGCCACCGCTTGTATTAATACTGCCAATGTTTATTGATGCGCTTGCCCCATATCCAGTGCCGCCAGCTATCATAGTGACATTACCATTGGTGCCTAAGCCAGCCCCGCCGGTTGTTATTGTTACTCCACTAGGGACAAGAATTTGTCCTGTTGAGCCGCCGCTGCCGGCATAAGCAATTAAAGTGACATTGCCGCCCGCGCTGCCGCTTTGAGTGGTAGAAGTATCGAAAGCACTAATTGCCGCGCCGCCGCTAAGCGAACCAGAAAGATCAATATAGCCGCCAGTTGCAGCAGCAGTGACTGCGCCAGTACTATTATTGTATGTTGCTCCCGCAATCATAGTTACAGCTCCGCCAAGGGCAGAGCTGCTACCAGTAGTAATAGAAACGGCGCTGCCAGGAGTAATGATATTTGTTTCAGCAATAATCGCCGTTGGATTACCGGCAGTGAAATCGCCACTGGCAATAGTGACGCTGCCACTATTGTTGAAGAATACCGGGTCACCAGCAATATTCATTTTTCCAGTGATAAGATTGGGCGTGTTGGCACCAAAGTGTGCTTCTTGAGCAGTAACATTGAGCACACCAGTTACTTGACCCAAGGTTCCTGTGACAGCTCCACTAGCGTCATTTATATTTAATTGTTGGGAAAACCAATTACCACCATTCGCGCTTATGCTGGCGGCACCGCTATAATTAGCATCTCTTAAGTTTATTGTTCCTTGATTTGCTTGAATCACTCCGCCTGTATTTTTGACTGCAATATTTTGTGCGGAGGGAGCTGTAAGAGTGACGTTACCACTGGTAGCAGTGATAGTCCCTGTATTAGTAAATTCACCTGCCCCCGATGCTAACAATAGATTTGCTCCACTTATTGTCGCCTGAGGTGGTGCGCGGTTACTTAGTGAAGATGCCAGGTTGCTATTATTATTCGCTGCATTATTTACTGTCGGACTGATGTTTGCAATTGTGCCGGATGCCCGTAAAGCTATATTACCTGTTGAAACAATGCTCCCTTGATTGCTTATATTTCCGCCAGCGTTCAAGGATAAATTACTGGCTGTGTTTATACTTCCTAGATTCAATATTAAATTTGTTGCATTTAAATTTAAGGCACTTGAAGAGAATATATTATTGGCGCCTGTTAAATTAGAAGTTAAATTGCTTGATAAAGCATCACTTACTGAGCCACTTCTACCTACGGACAATGAACCAAAATCTACTACTGATCCTGTATTTGCTGCTGACTGGACTATGTCTAGTGTACCGCCTACTCGTGCTGAACCAGTAATCTCTAATGCATTGCTAGCATTGTATCCAACTGCTAAGACGGTTACATTTCTCGATACTGCTAATGAAGATAAGGAACTTGTTTGTCCTTGTTCTAGTGTTAATAAGCCGCCTGTTGCTATTCCGTTATGCGACAACACTAACGTTTGCTGCCCTGATGTTAATACCTGCTCTGCTGCAGCATATTGCGCAGCTGTTAGCATCTGTCCTTGGTGTATGACCATTGTAGTTCCTTGTACAACGGTGTCGTTTGCTCCTAAGTGCCCGCCAATAGTTATTGCCGTGTTAAAATTAGCAGCAATTTCAGGCTTGCTTGAATTTAAATTTAAACCAAAAGCATTTGAGATATTGGCATCACCTAGTAAGGATCCATTGCTTGTTGTACCAACTGTAATTGGTTGGTTGTTATTATGAGAAAATATTCCTCCATTATTGTTTGTATTGCCCGGACTTAAATATCCTATTTGTGATCCATGTTGGTGTTCAGTATGAAAAGCCAGAAAGCCATTACTAGTTGATGGTGCTGATGTATTTGCAAAAATTGCTTTGTGCGATCCAGGCGACTCACTCCAGAGGTAGTTAGGCGACATTTGCTTTATATTGCTGTTAAGTGAGTATAAATGATGATAATGTTCACTATGGTTACCGTGCTGCCAATTACTCGTAGGTGTAGGACGATACGAAGGATGCATATTCAAAAAATGCATATAGTTAGCCTGGCGAGAATTATTCGAAGAAGTTACGGCGCTCAGATCGGCATGCTGATTTGAAAATCCATTTGCGAAATGCAAATTGCTCATTTGTTGATGGATCACATTATGATGATGGTGGACTATATTTGATTGTGAAGAATTGGAAGAAGTGGAAGCATTCTGCATTAGGTGATTAAATTGATGCGGGTGATTAAATTGATGCGAATGTTGAATATGTAAAAAATTATTTGACGTCGAATGATGATTTGCTGTAGGAAAAGAGCTTGTCGGTGGCTGAAAGTTCCCATAGTGCGCCCATGCCGCGAGTAACCCTGTTTGGCTGCCCATCAGGATCAAACACACCACTAACGCCGACGCTCTTCTAATGGAAAGTCTCCTTACATTAGAACCAATAGCCATAATAATTTACTTACCCTTTAATAATGACTTTCCTAACTAATCCATAGATCTTATCGTTAGTCACCCTAAATAGTGATTCATTCAAGTGATTTATAGAAAAGAAGAATAATTTCTAGACTTACGACTAATTTTATACCTATGGCGTATTAGCAAAGCTTATGCTCTAGAATTATCCTTGCGGCGGTAGGAGTCAACCATATGGCTCAAAGTATGATGGCAGGTCGGTCGTACAGATGTGAATTTACATGCTAAATCCAACACTCTTTGACCTATTATTTGCCAATCCAAATCAGCTTTGCAAAAGTCCCAGCAATAATCACAGTTAGCCGTCCGATAACAATTGTTTCGAAGTCCGAGAATTATTCAAAACGAACGGTTTGATAGGTGGAATTATAAGCAGCACCCATCCTTGTTAGACTGCGATTTAGAATTATGTCCATATGAGCTGAACTACCCGCCAAGCTATTTTTGGCTTGCTGGGGCGTACCATTCGGTCCCCCAATCCAGTTAGCAACTTCATAAGTATTTGGGTTGGCCCAATGTCCAAGCCCATTACTTGTCTGTGCAACATTATTGTTTTCTGCTTGGTCTTCTAAATCAGGATCGTATTCGAGCGGAGCGCGGCCATTTTCCACTCTCAACCGATTAATTTCGTCAAAGAACTTGGCATTAAATTCAGTTTTTCCGCGGTTGTCTGTGATATTAGCAAACAGTTTATTCCTAATTTCTGCTTCCAATTGCGAAATACTCGGGTTCATAGTCTGATCGTGCGCCGCATACTCCTGCGAGATATTAGCTAAAAGTTTTGCCTTTAGCTCCCTTTCCAATTGCAGTGTAGTAGTTTCAAGGGGTTTGCTAGAAGAAGATATACTCACCTTCGGCAGCGCTTTAGGCACTTCTTTGGGCTGATGTTGATTAAAGATATCGTTGAAAGAAGCTAGTTTAGGGGAGTCATTAGTCGAGCCATAAATTTCATTGTGAGCACCACCGCCCGAGGCGTTGGCCTCCATTTTGGAGGCGACTGGGGTCGTTTCTTCATTTTGACCTGGAATACTCATCGACCGAATCTCTAATTTATCTATACAGTACAGCTCATTTTACAGTAAAAAAGCCGGATTTCGAACGAAAAATGTGCCTATCAATGCGGGAAATACGCAATTTTGCTCCCCTATAATGCCAAACATTAAATTAATTAGGCAGATTCCAAGATAATATACTAAGCGACATAATCTCTTCCCAACTATTGCTGGTTCTTAGGCTGTTTCCACACCCAATGAAAATTACTCAGATAAACAGCTCAGATAATCAAAGGCTAAAAATAATTCGGGGTTTGGCTCAGACTGCCAAGCGAAAAGACATTTCAGATAAGCATGATTTGATTTTGCTGGAGGGGCAAAAGCTCATGCAGGAAGCTATCAGCAAGCAAATCAAATTGTATGACATTATTGCTAGTGAGACATATTATCAGGCAAATCTTGCTAAAACTAAACCGGCTATTAATCTTGAGTCAGTGGTCGTTGTCAAAGATGATATTTTTAAGGAGTTGTACTCTACTGATACCAGTTGCGGTATCATTGCTACTGCTTCCCCTAAGCATTATAGCTTGGACGACATTATTGCCAATTCCAAGTTAATACTTTTAGCTGACAATATTCAAGATCCTGGCAATCTAGGTACTATAATTCGTACAGCTCTCGCTTTTGACGTAGGGGGGCTGCTGCTGTCCAAAGGCAGTGTCGATTGTTATAATCCTAAAGTCATTCGTTCTTCCATGGGTGGTATTTTTAGCTTGCCCATAATAAATAATATTGAGCTTGTGTCTGTTATTGGTAAAATGAAGGAAAATAATTTTCGCGTCATTGCCTTAGATAGCGGAGCAAAAGAGACAATCTGGGAAAGCGTTTCTTATGCAACCCCAATGGCTTATATCCTGGGTAATGAAGGACATGGCATTTCAGAGGATGTTTTAAGAGCCGTTGACGACTCTATTTCTATTCCTATCAATCCAAATTGCGAATCACTCAATGTAGCAATCGCAGCTGGTATTATTTTGGCATTCAGTAAATTTAAGTCGGGAAGGTAAATGTGGATTCTGAGCGATCAGATAAGCTAATGTCAGTAGTAGACCATTTAGATGAGTTGCGCACGCGCTTAGTTCGTTGCGTGATTTATGTTGCCGTAGGTGTGTTGATTGGTCTTTGGCTGGCAAAGTCAATTCTTCGTTTTCTCGAAGCGCCAGCGGGCAATATAACTTTTCAGGCACTTTCAATGGAAGAACCTATTCTAGTCTTTATGAAAGTGGCATTTTATACCGGCTTTATAATTGCCTCTCCTCTTTTGCTTTTGGAAATTTGTCGCTTTGTGGCTCCTGGTTTGACCAATAAAGAAAGACAGATACTCACTCCTATAGTAATTGGCTCACCCCTATTATTCGTCTGCGGAGCGGCTTTTGCATACTATTGGTTATTACCTTCCATGCTCCACTTTTTTAGTTCATTTGGTCAGGGTGTTTCACCAATTAATCAGCGCTTGGATTTTTACATTTCTTTAGTAAGTAGCATTTTGCTTTATATGGGGGTTTGTTTCCAATTGCCCATTGTTATTTTTGCTTTGTCTTTTACGAATATTATTGATTCCAAAAAACTTCTGTCTTTCTGGCGTTATGCCGTTTTTGCCGCCGCTATAATTGCTGCCATTATTACTCCTGACCCTACAGCCGTATCTATGCTATTGGTTATGGCTGCCTTGACCGCCTTGTATTTTATTTCAATTGCCTTACTGATGGTATTTGGCAAATAGATGGGTCCTTATAGATAACTTATGAACTTTGCAATGGCAAATCTGTTAAATAAACTGCTAGGATTTTGATTGATGGAACAGATAACGTGAGCTGGATTAGTATTTGTTATGGATAAACTGTGCTTTGCCGTGATCACGGCTATAACTGTTTTTATTAGTCTTGATACTTTACGTCGGTTGTATGTCGATCGCCAACGTTTCAGTAAGGAGGACTTGAACGATTATGATTTAGCTTTTGTTTGGCGGATAGTCATTTTTTTGGTCTATCCCTTGCTTAATCTCATTGCTATGTGGGCCTCCGTAATCGCCTGTCAATGGTACGGTGGTTTCGTAAAAAATATCAGTTATGGACTTTTATGGTATCAAGTTATACCCGATGAATTGGCTTCAAGAACTTATTTGATACCGGCTTTATTTGCAGGGGAGTGTGTGCAAACAGTTCTTGTATTGGTTCTATTGCTGGCTCTTTTATTTCGCCCTCATCCGTTTTTGGCCATGCTTATTACGTATACCTGTACTTTTGTCCTTTCGGTAAACTTAATTGTTGATCCCATTCTATCTACCATTGGTTTTGGCAGTGCACATTGGCAAATAGCAATAATGCAAGGTACAAGGAAAGAATTATCTACGCTTGCTTATACTCACCTAGCATTGGCTATTGTGTTTATAACCTTGGTAAGTAGCCAAACTGTGCAAAGGGTCTTTGCTGAACTCATAAGACCGATTGCCATGGAACGCTTAAAGAAGGCATTAAATCAAAATCTTGTTAATCATACTGAGGACGATCTAGTTGCTTCTTGCAACCTAGCTATTCTTTACGAAGCAGCAGGACTGCATAAGCAAGCCAGTAATAAACTAAAGAGAATTAAATTGGATCATGCGCAAGCCCTTCTCACTCAATTTGTAGAAGCATATCTTAGTTACAAGAAGCGCAATTATAAGCAAGCGCTGAAACTCTTCGTGGCCCTTGTAGACTCAAATTTTTCTTTAACCAGCGAATTAAAAAGCATGTTCTTGGCTGCAGCTGCGTGCTCGGCTCATGCTAGTCAAGATTTTGCCATCACACTAAATTTAGTGGATAGAGCCTTAGAATTTGATTATAATTGCGGCATAGCTAGAATGCTCAAAATAGATATATACCTAAAGCAGGGCAAAGAAGAAAAGGCCTTTGATGAATCCCAGTCCTCCTTTTTTGCCGGACTGGAGCAGAGTATCGATCAACAACTGCCTATCGATTGGGAAAAAGCTGTTTCTTTAATTTGCGATGTAGACACATGTAACAAACAAAATTTGGATTTACCTAAGTCTGCTAACCAGGGCCCTTAGTGCTTTCAATGGCTTGCCTACCACTCTTGCTTCTTAATTTTTAGCAAATATTTCTAAAAAGGCGTAAATACAGCTTTTTTATTGTTCAGTAGATAATATAATTTGCCTGTACGTGGTTTCCAAGAACCATTGTTTGGTTACGGGTGGACTGGGAGGCTCAGCTTGGCTATATCGCCCAGGACTTTTCGCGTGAAATTACAAGGCAGGCTTTTATTGCTGTGTCTGGGCGCTGCTTTGCCTATTGCCAGCGTTTTTGCCCTATCCCTATTTGATCAATTCCATAGTATGCAAGCGGAAGTCCAGCAGCTAAGTGGCGCCAGGCTACTTGCCTTGGCCAAGAGTTTAGATTTTTGGGGACAAGAGCAGTTTTTGGAAATGAGGGTGTTTGCCAATCAATCAATTGCTCAGACTAATAAAGAGAGTTTATTGAATGAGGCAGCTCTCAATACTCTAAAAAATAATCCTGATTGGGCTGAAGCTTATCGGGTGTTTCCTGATGGCAGAGCTCTTGTTTATCGCCCTAGCCGCGCAAAAATTATCAAGCTGCCGTACAGTGCCAAGGAGCTCTTGTCTGGTACTCATAAGCAATCCAGAAGCTCTATGTATGGCTTTTCGCCTTTCAGCGGACATAAAAGCATACTGCTTGTTAATTCACATCCCCAAGAAATAAAGTTTCAAGCTGAAAGCAAGCTCTCGCAGAAGCCAGCAAGGCTTAAAGCGCGATCTAAACAAATTGCTAGCAAAGCATCAAGACTAGATTTATCTGGATCGGCTCTAGTAGTTGCTATCGAGCCAAAAACTTTTGTACGAATAATTGAACAGTATGCTCAGGAAATGGATAGCGCGCTTGGTCAAGGTCCATTCTTTTCGAATGTATCTGTTGCTGATAGCCAAAAGGAAGTTTTTGCAACTACAAACAAAGACCTAACGTTAGCTAAACCTGAAACAAACAGCGGAAAGTTAGCTGCAATAGATAATCAAGTAATACTGTCTCCCCTCAACCTTTATATCAGTGCCAAGCGCGGGGATGCCATTGATAAAGCGATTGCTGCTAAATTTACCCAAACCATTATATTGGCTCTAATAGCCCTTTTTGCTTCATCCTATTTAGCTTATCTAGCTAGTAAGCATTTTAGTCGGCAAATCAAACTTCTTGTCAAAGAAGTGCTAGCGCTCGGTCGCGGTGATTTCACCAAAAGGTTGGAAATCAAGAGTAATGATGAGCTCGGTAAATTGGCCAAAGCTTTTAATCAAATTGCTTCTAAAATGCAGCTCGAACACGACCACAGGCTGATGGAAGAAAAGATTTCATTGGCAATTCGCCAATCTCTCGATCTTGATCAAGTATTGATTGCTACGGTAACAGAACTAGGCAAAGCATTAGGCGCAAGCAGAGTATGCCTGGCCCTGGTGGAGATACCCAAATCTCTAAGCGAACCTAAATTGAAAAATTTAGAGTTGACTTTTGATTATGTTTGGTGCGACGAAAGCAAAAATGGCATGCCCTTGAGTAATCGCTTGTTGCGTCTGGAAGAAGATAGCATTATGAGCATGATTATTGAACAAGGTTCTATCTTATCTATGGATGTTCTGGACGAGAATGGTCCTTCGCCTTTATTCAAAGCTGATGCCGTGGCTCCAGATTGTTGGCGCTCCATACGCTCACTTATTGCCTGTCCGATTACATCTGCAGAGGGCACTATAGGGCTGATATTGATACAGCAATGTGATCGCTTACGCGTTTGGACAGATAAAGAACTGGAGCTTGTTGAAGTGGTAACTAGGCAATTAACTGTAGCCATGCAGCATGCACATCTGTACCACTATACCCGCACCATGGCCGAGCAAGAAATGCTCATCAATCAAATAGTTCGCTGTGTGCGAGGCTCTCTTGATTTAGATACCATCTTAGATACCGTTACTAGAGAACTCTGCGCAGCCATCGGTGCCGATCGCTGCCAAATCTTACAACCCAATGCGATCGGACCTTTAGTGGTAACTCACGAGTCATATAGTTTTAATTTGAACGCCACCAAGGGTGTTAATTTATACGCTCAGGAACTGGATTTTAATCCATCTGAAACGGAAGCTGTTTTTAGCCAAGGCAATTTTCTTTTGGGTATTGACTTACAGAGGCTGAGCATGCGCGATTCGGACCCCAGTATTAATAACGTTCAGGCAACTCAAAAATATGATCCTTGGTTGGTTTCTGTCATAAGTGACACCGAATCTGACGCTCGATCAAACGCGTTCAAGTACTTTCTGATTAGTAGTAATTCGAAATCTTTGATTGCCGCGCCCCTTTTAAGTGGCAACAGGATAATAGGTTTATTAGTGGTACATCAATGTGATCATTTGCGCACTTGGCGCAGTGGCGAAGTGCAGCTAGTTTCTGCCATTGCTGATCAATTAGCTCTTGCAGTTACTCAAGCCCATTTATTTGCCCAAGTGAAATATCAAGCTATAACAGATGGTCTAACCGGTCTTTATAATCACATTTATTTCAAGAATCGCTTGAGTGAAGAACTCAGGTTGGCAGATCGAAAGGGCTTACCTTGCTCTTTGCTGATGCTTGATTTGGACCACCTGAAACAAATTAATGATAGTCACGGACATCCTGTAGGGGATGCTGCTATTAGACACATTGCCGGGGCTCTGAAAACTTTATTAAGGAGCGGCGACACGGCGGCTCGCTATGGTGGCGAAGAATTTTCTATCATTTTACCTGAAACGTCTCTTCTGGAAGCTGCTTTGATTGCAGACAGACTTTGCACGCATATAGCCAATTCTAAGATTCCTGGTATTCCATCGATCACTATTTCAGTTGGTGCTGCCTCGTATCCACGCCAAGCCAAAGATGCTGCTGAATTAATTAATAAGGCCGACCAGGCTCTCTATGAAGCTAAGAATGCGGGACGTAACCAGATCTGGATTTCCGAAAGTATTTCTGAAGGTTCTTTACCGCCGGATCAAATTGTGCCAGAATTTCGTGTAACCAGACGATTGGCCATAGCAGGTGGACGTAAAGACGAAGAAACACGAGCTGGAAATGCGCACAGACAAAGAAAGGCCGAATAAAACTTCAAGACTAGTATTGTTTGATATTGATCAGACGCTTATCGATAGCGGTGGCGCAGGACGAAGGGCTCTTTATAGAGCTTTGCAAGAGACTTTGCTAATTAGTCTCGATGGTCTGGAACTGGCAAATATAAGCATGTCGGGCAAAACCGACCCACAGATCATCTGGGAGTTTATTTTAGCCAGCAAAGTAGAAAACATTAGCGAGAGCGAAATTGATCGCCGCCAGATAATTGACCAAATTCTGTCACTCTATTTGAAATTCTTGCCTGAAGAAATAAACCAAGTTGCCAAAACCCCGCAATGCTTTGTGTATGATGGAGTAATGGAAATATTGCAGCTATTGGAGAATGATAAACGAATAGCTCTTGGACTTCTCACTGGCAATATTAAGAGTGGGGCGCAAATCAAGCTTGAGCAATTTAATTTAAATCGATTTTTCCCCATTGGTGCTTATGGCTGTGACTCAGCTAATCGTCTAGAATTGCCGGCTATAGCCCACAAGCGTGCACAGGAACATTATAGTATTGAACTGACTCCTAGCCAGATTACAATTATTGGGGATGCGCAGAATGATATTTTGTGTGCTAAACACTATGGCGCTATTAGCATAGCAGTCAATACTGGTACTACTACCTGGCAAGAGCTCTCAGCTTTAGAACCGAATTATATTTTTTCTTCTTTAAAAGACACTAGAGAAATACTTTCAGCCATTGTGCCAGAAGCTGGCAGAGTAGTTATATGACTGAACAAAACAGGATCAAATCTGGATCAGATATTATTTTTTATGATGGTATCTGTGGCCTGTGTAATAGATTTGTGCAATTTGTTCTCGCTCACGAAGGGAGCTTAAAGTTTCTCTTCTGTTCATTGCAAAGTGATATAGGAGCTAAGCTATTGTCAAAATACGGAGAAGATAGCAGCGACTTAAAAACCATTTTTGTTATATCCGACTATGGATTGCCGTCAAATAAATTACAAAAAAAATCGCAAGCAGTCCTCTTTATTATTCAGCATTGCCAATTACCTTGGTATGTGCCTGAAATATTATTCTCTTTCTTACATCTTTGGCCTGCTTCTCTTTTGGATATTGGCTACGATGTAATAGCTGGCGTCAGGTATAAGATTTTTGGACGTTACGATTCATGTTCTATACCGGACAAAGAAGTGCGCGACAGATTCGTTGATCAATGATGTAATATATATGGTCTAAGGGCTCTTAATTGCCTTCTTGCGGCTTGTATAGTGAGAGAGACTCATGGTTCGGGGTAATAAAAAGCGTACACGAGTTTATATGAGCCTTGGTTCTAATCAAGGTGATAGAGTTGGCTTCATCCAGCAAGCAGTGCAACTTTTTAAAGACAATGAGCATATAAGAATAATCGAATGCTCAAGTTTGTACGAAACGCAACCGGTAGGATCTGACAGTAGTGGATGGTTTGTTAATGCAGTTGTTGCTATAGAAACCGATTTGAGCGCGGTCGATTTGCTGGCTATTTGTCACTCAATTGAGGATCGGCTACTTAGCTTGCATTTGGCTGAAAGGCTGCCAGGTGTTACTGGTAAAAAACGGCAAGCAGGTAAGATTATTGATATCGATATCCTTTTTTATGGCGATAAAATAATTGAAAACAAGGATTTGCACATTCCTCACCCTATGATACAAAAACGGGCTTACACCTTAGTGCCATTGCTGGAGATTGCTCCTGAATTTATGCACCCTAAGCTAACTAAAACAATTGCTCAGCTGCACGAAGAATTACCTCTACCAGAGCTAATTTATTTGTATGGTACGCGCGAAGAGGAGTAAGTGTTTATGGGGCACATAAAAATAGGCACGGATATTTGTTCTGTTCAGCGTATCAAAAGTGCCTGCGAAAAATACGGCAACGCTTTTTGGATAGAATATTAACTGGCAGCGAGAAAGAGCATATTCATAGCAAAGCCGCTAAAAATAATGTTGTACAGCTATCAAGATTATCAGAAACTTTAGCAGGACGATTTGCAGCAAAAGAAGCTGTGGCTAAAGCATTAGGCACCGGCTGGAGGGGCATTTACTGGAAAGAAGTCGAGATTATAAACATTGAAAGCGGAGCGCCTCAAGTCTTTCTTTCAGGCAGGGCAAAGGCATTATTGTCTAAACGTGGTTTTGGCAATATAGACCTCAGCATTAGTCACGAGAGAGACTATGCTGTCGCTACAGTCTTGCTTTACTAAAAGCGCCATTAACTTATTTGGCTTTGTGTCCTGACTCGGGCATATCAGAAGCAGGTATTTCTAAGTATTCTTCCGATGAATTCTCTGATTTTCCTGTGGCGGCGAGTTGTTCGGCCGTATTTATAGGTCTGCCTATTGCCAGGGCAATCATCAGGCATTGATCTATCCTTTCCATCACTTCTTGGGGAAAAGAGCCGATCTTATTAACCAAAAGTGTCTTCGGAATAGTGGCTATCACAGTGCAATCAATTACACTATCCAGGCGCAGTCCTCCTTGTTGTCCTTCAGGACTGGTCATAGTAATGACTACTTGCGTCGGTTCTTTAGTGCTGCGGCTTATATTGCTAGTCAAAGGAACCAGCAATACATCATCAAGCCTGCCATTATTATAATCATTGGAGATAATAACTGCCGGGCGTCGCTTGGTTTGTGTTTGACCATCGTCGGTGGTATACGGAAATGATACGAGAACTACGTCTCCTTTCCTGTAATGCGCTGTTTTACCTGAAGTCATCCAAGCGTAATCTTAAACATGCCCACTAAGCCATCAGCCATTTTAGTAATTTACAAGGCAAATTGGATTATCTTACCTATTGCCCGAAAAGAAACAACGTTAAGTATAGGGGCCTCTATACTGGTTTGTATGCTTCTAAGTTTCGTACTGCTCTGCCATTAGAGGATCTTGTCTGAACAAAGCAATATTAATCTGAGAAGTGGCTTTCACTGCTTCAGCCCGGTTGGCAAAACAATCCTCCCAGTTATCCTTAGCAGCTTCAAAAAACACTTTTAGAAGGGCTAACTCTGGGCGAACGCGTTCCGATTTATCGCCTTTATTTCCGTTTTCAATCGATTCTGACATCAATACTATCCTAAAGCTCAACTGCTGGAAGTATACCATCGCTTGGCTTTAAAGAATCCATAAATTTTATCTTTGCATCCCATTAACATTGTTAGCTTACTTTTTTAGGTTAAGAAGTAGAGATTAAATTGATAAATTAATGCTTTAATTGGGCGAAATTATTATTCTCCGCTTTCAATGGGCAAATATTGACCAATTAAAGCTTCTAATTCGGCATAATGTGGTAGCTCCGGTTTAATGAAGATGTAAAAGGACTTCTTTGTTCTCAACCAAGCAAATTTTAAATGTTTTGGGCTCTGTAAAGCCCTTATATCCGACCAATTGAGCTTTTCATGCCAAAAAAGATTGCTTATTTCGATACCCTCAGATTTCACCTTAATATGCTTAACGGAAATGATGGCCTTTATAGCCATAATGGTCGAAAATGCTATCAAAAGGATATAAATAAATACCATATTGCTTTTGAATATTATTTGGTGAGTCTGGGCAAAGCGAGTTAGTTCACACATAAATAGAGAAAAGCCTAGTAAAAGCGTTATTACCAGAGCCAATACGTGACGTATAAAATGAAAGCGGGAGATTGAAAATTCCTGGCTAGCGCCGCTCTTATCAGTCTTATGTTCGTTTTTAGAGGGTGGAATAGAATCTGGCATTATTTGTTGTAAAGGAGATCTGCTTAATGTAGTTCTAGCTTGTTTTTGCTAAACATGCCTAGTGGATATTATCCGATAAAGCATTTATATCCTATTTGAGAAAGGCAGTCTGTGCGAAAGCAAATTTCTAGATACATTTTTGAGCGTATTGAAGCCGCTGGAGTAGATTGCACTTTCGGCATTCCCGGGGATTATATCTTGCCGTTTTATGCGGCTCAAGAGAACTTCGGCCTCAAAACTGTAGTGATGACGCATGAACCGTCTTTAGGATTCGCTGCCGATGGCTATGCTCGCATAAAAGGGCTTGGTGTAGCCCTTGTCACTTATGGCGCTGGTGGACTCAATATGATTAATCCTGTGGCTTGTGCTTATGCGGAAGAGTCTCCTTTGCTAATTATTGGCGGAGCTCCAGAAACAAAGTATCGCAGTCAACCTGCGCGCCTGCATCACTGCGTAAAAACATTTTCTACGCAAAAGAATGTATACGCTGAAATTACCGCTGCCAGCGCAATCGTGAATAATACAGAGCAAGCGCAACAAACAATTGATAGTGTTATTGATACTGTCATTTCAACTTCTAAGCCAGGCTATTTGGAATTACCCCGGGATATGATGGCAGCAGAATTTCCTATTAGTCAGCAAACAAGAACAGAACAATGCCTTCAGCCCGATCCTAACCAAAATAGGATTGCTCTCGATCGCATTATGCAATGCTTGAGCAAGTCAAAGCAGGCTGTTATTTTAGCTGGGTTCCAATTAAGTCGATTTCAATTACTCTCACCAGTAATGAAGATTGCCGAGACATTAAATATTCCGGTGGTCACATCGATTCTTGGAAAATCGTCTTTCCCTGAATCACATCCTAATTTTATTGGCAATTATTTTGGTCAATTTGGCAATCCCGCAGTAAGAGAATTTGTTGAAGATTCTGATTGTGTAATTGGGCTGGGCGTCATTTTAAGTGAAATGGAAACGGCAGGATACAGTGCTCAATTGCCTCCGGAAAAACTCATTCTTATTAACAACGAAGAAATTTCTGTCTGTGGTTGCGATTTTCCGCGTCTCAATTTTAAAGCTTTTCTGACAGAGCTTGGCGGAAGTATCGCCAATGGTGCAGAGCAGTCCAAAAAGTTCCATATACCTCAAATTACTCCGGAGTTAACAGATAATTCTTCTGAAGACTTGTCGGTTGGTCACATTATTGCTGCCATTAACCGTATAATGGACGAAAATATTTGTATAGTCACTGATGTTGGCGATTGTCTCTATGCCGGTTTGAGCATCAAAACAGATACCTTTATTGCACCAGGCTATTACTCCACAATGGGTTTTGGTGTTCCTGCCAGCATTGGTGTGCAGTTAGCAGACAAGACGAAAAGACCGATTGTATTAGTGGGTGACGGTGGCTTCCAAATGACCGGTACGGAGATTGCTACAGCTGTAAAAGAGGGTTTGAGCCCTATTGTTATTGTGTTTAATAACGCCAGTTATGGCATGCTTAAATTTATAGATAAGGATCGTCCATATTATGGTTTACCTTCATGGGACTATACGAGTTTTGCAAAAGCCTTGGGTGCCACCGGCTACAGAGCACAAAGTAAACTAGAATTTGATGCTGTTTTACTAAATGCTTTAAAATCAAAGTCCGCTATATTAATTGACGCAATTTTGTCACCAGAAGATTTATCCCCTGCTTTAAAGCGGCTTACTGATCATTTCGGCAAGAAGATTCGCGCTGTTGGTGTTTAATAATTCATCATATGAAAATTTCTGGATAGCTTGCCTTAATTCTGCCCTTAAAATGCTAAAAAGCAGCTCCGGTTCTCTTATTATCGGTTAAGACAATTGTTCTTCGCACAACTATTTGTTATAGTTAGGTAAGTAAAGAGAAATATCAATGGATTCGGCTGCAGATCATAATCGATCGTCATCTGAACTAGCGGACGATCATATTTTTAAAAATAAAAAAGAAGCGGTCTTAGTAGAAGGCAGTCTCTGGCATGCCATATGGATCATGTCTTGGCCATTGCTTTTGCTAATGATTAGCAATGCTCTGGTGGGCGTTGTTGATGTGCAAGTGGCCCAGTCCTTTGGCGCATCAGCACAGGCAGCCGTAGGTATAGCAGATCAGATTGTATTTTTATTTATTGCTGCTGTTTTAGCGGCTTCTATTGGCACAAACGCTTTAGTATCAAGAGCCTTGGGTGCGCAAGAACTTGATAAAGCAGTCCGCATGCAGGGACAGGCATTATTGTTCGCTTTCTTGATGGGAACACTATTAACTATTTGCGCATTGTTATTTTCTAGCAATGTAATGCAGTTTTTTAGTCCAGATCAATCAGTCTCCACTTTAGCAAAGCCTTACCTTGTTATATATGCCCTCTATTTTGTGCCTTTTTGTTTTTTATGTATAGTGAACGCTGGCTTTAGAGCCTCTGGAGACGCTCGGACGCCACTATTAGTGGTGCTGACTATGACGGTCATCAATGTTTTAGGCGACTATTGGTTCGTATATGGACCAATGCGCTATTTAGGCATAAAAGGATTAGCCATTGCTGGTTTTATAGCGAGCATTGTCGGGGCGGCTGTTGCCTGGCAGCGGCTTAGTAAGTCAGTGCTCAAAAATAGTATTAAAAGTTTATTGCCTGCTGATTATGAAATTTTGACTAAGTTAATAAAAATAAGCACACCAGCGGCTTTGCAAAGGGTAACTTGGACTTTAAGTGTATTCGTTTTGTTTTTTACTTTGAAACACTGTCCTAATCCTACTGCTGCTTTGGCTGCTTGGACTATAGGTATGAGAGTAGAGTCTTTTCTATACATGCCTATGTTTGCCTTGGGGCAAGCGGTTTCTTCCATTATTGGACAAAACCTTGGTGCCCGGGAAGTTGAAAGAGCCTTTAAAGCGGGCTGGACCGTTTCCTGGTTAGGTTTTTTTGTCATGTTTGTTTGTGGTATTGTGCTTTTCTTCGGTGCCCCCGCTTTGGCGAGTATTATGACCAGTGATCCCACGGCCAATGCATACACGGCTGACTATTTACGTATATGCGCCTTGGCTCAGCCTCTGCAAGCAATGGCCATGATTTTCAACGGTGCCTTACAAGGAGCTGGGGACACGCGTGTGCCTATGTGGATATCAATTTGTATGCATTGGGTAGTACGCCAACCTTTAGCTTGGCTTTTAGCCATTACATATTCTCTTGGACCGCAAGGGGTTTGGATAGCGATGAGCATATCTAGCTGTGGCTCTGGTTTGTTGAATTTTTGGCGTTTTCAATCCCGAGCCTGGGAAAAGCTGAAACTCTAATGTGACCGTAGTAAAATGAACAAATTTATTTTAGGTCATTCTCAATAAATTTGGTCAATGGTTAAAGCATGCATATATCAAAGAAGAAGTGCGTTTTATCAATCCTCTTTGATTCACCTTATAGGACTAAGGAAGTATGTTCGTGTGTATATAAGCATGTCAGTGTTTTGTTTCCAGATTTGTGATGCGCTTTTCATGGTTGGCTAGCATCTTTTCTATATTGAATAAGTATGGTGAAAGGGTTGTGGTTATATCTTGCAAGAGACGATCAAATCGCTGATCGATTTGACGAAAAGAATAAGCCGTCTCTTTTACATGCGCATCAAGGGTACAGGAGAAATTATCAATCCGTTCAGTGACATTAATATCAAGCTTATTAACTTTAGCCTCAAGGTTATTAATCTTAGTGTCTACATTATCAATGCGAACTGATATCGTAGCGAATGAGTCACGCATCTCTAACTGTAATGATTTCAGCGTTAAGTCCATATAAATATCCTCTATAATCCACTTACCTTGATATACGTAAAAGTAGAAATAAAGTTCAGCCAGCAGTATAACAAATTATCGGTGTATTCATCATGCAACCATTTAGAAGGCGAAGGTTAAAGAAAATTGCAGTTTGGTTGAAAGACAAGTCTTCTTTTAAGTATTCTAACCATTAGGCATTTTGTTCAAATAATCAATGGTATTTACTAGGTGAAAAGGGCAATAATCTTGCAGAAAAATTACTCAGCAACAATAAAGGAGGCACTGAGAGCCACTTTATGACAAGAGTGCACTTGAAGGGTAATATAATTGCCGTAAGACAAATTTCAGATATATCTGACCAACGACAATATTAATTCCGGTAACGCAAAAGGACTTGACGCCAATAAATTAGATTAATGTTGAACTATTCGATGGTTTAGGCAATGTCAGCATAGCTAATAAAAACCATTGCGCCAAGCGCACTTGTCCGGTGCCGAAGTTGTATTCGAATAGACCGGACACCATCAGTGATACTATGCCGGCAAATATCCCTAAATAAATTCCTTGATCCAATTTCGAATAACTGGCATCTATTTGATTGGCGTAAGCTAGCTTAAGAGCACTAAACCAAAGGTATAGGTAAGCAGAAATACCCACAAGCCCTGTGGTAGCTAAAATGTGAAAGTAATTACTATGGGCGTGGTCCAAAGCGGCATGACCTTGTTTTAGAGCTTCCTCAATACGTAAGTGGGGAAAATGTCTAATACCGATACCAAAAATAGGTGATTCTCTGAACACTTGCCATGCCCGCTGCCATAGAACCAGGCGCGTGCTGACACTCACGTCCGTTTGCCAGTTAAACATGGCCGTAACTCGCGCTCGTACTACAGGCAATAATAACCAGCTGAAAGCGGCTGTTCCCAACAGAAACAGTCCTGAAAAAAGAGTTGTGCGGCGCGAAACTATCAATGAAGTAGCAATGAGAGCAAAACTTGCTCCAAGCCAGGCGCTTCTCTCGCCGCAAAATAATAAACCAAAACAGTTGCCTGCTAATGCTAGTACAAAAATATAAGGGCGATTGAGCCCAGCAGGCAGGTCCTTGAAGCCATTCTTTATCAAGATACCCAATGCTAAAAACGAGAACAATTGCGCTAAACCTGAGAAGGCCATCGGTCCGCTCAGAAACCCAGTTCCTTGTAAGTACGGAAATGAAAATGGATGATAGCCGGTAAGCTGTTCTATTGCGGCTGATAATCCGGCCAATGAGCCAATGATTAGCATTGCCGAAACAGACAATCTTCTTAAATTTGGATCCAGAGAGAATGTCCAGTAAGCCCAAAAATAAACGAGCATTCCCCGCAGACCCTGCACCGATTTAAATGCTTCAAGAATGCCACCATTAGCAGCGCCGCTCAATAAAACTGCTGCGCCGAAAACCGAAAGTGGCACAGTTAATGGAGCGGCAAGAATGCTTTTTACTGCAGCGCCTGAGTTGTTTAGAGCAAGAACAATAAATTGTACAAACAGAACGATGATACCAGTGGTCAAAATAGTCCAGGGTATCGTTATGGGAAGAGATAGACTAAAAGCATAGACAACGATCAAGATATTATTCAAAGATAGAGTTATATTCAGCGCCTTATTATTGGGCGACAAAGATAAATCCTGAATCGATGATTTTGTTAGTTGTTCCAGAAGTTTAAGCCCATATTTTATAGCTCTTCAAGGCCGGGTTCTATGGCTCATGGTTAGAAGTCAATGAATCTATTTGTTCTTAGACTTTTCTATAGCAGCGTGCACTTTGTCTTTCTTGCGACGTAATTTTGCTACTCGGCGTTTGCGCTTTATTTTGGCGTTATACTGACTGGTCAATGAGAATCTCCTTAGTTGAAAACGAATGATCAAAAGACAAAAATATCAAGTCTTTCCCTTTGCCTGATTCTAAACGATCATTTTAATCCTTTTGGGTGATTGGGGACATTCAATCAAAAAAGTCACCGTCATTTACAAAAGTTAACTTTTCTATTGACTGCTAGAAGTGAATGTGGATTGGGTAGAAAACGAATAGACCCATCAAAATATTATCGAATCATAAAAAAACAACTAGTTAAAGAGAGTAAGAAAATTGGCTGCAAGAACCGGTGAACAATTGTTAGAAGAGTGGTCAGACACGTATCTATTCGAGGCAGATGAAGAGGCCTCGCCTAGTGATGAAGCTGAGGAAGTAATTCCTAAGCATGTCTCTCATAATGATGGCTTTTCAGAAGACTCGATTCGTCTCTATTTGAGAGAGATCGGGCGTGTAAAAATGATTAAGCCCGACGAAGAGATTGCCTTAGCAAGGCTCATTGCAAAAGGCGACTTAGAAGCGAAGAAAAAGCTCATACAGGCTAATTTGCGCCTTGTTATATCGATCGCTAAAAAATATGTTAATCGTGGTTTGCCTTTTCAAGATTTAATTCAAGAAGGAAATTTAGGCTTAATTAGAGCGGCAGAAAAATTTGATTACAGTAAAGGGTTTAAATTTTCCACCTATGCCACCTGGTGGATTCGTCAGGCTATCAGTCGCGGTTTGGCAGATAAATCGCGTACTATTCGCGTTCCTGTACATATGGTCGAATCAATAAATAAGTTAAAAAAAGCTAGCGCCCGCTTGTCTCAAGAATTAGGGAGAAAGCCTAATGAAGAGGAGCTTTCGGTAGCGCTGGTTTTGCCAGTTAATAAAGTGCAGGAAATACTGCAAGCTGACAGAGAACCTGTCTCTATGGAAATGCCATTGAGCAGGGACGAAGAGACTTACATAGGGGACATGATTGAAGACAATGAGTCTTCAAGACCGGATTCCGCTTGTACTGAAGAGTTGTTACGCCAAGACATCAATAGTATATTAAGTCAATTAACTCCCAGAGAAAGGGACATTATGCATTTAAGATTTGGTCTGGATGACGGTAGACAGCGTACGTTAGAGGAAGTAGGAAGACTATTTAATATTACCCGTGAAAGGGTCCGCCAAATAGAGCACAAGGCTTTCCGCAAATTAAGGCAGCCAAATTGGTCTAACCGTCTGGTAGGCTATCTTGACGACTAGCACTAGGCTTAATCTGTCTTGTTTTGCTGAGAAATTTAAGGAAGAATAAGGGTATTAAGGCTCTTTTTCCTTGTTTGGACCATCAAGCAGTAACAAAGAGATTGTTTGTGGTACATCTATCTTGAGGTGAAGCTATCTATGGCATTACTACCATCGCGTACGACTTATAATCAGTCAGCATCTAATGTAATCGCTCAGCTGAAAAAAGGTGGGCAGCAACAGCAGACTGATTTTATTTGGGCTAATCAGGATAGATTTTACGCGATTGCCTTTATTGCCACCGACGATCCCAACTTAGCTGAAAACCTGACCATCGAAGCTTTTCGAAATGTGTTTGCTGCTATTCAGCAAATTAATCCTAAACAAGTAGGCTTGCCACTGTGGGAATGGCTTTCTCCTTATATAGTTGATCTTTGCGCAGATTATAATAGACAAAACGCAAGAATTGCCCCGGTGAATTCTATCGATCCCAGTGAGGATGGTTCAGCTCAGATGGATTGGGAGACTACTGTTATTCTAGGCTTGCAACGAGTAAAAAGATGTTTTAGTAATCTAGTTCCAGAACAGAGAAAGGCGTTCATCTTAAGACACCAACTTTCACTTGATTACACACAAATAGCTGCTGTTCTCAATCAAAGTGTAGAAGTAGTAATGTCTTGGTTATTTAGAGCTCGTGTGCAAATAGTCAAATGTCTGGGAAAAGGCTGATGAAAATAGGGGTCGACAAAATAAGAGAGTATACAGAGAAATGAATTGTGGGGACTTCCGATATCTTGTTCAGCGACGCTTTGATGTCGAGCTTTCGCCTCAGGATGATCGTGCTTTGCTCATCCACCTAGAAACTTGTGATTCCTGTCAAAGGTTTTATCATCAGGTTCAACAAGTAATTGTGGGAGCTGAAGAGCTGGAATTGTCAGAAGATTTATTGCCTCAAACCCCAGAAGAATTATTCGGCAAGATTTGTGCAAATATTCCTCAACAAAAGCAAGGTATCAGCGGTGTCTTAGATTCTTTGCTGGGATTCTTTAGCTCTTTCAGCAAGGGAAGCAAAGACAAGGGAGAAAATCCACTCCTGAGAGAAGAAGGATTATTACCGCGTATCAGTGCAATAGCGAACCGCAGGCCTTCTGCGCCGGTCACTGATTTTGGCACAGGAAGAGGATATTGGGGAGATTCTTCACCCACCGCAGCAGCCCAAAATAAAGAATCAGAACTTAGTGGAGCGGGCTCATTTTCTGCAAACTCTGTTGCCCAAGGTGACCAGGTGACCACACGCTCCCTAGGAGAGAAATTTGGTATGTCTGGAGCCAATACCCCATTGAACAACAAGCAAGGACTTAGCTTGGCCGAGTCAATCAAACAAAAAATCTCAGAGATGTCCAAAAGTAATAATGAATATCAGTCAACCACCAATAGTCCCGAGCCTCCTGCCGAACAGATGGATGAATGGACTGTACCGCATTCTCCACAATGGCCGAAATTGAACACAGATGCTACGCCTGAGCAGTGGCCCAGCGAAGTGCCCGGCGCCCGGGCACCTAATACTTGGGCCGAACTATATCAAACTGGGGTGGTGCTCCGAACCCGCTGTCTGCGGGTAATAATGTTTCGACTTATGACGATCACACTCACGACAATGGTGGACAGACTGCCAGTGCGCAACCGAGTGCAGCAGTTTTCGGCCATGCTCCTGAACAACAACCGAGTGCAGCAGTTTTCGGCCATGCTCCTGAACAACAACCGAGTGCAGCAGTTTTCGGCCATGCTCCTGAACAACAACCGAGTGCAGCAGTTTTCGGCCATGCTCCTGAACAACAACCGAGCGCACCAGTTTTCGGCCACGTCACTGAACAACCAGTACAGCCAGTTGAGCAATCTCCTCGAGAATCTATACAAGATTATCCTGCGCCCCAAAATGCCAGGACTAGTTTAAGTAATTGGTCAAATGAAGCGGAGAAATTAGAAACTGGTAGCTGGAAAATGGTCCAGTTAGATAATACTCTTGATCCAATTGCTTATCCTTTGCCCAAAGGTATGAACTCCCCACCTTCCTTGAGCAGTACCTTATTAGGTCCACGCGCATCAAATACATCCTTACCGGCAGTACCGAAACCTCAAATACCTGATCAGCCGGTATCTCCAACCACACCATGGCGAGTTGCTCAGTCTGCTATACCAAGCCTTCCTGTCCAGAAGGCAAGCGCACCATTGGATTTTCCGATCGAGAATTTCCCTCAACTATTATTAGGAGACATGATGACAGGAGAAGCTCTTGTCCCCGCCATTCAACCGCAAATGAGGTCTGAAAACCCGTTCTCTCTGCCGGCAGTTCAACCAGTGCAGCCAATACAGCAAGAGCCAGTGCAACCAATGCAGCAAGGGCTAGTGCAGCCAATACAGCGAGAGCCAGTGCAGCCAATACAGCAGGAGCCAGTGCAACCAATGCAGCAACAGCCAGTGCAACCGATGCAGCAAGAGCCAGTGCAACCAATACAGCAACAGCCAGTGCAACCGATGCAGCAAGAGCCAGTGCAGCCAATACAGCAGGAGCCAGTGCAACCAATGCAGCAAGAGCCAGTGCAGCCAATACAGCAACAGCCAGTGCAGCCGATACAGTCACCACTACCGATACCACAAGCAACTCAACGAATATCATCAATAGCCAAAGAAGACTTGCTAGATCTAGTTATGGCGCAGCAAGAAGGCAAAAATGAGAATGAAAATGTTCAATTGCAAAATATGGGGACCTCATCAACAGGAGGCCCTAGAATTTATTCTGTAGTTTCTAAACGGACTTCCTCGATTGCTGATACCGGCCCTGATCGGGGAGCCACAACTGTTAATCCTACTTTCGCACCGCCTGAGGTGCAAACCAGCGCTGGCAACGCTCCTGATCAGGGTGGAAAGTACTTGCCGCCTTCCCAGGCTTCTCCGCAAAACGTCGCACCAAATCCGGTATCTTCACCTATTCCAGTTGCGCCTGAGCAAGCCACCCAGCCTTCTGATGTTATTGACGACCCTCTATCCTTATTCAAACTTGATGACAATGCGATAGACAAAATATTCAGTAATAATTTAGGCATACACGAGAGCGTGGTACCCACTCAAAGCAGTCAGCCGGAATCTTTAAGCACTCCTATTCCTAGCTCTCCACCGCCATCTACCCCTCAGTCTAACGAGCCAACTATTAAAGCCTTCATCGAGCCCGTTAATTCTTCGCCTGCACCGATCATAAATCCGCCGGAAGTTATAGTCGATCGGCCTGTAACTGTCAGTTTTCCTGACGTTCCTATGACTGAAGTTCAAATTACACCTAATCAGCCTGCTGCCCCAGCAATGCAGTCGCAAACCAATTCTTCTCCTGCTAAGTCAAATACCGATAGTGAAATAAGCAGTTTGTTTGCGGTTGACGACAATTTAATAGATAGAATTTTTACTGATACTTTGGGTGTGCCAGAACATATAAGCAAAAATGTAGTTGGTACGCCTATGAATAATAAACCAGCGGCAAGTGCACCTATTATACCCCCTGTCGTGTCAACAGAGCCTACCCCTGGTTTTGCTGGACAAGCACCGCCACCGCAACCGCAAGTAAACGGTCCTAATTTGGTGCCGCAGCCCCTACCTGATATGGCAAAAAATAATGCAGCTTCATTTGGACAAGCTACGCCTTCCAATTATTCCTCTGGTAAGCAAAAAATATCTGGTGTGGGCAAGCTTGATACTCGCGGAGAAACTGTCACTGATCCCGGCTCTGGACGCATCGCATCGATAGGAAAATTCTTACTTGACAATAAAGATTTGGAAAAAATAGGTAAGATTACCGCTTCTGATCTTTCTGATAGCAAAATGCGAACGCTTACTGTAGAAGCTAATGAAGAACTGAAGAATTTACTTAATCAAATTGATGCCCAAGATGGTGTCACCGGCACAGTAATTGTTGGTCACGACGGATTATTAATCGCCAATACTGTCACACAAGAATTTGATCCTGAATCCCTTGGTGTTTGGGCGCTAGGTGTCTATATGGGAACGGCTCATGTAGTGGAAAAACTAGGCGACGATAATGTACGCCAAATTGTTTCTCAAACTAGTCAAGGCTATCTGATTATAGCCAACTTTGGCGCTGGGTTGCTTGTAACACTGACTGGTCCGATTATGTTAGATAAATTGCTGCCGTTGATGCGCACCATTACACAATTGGTAGCAGCTTAAGCACTTTTGTTATCTCTAACGGTGAATTTCTACATTCACTATTGCGGCAACTATTTTGTCTACAATTTCGGCTGGAATCTTTTTCTTGCAGTAGACTAAATAAGCTTCCATCCAGTGTCTTAATTCTAATATGACATTCGATAAGGATTTATCAGAATGTTTTGCCTGGCTCAAGTTTAGGCTGATACGGCCTAAAGAATCTACGATAAATCTGGATCCCGCATCAGAATTACCGTGCACATACTGCAGACTGGAAATCAGTAATTCTCTGTTTTCTTCCTGCCCAATGGTATTTTGTAATTCGGTTGCTATTCGTTGGAAAATTGAAAGCGGTCTCAAGAGGCTCGCATTTTGTATATTAACCAATCCATGATCGGTGAGAAGCTTGACTGCTCTGGCTATTTTATGAGCTGGCCAAATATCAAAAGACCTCATTACCTCGTCTAGAGTAGAAAATCCATCTACTAGCAATGATAATTTTTCTATAGCAACTTTGTCGTCGGCTATAACCACAGTCTCATCAGCATATTTAAGATTTTGCTGGCAAAGACTTTTCCACAATGTGTCAAAGTTTGGCACTCTTTCTAAAATAGAACCACGTCCATGAGGTAGAGAATCCAGATTTTTTTTCATATGATCTTGGCTGACCGCAGCGTCAATTAATATACGATCCAACGGTTTGTCCAGAGTACAATCGGCGTCCAGGTCTTGCGAAGTCGCCTTATCTCTGAATACAAAAATGCCATCACTCCAGGTAGTCAAAAATTCTGTCAAAGCATCGGGCCCTTTTAATTTATTTAAACGAGCGTAAGTTGGCTTACCCTGCTGAAAGGCAATTATAAATGTCTTATCGCGTTTTTCTACAGTCAATAATCCAGTCTTATTGCCGTTAGATAATGATTGTAACAGCGCAGAAGGATCAGTAGCTCCTAGACTGCCGATTATAGAATCACGCACAGTATCAACATTAGAACTATGTCCGATGGTTTTTTCATCCGATTTTCTATGATAACCACCGTAGAGATATTGATCATCTAATAAGACTTCTAGTTCCCGTGCATTGATATATCCGGCTCGGATCGCTAAGTGACCCAAATAAGTTTTTTGACTTTTTCCCCAGCCTTCCTCTGCTTGTTTCTCGAGAAGCTCTCTCAGTTGAGCCTCAGTAATAATAGTTGCTGCCACCATATAGCGCCCGATTCTAAATGGTTTACGATTCCTGTAACAGTTTGCTAGGAATTGGATGCGAGGAAATACAGGAAATATAAGGGATTGCGACTCTAATTCCTGAATTATGCGCATTGTCTCGTCGGCAGCCAGGCGTTGGTGACTTTCCATCACTCTAGTAATAACTTCTACTGTAGTGTAATCATCAATTGCCTGTATCACCCAATGATGTGGTGCAGCCAATGAAAATTCACCCTTAGCTTTTTGTCCGACTTCAGTTAGCACAGGCACAGAACTATACAAAATATGGGTTGCTAAAGTATTGCCGCCTTCCTGTAATCGTCGTCGATCTATGCCTCCGACTGTGGCGCAAACATAATCAGCCAACATAGGGTGTCTGGTAAATATGCCAAACGGGCTGTCATAAGTATAAAAAGTAAGACCTCCGCCTGGATCGTCTTTAGTAAGAGTTATAGCGCCATCTGCCTTAACAAATAAAAGTACACCATTCTGATTTAAGAGCCTTTGTGCATAAAAACTAAACTTAACAAGAGTTTCTAGAGGTAATGTAAACCCAGTTTGCATTACGTCAATAATGAGCCCATCGAATAATTTGCCCTTGTCGACTAATTCCTCTAATTCAACAAAGATATTCTCTCTGTAGGCAAAAGTCCTAAAGGACAAATTGTTCGTAAAATATTGTGATTCGTCCTCTTCATTAACCTTGGGACGAATCTGGGCAGAATTAATATCCGATGGTAGTGATGTCAAGCAGATAACCCATTTTTACTAAACGCTCCAAATTTAATATTCCCATATCTAAGCTTAAAAAATTGTCGCAGCACTTGAGCTTGGTATTGCAATCATTAATTTTTGCTGGGTTTCAATCACGAGTATTTAATTGGGCGAATCTGCAGCGCCCTTAATACCGAGAGTAGACGTCAGATTTCCCGGGGTTATAAACAACCCCTTTACTAACCATTGATTTTTGATTTTTGCCACATCGATTATAAGATCATCTTTAGTGCCGGTTATCAGTCTGAAACGCGCCCCTCCACATATAGGGGGTTGCATATTAGCTATCCTCAAAGAGGCGCTATCACTAGAGCGATTAAAGAGTCCCAAATAACCCGGTATACTCACCAATTTAGGATCCGATAACCATATTTTGGCCAGCTCGACCTTCTTGTATTGCAAAGCTAATAAAAATTGCCTTGCTACAGCTTCAGCCGAGTCTTGCGCCTCTTTATTGCTAAAGGCAAAATGATCTTCGGCAAAAGGCATCACCAGCTCATAGCCACTTGTTCCACCCATATTGACTAGTAAGGTATTGCCAGAAAACTTTATTTTGGCAGAACTGCTTTGTATGAGGAAGGAAGGAATATCTTGGAATAAATCTGGATAAAGTGACCAACCGGCTGAAGTTTGCTTCATTGCTGAGAGCCAAGTATGTCCCGATTGTTGATCGGTCCCTAGAAGAGCCAAATAATGGTTGGACACGCCATTGACTCTAGTTGTTTTAGATTTTTTGCCAGCCAATCTTGCAGATTTTGTTACTGGCGCTTTTACTGGTGCAATGTGCGGTAAAAGATTGGCTTCCTGTATGTCCACAGAGTTAGGTACAGTTATTTGCTGCGTTTTCATTACCACAATTGCTTTTGCATCTCTAACCTTTGCTCTTTGAGACCATTTATTCTTTGCTGAGCTATTGGTTGCAATACCAGCCTGCTGCTCATTCCACTGAATCAGGGCATACTTTATTTGTGGTACAAAAGTATTTACTGCTACCCGATTAAAAGTATATACATGTACAGCATTATTCGAACCAATTGGATCAACAATTTTCAAGCCAGCGCCTGACAAAGCTTTCCAGGACTTAAATAGATGGTAGGGATCTTTATGTTTAGCTATTTGTTGTTGCACAAAATCAGCAAATGCATCCCAGAGAGCTCGGTATGAATTGTCATCTGGTTTTTCCTGAAATGTTTGAGCCAATCGAGCTAATTTTTCTTGCCCAGTGGCTGGTTCTATCTCCTCTTCGTTTGTATTATTTACTTCTTTCTGCTTAGCTGCGGACAATTTTGCACTGCTTGACTTCGCGCTGGTAATAGCTGAAATTGGGCTTTGCGCAAAAGCAATAAGAACTAATGCGGGAGCTATATAGAGGACATTATTATTGTTGGATTTCACTAGTAGTTTACTCTCGCTATGCATGATCTAGACTATAAAGTTTAGCCTGCTTTTTCTTTTTCTGGAAGAAATTGCTTACTAATTGATACTGTGAGGAATAATATTTTAAAGGGTTGTGGACTATGATTAGGATATCTAGCGAGAGCGTGAAGACTTGTCCGAATTGTGCTGAAACAATTCAGGCAAAGGCTATTTATTGTCGTTATTGTCAGCGCGGATTAACCAAAACCGAATTTAAAAAGTGTCCTTACTGTGCCGAAATGATAAAAAAAACTGCTAATCGCTGCCGATTTTGCAAAATTGATTTGTTTGGCGCAGGGGATCCCGCAGGCGCTCGCCCTCCTGCTGATGCTCCGGTACCGCGCATACCCATCAATCCCAGCCGCAGTGCAGCGGTCGTTTTGCCTCTTCCTACTCCAGATGAGGAGAAGTAAGCATGCTCGAACCATCTAGTGAAGACCAAATTAGATGTCCAAATTGTGCAGAGCTAATTCGCCGCCGCGCTATTCTATGCCGATTTTGCGAAGTGGGATTATCGAAAGAACATTTTCGTGCCTGTCCTCACTGTGCCGAGTCCATTCGTAAAGAGGCAACTTTGTGTCGCTTTTGTTTTGCTCCGCTGTCTGAGCCATTATTTGGCATTGAAAGTACCATAGATAAAAGATTGGCAGACAACTCGACCCTCAGATCTAGTAATTCTTCGCAGATTACTCTAGCTGAAAGTATTCGAAAAAAAATGTCTGAACAAACCACTTATGGCGCCCGTGTAAGAGCGCAGGTCTTTGAAATTATTGTTAGACAAGCTCTCGTTGGGGCACCCTGGAAAGAAATTTGTGCTGTACCGATGCAGATAAACAATATATCCACAGAAGAAATTGAAGCTGAGGTCGAAAGAAGAGCAAAAAATATAAACCCGGAACTACCGAGAACTTCAGTGGGAGACTTATGTGCTATTGCACCGGCCAATTTACTACAAACACTAGCTATGTCAGGAAAGACCGGCATACTGATTGCAGAGCGGCAAAATAAAGTTTTTAGAGCATTTTTCCAAGAAGGCCGATTAACTCATGCTGTACTGGACAAACTTAAGGGTATACATGCAATATTCGAGCTAACCAGCAATTGGAATGAAGGTTATTTTTACTTTAAAGGCGATAAAGAATTAGACGAAATTGACTGCCAATGGGGCATTGATAAACCTTTGGATAGAATATTGCTTGAATGCGCTATTTGGGAAGACCTGACGATAAAGATAGCTAAGAGCTTAACAGCTGGCTTCGATACAATTTTGGAAAGAGTAGAGAATTTTGACGAAATATGGCAAGACATATCAAGTCAAAGTCTTACATACATTGACGGAACAGTGGTCACCGACGAGGATAAAAATGAAATTGCCAGCATAAGCCTACTTTTTACCGGTTTTCATAATAGTGTTAAACACATTATAGATATGGCAGATTATTGGTCGTCCTTCCAGATTTTAAGAGTAATTCACCTGCTCATCGGCAAGGGCTTACTCAAAAGCACAGGCGCCGTTTAAAAGGACTTATGAGCTATTTGCTCGCTTTTTGTCTCTTCCGCGTCTTAACTATGGGAATCCTCCCATTTTTTGTATTTACTTCAGTGGTTTGGAAGAGTAAATTACAAGCTATAGATTGAGGTGATCTAAAACTATGAATGCTTCAGGATCAGATAATGTTACTTCAGCCATTAAGCCGGCTGAATTAATCTCTGGTCAAGCTTACCCACAAGGCAATATCCCAGGACTGGCCATTGAAACCCAGCTTCATTCAGCTGCTGATATAGCCAGCGCTCGCAGTTTTTTTATACCCAAGGCTGACATGCCGACAAGCCCGCTATCGGGCATGGAGCATGCCGGAGCAGCAGCCATGAAAGCTGCGGAGGGGGCCATTTCGCCTATGTTACAACTGATCATGCGACTGCCGGGGCATCTAGGGCTGTTTAGCTCATTTTTGGAAGCTTTTAAGAATTTATTCTTCGGACATGATTTACTCAATACTTTTAATTTAGGCGATATTGCCTCGGGCATAGATTTAACTCATGCGACGAATTTGACCCATGCAACGCTATTAGGACACACTATTGGGGCTTTACCCGCTAATCTTCATGCTTTACACACTATGTCGCTTGATATGGTTAGCAATGCTGGCACTGCTCATTTACATGTAAATCCTTTTGCTTCGTTAAAACAGTCGATGAATGTGTCGTCAGCTGTAGATTTAAAAAATCCCCAATTTGAGGGTGTTCAAGCATCAGCTAGTGACCTGGGAGCTCACACCAAAGTATCTAGCAGTGCGGACAGCTTAGCCGGTCCGGGTCTTTCTGGGCAAGCAATTACACCAAAATTAGCTCCGGCAGAGCGCATTTTTAGCAATAAATCTTTTGAATCTTTAAGTAGTAATAATTCCCAACCCAGTAATTTACTTGCAATTAATAGCCAGATGCCCACCCCTAGTATCACCAGCGGTGCAACGAATTATAATATATCGAGTGTGAGCCAGGCCTCTTCGAATGCAAATTCATCGAGCACGGCAGCTCCTCCAGATACTGAAAGCGTAACTCCGCATATTTCCTCTGATGTATCCGGATTGCAGGCCAAAGCTCTAAGTCTAGACAGCGTGATGCCTAAGGGACACTCTCATTTTTCCAGTGATCATGGACTAGCAATAAATCATAGACACCTTGCCAACAACCCATTTTCTAAATTGGCGTCCAACACGCGACAAGTTTTTCAAAGCACTCGACAAGATATATCAGCAACAGGAGGTAATTCCTATTCAATTAAAAGTGGCGATAATCTATGGCAGATAGCTAATCGAGAGCTTGGTAATGGTTGGCGTTGGCGAGATATTTACAATTTAAATCAGAATATGCTAGGTAATAATCCCGGCATAATTCATAGTGGAACCTCAATCCGTCTTCCTCAATCTGCAGATGGATCGATAGCCGAAGGTTCCCCGTCAACCTCTTTCGATCATTCAGTGGCTGCGCATCACGCACCCACAAATCATTACACGGTTAAGCAAGGCGATAGTCTATGGCAAATATCAAAGAATATTTTTGGTAGCGGAGATAAATGGAGTCAATTATATAAGTTGAATGGTAGCACTATTGGTGGCAACCCCGGCATGATTTTCTCGGGACAAAAACTTTCATTGAGTGGCACAATTCCTTCAATGCATCCTCATCTTACAACCCACAATGCAGAACAACTTGCGCAGCATGCAGCTCCTTCTGCACCAATGATCCACAATCAGCCTACTCTTGCGCAGACACATCATGCTATTGCCAATGATAAATCCATAGTTGCGCACGCACAGCAGCCTATTGTACATAATCAATCTACGCTTGCGCAGACACCGCATGCTATTGCCAATGATAAATCCATAGTTGCTCATGCACAGCATCCTGCTGTACATAATCAGTCTACTGTTGCGCATAATAAAGGGAATGTCGGCCAGCAACTCAAGCATGAAAATCCAGTGGCTGATAACAGAATAGCTCATGCTCCGTTGCATCAGCAAACCGCTCATGGATTGACGGTAGAGCCAGCTCATGACCAATTGTTGTCTGGAGCAGGCGGAGCACAAGCTGCTAATAGCACTCATTCAGTGTCTAATAAATTATCTGGATTGAGTTCGGGAAAAGTTAAGTCGGTTGTTTCTTTCTCTTTGACACCAGATCTAGCCCAGTGGTAAAGAGCTTCTTAAGCACTGATCGCAAGTTGCACAGCGCTCTCTTTGCAACATAAATTAACACTATGTTTGGTGCAAAAATTAAATTCAAAACCTTAAAAGTTACAGACAAGTAATTAAAGGAGGCTCCGAAAGGCTTATTGAATGAGCGTTTTCAAGTTTTAACCAAATAGAAAACGTTTGTACCCGTTTATCTTAGTTATTCGAATGGAAAAGTGTTCTCATAGGGTCGAATTATTGAGATCTTATTTATCAATTGAATTACTGCATGAAGTAGTTTATTTTAAGGACTATGACTCAACGACCCAATATTGGTCTAGAGGCAAGAGGATAATGAACATAATTACTTATCGTGGTCCCGGTATGGCAGGGGGCTTATCAAATTCGGTAGCACAAGGTTGGCACACTTATGCAGATGCGGCTGACCGATGGTGGAATATTGACAAGCAAAATCTGCAATGCCTTCCTGCGGGAAGCGATGATGCCATAAATTTAGAAGTGATATCGCAGGAACTACTCGATGGACATTACAGATATTGTAATGAATTTCTCTGGCCTGTTTTGCATAACTTGCCGGAGCGCTCTGTTTTTCGCTTCCAAGCTAATAGACAATATGAGCAATTTAATTTATTAGTAGCAGAAACAATAGTCAAAACATTCAAACATAACCAAACTGTTCAGCCCACTTGTTTTATTCACGACTATCATTTTGCTCTCTTGCCTTATTTTCTAAAGCAGCAAGTCAATGCCAGGTCTGTCTTTTTCTGGCATATACCTTGGCCCAAAAAGATCGATCAGCATGGCATAATTTCGCAATTGAAAAATATAGTGTCAGGACTTCTCTATTGCGAGGCTATTGGCTTTCATACAAACGAGTATGCCATAAATTTCATACAATTCGTTGAAGATAATTTGCCAGAATACAAATGTGACTGGAACGCTATGTCAATAACCGATCGTAATGATCCAGAGCGCGTCACGGCTGTTATGGTGGCACCGTTAGGGATTGATTACGAAGCTTGGCAGTCCCTCGCTCAGCAAAACACAAATTCTGATTACCAGTTTGGCCAGATGCCTTATGTTTTTTCGGTAGATCGCACAGACTACACAAAGGGTGTGACCAAACGGTTGGAAGCCATTGACTATTTTTTTGAACGATTCCCGCGTTGGCAGCAGAAAGTTACCTTTGTCCAATCTTGTGGGCGCACCAGATCAGGACTAGCTCAATTTGATCAATATTGGCAAGATTGCCATCAATTACAAGACAGAGTAATGAATAATTGGGGCACCAATGATTGGCAACCGTTAGTTTGGGTGTATGAGAGTTTATCGGCAGACAGACTGGCTGGTTTATACAATGGTGCATCAGTAATGCTAGTCAATCCTATTCGTGATGGACTTAATTTAACAGCTAAAGAATATGTTGCCTGTCAAACTGCTGATCCAGGAGTACTGGTACTATCTGCTGGTGCTGGGGTATGGGACGAATTAGGCAATTATTCTATCGATGTCGACCCGCATGATCCTAATGCTATGGCAGCGACCATTAATAGAGCGCTTTCACTAAGCCCAGGCGAAAAGGCTTTGCGCATGAATTTATTAAAGGCTGCTGTGCAAAAAAATAGTTTAGTTGCTTGGTGGTTTAGTTTTAAGAATAGATTAGAACGTCGCTCTCACCACAAAGTTTTAGACATTTGGGCGAAGCGGTCTGATATGAGCTTTGCCAAATAATAGTCTGCTTCAAGATTTTTTTTTATTAGCAATTAGAAGTTTCAAGATTTCTTTGACTTCCTCTGTGGATCCCACGTCAAACTGCGCCATCGAAGCCTCGTTCTTACCGACTCGGACAGTGATTCCGCCGTGACTATTTACCCAGGCAAAAGCAGGCTCGTCTGAGTCTGAATCACCAAAGTATAAAAGCAAGCACTTATTCAAATTAGTCTCTAGCATTGCGGTCATTTGTATGAGTCCAAATGATTTATCCCATTCCACAGCAGGCCATATTTCATAGCTAGTGGGCAGCGTTTTGAATACTAATTGAGCATATTTTTTCTTCAGTAGAGCCATAGAACCATGCACTTTGTCTCTGTGTGCAAGAGGTACTAGATGCCAATGGAGACACAAAGTTAGTTGATGATCCTCAAGGATCACTTGCGTTTCTTCAGGCAATCTTTTTTGCAGCTCGCTCTTTACTTTAAGCAGGATACCTCTTGCCCTAAGAGCATTGGGCTCTTTCCACAACTCTCGATTAGGTACGCGAAGCTCCATACCATAATTACCCCCTAGAATTAGATCGTTATTTTCAAAGTCATGGCTCAACTCTTCTAAATCTCTAGCGCTCAAAATAGCTACTTTGATATTAGGCAAAGAATCTAATGTCAATAATAATTTTAAAACACCGCTATCCAAGATTGCCGCGTTTGGATCTGAATTTATAGGAACAAGGGTACCGTCGCGATCGAATATAGCAAGTAAATGTGAGTCTTTAACGCTTTCAGCAATTTTATTAATTATCGCTTTTACCGACATAACAATTCATAGAGCGCTTGATAATATGCCACCATTGTTTGGCTCGAAAATAATTTTACGGCTCTATCTCGGCAAGCCTGATGCGAGATTTTTTCTATTTCGGCAAAGCGATTTATTAGCTCTTCTTTTGTATTGGCAACGATGCCATTCTGTCGATCAATAATTATTTCTTTCACAGACCCTCTATTAAAGGCTGCAACAGGAGTGCCTGTAGCCAACGATTCTGCCATAACTAATCCAAAAGGTTCTTCGAAGGCAATGGGATAAAGTACTGCCAGAGCCCCACTGTATAATTTTACCTTTTCAATCAATCCCACTTCACCTAGGTATTCTATTCTGGGATCTGACAATAAGGGCCTGACTTGTTCCTCAAAATAATCTTTATCTGCTTCGTCTACCTTACCAGCGATTTTTAAGGGCAGTCCGAGTGCTTGGGCAATTTCAATTGCTGTTGCAGTGCCTTTGTCGATACCTATTCTACCTATGAACAGTAAGTACGTTCGTTTTTGGTTTTGTGTGTAAGGATACTGATTAATATCAATGCCATTATATATGGTAGCAGCATAATTTAACTTGTCTGGGTAATTCTGCGCTTTGTATGATTCGCTTATGGCCACAAAAGGTAAATTTGCATAATGCAAATAGATTGGCGCAGAGTAATCTTTCACATTGTTGTGATTGGTGGTTACATTGGGGCATTGGAAACCTTTTATGAATGAGAGTGCCTGATAACCCATATGATTATGAATGATATCAAAATCGTTTTGTCGTTTTTCTAATTCTAATAATAAACATAAGTCATAAGCCTGCCAATTCCTTACTGGAATTTTGGTGTCAGTCCGCAGGGCCTTTTTAGTAACAGAGATTAATTCCGCTGACGTCTCGGAATCTCCCGAGGCAAATAAACTAACCTGGTGCCCTTGTTTTATCAATCCTTCAGTAAGAAGGCTTACCACTAATTCAGTACCGCCATAAGTTTTAGGTGGCACTGTCTCAGATAAGGGAGCTAATTGGGCTATGCGCATCCTATGTTTCTATAATCACTTTAACTTTGCCGGTTTTACGCAGGATTTGGCAAATAGTGGAACCTTCACGGGTATCGAAGGCTAAGTCTAACTCGGCCTGCCCCACTTTCAATCCCTTTACTGTTACCCGACCCAGCCATTCTGGTAATGAAGGTTCGACAATGCGAAGACAATTGTTAGCAGCGTCAGGCAAGAAGTTGATGCAGGCCTTTATCATTTGCAGAAGGCTGCCGGCTGCCCATGCTTGTGGCGAGCAGGACACAGGATAACCTACTGGACTATATGTACCAATGCGATCAAAACCACAAATCAATTCAGGCAACCTATGTTCTGTATAGTACAGAGAAATATCTACGATTTCTTGCATGATTTTTTTCATGTCTTCGGTTCTGCCAAATCTACGCATGCCTTCGCCAATGATGGCATTATCATGCGGCCAGACTGTGCCATTGTGATAAGCAATCGGACTGTAGGCCATAGTTTGATCGGAAAGAGTGCGTATGCCCCAACCGGAATTTACATCAGTTCGCATTAACCTGTCCGCAACTAATTGAGCTTTATCATCATTAAGAATCCCAGTCCAAAGACAATGTCCTGGGTTTGAACTAATTACATCAGCTTTTCGGTTATTACCATCAAGGGCTAAGCAAATGAATTTGTCTGCCTCCATCCAAAAGTCACGATTGAATCTCTCCTTAAGAGAACTAGCTTGTTTACTAAGGTCTTTTGCTATTTGTTTATGGCCTAACAGTGAAGCTATTTTTGATAATTCGTCATAAGCAGCGTATAGATAACCTTGTGCCTCACAGACAGCAATAGGTGGTTGAGCGAGAGAGCCGTCTTTATACATAATCGAGTCATTGGAATCTTTCCAACCCTGATTCTCTAATTCTTGCGGGTTATATGATTTGTAGCGAAGATAACCCCCTCCTGTTTCAATCATTTTATCTAACCAGCTGATTGCTAATTTAACCGCTGGCCAAAGTGATTTAGCAAATTCTAAATCGCCTGTCCACTTAATATATTCGCAAAAAGCATAAGCCATAATTGAGTGGCATCTATTGTACCGTAATATGGAGTATGCGGAATCTGTTTTGTCCTGGCTAATTCTCCAAAGCGAATTTCATGCATGATTCTGCCTGGTTCTTCGGCAGTATACTCATCGGTATGTTTACCTTGGTAAGCCGCTAAGATGGTAATACAGTCCCTAGCCAAATCAGGCATAAAGGGCACAATTTGCAAACCAGTGATGGCACTATCTCGCCCGAAAACAGCACAATACCAAGGAATGCCTGCCGCTAATCCATTACCTTTGGGAGTAGGTTGACGTAACATGTATAAGTCATTGAAGCATCGCTCTATTGAGAAATCAACGAGCTCATGAGTAGTATTAATAGAGGTGACCCCGTGGCGCCAAGTCTGATATTTTTCTTCGGCCGTAAGGTGAAAAGAATGAAAATCCTCCTTATCGGCGACTTCAAGATCGCAACCCTCTGCGGCTTGACCATTCCATTTTGTTTCAATACGTACTTCAAGTTCTACTATATCTTTTACCGGAACGCGCAGTTTAAAGGTAGCCAGCCCGTCAGCAATGATATCTGGTTTGGTAGTGCAAAAATCAATAATAGTTTCGGCCAAAGTACCATCCAAACCCCTATAAGCTAAAAGGATTTTTCTTCCGTCATTGCTACTAGCAGGCCGCATGCGCTGGCCTCTTTGCTTTCGGTTTAGACCACGGACCTCAAACATGTCCGCAAAGTCACTCTGAAATTTCATTTGTATTTCGATCTCATAATCTTCGGAACCGAAATTTTCAATGGTGATTTTTTCCCACAGTACATCGTCTAGAACTAGCTTACGTTTGATACTTAGCTTTTGCTGCGGTATATCATTTATCAAAGGATTTGTATATAGAAGAGTACCTGCATAACCCAGATGAACTTCGTTCGATAATACTGAGAGCGAGATGCCATTGAGTAATAAATCCCACTGACTTAAATGCCGTGTATCCTGTCTGTAATAACCATAGCCAAGCGTATTGCAGGCTGGTATATTGCCCACTTCGTCTAAAACCAAAAAGTGACTGCCTTGTTTTAATGTTAAACGTGGATGAGCGGCATCTGTCAGAACAAAAGGAGTTCCTTCGCAAAGAGGTCTGCTGTCTTCTACGTATATTTCAGATTGCAATTGCTTTTTAATTTTTGCTTTTGCCACTTTATTTCACCGCTTGCATACCAAATTTTGTTGAAACTATTGAACTACGCTCATATTCATCTTAACTCGCCCCTTCCGGCTTCGCAAATGGTAAAGACTAGTTGTCAGTATCAGATTTCGATCCCCAATTTCATTTAATATCTGCTATTAAAAAGTTTGCATTCGTTCATTCTTGTACGTACAGCCTCGATAATGTCCGAACTAGAGCTAAAACTATGATTTTTTGCTGTAGGGTAAATGTTTGCTATACCAAATTCTTCCCAGCAGGTTTTATCTTCAACCAAAGCCGGAAAAACGAAAAGTGGTTTAGAAAATTTTTTACAAAGATGTGCTAGTTCGCCTGAGGCTTTGCCATTAAGTGATTGAGCGTCCAATTTACCCTCGGCTGTGATAATAAGATCGGAGTTTTTGATTTCTTCTTGCAGTCCAATTAAATCAGCAATTTTTTTAAAGCCGGGAACAACCTTTGCTTTAAGCATAGAGGCAAGCCCAAAAGCAGTACCGCCTGCGCTACCCATCCCAGGTAGGTCTTGCAAGGCAGTTTTTGTTACACATGTCATGACTTCAGCTAATTTAGTCAGCCCATGCTCTAAAAGAGAAACCTCTTCACTACTAGCACCCTTTTGTGGAGCAAATATTGCTGCCGCTCCATCTTTGCCCAATAACGGTGATCGTACATCTGTTAGAATCTCTATATCTTTTTGATACACACGTTTATCAAGCTGATCTAAATTTATTGACTGCAAATTAAGCAAGGGACCACCTCCTAGAGGCAGAACTTGGCCCTTAGTATCAAGAAATTTTGCTCCAAGAGCAGCTAATGCACCAGTGCCACCGTCTGTAGAGGCACTGCCCCCTAAGCCAATAAGAATTTTTTTGTAAGGATTGGAAAGGCATGCGCTAATTAACTGACCCAAACCATAGGTATGGGTTAGCAATGGTTGCAGTTGTTTGTTTCCAACTGTTGCCAAACCAGAGCAATTAGCCAGTTCAATCAATACCCAATCATCTAGCACCAGCCAAAAGGAATTTACTGGATTATTTAATGGTCCTAACACTTCCTTCGCGACAAGCTCACCACCCAGGCAAGCTCTGATGGAGTCAATTGTGCCATCACCGCCATCAGCTAAGGGCAAACACTTAATGTCCATTTGCTGATTTGTTTTTTGCAAACCAGTTTTTATAGCTTGGGCCACTTCGCATTGAGCTCAGAGAGCCTTTATAGGCGGAGGGAGTAACTAGAACCTTTTTCTTTTCATATTTAATCTCGAGAATTCACTCTATCTTAAACAATTTCAATAGATTGTACACTTAGATTCTAAAATTAGGGAAAAATGCTAGCATATCAAGAATTCGGTGTTCCGCCTGGACTTAGTCAACCTGATTATCAATCTAGATTTAAGGAGAATGATTGACTGGTTCTTATTTATTTACGTCTGAATCCGTCACTGAAGGGCATCCAGATAAAATATGCGATCAAGTTTCTGATGCCATATTGGATGCTATATTAAATCTTGATCCTCAAGCTCGTGTAGCTATAGAATGTGCTGCAACAACTGGACTATTATTAATTTTTGGCGAATTAACCAGCACTGCCAGTATGGACATACAGCAGATAGCTCGTCGGGTTATTAAGGACATTGGCTATTACCGGTCTACGGGCGGAGGATTTGATGCTAATTCTTGTGGCATATTATTGCTGTTGATAAACAGAGTCCGATATTGCCCAAGGTGTCAGTTCAGCCTTGGAGAAACGTTCCGACAAATCCGCTGAATCGGCAGACAGCATTGGTGCAGGTGACCAAGGCATGATGTTTGGGTATGCTTGTAATGAGACGCCTGAGATGATGCCTATGTCTATCTCGGCAGCTCATCGTATCTCTAGACGGCTTAGTGAAGTAAGAAAGAATGGCACCTTGCCTTACCTCAGACCGGATGGCAAAACGCAAGTGACGATAGAATACCAAAATGGCGTGCCGTCCGTATTGATTCAATAGTCATTTCGACCCAACACGACGAAACCATTGACGGGAAAACCGATAACGAATATATACAAAATCGCATTGCCAATGATTTAAAGGCTTATGTGATCATGCCAGCATTTAAAGACCTATCTGTAGAACCGGACGACCAAACAAGATATTTGATAAATCCTTCTGGGCGCTTTGTTGTGGGTGGTCCCCACGGAGACGCTGGCTTAACTGGCAGAAAAATTATAGTTGATACTT